>DATBJC010000001.1:0-13991 GCA_036556625.1 Gemmatimonadales bacterium
TGAGGTGCGAGGTGCTCAGGTGCCGGAGCCCGCCCCGGCCGTCGATCGCGAACAGGCTCACCTCGGTGCCGCCCCGCCGGTAGCTGTACCCGATCACGATCACCCGGTCGCCCTCCACCAGCATCTCGTCGTACCACTCCGCCGGCTCTGCGCCGGGCGGATATGCGTCCACCATCGCGATGGGCCGGAGTTCGCCTGGGCGCACCGAGACGGTGAAGAGCCGCCCGCGCCGGAGCACGATGAGATGGTCGCCGTGCAGCTTGACGATGCCGCCCTCGTCCACGCCGGCGTGCTGGGTGTTGGTGATGGACTCGCTCTTGGCGGCTGGTGCCGCGTCGGCGCTGACTACGGATTCCTGAAGCTGAACCAGACTCGGGGTCAGAGTGAGATCAGCACTCGCCACGCCGCGCCGGACCGAGACCGTGCGGCTGGCTCGACGATACCCGAAGAGGTCGGCGCTGACCCGCACCCTGGATCGCCCCGTCAGGAATCTGGCCGGCAGCTCCAGGCGGTATCTGCCGTCGGCACCCGCGGTGGCACACCGGCCCAGCGCGGAGACCCGGACGCTCGCGATCCCGCTGCCCGCCGGATTCCGGACTCGGCCGGTGATCACGACCCGCTTGTCGCCGGGTGCATAGCCGAGGGTATCGGTGCAGACGTCGGGCTCGGGGGGCCGGCGCGAAGGCCGGGCCGAATCGACCGCCGCCAGGTACCGCAGCAGCTCCGCGTCTGAGCCGAACGGCCGCATGGCGCGCCGGGGACGGGCGTCGTCCTGGGCATGCGCCGGCGACGTTGCGGGCGCGAGGAGCAGCGCGCCGAGCAGGAAGAGCACGGAACGGTTGCACATGGGGTCGGGCCTGTGAGGGGTGATGGTGTCGGAGCCGGTACTAGGGGAGATGCTCGAGCGGGCGGCTGTAGCACGCGGGGCAGGGTACCCGGCGTCTCGAATTGATACCCCGGAATGGCGGGCGTATCCTTAGGCTGTCACCGAGGCCTGCCCACGCAACATGACCACATCCCCATCCCCGTCTCGCCGCTGGTGGCTGTTCGCGTTCGTCTGGTGGACCCTCAACGGGGTGGCGAGCGCCAGCCAGTACGTCCAGATGGCCGGTCCCGGCGGCGAGCAGGTCACCTGGCGGCACGCCCTGGTGACCTCGCTCGCCAGCGCCTGGCTCTGGGTGCCGCTCACCATGCTCGCCCTCTGGCTGGCGCACCGCTATCCGCTGGGCCGGGGCCGCCTGCTGCCCAGGCTCGGCCTCCATCTGCTCTCCGTGATAGCGGTGGTGGTCTTCCGTGCCGTGGCGGTGCTGGTCTTCAACTCGTGGGTCGGCTGGTACGCCACGCTGCCGCCGCTGCCCGAGCTGCTCCTCACCAGCGCCCAGAACAATGTCTTCCTGTACTCCCTGGTGATCGGCGTGGCCCACGCGGCGCACTACGCGAGCGAGAGCCGCCGGCGCGACGACCAGCTCGCCGAGGCCCGGCTGCTCACCCTGAAAGCCCAGATCCAGCCGCACTTCCTGTTCAACACCCTCAACACGATCGCGCTCATGGTGCGGGAGAGCCCGGCCAACGCCGAGCGCCTCATCACGCGATTGAGCGAGCTGTTCCGTCATGCTCTGGAAGGAGCCACCATCCACGAGGTGCCGCTGGCGGATGAGCTGCGCTTCGCTGCGGCCTATCTGGAGATCGAGGCGGCGCGCCTCGAGGACCGGCTCCGCGTCGAGTGGCAGATCGACCCGGACGCGCTGGGAGCCCGGGTGCCGCACCTGATCCTTCAGCCGCTGGTCGAGAACGCCATCCGCCATGGCATCGCCCCCCGCTCGGCCGCGGGCCGGTTGCGGGTCGCTGCGCGACGGGAGAATGGCAAGGTGCGGCTGGAGGTGGAGGACGACGGCGTCGGGTTGGACCAGGCCGGCCGGCCCGCCGCCGCCGGCGTCGGCCTCGCCAACCTGCGCGCGCGTTTGGCCGCGCTCTACGGACCGGCCGGCGAGTTCGCCCTGACGCCCACGCCGGGAGGCGGTGTGACGGCGACGCTGGTCGTTCCCTATCGGGCGTCGGCGTCATGATCCGCGCGGTGATCGTGGACGACGAGCCGCCCGCCCGGCGCCGGGTCCGCGCGCTCTTGGCCGGCGAGCTCGATGTCGAGGTCGTCGCCGAGTGCCGCGACGGGCGCGAGGCGTTGACCGTGATCCCCGCGGCCCAGCCCGATCTGGTCTTTCTCGACGTGCAGATGCCCGAGGTGGACGGACTCGCGGTCGCCCGCGGTGTCGGCCGGAAGGCCGGCGGGGAGCTGCCGCTCGTCGTGTTCACCACCGCCCACAGCCAGTTCGCGGTTCCCGCCTTCGACGTGGACGCGGTCGATTACCTGCTCAAGCCGTTCGACCCCGACCGCTTCCGCGCCGCGGTGGCCCGGGCCCGGGAGCGGCTCGGCGAGATCCGGCGGGGAGCCGACCTGCCCGAGCCCGCGGCGCCGAGGTCCGGCAGGTATCTCGACCGGGTGCCGGTCCGGATCGGGACCCGGATCCGCCTCGTGCCGGTCGAGGAGATCGACTACTGCGAGGCCGAGGCGAACTACGTGCGGATCCACGTCGGTGGGGAGTCGTACCTGGTGCGGGAGACCCTGGCGGGGATGGAGGCCAAGCTGGAGCCCACTCGCTTTCTCCGCATCCACCGGTCGCTCATCGTGCAATTGGCCCGGGTGGAGTCGCTCGAGCCTCTCTTCCACGGCGACTACCTCGTCAGACTGCGCTCCGGCGCGCGACTCACCTCCGGCCGCACCTACCGGGCCCGGCTGCACCAGGCGCTCCACCTCGACTGACGCGCCGGCAGCCGCCGGCCACGCTCTCCCGTTCCCGCTCGAATCGGCGCGGTTCGTCCCACGCCGCTCGCCACCCTCTGAGCAGAGTCCCACCTTTGCCGGCGAACCCAGCAAGGAACGTCTCTCGTGTCCAGCAACCACCGGCGCCGCCTTCGGCGCCTGCACTCACTCGCACTGATCGTCGCCCTGACCGCCGCCTGTGGAGCCCCCGAGGCCACTTCGCCCGCCCCAACTTCCGGGTTCAGTCCCCAGGGTACAGGAGAGCTCGAGGCGCACGGAGGTGCCAACGCCAGGCCCAGAATCTTCCAGCCCGGCGTGATCTCGACCGAGCGCGAGGAATACCACATCACCTTCACCCCGGACGGGCGCACCGCCTACTGGGCGGTGGGCGATGAGTTCTTTCCCATCAGCCGCCAGGCCACGATCGTGTACTCCCGGCGGATCGCCGGCGAGTGGACCGCTCCCCGGGTCGCTTCGTTCTCGGGCGTCTACCCTGACATCGACCCGTTCATCTCGCCCGATGGCTCGCGGCTGTTCTTCTCGTCCATCAGGCCGGTGAACGGACGGGAGCGAACCGACGCCGACATCTGGGTGGTGGTGCGCGAGGGGTCCGGGTGGGGTGAGCCGAAGCACTTCGGCTCCGCGGTCAACAGCCGTTCCGACGAGCTCTACCCCTCGATTGACAAGGATGGCGTGCTGTACTTCGGCAGCGACCGTCCGGGCGGGTTCGGCGGGTGGGACATCTATCGCTCGAGACGGGTGAACGGAGAGCGCCGGCCCGCCCGCAACCTCGGCGCGGCGATCAACAGCGGAGAGTGGGAGTTCAACCCTTACATCACCCCCGACGGACGGACCCTCATCTTCACCGGGCTCAACCAGCCCGACGGCTTCGGCCTGGGTGACCTCTACGCCAGCGTACTCAGGAAAGGCGAGTGGCAGCCGCGCAGGAACCTCGGTGCCCGGGTCAACTCCGAGCTGGACGAGTATCACCCCTCGCTCTCGCCCGACCGGAAGGTCCTCTTCTTCGTCCGGCACTCGTACGAGCCCTGGGTCCCGGGCGACATCTACTACATCCCGGTGCGCGCACTCGGGTCCTGGCCTCCCTGATATATCAGCCTGTCTGCGTTCCGTGGGGCGAACGCCACAATGATCATGGATATCCCTAAGAGGAGGGGCATCGGGAGTCACAAGCAGGTCTGCGTAGGATTGATGACGGTCGCCGCCGAGCATATCGTTAACGTGTCACCGACCCCATGCCGCGGAGCCACGCGTGCCGGTGACGGCCAAGCTGTCCAAGCGCTTCTACGATGTCCTGGGCGAGGATGTCGCCAACGAGCTGGTAGACTGGTTCAACGCCGTGGACCTCGCATATCGAAACGATCTCCGGGAGCTCAACGAGCTGAACTTCGCGCGCTTCGATGCGAAGCTGGAGCAGCGCCTGGCCGAGCTACGGACTGACTTGGTGCGCTGGATGTTCGGGTTCTGGGTCTCAACGCTCATCGGCATCGCGGGTCTCCTGATCGCCCTGCGCGGTCAGTGAAACTCTGTGGGGATTCGCCTCTCGATTGCTGGGGCACGCGCTCGATCTCCTCCTCAAGCTCCAGCGAGTTCGATTGCGTCCGGCACACTGCTCGGGGTGATTTTATGACGCCTCGCAACGCATCCTGCCTTCGGCTTTATTAGCCCTCAGAGCATCGAGTTGTCGTTCGCCGGACTCTCCGGCACCTGCCGCAGCACGTCTCAGTGCTCCATTATCTGGCTCCCCCCATCGATGTCGATCCCAGCGCAGTCGCTGCTGCACGGCTTCTCCCCTCATATACTGGCGCCTGACCAATGGCATCGTTTCAGCGCAGTGCCACCCTGGAGTGGGCCCGATCATGCCCGACGGCGGCACGGCGGCGGTCGGCTCGCTGCCCTGGGTGGCCGGCGCCCTCGAGACGGTCGAGGGCCTGCTCCTCCTGCTCGGCCTCTTCACCCGGCCCGTGGCCTTCCTGCTCTCGGGAGAGATGGCCGTCGCCTACTTCCACGGTCACGCCGGACAGGGGTTCTGGCCGGTGCTCAACCAGGGCAGCCAGGCGGTGCTCTTCTGCTTCGTGTGGCTCTATGTCTCGTCGGCCGGGGCCGGACCTTGGGCGCTCGACCGGTCGCCGAGACGGGAGATCGGCCTCGCGAGAGAATGAAACTGTCGCCCCGGGGCGACATAGCGGCGTCCGCGCCACGACGTCAGCAAGACTCTCGCCGCCGACGATTGCGACGGAATCGGACCCGAATTCGTAATCGTCCTCACACCGTCACCGGTCGCGCCGCGCACGGCTCGCCGCTTCGCTTCCGCGCGTGACGCCTGCCACTCCGCCTGCTACACGAACGCCACCGACGCCGATGCCACCGATGCCTATACTGAAAACGCCTGCCGCACCGTCGCCCGAAAAACACAGGCCGGGCATCGCCAAGGGGGAAATATGGAACCGCGCGTCATGGCCCACTCGCAGACCCACCGTCTCCGCGAGCGGATGGGGGAGGCCGCGATCAAGCATGGACAGGAAGTGAGGGTCGATCTGCCCGGCATCAGGGTAACGCCCGCGCCGGCGGCCTCGGGCGGCGCGCCCAATCTCGAGGTGGGGACGATCTTCTTCTGCACCATGGGCCCGATTCAGGTGCATGAAGTGCTTGCGGCGGGCGACGACGGCCCGCTGCCGACCGAGGTGGTGCTGGAGGGCCTGGCAGTCCCCGAGCCGGGGACCTACGACATCCTGAACGCGCTGGTCCACTCCAACGGCGATCTCCGGGTTCGGGTGGACGCGGCGACCCGCGTGGTCCAGCGGTCCCGTGGAATGATCGATGCCTGGGTGTAGCCGGAGGACCAGCGAGTAGCGCTGTCCCTCCGATATACAGCGAAGGGGACCACGCGAGTGGTCTCCTTCGCGCGTCGCCCTAGACGAACCCCGATCCCTGCCGTAACATAGGACTGCTCCTCTCGAAAAGTCCCTCATGCAGTCCCTCGTCGATTTCCAGCAACTGCTCGGTGACAGATACCAGCTCGAAGGTGAGCTGGGATCCGGTGGCCAGGGCGTAGTCTTTTCCGCCCGTGACCAGCTGCTCGGCCGCACCATCGCCGTCAAGTTTCTTCGAGCCGACCTGGCGACACTCCTCGGCGGCGATCGGTTCCGGCGCGAGGTCGCCATTGCCGCGACCCTGACCCACCCCAACATCGTGCCCGTCCTCGACAGCGGCGGCGACGGCGACCGGCTCTACTACACCATGCCCCTGGTCGCCGGCGAGAGCCTGCGCGCCCGGCTCCAGCGACAGTCCCAGCTCTCACTCGACGAGGCCGTGCGCATCGCGCGCGATGTGGCGGCGGCGATCGACTTCGCCAACGAGCGGGGCTACATCCATCGCGACATCAAGCCGGAGAACATCCTCCTGGTAGACCAGCGGGCCCTCGTGCTCGACTTCGGCATCGCCCGGGCGATCCAGGCGTCGGGCGAACAGGCGATCACGTCCGGGAACATCGCCCTCGGCACACCGCTCTACATGAGCCCGGAGCAGGCAGCCGGACACCGGCAGATCGACGGCCGCACCGATATCTACTCCCTCGGCTGTGTGCTCTACGAGATGCTCGCCGGTACTCCCCCCTTCACCGGCGCCACGCCACAGTCGGTGATCGCGCGCCACATGGTCGACCCGCCGCCCTCGCTCTCCGTCGTACGGCCCAGCGTGTCCCCGGGGTTGGAGGACGTGGTGCGGAAGGCGCTCGCCAAGGTGCCGGCCGACCGGCAGGCCAGCGGCGCGGAGCTGGTCCGCGAGCTCGAGAACGCGGCCCGGCACCCGGGCGGGCGCGCAGGCGTGCGCCGAATGTTGAAGCGCGCGGGGATGATCGGGTTGCCGGCCCTCGCGCTGGCCGCCTATGCCGTCTGGCCCAGGGGCACGCTCGATCCCAACAAGGTCATGGGGTTTCCCCTGCTGGAGCGCGGCGGCGTGCCGCCCCTCGCCGTCGAACAGGTGGAGGAAGCGGTCGCGGCGGCGATGCAGGACACCGACCCGCTGCGCTGGCTGCGCGCCCGGCTCTACCTGGGATCGGCGGCCCGCTCCGGCCTGCCGGCCGATTCCGCCACCCGCATCGCCCGGCGCCGGGGCGCCCGCTACTGGCTGGGAGGCTCCCTCTCGGCCATCGGTGACTCGCTCGTCGTGCATCTCGACCTGTACGACGCCGCCGGGGACTCCCTCGTCGCCAGCCGCTCGGAGGCCGGACCCCGGGATACCGCCGCCTACGCCCTGGCGTTCCGCGCGGTCAGCGCGCTCCTGCCCCACGTGGTGGGGCGAAGCACCCACGTGGCCGAGAAGTACCTGGAGGTGCACCGTCCGGCCGCCGTCGCCAAGTGGCTGGCGGGCGAGGTCGCCTATCGCAACGCCCGCTACCGCGACGCGATGACGCTCTACCGCGACGCCCTCGCCGCCGACTCCACCCTGGTACCTGCCGCGCTCAAGGGCGCGATGACCGCCGCCTGGCTCTCCGAGTTTTCGGTGGGCGACTCGCTGGTTCGCCTCGCGCTCGCGCGGGAAGACCAGATGCCGGCCCCGAACCGCCTCCTCGCCAAAGGCCTCCTCTTCCAGTTCGCCGGCCACGGCGACTCGGCGCAGACCTGGTTCCGCCAGGCCGCAAGTGTCGCCCCCGAATGGTCGGAGGCGTGGTACGAGCTGGGAGAGGCCGCGTACCATCTCTGGCCCTCGGGTGAGCATCTCGACTCCGCCGCTCGCGCTGCCTTCGGGCGCTCGATCGAGCTCGACCCCGACTTCGCGCCCGTGGTCTTCCACCTGGCGGAGCTGGCCATCGCGGGTGACGAGATGGACCAGGCCGCGGCCCTGGCGCTGCGGCACCGCGGGCTCAGCGCCGACACCGTCCAGCAGCTTCAGCTCGACCTGATGCTGGCGTGCGTCCGCGCCGGGCCCAACAAGACCGACTGGAGCCGGCTCGCCGCGCTGGAGCCGCCGGGCATGCTGCTGCTGTCCGCCGGCCGGCTCCTCGCCGCGGGCGGGCGGCATCTCGGCTGCGCCGAGGAGGCCTACCGGGCGGCCCTGGTCTCGCCGGAGGAAGACCCCGACGTGAGCCGCCGGTGGAATGCCGCGCTCGGCCTGCATCACATCTTCGTCGCCCGGGGCGAAGCCGCCCGCGCGCGGGCCCTGGCCGACTCGGTGGTCGAGTCGGGCGTGCCCGCCGGCCGCGGCCTCTGGGTGCTCGACGCCCTCATCGGCGTGGCGCCCTACGCCGTCGGCGCGCGGGAGATGGCCGCGCTCGACAAGCCGGTGGACAGCATGAGCGTGGCGCGCCTCTGGTGGTTCGGCGAGTGGAGTGCCGCCCACGACGACGTCGCCCGGCTGGAGAGGGTGACCCGCCGCCTCGCCATCCTCGCGGCCGAGCAGGGCAGTGATGCCGTTCGGGTTCCGGCGCGAGCCATGGCCGCCCGATTGCTGCTCGCCCGGCGCGATACGGCCGCCGCGATCGACAGCCTCAGCGCGCTCCTGCCCGTGGCCGACCGCGGCGCGCTGATCTGGGGGTATTACGAGTCCCTCGCGTCGGAGCGGCTGCTCCTGGCCAGGGTGCTGCTGGCGCAGGGGGAGGCCCGGCGCGCCATCCGGGCGGCGGAATCGTTCGACGGGCAGCGCGCCGCCGTGGACGTCGCCTTCCTCCCCGCGAGCCTGGAGGTGCGGCGTCAGGCCGCCGTGGCGCTGGGGGACTCGAGTCTGACCAGGCTGGTCCGGAGACGACTGGCCGGCCTGTCGCGCAGTGGGGGTTGAGGAGGGGATCCGAACTTCGGCAACGGGAGGGCGAGATGTCCGGTCGATCGAAAGTGCAGCGACGGCTCCACCGCCACGTCAGGTGGGTGGCCGTTCCCTTGGCGTTGGCGGCCTGCGGAGGCTCCGGCTCCGGCAAGTCCAACGCCGGCGCGGGCGGAGGGGTGTCCGCCGCCGCCGGCCAGGGCGACGTCGGTGAGATCGCGCAGGCCGCGCTCGACACGGCCAGGATGATTCACGCCTATCTGGGAAACAATCTGGGCGACGACCCCGCCCAATGGCGTGGCCTGCTCGGCGACATGAAGAAGGATGCCATCGAGCTGCGGAAGGTCCAGGATGATTTCAGGTGCCGAATCATCAAGCTCGAGGGTCAGCAATGCGGGGGGCCGGGAGGGGGGCCGAGCGTAAGCCCGAAGAACCCGCCCAACTATCCGCCATGAGAACCCGAAGCCTGCTGGTGGCCGGCCTGGTGAGCATGGGCAGTCTTGCCCTCGCCGGAGACGACTGGGACTGGTACAGCGCGTGCCCCGACTGTTTCCCGGAGGGGTGGCGGGTCGAGTTCCCCACGCTGCCCTTCCAGACCGACCCTCCCCCGGCGGTGCTCTTCAGCGGCTGGCGCAATGGCCGTTGTGAGAGCGATCTGGTCTGCGTGGCGGCGCCGGACGTGTACCTGGGGAACCTCGAAGGAAAACCCAAGTTCTGGCAACCCGCCTGCGACGAGCGCGAGGTGGTCGTCTTCGCCGGTGGCCAGGGTCCTACGCTGACCGAGGTCACGTCCGGCACCTCTGGTGTCAGTCTGAACCTGAATGCGGCGATCCAGGTGCCCGTAAGCGTGTGGATCGTGGGCAACGTGCGCGACATGGCGGCAGTGCAGTTCGAGGCTGACGAGGCGGCGCGTGTCTACAAGCAGCTCGGCGCCGGGATCGACCTGGTGATGACGGTCAAGAACTTCCCACCAGCAGCATTGGCGGCCGTGCCCGATCTATCCAACGCCGCCACCTGCCAGCTCGCCGCCAGCGTCGCGGCCCTGACCGGCGGCGGCTATGACGCAGCGAGCCTCAACGTGTATTACATACTCGGGTTCGCGCCCTCGCTGCCGAGCCTCGACGGGCTCAACTGCTACAACCCCGACCCCGCACTGTCGCACCAGGAGATCATGTTCGTGCGCGGGCAGAGCTATTCGCCGATGGTCATGGCCCACGAGCTGGGCCATGCCCTCGGCCAGGTGCGCTCCGCCCCGCTGCCCGAGGGCGGGACGACCTCGACCTGGGGTGACGTGGACGAGCTGCAGCTCGATCCCTACCTCGCCACCGACAATCTGATGCGCGCCGCCAGCAGGAGCGTCAAGCAGATCACCCTGGGACAGATCTACCGGATGCACTTCGACGAGCTGTCCTGGCTTCCCAAGACCAGGCCGCCGCCGGACGGGTACCCGCGGGCGTGCCAGGACAATCCGGTGGAGGGCGGCCCCTGTCCCCCGCTCACGCTGCATCCGCCCCGGGGGTGGCCATGACCGGGCAACAGAAGAAACTCCTTGTGGGCCTCGCGGTCGCGGCGGGCGCGATCCTGCTGCTGGTGTTCTCCTGCTGGCCGATGGGGAGGTACACACGGCGGGACCACCCGAAACCACTCAGCGATCTCCAGGTCGCCGAGACCTGGCTCCAGTGCATAGACTGCCGCGGATCGTTTCTGAAGCACATGAATGACCTGTCAGGGGAACGGCGCGACAGGGTGGTCCGCTTCCTCGGGCATGCGCTGCTGGCTGGGCCGGACAGCGCCGTGGGGGCACGGGTCAACCGCGAGCTTCGGCAAACCTGGGCCGCGGACTCCGCCTACCTGGCGGACGCCGGGAGGGCGATCGAGGTGCACTCGCCGGTCTTTCTCGCCCGGTATCGGCGGGGCTTCGAAGTGCGCTGGCGCAGCCGGGCGGCGACGGCCCTGGGAGTCCTGCGGGATCCCGCCGCCATGGAAGCACTGGACAGCGCCCGCAGCCTTCCCCTGAGCGACCAGGGAGACAGCGCGATCGCACTCATGGTCCAGCGCGCCATCGCGGACTCGGGTCGCTCGCTCCTGGACTACTACCGGTAGCGCGCTCTCCGGGTCCAAGGCGGCGTATCCGGATGCATACGCGACTGGTTCGTGCGGTACTCATTCCCGCCATGGCTCTGGCTCTTCATGCCCGCGGGGCCATGGCGCAGAGTGACGCCGAGGTGAAGTCGGGCTGCGGTGAAGGCGCGACGACCTATCCGATCGACATGCGGACGGCACAGGAGCCCAAGGCCCGGTTTTCCCGGGAGCAGCGGGTGTGTGTGCTGGTGTACAACATGAATCCGTTCACTACGCTGTACAGAATCCGCGCCACCTCCACGGCTTATCCTCAAGACGTGTTGGGCGAGCTGCCGAAGGCACTGGGGATAACCATTCCCAAGCCTGCCGCTGCGACTGCCGATGCCAATCCAACCGGCGATGTCAACACGCTGGGGTTCATGCCACCGACGCGCCCGACTGCTGAGTCCAGGACCCTCTCACCAGCCTGTTCAAGGCTGGACTTACTCGAGCGCCAGCTCAGCCTTGTCCAGGGGCAGCGGCAGAAGCTGGAGTCGGAGCTCGTGTCGGTGAATACTATCCTCAGCGTTCTCAGCGCTGCGGCAGACTCACTCTATCAGCCTGACCTTACTGCTGAAGACCTGGTGGCCCGATCGAGAGCGTTCCTTGCCACCTTCCCGATTCCCCTCGTGGAACCGCTCGTGGTGGGCTTCGTTCCCCAGGTCAATGGTCTTCAGGCCGCCGCCGCCGCGGTCATTCAACGAGCAATACAAAGCCAACGCGACGGCACCTGCACCCATCTTGAAGACGAGGTTTCCGACCTTTCCGTCACGCTCTCATCCGAGCTACCGGGTATCGTCCGTCTCGCCACCGCAACGGACGACGGCATCGCCGAGTTCTTCGCGTTGAGGAGGCAGGCTCAGCAGGTAATTCGTGCCCCACGCGTGTTGCGGCACACTTTCTGGGTCGGGGACTTCGATAACCCGACTTACGTCGACGTCGTCGTACGCACGGCACCGAGACCGCTTACCGATACAAAGGACACTCTCTGGCGGACGGAGCGAAGTCCACGGCTCCACTTCGGGGATCGCCGGCAATTCTCGGTGTTAGGCGGCCTGTCGTTCGGTGTCGACAAGGTGCCGCAATCGTTTCAGGAGGTGCGGACCGCGGAGGACCCGGCGAGTCGGCGCATTCAAGTCAGCGAGGAAACGGTCCCGCTGGCACCGATGCTCTACGCATCGGCCGCCTTGCTCCGACGCTGGGGCACGTCGGTCAATGCGGTAGGCGGTGTGGGTCCATCCTTCACCGAGTCCATCAAGGCAGTCCTGTTCTTCGGACTGGGCTTCGGAGTGGAGGACGACCGGGTTTTCCTGCTGTTCGGTGGCCTGAGCGCGCCCCGCACGCGCCTGGCCGGCGGATACGACGAGGGCGACATCCTGCCGGACAGCCAGGAATCCATACCGGTGATTACCGATCGCAAGCTGAAGTTCGCTCTTGGGGTGGCCATTCGGCCCTTTTAGGCGAGTGGGCTACCCAGCGGCCCGCGCCGCGCATCGCGATGATCAGCCGATTCGGGTGCGGACCTCTCGAGCGGTCCCGGCGGGGTCGGCGTCGTAGAGTGCTCTGTGGAAATGTGGTCAATGTGCACTGCGTGGAAAGATTTATCCGCCTCTTGCGCGCTCGTGAACCGCTTCCTATCTTGTCCGCCCGATCGAGAACTGATCCTCTCGACCGGTGATTGGTGAGGCCAATCGCGTGCCTCACCCACGTCGCAGCGGCGCCGCGGCGTGCCGTGCAGGAGGTTGATCCGCGATTCAGCCGGACCTGCAGCGCTCGCATTGATGAACCGGATGGCCTGCAAACCATCCGGGGATGGAAGCCGGAGCTCCCAAGGCTGCACCGTAAGCGCACCAGTTAGGCGGTTGCTGCGGGAAGAAGAACGGAGAAGTCAATTCTCCGACTCCGGGTAATCAATGCGTAGACGGCCCGTTCCTCCTTCGGGGGTGCGGGCCGTCTTCTTGTGTGTGGCGGCTCACGAGCCAGCGGACTTGAGCGCCGAGCGGCGCGTCATGCCGTCGGCTGTTGCAGGGTTCGCTCGTAGCGAGCCAGGATCGGCCGGGCACTGGTCCCGTGAAGCAGGATGCTTAGAGCGACCGTGCTGATCGTCAGGTTGGCGAGATTCGCCGCGGTTCCACCCGTTACGCCGTGGCTCAGCGCGTAGCTCAAGTAGTAGAGGCTCCCGATCCCGCGGATCCCGAACCAGCCCATGAGGTGGCGCTGCGCCCGGGTCGTCGGCGTACCTGCGAGCAAAGCGTGCGTCGCCAGAGGTCGGATGATGAAGAACAGGAGCAGCGCGAGCGGGATCGCGCTGCTGGTCCAGTGGGAGGAGAGGCAGACGCCCACCAGCACGACCAGCAGAACCTCCAGCATACGCTCGGCCGTGTCGCCGAAGGAGATCGTCTCCGCGACGAGCACCCCGGCGGCGACCGCGGGCTCACGCAGCTCCTCCGCGTCGACCTTGGCACCAACCAGATGCTCCGGCGGCGGATGGGCCGCGCTATCCTCAGCCACAGTCTCGCCGGACGAGCTCGATCGTTCGGCTACGTCCGGATGCGGGCTCTCGCGCGTCACGTGCAGCTCCGCGTGTCGCAGGCCCACACCGGCCGCGAAGCTCGCCAGGAACCCCCAGGCGCCGATGACTTCCGCGCCGGCGTAGGCGAGCGCGATGAGCGCGAGCGCCAGGAAGTCGCTCGGGGCGCCGGTGTCCTGCTGCCGGCTCCGGAGCTTGATGGCAAGCCGTCCGACGGCGCGGCCCAGGCCGAACCCCAGGAGCAGCCCGGCGGGGACGGCCCACACCAGGCGCTGCAGCGTCCATCCCCCGATCCACGCCCCCGGGCCACCGTGCTCCAGCCACAGGAGGGCGAACAGGACGAACGGGAACGCGGCCCCGTCGTTGAGCCCGGCCTCACCCGACAGACCATAGCGCATACGGTCCCGGTCGGCCGCGCTGTCCACTCTCACCAGGTTCGCGAGCACCGGGTCGGTCGGCGCCAGCACCGCCCCCAGGAGAATCGCCGCCGCCGGGTCGAGTCCCAGCAGCAGGTGGGCAGAAAGTGCCACGCCGACGATGCTGGCGAGCATGACCGGACCGGCGAGCCGAAAGGCGGCGACCCAGGCGGGGTCGCGCAAGGGCAGTCGCAGCTTGAGTCCCCCGACGAACAGCGCCACGATCACCGCCACCTCGGTCAGCCGCTCGAGCCACGGCACCTCCGCCCGAAGATCGATCTCGAGCCAGCCGACGCCGAGCGGGCCGATGGCCACACCGATCGCGAGGTAG
>DATBJC010000002.1:0-15716 GCA_036556625.1 Gemmatimonadales bacterium
CGCGCTCGACCTCGAGCCGCTCCAGGTCCAGCCGGGTCTGCGCCCGGGTAGCGCCCCGGGCAAACCCGGTGAAGATCGGATAGGAAGCCTGGACCCGGAGCTGCCAGCTCAGATCGGGCGCCACCGGAAAGGCGGATGGGAAGGTCGGCGTGGCGGAGCCGGCACCACCGCGGTCGAACACATTGTTGAGCCCGCCCTCGAGGGAAAACGACGGCAGCCAGAAGGCCCGCCCCGCGGCGGTGTGCTGCCGCCGCTGCGCGGCGATGGCGGCCTCCGCCCGGGCCAGCTCGGGTGACAGCCGGAGTCCTTCCGCGACCAGGAACCGGGTCAGCTGAGCCAGCCGGCCAGGATCCTCCAGCCAGATGAGGACTGCCGGGTCCTCGGCCAGCAGCGCCGGATCATTGAGCGCCACCGGCTGCTGTGCGAGGGAACGACCCAGGGGACGATTCAGGATCCGCCGCAGATCCAGCTCGGCCACGCGCACCTGGGCGTCGGCCGCGATCAGGTCGCGCCGGGCATTAGCCACCTCGCCCTGCCAGCGATAGGTGTCGGCTCGACTGGCACTGCCCACTCCTTCTCTGAGCCGGGCCACTTCGAGGTTGGAGCGGGTGCGATAGAGATTCGACCGCTGCACGCCGGCCAGGGTGCGCGCCTGCAGCACGGCGAGATAGGCCGCGCCCGCGTCGAGCACCACGTCGAGTCGAACCTGATCGCGCTGGGCCTCCCGGGCCTGCTGCAGCCGCCGCTCCGAGCCATAGCCGGACCAGGCATCCTCGGAGTAGAGCGGCATCGACAGCGAGATCCCGCCGTCCAGCAGCCGCTCGGGCTGCTGACCCAGGCTCGCCGCCGCGGTTCCCTCACGGGTGAAGGTCTCGCCGATCTGGCCGCCGACCTGCGGCAGGAGAGTCGACCGAGCCAGGCGGACGTTCTCCCGTCCCGCCGCGGCTTCCAGTCGGGCCGCCGCAACATCGAGGTTGGTTTCGGCCGCACCACGCATGGCGCTGGAGAGTGTCAGAGTATCCGGCGGGCCGGCCGAATCCGCCCCCACCAGCTCGGCCTCGGTGAGGATGCTCCAGCCGGGTGAGAACCCGATCTGTCTGGCCGTCGCGAGGTTGAGAGTCAGTCGCGGAGCGCTGACCAACTGGACCGGCAGGGTCCCCGCGTCTTCGCCGGCGAGAATCCGCTGCAGGTCCACCGCCACCCGCCGGGCCCGCCGCTGCCAGTTCTCCGGCGGCTCGTACGACGCGAGCGCCCCCGCCTGCACGTCGGGTTCCGCGAGAATGCTGAGCGTGGGCAGGCGGCGCTGGTTCAAGCCCGCGAGGAGCGCGGTGAGCTCGGCATCGGACATGGAGGGGACCGGGGTAACGTACACCGCGTCGACACCGGCCGGGATCGCCTGCAGAATCTGTTCGGCCCTGTTGCTTGCGCGAACGATGACTGCTTCCGCGCCAGCTTTGCGCACCAGGCCGGCCGCGCCCTGCTCCAGCTGGGGGATCGCCTCGATCAGGTCCTTGTCCAGCAGTACGGCCAGCTTCTTGAAGGGGATCATCCGATGGAAGTCCGCCAGCGTGCTGCCCACGTCGTAGGACTGTTCCACGTAGGCCAAGTTGCGCACGCCGCTGGCGCCCTCCCGCTGAGGGATGGCCTGCCAGGACGCGTCGATCACGCTGCTCGCGATCGCGGGCTTCGGCAGGTTCTCGGATCGAGCGAGGAGATGAGAGCCGATGGACCCCAGCGTCACCACGACCGATATGGAGGAGTCCTGCAGAGCCTGGTTCAGCACCCTCGCGACCCCGGCGGCGGTGCCGTCGCCCGCCACCGGTGGCAGCAGCGTGATCTCACCGGAGCGGAAGAAGCCCCCCACCTCAGTCTGAAACGCGTCGACCAGCGGTTGGAAGCGGGGGCTGTCCACGTCCAGGATGACGGCGACGCGCGCCTCGCGTGCCTGGCCCGCGAGCGGA
This sequence comes from Gemmatimonadales bacterium, assembly GCA_036556625.1. GTDB lineage: Bacteria > Gemmatimonadota > Gemmatimonadetes > Gemmatimonadales > GWC2-71-9 > CAVVWJ01. Next base: position 1,962 of record DATBJC010000002.1, read on the forward strand.
GTGGCCAGGCACGCGAGGATGGCAGAACAGGTCAGAATGCCGTTCCGACGCGAGACAGAAGTCGAGTTCATGGACTGTGCGCTGGAATGCCTACCATGCGCTCCGCCTGGACCGGCGTCAAGGACCCGGAGCCTGCAGCTCGCTCCGGCCACTCGGGCGGTGTCCCAGTCCTGAACTCGGGCACCGGTCTCTCCGCCTACGGCACGAAATCGAACGCGTCCGTGATCAACTGCAGCTGCTCACTCGGATACTCGACCACGACCCGCGCGGCATAGGTCGGCCCCTGTGGTAGGCTGCGGAACTCCGTGACGAGCGTCACCGGCTTTTCATCCAAGAACGTGGTGATTTCCACCCTTCGTTGCTGGTGGGTAGCTGAGTCGATCCAGAGCGTCAGGGAATCGCCGTCCTTCAGGACGTTCTTCGCCTGGACCTGCACCGCGTCCTTCGCCCCGACCAATGGAGTGATCACGTTGGCGGTGCCCAAGAGGGCCTGCATCCTCTCCGGAGGCAGGTTCGCGTAGGACTGTGCCAAGTCGCCGAGCTCGGTCACCACCTGCTGGACCTCCTTGGTCTTCTTCTTGGCGACTATCCTCCTCAAGGGCATGCGGGGCAGCTCTGCCGGCTGGGTTCCCCCGATGGGCGTCTTCTGCAGGTTGCCGTCGGCCCCGTAACGCATGAGGAAGAGCTGCGCGCTCTTGGTCTCCCCGTCCCGTCGAACCTCGACCCGTGACTTCCACTCGTACTTCCTCAGCGCCAGCGCGTTCTCCCGCTGGGTCTCAATGAACCGCTCGCTGACCTGGGCCGAAGCAGGGACTGCGCCGAGGCCAATCGCCGCGACCACCAGCACTCCTGTTCCCCAGTTCCGTCCGATGCGCATCTCGCGAATCTCCATTAGCGGAGCCGCGGCCGAGATCCACGCGACGGCGCGGTCCGACCTGACCCCTGGTTGTAACGCTGGACCCGGCTCTCGCCGGTGCCCCGAGCCGAGCGCTGTTGCTCGAGTGAGCCGGCGCGCTCCGAATTGCCGACCGATTGCCAGCTGCCATCCTGGTACTGCTGCCATCCATCGGATCCGTGTCGATACACGTTCCCGTCTTTTCCTGCGTAGACGTCGTCTCCGACCCGCCCCGCGCCACCCTCGGTGCCGTGAACTCCGGCCGCCGAAGTCGCGCTTCCCGTGTTGGGGTCGTAGACCACGCCGCGCCCCGCCGTGACGGACCGCCCGGTCTCGGTGTTCCCGACAGTGGCTCGACCGCCGGCGGCGGTCACACCCTCCGGGCCCTGGACGACACCGCGCTCGGCCGCGGCATAGTCGCCGGTGTAGACGTTCTCGACTCCCGCACGCTGCCCGGCCGACGCGACGCCCGTCCGGGAGTTGTACGAGGTGCCCGCCTGGCTCGCCCAGGCATTGCCGGTCCAGGGGTTGTAGCCACCGCTCGTCCGGCTCACGGCTGTGGTCCCTCCCCAGCGCGAGTAGACGTTGCCGGTCGTCGCGGCCCAGCCGCCGTAGGGTCCGACGGCCGCCGCACCGTAGGGTCCCACCGCTGCCACACCCCAGGCGGCCGGAGCGTAGTACGGGTACGGAGCGTAGGCGCTCCAGCCGAACCCGAAGCCGTACGTCCAGCCGGTCCACGGGGTGTAGGTGACGCTGACGCCGTACCCATATGTGACCGGCGGCCGGTACCACACTACGCCGATCCACGGCGTGTACCTGTAACCGGTGCCGTACACCACGACGCCTCCGCTGACGCAGGTGCCGGAGTATCCGGCGGTGTAGCCCACGTACACCACGCTCGGCGTGGCATCGTACACCCGGACGTAGGTCACGTAGTGCAGCGGCGAGCTGGGCGGGATCGAGTAGATGACCGCCGGCACCGCCGCGGCCACCCGCCAGGGGCCGGCCAAGACACTGGCCGTGAACCACACGCCATTCTCGACCGCGAAGTACGCGCCCGGAGCGACCACGATGATGGGAGTGGTGGTGTTGGCCACGTATTGGAGGCTCGTCCCCTCGATCGCCCTCAGCTGCGGCTCGCCGTCGTACTTGGGAGCCGTAAGCTGGGCCCGCGCGCGGTCGACCTTTGCGGTCTGAGGAATGCTGTTCGCAATGAGTGCCTCCTCCGCCTGAGGGGTTCCCGCGACCGAGGCCTTCACGTTCTCCTTCGGGCTATTGTCCGGGATCCTGGCGAAGTCGGCAGGGAGCGCGTCCGAGGAGACGAACTCCCAAGGACCATTCTGGATCGGCGCTCGGAACCACCGGCCGGAGATGAGCAGGTAGGTCTGCTGGTCGCCGAGATGCTTGAACACGTGGCCGGTGGTGTTCTTCACATACAGGAGCTGGGTTTGTCCGCCGATCGGCACCCAGTTGGGTTCACCTTCGGTCACGATCAGTTCGGTGGGTGTCGTCGCCGGATAGACGGCCGGCACGGGCCCCTTGGCGAGTGACGGTTTCGCGTCTTGAGAGTCCGCCGGCATCGAGCCCTGGAGCAGGTCCACGACGCCAGCTGCCACGGCCTGCCGGCGGGCGATCTCGAGCTCGAGGGAGGCGGTCTGCTCTGGAACCCACGGGCCTTCGAGGCCCGGGGCCTGGAGCCAACCGTCGAAAACGTGGAGGAAGTGCTTGCCTCCCGGGTCTCGCAGCAGCAGAGGACGGGTGTTGACGACGCGCTGGAGGTTCGTCCCTTGGATCGGCTGGTACACCGGTGGCCCGTCGACGAGTACCAGGACGGCGGGAACCGAGGAGAAGAGGATCCGCGGCGGATCGTTCCGCACCGGCAGGGCGTCCGCCTTGCGCCCAGCCGTCAGGATGGCCAGGTCCGCCTCCAGCAGGTCGAGCGCGATCAGCTTGGGCGCGCTCGCGAGCCGGGCGCGCAGCCGCTCGCGGTAGGCCTCAGCCTTGTCGGGGGCAGAAGGAAAGCGGGTCTTGGTGATCGTCAGGTTCTCTAAGGTCACGAGGCGCGCAGGTTTGTTCACCTGGGTCCGAGCCGTGAACCACATGACACCGAAGGTCGGGGCTCCCTCGCCGATGCGGAGGGACACCGCGGCCTGCCCTTCGAGCTGCAGGCCGTTCCAGGCATCCAGCTGCGGCTGGTAGATGGTGAAGACCTCGATCCCGTCGCGGAGCTCGCGAGGCCAGGCCTCGTCGTCGACCGTACCAACGGCTGGGTCGTTCCGCCGGGCGGGCTCCTGTGCCGTGGCGGTCGGGCCGGCGCCCACCGCGGCTAGGAGCGACGCCACCAATACCAACTGCCTCATGCCACACACTCCTTGCGAAAGGGTCGATCGCCGCCCACGGCTCGCTTCACCCATCGTGCCCGCCTCCTCAGGCTTGCGGTGGGTACTTCTTGAACAGCTTCTCCGCGGCCCGGTTGATGTTCTTGTCCCGCTTCTCGGGACTGGCATTGACGTCGAGCTCCTTGCTGGCGATGCCCCGCCACAGGATGGTTCCGGTCTTGGCATCTATGATGTCCACGACCAGCGTTCCAACCACGATCTCCTCGACCCGGGCCGAGCCCGATCGAGCCGGACCAAAGCGGTAGCCGCCCCAGCCCGAGCCATTGATCTCGAGATTGCGAGAGAACGCCGCGTGATAGGCGAGGTAGGCGTCGGCGTTCGCCTTTCCGTCAACCTTGCCGAGGCCCTTGGCCGCCAGCTGCTGGTCGATCGCCGCCACGATCCGCTTGTGGTTGAACTCATCGTTCACCGGGGTTCCGCGAACCCAGACGTAGCTCTGGAGCTTCGAGAAATCCGCCGACTTGTCGAAGTCGTAGGTCACCTCCTGGGCAAAGGCGGTGGTGCTCGACAGCGCCATGAGGGCGGTACCGATCAGGGTCACGATGCCGGCGCGGCGCGGGGAACTACGCATGGACATGTCTCCTGTGAGTTGAGTCGTTGCCATTCCATCGCCATCGGGAACGCGGGCACAGTATCGGGGTTGGCGACGTGGCCCGGTATCCGGCGGTCGTAGCGGGTGGGTATCCGTCGTTCGGTGGATGGGGTGGTAGACGATTGGTAGGAGGGAAAAGCGTGACCCCAGCGGAACCGAATGTCATTCTAAGTCTTGGGCACCGTCATCCTGGGCAAAGTGAGAAGCTGCCGATGGCGGTCCGACCACCGGCAGCTAGTGTTCTGCAGACTTGGGCCATGCAGTCGACCTGCCATGGATGCGACGTCGCCGTGTCGCCCTGCACCTCACTTTCCGTTCGCCCCGAGGTCCAGCCACCGTTGACGCAATGACGGTACCGGTTCGGTCTCGGGCCGGGTATCCGGCGCTCGTCGGGTCGGCGCATCAACCGTTCGGTGGAGGCCGGCGTCCGACGGAGGGCGAATGGCATCCCGGCGTCTGCAGCGTAGGTTTGTGCCGGTATGGGACTGACACCGACCGCACATGTGCCGCAGGCTCTCGGAGCCGTCGACCGGAAGGTCGCGTCCCGGGTGGAGCGCGTCTTCCGCAAGTATGCGGGGAACCCATACCCCTTCTTCCACATCCCGCTGGCGGCCGTCACCATCGGGGTGGTCATCTTCGCTCTGTCCTCGGCCCGCGACCGCATCGTGGTGATCGGGCTCGCCCTGCTGGCAGCCGCGTGGTACCTGGTCTGGTTCGATCTCCGGCATCGGCAGGACACGCCGCGGCGCCGTCTGCTCTTCCGGCTTGGCACCTTCATCGGCTGCGCCCTGATGGCCGGCCTGGTGAGCTACAGCATCTTCTACTGCATCGTCATCGTGCCGCTGTTCGTGAGGCTCTTTATCGAGCTGCCGCTGGTCTGGAGCTATCCCGCCGGCCTCGTCATGCTGATTCCGCTGGACCTGGCATTCCGGGAGATCTCCCGGCTGGCCGGCCCCGGGCAGGGTGTCTTCCTCACGATTGCGGGAATCCGGGCGGTCATCCTTCTTGCCGTCGGCGTGCTGCTCAAGACCCTCCTCTCGCAGCTGGACGAGAAGCACCGGCTGGTGGAACAGCTGAAGCAGACCGAGCGGAAGAGCGGCATGCTGGAGGAGCGGCAGCGCCTGGCCCGGGAGATCCACGACACTCTGGCCCAGGGCTTTGCCGCCATCCTGGCGCATCTGGAGATCGCGGAGCTGGGCCGGGAGAACGGCGCCGACCGGGAGAGCGAGCGGCAGCACATCGCGTCGGCCCGGCGGGTGGCGCGCGACAGCCTGGAGGATGCCCGACGGATGATGGCGGCACTCCGGCCCGAGATCCTGGAGACGGCCGACCTGCCCGCCGCCATGACGCGGATCTCCGACGCCTGGGCCGAGCGCACCGGCCTACCCTGCACCGTCAACATCACCGGCGTCGCCATGCCGCTCCAGCGCGACATCGAGGTCGCCCTCCTTCGCACTGCACAGGAGGCGCTGGCCAACGCCTGGAAGCATGCCCGGCCCAGCCGGGTCTCGATCACACTGTCCTACATGGGGGATCTGGTGGTACTCGACGTCCAGGACGACGGGGTCGGTGGGGCCGGTTCGGGCGGCTTCGGCTTCGGACTCCGCTCCATGCGGGAGCGGATGGAGCAGATCGGCGGCAGCTTGACCGTGGAGAGCAGCCCGGGTGAGGGCACCACGATCTCCGCTTCGGCTCCGAACGTGGCCTCCACCGCCGATCTGGCGTTCTTCCAGCGGGGGCTGCTGCCGACATGAGCAGGATACGAATCGTGCTGGCCGACGATCATCCGGTGGTGCGGGCCGGCATCGCCGGGCTGCTGGCCACTCAGCCGGACTTCGAGGTGGTGGGCGATGCCGCCAACGGCAAGGAGGCCATGGCGTTGGTGGAGGCTCTTCGCCCGGACGTGCTGCTGGTGGATCTTCGGATGCCGGTGCAGGATGGCGTCGCCACCATCCGTGCCCTGCGGGAGGAGCATCCCGGTGCGCCCAAGCCGCCCCAGATCCTGGTGCTGACCACCTACGACACCGATACCGACATCCTGCGCGCGGTGGAAGCCGGTGCCACCGGCTACCTGTTGAAGGACTCGCCGCCCGACGAGCTGTTTCGAGCCGTGCGCGCGACGGCGCAGGGCCATTCGGTGCTGTCACCCACGGTGGCGAGCAGGCTGGTGGGCCATACCAGGAGGCCCGAGCCGAGCGCCTTGAGCGCCCGGGAGCTGGAGGTGCTCACCCGGGTGGCCCGGGGCACGATCAACAAGATCATCGCCCGCGATCTTCGCATCAGTGAAGCCACGGTGAAGACCCATCTGCTCCACATCTTCGCCAAGCTGGGGGTGGACGACCGCACCGCGGCGGTGACGGTGGCGCTGGAGCGGGGAATCCTGCGGCTCGGCGCGCAGGAAGGCCAGGGGTAGGGCGTGTGGTCGCCCTGAGCACAGCGAAGGGACCGTGTCCGGCATGGTCCCCTTCGCTGCGCTCAGGGTGACAGACTGGTTCAGCGCGTCAGAGCGGCGGGTCGCGTGAAGCGACGCAGATGACGGTCGAACAGCCCCTTCGCGCCACCCTCCGGAGCCATCCCTTCACCGCGCGCGCTGTCCTTCCGCTGGTTCTCCCGAGTGAACACCACCGCGCCGACTACCAGCAGCGCCGCCACCCCGGTTCGCCCGGTCAGCGCTCCATCACCCACCAGCCAGGCCAGTCCCAGGGCGATCACCGGATTGACGAACGCGTACGTGCTCACCGCGGCCGCGGAGGTCACCCGCAAGAGCCAGGTGTAGGCGCCGAAGCCGAGCACGGTGCCGCCGAGTATGAGGAATACCAGCGCGAGCAACGCGCGAGAGCTGATCTCCGCGGGATTCCAACCGGCTGGCTCTCCCACAGCCCCGCTGACGGCCAGCAGCACCAGAGCGCCGGCGCCCAGTTGCATGGCAGTGGACTGGGCTGCCGGAAGTTGCGTCGCAGCCCGCCGTACGATCAGCGTACCCACGGCCCAGAAGAACGCGCTCACCACCAGTACAGCTCTGACGGCCAGTCCGCCGGACCACCCCTCGCTCCAGGTGAGCACGGCCACCCCGCTGACACCGAGCAGCAGGCTCAGCACCACGCGTCGCGACGGCGGACGCCGGGTGACTGCCGACTCCAGGGCGATCAGCCAGAGTGGGATGGCCGTCATGAACAGCGCCGCCTCGCCCGACGAGACTCGCTGCTCGGCCCAGGCGAGCAAGCCATGGCAGCCGAGGAAGAGGAAGGCCCCGGCGACCGCGGCCGTGAGCCATTGGCGGGTGGTGGCGCGCTGCAGGGTGCCGCGCCAGGCCAGCCAGGCAAAGAGCACCGCCGCGCCGCCGGCGCAGCGGAGCACCATCGTCATCAGGGGTGGGATGTCGGCGACTGCGTAGCGGATGGCCAGAAATGTTCCGCCCCACATCAGGTAGATGGCGGCAAAGGCGCCGATGACCCGGAGGCGAAAGGCCGAGGTCACAGGGTGGCCTCCTCTTCGTGGAACACCACCTGGTAGTGGTTCACGTGCTCATCCCGCTCTATCAGGAAGCGTTCGTCCTCGGGATAGAATACCGCACGGCTGATGTCGTCCCCGGCGAAGCCATGAATCGCGAGTTCCGAGTCCCACAGAGAAACAATCAGGAACTCTGCCCGGTCGTTCTCGATCCGGCGCAGCGCCAGCACCCCCCGGTTGCCCGGCGTGGCGCGGTAGGAAGCGAACCCGGTGGTGTGGAGATAGTCGAGATAGGCGTCGGCGTCGGAGGCTCTGGTGGCTCCGGCCCAGGTGCGAGCGAGCATGGTCCCTCCGTGGTGGATCGCGGCCCGGGCAGTCTGCACCGGTATGAGCCGCTTTACAGGTGCAAGGTGCCACGGCGGCCTGCACCTGTCAAGGGCCGAATACTGGTGCTACCTTTCAGCCATGACCGCACCCCTTCCCCAGCCGGCCTTCTACTATGTGTCCGGCGATCCGGCGCTGGACCTGGTGAACACGGTGGACTGGACCTCCCGGGGCCCCGAAGAGGACCGGCTTACCAGCTATGAGCAGTTGACCCGTTGGGCCGAGGGCGCCGGGGTGCTGGCGCCGGCCGAGGGGCGACGGCTGCGTCGTCTCGCCGCTGAGCGGCCCCGCGCGGCCGCCCTCGCGGTGGAATACGCCCGCCATACCCGCGCCACGCTGCAGGAGCTGTTCGGGACGCTCGCCCGCGGCGAGTCGCCCGGGGCCGGCCTGCAGCGGTTCAATCAGCTGCTGGCCGAAGCGATGGCCCGGCTGGAGCTGGCACCCGGCGTCGGATCTCGCGGAGCGGCGGGATATCGATGGCATTGGCGGGGGCAGGAGCAGGATCCTCGAGGCGTGATGTGGCCGGTCATCTGGGCCGCGGCCAACCTGCTCAAGTCGGACGAGTTGAGCCAGGTGCGGGTGTGCGACGGCGATGACTGCGGCTGGATGTACGTGGACCGAAGCCGCAACGGGCTTCGGCGCTGGTGTCAGATGCGCACCTGCGGCACCCGGGAGAAGTCGCGCCGGCGGCGTGCAGGGCCTCTCTAAGCCCCGCCCGAGATCGTTCAGCGTCAGGCGAACTCGCCGCGGGGTGCTGCTGCGGCCACCGGATTCGAGGTCCGGATTCGGCGAGGGTCAACGCCCCGGATTCCAGGTCCGAATCCGGCGCGCACGCGGGCGTGTCGCACCCTATGGTGTCGGAATCACGAAGGGCGCTCGCCTCAAAAGAGCGCCCATCCTTCTTCCGACACTGGAGGGTGCCATGCGTTACATCTCGTACGTCGCCTTACTCGCAGCCACCGGGTTCGGGTGTGGCAATGAAACCGAAGTCATGCAGCCGCGCGCCGCCCCCGCCCAGGCGGCCCATCCGCGGTACCAGGTCGACAAGCTGCCGTCGCTCGGCGGAACTCAGAGCCGCGGTATGGCCATCAATGAGCGAGGCCGGGTGGCCGGTTGGTCACACCTGCCGAACGGAAACCGTCGGGCAGCCCTCTGGAGAAATGACGCGATCGTCAGGCTACCAACCCTCGGCGGGCCGATGAGCACGGTACCGTGGCCTGGCCTGAACGATGAGGTCATGATTGTCGGCATCTCCCACACCGCCGAGGTGGACCCGCTCGATGAAGATTGGAGCTGCGAATTCGGCGGTTTCCTCCCGGCCACGACCAACCTCATCTGTCGCGGGTTCGTGTGGGACAATGGCGAGATATGGGAGCTGCCCACGCTGGGTGGACACCATGGCTTCGCCGCCGGGGTCAACAATCGGGGTCAGGTTGTCGGGTGGGCGGAGACGGCCGTGCACGATCCGACCTGCGACGATCAATCGAAGCAGGTGCTCCAATTCCGGGCAGTCAGGTGGGAGCTGAACGAGGGGAGCAGGGGCAAGATCAAGACGCGACAGCTGCGGCCCTTTGGCAATGACTCGACCTCGGCCGCCACCGCGATCAACGACCGAGGCCAGGCGGTCGGCATCTCTGGGGATTGCGACCAGGCAGTCGGTCGCTTCAGTGCCCGTCACGCGGTGCTCTGGGAACGCGACGGCAGGTTGAAGGAGATCCCCAACCTGGGAGGGAAGACCTGGCACACGCCCATGGCCATCAACGACCGGGGCGATGTCGTCGGATTCTCCAACCCGCCGGGTCCAGGCGACCCGGAGGGGGAGTTCATCGCACATGCCTTCTTCTGGCGGAACGGCGCGTCCAAGGCCAGGGACCTCGGCACGCTCGAGGGTGACGCGCTCAGCCAGGCCTCGGCTATCAATGCGCGGCGCCAGGTCGTGGGCGTGTCCTTCGGCGGCCCTGACGGTCTCCGTGCCTTCTTGTGGGAAGGCGGAAAACTGAAGAATCTCAACGATCTGGTGAACATCGCCCCCGACGTCTTGCTCTCTGCGCAGGACATCAACGATGCGGGGCAGATCACCGGAAGACTACTCGATAGCGCGACCGGCCAGGTTCTGGGGTTCGTGGCGACTCCCATCGGGGAGGCACCGTGATTCGGCAGACCCGACGGCCCATGGAGGAAGGAGAGGCCCTCATGACCGAGGACCACAATCTGCCGGCTCAACGCGTCATGCCGGCGCTCCGCATTACCGACTACGCCAGGAGCAAAGCGTTCTACACCGATGGGCTGGGATTTCGGATCGACTGGGAACACCGCTTCGAGCCGCAGTTGCCCGTGTTCGTGCAGGTATCGCGAGACGGCATGGCGTTCTTCCTGACGGAGCACGCCGGCGACTGTCCGGTGGGCGCCCTGATTCACCTCTACGTTCCCGATGTCGATGCCTGGTACGCCGAGCTGCGGGACCGGAAGATTCCGGTGCACCAGCCGCCGAGTGAAAGCATTCCGGGCCTGCGGGACATGATGGTGATCGATCCCGACGGGAACCGGATCTCGATCTGCACCAGACTTCCGGGGCGGCGACGGTAGGGTGGTGTCCTCGAGCCCACTGGACCAGAGCAATCCGATGCCCGCCTCCACCCGCATCGCGTCGCTCGACCCCGCGGCCTGCAGCCGCGCCGTCACCTCGCGCGACCCGAGGTTCGACGGGGTGTTCTTCGTCGGCATCAGCACCACCCGGATCTACTGCCGCCCGGTCTGCCCGGCGCGGGTTTCCTATCCCGAGCGCAGAACCTTCTTCGAGTCTGCAGCGGCTGCCGAGCGGCATGGCTTCCGGCCCTGCCTGCGCTGCCGGCCGGAGTTGGCGCCGGGACGCGCGCTGTGCGACGCAGTGCCGCGAGTGGCCCGGGCGGCGGCCATGCGGATCGCCGCCGGCGCACTCAATGGCCGGGGGGTGAGCGATCTAGCGGAGGACTTGGGGGTGGGCGAACGCCAGCTCAGGCGAGCGATGGAGCGCGAACTGGGCGTCTCCCCGCTCGAGCTGGCGCAGACCCACCGCCTGCTGCTGGCCAAGTGTCTGCTGACGGACACGTCTCTCCCGGTGACCAGGGTGGCATTTGCCAGCGGCTTCCAGAGCCTTCGCCGGTTCAACTCGGTGTTTCGGGAGCGCTACCGGATGAGTCCGAGCGTTCTGAGACGGCGGCCGCGCGCCGGAGCCCGGGCCGAGGCACCGGGCGACACGCCGGGCGACTGGGTGCGGCTGGCATTGGCCTACCGCGCGCCCCTCGCATGGGACGCACTCCTCAGGGCGATCGCGGCCGACACCCCGAGGGGTATCGGCGTAGTGTATGGCTCTCGCTACGGCCGGACCGTGGCGGCGGACCGGTGCCGCGGCGTGGTCTTCCTCGAGTTCGCAGCGGAGCGCGCGCAGGTCATGCTGGACGTCTCCGTGTCGCTCCTCCCTGCCCTCATGCCGCTGCTGGCCCGCATGAGACACCTGCTCGACCTCGACGCGGAGCCTGCCATCATTGACGCGCATCTAGCTGAGCACGGCCTCGCGGCGCTGGTCGCGCGGCGGCGGGGACTTCGAGTGCCGGGCGCGTTCGACGGCTTCGAGGTGGCCCTACGCCAGCTGCTCGGGCCGGATCTGCACCGGCATGTCACCGAGGCCTTGGGCGAGCCGCTGGCAACCGGTTTCCCCGCGCTGAACCGTCTGAGTGCGACGGCTGACCGCGTCGCCGACGCCGGCGCCCCACTTCTTTCTGCGCTCGGCGTTCCCCGTGGCCGCTCGGAGGCGCTGGCGAGCCTAGCCAGCATGGTGGCACGAGCCGCGATCCACCTGGAGCCGGGAGCGGATCTACGATCCACCCTCCGTTCGCTGACGGAGATCCCAGGGCTGGGGGCGCGCAGCGCCACGGCGATTGCCGCTCGGGCATTGCACTGGCCCGATATTTTCCCCTCGACCGGCTTCTCGTTCCAGAGCGCCGCCGGCGTGACCGGTAGGCGGGCACTGCTCCGACTTGCCGAGCGGTGGCGCCCATGGCGCAGTTACGCCGCAGCCCATCTTTCCGGGTAAGCGAGGAGGTCACACACGCGAGTCAGTCCGGTGACTTGACCGAGCCTCCCGGCGCGGTACTATTCCTGAGGGTACCGAACAAACACCGAAGCTCAGGAAACTCGCGCCCGTGCCTCGCACCATCCTCTTCGTCGATCCCCCCGCCTTCTGCACCACGGTCGAAGGCCTGGCCGCCCCCGCGCTCCGGACCCGTCCTGTGGCGGTGGCACCACCCGGGGCCGAGCGCGCGGTGGTCCTCGCGCTCTCGACCGAGGCCAGGCGGGCGGGGATCGAGCGAGGTATGGCAGTGCGGCAGGCGCTGAGGCTTTGCCCCGACCTGGTGCTGATCCCTCCCAATCCCCGCCTGTACGCCCGCGCGTCGAGCGCGCTGCACCAGATCCTGCGGGCCTACGCACCGGTCATCGAGCCGCGAGGCTACGGGCACGCGTTCCTCGATCTCACCGGCACCGGCCGCCTCTTCGGCCCGCCGGTGGACGTCGCGATGAGAGTGCGTCGCGAGGTGTGCGCCCGGCTCGGGTTCCCGCTTTCGGTCGGCGTCGCCGCCAACAAGCTGGTGAGTCAGGCGGTGATCAGGGCGGACAGGTGGACGAGCCTGCCGCGAGCGGAGCGAGGGGTCGGACAGGCGGGCAATGGGGACTATAGCGATCCGCTGGTGGTTCCCTTCGGCGTCGAGGCAGGCTTCCTCGCGCCGCACCCGCTCATCGTCCTCCCCGATCTGCATCCCAACGTACGCAGCCGGCTCGACGACTATCAGCTCGATCTCATCGGCGAGCTGGCGGCGATTCCGGAGCGTGCGCTCTGCGCGGTATTCGGCCGAGCCGGACGGACCCTGCACGCGCGGGCCCTGGGCATCGATCCCCGTCCCGTGCTCCCGCCCGAGCGGCTCGCCGAGCTCAGGGCTGAGCACATCCTGGCCACCGACACCAACGATCCCGCGGTGCTGCACCCGGTGCTCCGGCTGCTGACCGAGCTGCTCGGCCGGCGGCTTCGTCGCCGAGGTTTGGTGGCCCGGCGACTTCGGCTGGAGCTGGGCTACGCCGATCATACCGATGCCGTCCGAGCGGTTCCGCTCCCGCTCTCGGCGCTCGATGTCGATCTCTGGGAGGCAGCGCGCCGAGCCTTCCTGCTCGCGAACCACAAGCGCATCGCGGTACGCGGCGTGACGGTGACGATGGAACGGGTGGAAGAGGTGAGCTGTCAGCTGGAGCTGTGGGAGGACGGCGGTCAGGCGGTCAGGTGGGGCGAGGCGGCGGAACGGCGGAACGGCGGAACGGCGGAAGGCTCCGTCCAGACGCGGAGAACCGCTCCCTCAGCGGGGCCGTCCGCCGTTCCGCCGTTCCGCCGTTCCGCCGTCCTCCAGCATGCCCTCGACCGCATCCACTCCCGTTACGGCTCCCGCAGCCTCGCGCGTGGCAGCCAGCTCGCCGCGCTCACCACCCGCGACGCGCCCTGACTATATTCGCCATCCATGCTCTCCAAGAAGGCCAAATACGCCATCAAGGCGCTGCTCGCGATGACCGATCGCGGGCGGGGCGAGCCGATGCGGATCGCGGACCTCGCCCGCGAGGAGCAGATCCCGCCCAAGTTTCTCGAGCTGATCCTCCTCGGCCTCAAGAACAACGGCATCCTTCAGAGCCGGAAAGGCAAGGGCGGCGGCTACCTGCTCGCCCGCGACCCGGCCGATGTCTATCTGGGCCAGATCGTGCGGATGTTCGACGGCCCTCTGGCTCCGGTTCCCTGTGCCAGTCAGACAGCCTATGTGCGCTGCGCCGACTGCCGCAGCGAAGAGGTGTGCGGAGTGCGGCTCGCCATGAAAGAGGTACGCGATGCGACGGCCAGGATCCTGGATGGGACCAGCCTCGCCGCCCTGCATCAAAAGCTCGAGCGGTCCACCCCCGCCGAGCCAGTCGCCCCGGAGGTGCAGACCCTGGCTTGGCGCGAGAATGCGCCATAGTCGTGGTGC
>DATBJC010000003.1:0-25416 GCA_036556625.1 Gemmatimonadales bacterium
CCGGCGGGAGGCCTGCTGGCTCCACGTGGACGCGGCGTACGGAGGCTTCTTCCTCCTGACCGATCACGGCCGGGCGGCGCTCCGCGGCATCCAGCGATCCGACTCAGTGGTGCTGGACCCCCACAAGGGTCTCTTTCTCCCCTACGGCGCAGGCATCGTGGTGGTCCGGGATCCGCGACCCCTGCTCGAGAGTCATGACTACTCGGGCAACTACATGCAGGACGCGCTCCGGGATCCCGGCGACATCTCCCCGGCCGACGTGTCGCCCGAGCTGTCCAAGCATTTCCGGGGACTGCGCATGTGGCTGCCGTTGATCCTCCTCGGCACCGCCCCCTTCAGCGCCGCGCTGGAGGAGAAGTTGCTCCTGGCCCGGTACTTTCAGCGGCAGGTCCAGCAGGCCGGATTCGAGACCGGGCCGACTCCGGATCTCTCGGTCGTCACTTATCGCTGGGCCCCACCGGGCGTGAGCCTCGAGCGGAGCAACGCGATGAATCAGGATATCATCGCCGGGGCGCGGCGGGACGGTCGAGTCTTCCTCTCCTCGACCATGATCGACGGGCGGTTCACCCTGCGGCTGGCGGTGCTGGCGTTCCGAACTCACCGCCGCACCATCGATCTCGCCCTGCGGGTACTGCGGGAGCAGGCAGCGCTGGTGGGAGACGTATAATCTCCATGCTCGAGCATTCCGGATGCCGCCGACTGGCCGGCTGATCCTGCTGCTGCTGATCGGCCTCGCCATCCCGGCTGGGGCCCAGAGTCCGCCCCCGCGCTGGCAGCTGGCCGGCGCGTTCGTCAAGCGCGATTCGGTCGCGCTGCGGCGCTTCCTCGCGCCCGACGTCATGATCTGGCCTCCGGTCCCGGACACGGCCCGCCGGGGAACCGCGGCGATCAACTACTTCGTGAGGCTGGCGATGGCGTCCCGGGTGTCGCAATCGGAGTTCCGGCCCCGTCAGGTGAGCAGCGACGGGAACTATCTGGTCGAGGATGGCGTCTGGAGCTTCACCCACCGGCGCGCCAAGGTGCGGGCTCGCTACGACCTCCGCTGGCGGAACGCGAACGGTCGGTGGCAGGTGAGCTTCCTCAAGTGGGAACTGTTCCGCTAGTGGATCGGCCTGACTCGCGCCAGCGCGGCGCGCCGCCGGCCTGGCTGACCCGGATCGAGACGCTCGGCACCACGATCGTGGTGCTCATGATCGGAAGCATGATGATCTGGCACGAGGCCATCGTGCGCCAGCGCCGGCTCACCGTCACCATCGTCAGCGCGATCCTGCTCTATGTGGCGGTGCTGGCGCTCGCCGGGCGGCGCTCGGAACCCTCCCGGATCGCCTGGTGGCCGTTCGCGCTGGCTGGACTCGCCACCGGGGCCGCGGCCGAGCTGATCAACGCCAAGTTCCTGGTGACCCGCGAGCTGTTTCTCGCGGCCATCACCGGAATCGTCATCGGAACGGCTCACTGGATCGCCCTGCGGATCTGGATCGGTCTCGGTGAGCGCCGGGCTTAGCGATCGTCGGTCGCGGCTTACTTCCCCCTGGAGGACGTATGGCACAGGATCATCCGATCTCTCGACGTGATCTCCTGGGCGTCGGGGCCGGCGCGGCTGCCGGCCTCGTCGCCCAGCACCTGGCGGGAGAAATCCCTCCGGCGCTGTCCTGTGGCGATCCCACGGCGGCCCAGACCAGCGGCCCCTACTACCCGACTCGCAACGCTGCCGACGAGGATCCCGATCTCACCCGGGTGAAGGGGCGCCAGGGTCGCGCCGCCGGGGAGATCGTAGTGGTGAGGGGAACGGTGGTCGATGAGGCGTGCAAGCCGGTCGCTGGAGCCCTGGTGGAGATCTGGCAGGCCAACACCTATGGCCGCTATGATCATGAGCGCGACGCGGGCAATCCACGGCCGCTCGATCCCAATTTCCAGAGCTGGGCCGAGATGCTGACGGACCGGGACGGCGGCTATCGATTCATCACCATCAAGCCGGGCTCCTATCCCGCCGATGACAGCGGCTGGGTGCGTCCACCGCACATCCATTTCCGGGTGTCGCGCCGGGGCTACCACGAGCTCGTCACCCAGATGTATTTCGCCGGTGAGCGGCTGAACGAGTCCGATCGGATCTTCCAGGCCCTCGACCCCGCGGATCGCGAGCGGGTGACCGTGACCCTCGAGCCGGCCGGGGCCGGCGCCGAGGCCGGAGCACGGCTCGGCCGCTTCGATATCTCGCTGCGGCGAGTGACCTGAGCCAGCAAACCCCCGCGGCTCCCCGGGAGACCACCCATGGCGAACGAAGTCGTCGCGCGCTACCTGGACGGTCGGATCGTGAAGGGAATCAGCCTGGACGTGGATCCCAGCCGTCCCGTGTGTCACATTCGCCCGCTGGGGCAACCCACCCTGGAGGTCAAGCTGTCCGACCTGAAGGCGCTCTTCTTCGTGAAGGACCTGGTGGGGAATTCCGGGCGCACGGACCTGCTGAAGCTGGAGCCGGACGACGGGCGGGCGCGAGGCTCCTATCCGATCGAGCTGGAATTCGCCGACGGCGAGCGCCTGGTGGGCCTCACGGTGCGGTATCCACCCGTGCGTCCGTTCTTCTTCGTGCTTCCCGCCGATGCGCGGAGCAACAACGTCCGCGTGCTGGTGAATCGGGCCGCGGTGAAGTACATGAGCCAGCCGCAGCCGCCCCCGCCGGCAGCCTAGCCGCTCGCATGGACCAGGGCGCCCCCGGCGCAAGGAAGTGTTTCCCTCGTTCGCCACGCCTTGTCCACCATATTATTCCGGTATCCCATGCCGGTCCGTCACCAAGCCCGTCACTGAGGCGACGGGCGCTCCGATGCTGCAGGAGTGAACCATGAGTCAGCTCTCGCTGCCCCGACCCGCCCCGGACGAGTCATCGCCCTATTACCACCAGTACATCTCCCAGGTCCCCGGCGAGCAGATCGGGAGCTATCTGGAGCACCAGTTCCAGGAGTTGATGCGCCTGATCATGCCCCTGGACGACGCCACGGCCGAGAGCCGATATGCCCCGGGCAAGTGGAGCATCAAGGAGGTGCTGGGTCACCTGGCCGACACCGAGCGCATCTTCAGCTACCGGCTCCTGCGCGTCGGCCGGGGCGACACCACTCCGCTGCCCAGCTTCGACGAGAACGCCTACGTGCCTGCCGCCGAGTTCGACAGCCGGGCGCTCGCCTCGATCGTGGCCGAGCTGCGCTCCGTGCGGGAGAGCACCATCGCATTGGCGGACGGCTTGCCTCGCGACGCCTGGGCCCGCCGTGGTGAGGCCAGCGGCAAGCCGATCACCCCCCGCGCGTTGGCCTACATCATCGCGGGCCACATGACGCACCACACCCGCGTGCTGCGCGAGCGCTACCACCTGGCCAGGGTCCTCAGGATCTGCGACAACGGCCGGGAACAGGTCGTGCCGGCCTCCGCGGAGCTGGTGGAGCAGGTGTTCGCGCCGGAGGCCGCCATCGCGGAGGGCACCGAGATCACCGTGGCCGAAGGCGATCAGTGGCTCGCGGCGCTCGCTGTGGGAGCGCAGGGCAGCCCGGCCGAGTTCCTGCTCTCGGGGGCGGCGGGCCAGACGGCGACGGCGTCCGGACGCGCGGGGCGGAGCGACGCGCTGCGTCACTTCCGCGCCTTTCTGTCGCGGCGGGACGGCTAGGCGCCGGCGCCACCCATGACCGCGCCGGCGCGGACGGGGCTCGTCATCGATACCTCCGCGCTCATCGCGGTGCTCACCGGGGAGTCTTCCCGCGACCGGATCATCGCCCGGACGCAGGGGACGGAGCTCCTGGCGCCGGGCTCGGTGCACTGGGAGACCGGGAACGCGCTGTCCGCGCTGCTCAAGCGCCGGCGCCTGAAGCTGGCGGAGGCGCAGGCCGCCCTCGCCGCATACCGGCAGATTCCCATCCGTCTGGTGGAGATCGAGCTCGACGCGGCCCTGGAGCTGGCGGACCGGCTCGGCCTCTACGCCTACGATGCCTATCTCCTGGCGTGCGCCCGGCGGCACGGCGCGCCGCTCCTGACGCTGGATCCCCGGCTGGGCCGGGTTGCGCAGGAGGCCGGCGTGCGGCTGCTGGAGATCTGAGATGAAGGAGTTCACCGCGGCGGAGGCACGGCAGCGGCTCGCCTCGCTGCTGGAGCGCGCCAGCAAGGACGGCGCGGTGCGCATCCGGCGCAAGGACGGCCGGTCGTTCGTGCTGCGGCCCGAGCCTTCCTCGCTCTCACCGCTCGACGTGCCCGCGGTCCAGGCGCGCCTCACCCGGGACGAGATCCTGGACGCCATCCGCGAGGGGCGTCGTCCGGTGTGAACCCCAGCACTCAACCCACCACACAGGAGTCGCGGATGCGCCGAGCGGTGACCGGCTGGATCATCGTTGCGATCGGTTTCGTCGGGCTCGGCCTCGGCGCCGTCATCGGGGCCCAGACGGCGCAGGTGCGGGAGCTCCCGCCGGGCACGATCCAGCAGTGGCGCGAGTATGCCGGTGACGTCGAGAGGGGAGTCCGGACGCCCTCCGGCAAGCTCACCCGGATCCTGACCGAGACCGCCATCGCGCAGCAGGCCCACGCGCGGTCGGCGATCGCCTTACTCCGCCTGCTGGGCGCCGGAGTCGCGCTGCTCGGGCTCTTCCTGGTGGTGGATCTGATCCGGTATCGGGCGAGGCACCTGCCCGAGTCGCCCCCCACTTGACCGATCGGCATCTGGTCTTCGTGACCGGCGGAACCGGGTATCTCGGTCGTCCATTCATCGTCGAGCTGCTGCGGCGGAGCTACCGGGTGCGCGCCCTGGTGCGGCCGGGTTCCGAGTCGCGAGTGCCCACCGGCGCCGAGCGGGTCACCGGCGATGCGCTCCGCGAAGAGAGCTTCGCCCCGGCGATCGCCCCGGCGGAGACCGTGGTGCATCTGGTCGGCACGCCCCGGCCGAGCCCGGCCAAGGCGGCCGAGTTCCTCCGGGTGGATCTGGCCTCGATCCGGGCCACTGTTGCCGCGGCCGCGGGGCGGGTCCGGCATCTGGTGTATCTCAGCGTCGCTCAACCTGCGCCGGTCATGGGGGCCTACATCGCCGCGCGGCAGGAAGGTGAATCGGTGGTGCGCTCGGCGGGCCTGCCCGCCACCATTCTCCGGCCATGGTACGTTCTGGGTCCGGGGCATCGCTGGCCGCTCGCGCTGCTGCCGATCTACGCCGTCCTGCGCCGGCTGCCTTCCACCCGCCAGGGTGCGGAGCGACTGGGCCTGGTCACGCTGGATCAGATGGTCGCCGCCTTGATTCGCGCCGTCGAACACCCCCCGCGCGGGATCCGCATCGTCGAGGTGCCGGAGATTCGGGTGCGATGAAGACACTCATTCGGCGCGCCACGCCGGAGGACGCGGCGGTGATCGCGTGGCACCGGACCATGATCCCCGTGCGAGTGACTCATCTCGCCGTCGAGGAGGCAGCGTGAGGCCCCGGCTGAGCCGCCGGATCGCGCTCTCCTCCGGTCTTCCGATCGGACTGGTGCTGGGGGCAGCCATCTGGGTGCTCTGCCGCTTCTTCACTGGGCGAGACGAGCCGTGGGATGCCGCGGGGAGCTACTACGTGATGGCGCTGCTCGGCTCCGGGGCGGTCGGCGGATTCGTGGTGCCGGGTCACTGGGCCGAGGTCGCCGTCGGCATCTTCAGCGGCCAGGCGATGGTGCTCATGGCCCGAGTGCTGGCGGAGCCGGGAAGCGGGGGCCTCTGGCCGCTGGGGATCCTGCTCCTCGCCCTCTACTCCCTCCTCGCGCTGCTGGGTGCGGGGCTGGGTTCCGCCCTGCGGCGACGGGCGGCGAAATCGGGTCGAGGAGAGTCTACCTCGGGTAGCTGAGCGAGGCCGTTCACGATGAGTAGATTGGGGGAGCCGGCACATCGCCGGTCTCGCCATCGCCATCGTGAGGAGGCTGGATGTCCCAGCATGTCTACAAGACCATCGAGCTGGTCGGTTCCTCCAGTACCGGTATCGAGGACGCGGTGCAAGGTGCCATCGCAAAGGCGTCGGAGACGGTCCGCAATCTGCGATGGTTCGAGCTGACCGAGACCCGGGGGCACATCGAAGGCGGCAAGGTCGCCCACTGGCAGGTCACCCTGAAGATCGGGTTCACCCTCGAGGACAACGCCTGAGATGATTCGCGACCTGGCGCACGCCGCGCGCAGGCTCCGGGGAAGCCCCGGGTACAGCCTCGCGGTGGTCCTGACACTCGCGTTGGGCATCGGGCTGGCCGCCGGGGTCGCGAGTGTGCTGCGCGCCGTGCTCCTGCGCCCGCTCCCCTTCGCCCCCTCGGACCGAGTCGTCATGACGGTGGAGCGCGATTCCACCGGCGCCGAGCGACTGGCCTCGTACCCCACGTTCCAGGATTGGAGATCGGCCACCAGGGCATTCCATGGGTTCGCGTTCGTGCGCGGACTCGGGGTGGTGATGAGCAGCGGGGCGGGGTCCGAGCGGCTGATCGGGGCCTTTGTGTCCCGGGACTTCTTCGACGTGCTGGCCGATGCCCCCCTGCTGGGCCGGACTTTGCTGGAGGACGATTTCTCGCCGGGCGCCTCCGCCGTGGTCCTGTCTCACCGACTGTGGCAACGCCGGTTCGGTGGGGATCCATCGGCGCTCGGCCGCCCGGTCACCCTGGGCGGCCGCGGCTACACCATCGTGGGAGTCATGGGCCCGGATTACGGCTATCCGACCTGGGCCGAGCTCTACGCGCCGATCGATGCGATCGCCGCCACCGACGCCGCGCTGACCCAGCGGGGAGTGCACGTGGACAGCCGGATCGTGGGACGCCTGCGCGCCGGAGTGGATACCGCCGCGGCCCGGGTGGACCTGTCCTCGATCGCGGCACGCCTGGCCGACGAGTATCCGGCGGAGAACGGAGGCTGGCGAGGAGTCTCCCTCTATCCCGTGGCGGACGAGGTCCTCGGCGGGATCGGGCCCCAGCTCAGGCTGCTGACGGTCGCGGCCGCCCTCGTGTTGCTGATCGCTTGTGTCAACATCGCGAACCTCTCACTGGCGCGGACCACGGTTCGAGCTCGGGAGCTCGCGATTCGGACCGCGCTTGGCGCAGGGCGCCCAGCAGTGTTCCGGCTGCTCCTCGCCGAGAGCCTGGTGCTGGGGGCGCTCGCCACCCTGCTGGGACTGGCCGGCGCGTACGGGTTCGTGCACTGGATCACGGCCGCGGCAGGAGACATGCTGCCGCGAGTGGAGGCGATCGCCGTGGACGGCACGCTGGTTGCCGCTACGGCCGGCCTCGCGATCGTGATCGTGGCGCTCTTCGGACTGCTGCCCGCGCTCGCGGCTCCGGATCGTGCTCTGACCGCCACCCTGCGGGACGGGGGGAGCGCCGGCCTCGGCCCCCGCCGGCAGCGCCTTCGAGCCGTCCTCGTGGTCGGCGAGTTTGCGCTGGCGCTCATGCTGCTGGTCGGGGCGGGCCTCCTCATCCGCAGCCTCCAGCGCCTGCAGCAGGTGAATCCCGGGTTCGATCTGGATCAGCTCATCGCCATTCCGATCGACCCGCCTTCCCCGAAATACGACGATCCCGCCCGCGCGCTCGCGCTGTACGACGCCGTGGTCCAGCGGGTGCGGGCCGTTCCCGGTGTTCGCGCCGCCGCGCTCACCAACCATGTTCCACTGAGCGGTGCATCGATGCCCAGCCGTTTCGACGTGGCCGGCGCGCCCGTCGATACCGGCGCAGGCGCCCAGGTGCTCTTCCGGTCGGTGGATGAGGTGTACTTTGCCACCGCGGGGATTCCCGTCGTCGCC
This sequence comes from Gemmatimonadales bacterium, assembly GCA_036556625.1. Lineage (GTDB taxonomy): Bacteria > Gemmatimonadota > Gemmatimonadetes > Gemmatimonadales > GWC2-71-9 > CAVVWJ01. Next base: position 7,754 of record DATBJC010000003.1, read on the forward strand.
GGCCGGGGATTCACCCGGGAAGACATGGTCGCGCCGGGGCAGGCAATCCTCGTGAACCAGACGCTGGCCCGGCGCTACTGGCCGGGGCGCAATCCCATCGGCCAGACCGCCACGATCTACAAGTCAGCCCAGGGACGGGCCGATTTCGGTCAGCCGGTCCGAGGGACGATCGTCGGAGTTGTGGGAGACGTCAGGCACTTTGCCTTCGACGCCGATGTCGAGCCCGAGGCGTACGTCCCCTACACGCTGACGGTGTGGCCCCGCATTGCCGTAGTGGTCCGGGCGTCCGGACCTCCGGAGCGGATGGCCCTCACCCTCAAGCGTGCCGTGCTCGCAGTAGATCCCGACATTCCCCTGGAGGGCGACGATTTCCGCAGCGGCATTCAGAGCGTGACCGCCATGCTCGACACCACGCTCGCCTATCGGCGGCTGGTGACCGGCCTGCTGACGGCATTCGCCATCCCCGCCCTGCTGCTTGCCGGGGTCGGCATCTACGGCGTGAGTGCCTATCTGGCCACCCAGCGGACCTACGAGATCGCCATCCGGATGGCTCTCGGCGCCGACCGACGAGCGGTGCTGCGGCTGGTGGTGGGGAAGGGTCTCAAGCTGGCGCTGGCGGGAGCGGCGCTCGGATTGCTCGGAGCGCTGGCGACCACACGCCTGCTCCAGGCCGAGCTCTACCAGGTGAGTCCCACCGACCATCTCACGCTCTTCGGTGCGATCGGTATCTTGATGGTGGTCGGCCTGATTGCCTCGTTTGTTCCCGCCTTGCGCGCGACCAGAGTGCCCCCCATGCGGGCGCTGCAGTCACAGTAGGGATGCGTCGTGTTGCGGCACCGACCCGTGAAGCCGGCCCAGGAGGCGCCATGAAGGAGGAGTCGCGCCCACCCCTCGACACCAAGGAATTCGTCGCGGGATGGCAGAGCATCGTGGAAGAGCATGTGGGCGGCGAACTCGCCGGCGCGGTGCGCAAGCTCGCGTCAGGCGATCCCGAGGCCCTGACCCGACATCTCACGCATGCGTTCTCGCTGGCCGCCGGCTCTACGGGAAACGTCACGGCGGCCATTCAGTACCTGTGTGAGGCTGCCCTGCAAGCCGAGCAACCGAAGAGCACCTGAGCGTCTCGCCGGCGGAAATGCCATGAGCCCCAGGTCGCTGGCCATCTGCCTGCTCAGCCCGACGGCCCTGCTCGTGCCCGCCGCCTCGAGCGCCCAGGCGGCGCCGGCGACTCCCGCCCGGCGGGCCGGCCGCACTTCGAATGGACGGATACGCCGACCGAGATCCATGTGCAGGGGGTGGGGCCGGTGACGACGCGGTACGTGGACAGCGTTCCCGGCGCAAAATAAGACGTGTCCGACCACCGCACTCCGGCCACCATCCCGAGCCGCATCGGCCAGATCGCCATCCCGGTCACTGATCTCGACCGTGCCGTGCGGTTCTATGGGGAGATCCTCGGTCTGCGCCTGCTGTTCCGCGCTCCCCCGGCGCTGGCATTCTTCGATTGCGGCGGGGTGCGCCTCATGCTGAGTCCCCCCGAGGGTGAGGCCGCGCCGCGACAGGCCGGCGTGGTGTACTACCTGGTGGAGGACCTCACGGCGGCCTACCGATCGCTGGTCGCCTGCGGGGTCAGCTTCCTCGAAGCGCCGCACCGTGTGGCCCGGCTCCCCGATCACGAGCTGTGGATGACCTTCTGCCGGGACTCGGAGGGGAACCTGCTGGCGCTCATGAGCGAGGTTCGGCCCGGGGCCGCCGCCCGCTCGGATTGACGCCTACCGGGTTACTGTTCAGGCGAGCGCCCCAAATCGAATGCAACCGACAACACCGGAGAGCGTCCCATGCTCCGCCACCAGGAGCCCGAAAGTCCACCCACCGCCGTGGCCGATCCCGTCGGTGAGCGTCTGCTTCGAGCCCGGACCATCGTCATCAGCGGGGAGATCACCCAGAAGCTCGCCGCGACCGTCTCCGGGCAGCTCCTGGCGCTGGCCGCGGAATCCGACTCGGACATCACCGTCTTCATCAACTCCCAGGGCGGCCACGTCGAGGCGGGGGACACCATCCACGACCTGATCCGCTTCATCCGGCCCCGGGTACGCATGATTGGGACGGGGTGGGTGGCCAGCGCCGGTGCATTGATCTACGTCTCCGCTCCGAAGGACCAGCGATTCTGCCTGCCCAACACCCGCTTCCTGCTACACCAGCCGGCCGGTGGGGCGGGCGGCAGCGCCAGCGATATCGATATCGAGGCTCGCGAGATCCTCCGGATGCGCGACCGGCTGAACCGGATCTTCGCGCGGGAAACCGGACAGCCGCTGGAGCGGATCGAGGAAGACACCCACCGCAATTTCTGGCTGGGCGCCGAAGCCGCGCTGCGCTACGGACTGGTCGGCCGCATCATCGAGCGCATCAGCGATCTCGACGGATGAAAGGACGACGCCATGGGTCTGCGTGAGGAGTTCGAGGCGACCGGCACCTGGCTCTTCCGGCGCCGGGGGTACCTGCCGCTGCTCCTGTTCCCCCTGCTCCTGGTGGCCGCCGACGGCTCCCGCTATCCCTCGGAAGACCACCGGCTGGACCTGGTGTGGGAGATCGTCGCGCTGCTGCTGGCGCTGGCGGGGCTCGGCCTCCGAGTAGCCACCGTGGGATTCGTTCCCCGCGACACCTCGGGACGCAACACCGGAGCTCCCCGGGCGGAATCGCTCAACACCAGCGGCCTCTACTCCGTGGTCCGCCATCCCCTGTACCTCGGCAACTACCTCATGTGGCTCGGCGTGGCTCTGTTCCCCCGGACCTGGTGGCCGCCGGTGATCGTGAGTCTGGTGTTCTGGCTCTACTACGAGCGCATCATGTTCGCCGAGGAGGAGTTCCTCCGGCGCAAGTTCGGCGCGCTCTACACCACCTGGGCGGCCAGCACGCCGGCATTCGTTCCCCGGCTCACCCGCTGGCGTCCCCCGCTGGTGCGCTTCTGTCCGCTGACCGTCCTGCGCCGCGAGCACTCCAGCCTCCTCGCGCTCATCGCGTCGCTGACGGCGCTCGAGGTGGCCACCGACCACGCCTATACCGGCCGGCTGGCGCTCGACCCGGTCTGGGGAACCGCGTTCGGTGTCACCTTGGTGCTGTGCCTGGCAGTCCGCGCGGTGAAGCACCGGACCCGCCTCCTCCACGTCGAAGACCGCTGAGTCAGGAGCAGTCTCCGTGGGGGTGAGCGACGGCTTCCGCCAGTTCGTGCTGGAGCAGCTGAGCCGGATCCTGCCCGATCTGCGCGCCCGCAGCATGTTCGGCGGTGTGGGCATCTACGCCGGAGACCTGTTCTTCGCCCTGCTGGACGACGACGTCCTGTACTTCAAGACCGACCATTCGAACCGTCCGCGCTTCGAGAGCCGAGGCATGGGACCCTTTCGCCCATCGGGTGAAGCTGGAGAAGTCATGCAGTACTACGAGGTGCCGGCCGACGTGCTGGAGGATGTGGAGATGCTCGGTGAATGGGTCGAATCGGCGGTCGAAGTCGCGCGCAAAGCGAGACGCGGACGATCCGGCCGCCGGCGGGTGTGAGGCGCGGAACCGGTCTCGAATCCTTCTTCGGGTGGCGGCGTAAGTGCTTGTAAAATGCTGGCCTATTATCGCGCTCTGAAGTCGTTTCTGTAGGATGGGTGGGTGGCTCCCGGCCCGGGCGGTCTGAAAGGATTGCCCCCGGGCGAGACGGTCGGTTACCGTTCGTTATCCCCAGGAAACAGGACAATCGATGGATTCCGGCAAGCTCATGGCAGCGACGGTCGTCCACGCCGACGACGGTCTGGAGTACGTACTCGTCGTGGATGACGAGCCGGTGGTCCGCCGGTTCGCCGCTCGGGCGCTGGTCGAGAGCGGATTCGGCGTGCACGAGGCCGGCGACGGCGCCATGGCGCTGGAGCTGATCCGCTCGGGAGGGATCCAAGCTTCGGTGGTGGTCTGCGACATCGTGATGCCGCGGATGAACGGCGTGCAGCTCCTGGAGTCGCTGGCCGTCCTGCGGCCCGGGCTGCCGATCATCCTGATGTCCGGCTACGGCGCGGCTGAGCTGGCCAAGCGGGGCATCGCCAGCCCCTGCGCCGTACTGGCCAAACCGTTCCCGGCCGAGCTGCTGGTGGCCGAGGTGCGACGCTGTATCCGGGTGCGATGACATGAATCGATCGCTGCGCTTCCGCCTGGCCGCGGCCCTGCTGGCGCTCGCCGTCGCGCCGCGGGCGTCGGCGCAGGAGGAGCGGCGGCACCGGCACGGTGAAGAGCGGCTGGGCCATGTCGAGTTCGCCGTCTCCTGCACTCCGGAGGCGCAGCGCCGCTTCGAGCACGCCATGGCGGTGCTGCATTCGTTCTGGTGGGAGGAGGGCGAGCACGCGTTCGGCGCCGTGCTCGAGGCCGACTCCTCCTGCGCGATGGCCCACTGGGGCCGCGCGCTCAATGCCTGGGGCAACCCGTTCGCCGGGGGACCGATCGGTCCCCCGCTGGCTCGCGGAGCCGTTGCCGCGAGTCGCGCGGCCGCCCGGCCGCTTGCGACCCCTCGGGAACAGGGCTTCGTCAACGCGGTGGCGGCGCTCTACCGGGACGCGGCCGCCACCTCGAATGCCACTCGGCTGCAAGCCTACGCCGATACGCTGGCGCGCCTGCACCGCGATCTTCCCGGCGACACTGAAGTCACCATCTACCACGCCCTGTCCCTGATCGCCACGGCCCCGCGGACCGACACGACCTTCGCGCAGCAGAAGCGCGCCATCGCCCTGCTGGATCCGTTATACGCCCGGCATCCGGACCATCCCGGGCTGGCCCACTACATCATTCACTCCACCGATTCACCACACCTGGCGGCGCACGGCTTGAACGCGGCCCGGCGCTACTCCCAGATCGCGCCGGCCGCGCCCCACGCGCAGCACATGCCCTCCCACATCTTCGTGCGGCTGGGCCTGTGGGATGAGACGGTCGCGTCGAACTGGCGCTCCTACGACGCGGGGCTGTCCCACGCGCGCGCGGCCGGGCTGTCGGGAAATCCCGAGCTGCTGCACGCGCTGGACTACGCCGTCTATGGATATCTCCAGCGAGGGCAGGACTCGGCGGCCCGTCGTGCGGTGGCGACCGGCCAGGCGCTCCGGATTCCGCCGAGCCGCAATACCCTGGTCGGTCACTACAACCGGGTGTCCCTGGCCGCCCGGTTCCAGCTGGAGCGGGAAGACTGGGCCGGCGCCGCGGCCTTCCCCGCGCCGGCGCCGACGGCGAGCGGCGTGGCCGCCGTTCTCTCCCGCTTCACCCGGGCGATCGGCTCGGCCCGGCGCGGTGATGCTGCGGCCGCCAGGACCGAAGTGGCGGCGCTCGACTCGTTGGCTCGAGACCTGGAGGCCAGACAGGACACGTACTGGTCAAGAATCGCGGCGATCAAACGCGATGCCGCCGACGCCTGGGTGCTCTTCCAGTCGGGCGACAGTGCCCGCGGCCTCGCGCTCGCCCGCGCCGCGGCCGACAGCGAGGATGTGACCGACAAGCATCCGGTGACACCGGCCGAGCTGCTGCCCGCACGCGAGCTCGAAGCGGACATGCTCCTCGCTGCCAGGCGCTACGTCGAGGCAGGCAAGGCGTACCGCCTCACACTGGCCCGAGAGCCGGGGAGAAGCCGGAGCCTCTTCGGCGCGGCGCGGTCGGCCGAGCTGGGCGGCGACCGGTCCGCCGCGCGTCAGGGGTACACCGCATACCTGAAGATGATGGCTCGGGCCGACGGCACCCGCCCCGAGCTCGCGAACGCCAAGGCCTTCCTTCGACAGCGCTGATCAGAGCACCGCGCCACCCGTGACTCGCCCCGCGATTCGAGCCGCCGGCACCGGCGACGCGACGGCGCTGGCCGCACTGCGTCACGAATTCCGCAGCGATCTGGCATCCGCCGCCGAGTCGGAGTCGGCGTTCCTCGAGCGCTGCATCAGCTGGATGGCGCGCCGCCTCGCAGCCGGATCGGTTTGGCGCTGCTGGGTCGCGGAAACCGGCACTACCGCGGAAACTGGCACCACCATCGTCGGCACCGTGTGGCTCCAACTGATCGAGAAGCTGCCCAACCCGGTGGCCGAGCCGGAGCTCCATGGATATGTGAGCAGCCTCTATGTGCGGCCGTCGCATCGCGGCGGCGCGCTCGGCTCGGCGCTGCTCGATGCCTGCCTCCAGGAATGCGAGCGGCTCGAGCTGGACACCGTGGTGCTCTGGCCCACGCCGGCCAGCCGAAGTCTCTATCTCCGTCACGGCTTCGCCGTCCGCGACGACCTGCTGGTGCGACGGCTATGGGCTTCTCCCGACCATCGAGGGCCAGGGTGATCGAACGCTCGTACGAGGAGCCCGACGGCAGGGTCTGGACCTTCCGCCAGCGGCCCGAGACTCGGCACGAGGAGGCCGAGACCCACGTCACCCTGCTGGTAGAAAGCCTCGGCTCGGTGCGGGTGGTGTCGTGTCGTCGCTCGGAATGGGAGGGCGCCAGTCCGGACCTCGCCGGACTGCTCGCCAGGGCGGTTCCGGTGGGGGCTTCTCGAGGCATCGGCCCGGAGCACGAGCCGCCTTCGCAGGGGTAAGCAGTAAGCATCGAGCCTTACGTTCATGCCTCAGCCGATCCCTCGCTGCGCTCGGGATGACGTGCTATTCTGCGCTCGGATTTGGTACTCCCTTCTTCCCGCTGGCCTCTCCGCCAGACCGCCCGACCGCCTGACCGCCGCTTTACCTCCGGTGCCCCACCATCTCCTCGGGAGTTGGCGGCCGGGCCCGTCGGACGAAGACCCACATGCCACAAGCATACCGTCACCTTGTTCTCCCGGTCGGGGAGCGCCACTATAGGGACCGACCCGTAGCCGCGCCGCGGAGCCGCTGCATGACCTCACGCCGCGATCGAGTGCCGTTCGACGCCCACCACTACGAGAAGCTCGCGCGCACCGGGCAGCAGGCGGAGCCGGTGAGCGTCTTCCGCGACATCTATCGCCGCCATCACTGGTCGGGAAGCCAGTCCCCCTCGGGAGCCGGTGCCGCGCCGGAGCAAACCACCGCGCTGAGACGGTGGCTGCCTGCGCTGCTGCGGGACCTCGGCGTGCGGACGTTGCTGGACCTGCCCTGCGGCGACTACAGCTGGATGCGCACCCTCGAGCTGCCCGGCATCCGATACATCGGCGCCGACCTGCTTCCCGAGCTGGTCCAGGCGCTCGCGGCGGAGTCGGGCGGGCCCCGCCGGGAGTTCCTCGTCCTCGATCTGACCCGTGATCGGCTGCCTCGAGCGGATCTGCTCCTCTGTCGGGACTGCCTGGTGCACCTCTCCTATGCCGACATTCGCCGGGCCCTGGCCAACCTGCTGCGGAGCGGCATCCCCTACCTGCTCACCACCACCTTTCCGGCCGGCGATGCCAACGAGGATATCGTCACCGGCGACTGGCGGGTGCTCGATCTGGAGCGCGCGCCATTCCACCTGCCTCCGCCCGAGCGTATCCTGAACGAGGGTTGCACCGAAGGCGATGGCACGTTCGGCGACAAGAGTCTGGGGCTCTGGCGCGTGGCCGAGCTTCGTGGGCTGCCGTTTGTCGGTGGCTGAGGATTCCGGGGAGACGATGGCGACGGGACCTCTCGAGATGCTGGTGGAAGGGATTCATCCCCGCTCCGGTCGCGCCTGGCACGGCGGTCCGACCCCGGTCGGGGCGCTGCGCGGCGTGGGAGCCGAGCAGGCGCGCTGGACGCCCGCAGCGCGGCGCAAGAGCATCTGGACCCTGACGCTCCACATCGCATACTGGAATTATGCGGTCCGCCGGCTGCTGGACGGCAGCGGCCGGGGAGCCTTTCCCCGGCGGCCGGCGAACTGGCCCCGGCTGCCCGAGCAGCCCGACGAGCGGAGCTGGGCCGCCGATCTGGCGCTGTTGCGGGAGGAACATGACCGGCTGGTGTCGGCCGCACTGGAGGTGCGTCCGTCGCTGCTGAGCCGCCGGCCACCGACGTCGCGCCGCTGGACGTACGGCGAGCTGCTGATGGGCATCGCGATGCACGACGCCTATCATACCGGGCAGATCCAGCTGCTGAAACGGCTCTGGCGGGAGCGCTGAGTGGACCGGTCCAGCCGACACAGCACACGGGAGGTCGCCGTATGACCGAGGCCGATGCCCAGCGGTTCGGGATCGAGTGGGTGGAAGCGTGGAACAGCCACGACCTGGAGCGCATCCTGAGCCACTACTCGGAGGACGTCGAGGTGACCTCGCCGCTGATCGAGACGGTGCTGGGCCCGGGCCGGACCTCGGTGCGCGGCAAGAAGGCGCTGCGCGCCTACTGGGGCCCGGCATTGGAGCGGTACCCCGACCTGCACTTCCTGCTCTTTCGGGCGTACGCCGGACCCCATAGTGTGGTACTTCACTATCAGAGCATCCAGGGACTGATCGCGGCGGAGTGCATGGAATTCAACGGCGACGGTGTGGTCTGCCGAGTGCTGGCCCACTACGCGCTGGGCGCGGACCCGGTGGCCGCCTGATGGCTCCGGCGCTGTTGGGCACCGGCCTGCTGCTCTCGCTGCTCTGGGGCTGCTCCTCCGAGTCGGACCGCCAGTTCGCGGGCGTACAGAGCCGCGGCCGGGTCGCCATGGGCGTGGATCAGTACACCTCTACCCATGTCTTCGAGCCGCTTCCCGACGGCGGCCGGGTCGAGCTGCAGCGCGATGCGCCCGACAGCGCGGGGCGGGCCCGGATTCTCGCGCACCTGGGGGACATCGAGCAGCGGTTCAGCTCGGGCGACTTCACCATCCCCGGCTTCGTTCACGCCCAGGACGTGCCGGGTACGGCGGTGATGGCCGCCCGCCGATCCGAGATCCGGTATGTGGTGGAGAGTCTGCCGCGGGGTGGAGCACTTCGACTCACGAGCGGGGACAGCCAGGCGGTAGCTGCGATCCACCAGTTTCTTGCATTTCAGCGCCGGGACCATCGGGCCCACGGCGCCGGTTCAGAGAACTGACCCGAGACAGCCCAGCGCCAGGAGCACGGCGCCCAGTCCGGCCCACCGGGCGCGGGCCCGATAGGACGCGCCGCCGGCTCCATTCCGGGGCGAGCGCGGCAACCCGGGCTGCAGATGGTGGAAGCTGGCGGCGAAGTCGGCCCGGCCCGCTTCCCAGAAACAATAGAAGGCGTACAGGGCCAGGGTCACCGCGGTGGCCATGCAGGCCTGCAATAGTGGCGTGGTCATCAGCCCTTCCTGGCGGTCACACGTGTTACGGTCGTAGCGCGGCGGTACGGACCGGTGCAAACTGTCGCATGGTCTGCGGCCGGTCGCGCAGCCAGCTCGCAGGGGTAAGTTTCTCTGCAGGAGACGGGCCACGGGATCACCTGCCGGTGAGGAGAGTGTCGTGATGCCTCGGATCGAGGCGTCGGCCACGGCGCTGATTCCAGCGCCGGCGCCCATCGTCTATGGGATCATCGCCGACTACGAGGAAGGACATGTCGCTATTCTGCCCCCCCGGGTCTTCCAGAACCTGACGGTGATGGAGGGGGGCACCGGCGCGGGCACCCGGATCGCCTTCCAGGTGCGCTCGTGGGGATCCGTCCGCGACGTCCGCGCCCGGATTACCGAGCCGGAACCGGGCCGTCGTCTGGTGGAGACGCTGGAGGACGGCACCGAGACCGCCTTCACCGTGGCGCCCGAGGCCGACGGACGGAGCTCCCGGGTGACCATCGCCACCAGCTATCAGCGGGCGGGACTGCGGGGGCGATTGGAGGGGTTGCTGGCTCCCCGGTTTCTCCGCTCGGTCTATGCCGCCGAACTGCGGACGCTGGCCGAAGTGGCGAGCGCCCGAACCTCCCGAGCTTGATCGTGCCGGACGCTCGCGCATCTTCTCTGGTGTCCGGGGAGTTCCGCTACAGTCAACTGGCGCTGGGAGACGCCCTGCCCGTCCACACCGTGCTCTGGCGGCGACTCGACCAGCCGGGCCACGAGGCCGCACGACTGGTGCATCACGCCCCGTTCTGGCAACTGGGCGGGACCGCGGTGTTCAGCGAGGAGCGGCGGATCTGCCGCCTGGAGTACCAGGTGGTCTGCGACGCCGGCTGGCGCACGCTGCACGCCAGGATCACCGGCTGGGTCGGCTATGATCCGATCAAGGTCGAGGTGTACACCGACACCGCGCGCCGCTGGACCGTGAATGGACGAGAGTCCCCCGAGGTGGCCGGCTGCGTGGACATCGACCTCCCGTTCACGCCTTCGACCAACATGATTCCCATCCGCAGACTGTCGCTCAACCCGGGCGAACGGGCGGAGGTCCGGGCCGCCTGGCTCCGCTTCCCCGAGCTCACCCTCGAGCCGCTGGTCCAGTCCTACGCCCGCACCGGAGATACCAGCTACCACTACGAATCCTCCGGTGGCGAGTTCGTGACCGACCTCGAAGTGGGCGCCGCGGGCTTCGTCCTTCGCTATCCCCCGCTGTGGGAAGGCGAAGCCGGCGCGTAGGGGAGATGAGCCCATGCTGAACACCGAGGCCGACCCCCGGGTCTACTTCGCCGCCGAGCGGACCCTGCTGGCCTGGATCCGGACCGGCATCACGATCATGGCCTTCGGCTTCGTGGTCGCCAGGTTCGGGCTGTTTCTCCGGCTGCTGCGGGCCGAGAGCGGCGAGGTGGTCGGCCGCGGCGGTGTGTCCCCCTATCTCGGCTCGGTCCTGGTGCTGATCGGCGTGGTGGCCATCTCGGCCGGAACCAAGCGCTACCAGGAATTCTGCCGGCTGCTGGGCCGGGCGGCGCTGCCATCGCCCCACGCCGAGGTGTTGCCCCAGTTCCTGGGATGGTCGCTGGCCCTCCTCGGGGTGGCCCTGGTCATCATCCTCCTGGCGTGACCAGGAGCCGGATCTTCTCCAAGCGCTTCGCGGTCCCGCCGGACGCGATCGACATGCAGGGCCACGTGAGCAATCTGGCGTATGTGGGCTGGATGCAGGACGTGGCCATCGAGCACTCGGCCACGGTCGGGTGGTCCATGCGGCGCTACCTGGAGCTGGGCGCCGGCTGGGTGGTGCGCTCCCACTTCATCGAGTATTTCCGTCCGGCCTTCGCCGACGAGGTCGTGAGCGTCCACACCTGGGTCCCGCGGTTCGACCAGCGCTCCACGCCGCGGCGCTATCTCTTCGTGCGCGACGCCGACCGGGCGGAGCTGGCCGGCGCCGAAACCATCTGGGTGTTCGTGGATCTCACCACGGGGCGGCGACGCCCGATTCCGGCCGAGCTGCTGGAGGCCTTCGATCCGGTGCCCGAGGAGCGCGAGGTGCGCCGGGAGCTCGGCTTGACGACCTGACCGCGCAGTCTCAGGCCACTTTGTTACCGGTTCTGTTGAGGCAGATGTCAGCCCGAACGAAGTGAGGGATCTGGTTCGCCGCGCTCGAGCCATTCACAGGCAAGCTCCCTCGCGTTCGCTCGGGATGACAAAGGCCTTCAACAGAGCCTATCTCACCTGTCATCCGGAGGAGCGATGCCCCAACCCAGCCTGGCGAACGAGGTCGCCAATCTGCATGCGACGCTGCAGGCGCTCGAGTCCCGGGTCGCGAGCGGCGAGGTCCCGGTGGAAGGGCTGGCCGAGTTCAAGAGCTCGGTGGACGATCTGCGGCTCAGGCTGTGGGGACTGATGAGCGCGGGCACGGCGAACGATTATCGGGCCTTCCAGGAACGCTTCCGGCTGCGCCGGACCAGGGAGATCTGTGAGGGTGTTGCCGGAGAGCTGCGGGCGGGTACGCTCAGCAGCCGGCACGAGGAGCTGCGACCGCTGGCCGAGGCCGCCAGCGATCTGGCGCGGGCGATCGTGTCGGTGTCGAAAGCTGCCGGTCCCTGAGCGTCAGGGAAATCGCCTGACTGTCAGGGTGACATTTTCTGTCAACCGTTCAGTCGAGCAGCTTGGCGGAGTCGGTCGGTACAGGGGCCGCCTGGCTGGAGGGCCAGGTCTCCCAGGTGAGCGGACAGCCGTTGCCGAAGGGCGGGTTGGGGTGGCCGGCCCGGCGCATGAGCTCGTGCAGCATCTCGTGCCGGACCACCATCTCGTGCAGGGTCCAGTCTTCGGCCAGGAAGATCGTGTGGCCCGGCTCCCAGTGGCCCACACAGTCGCCGCTGGAGCAGGGGAAGCTCTCGCCCGGGACGACCATCCATTCCACGCGGTCGAAGTTGCCGCTCAACCCGGAGCAGGCCTCCGTCCTCGCCCACCACTCGCGATAGATTGCCGGCGCCTCCCACGGCTCGCTGCCCGCCGGGTCGAAGCCGCAGGCGGAAACGAGCATGGCGAGAGCCACGACGGTGAGGGGGGCGCGGTGGGACACATGCGGCGGAAGGGCAATGGACGTGCCGACTGAGCCCGCGGGCGCAAGCCATTGTCTCCCAACATCAGCCAGCGTGTTCTCCAGCCCGTCTCCGCCGTCCCCCTGTCGAGATGCAAGAGCCTCCCGCAGGGACCGGGAGACTCGACTCGTGTCCGGCGCGCCTGTTCTCGGCTGAAACGGGTTCGGGTCTGGCCCACCGGTCGGCGACCGACGAGATTTCCAGCGGACACTGCGACGCACCGGCTTTGCTCTGGAGGTGCAAGATGTGGCACCGCGGTTCGACTCTCCCTCTTGTCCTGGTGCTCTCCACCGCGGCAATTCCTGCCGCCGCTCAAGTCGAGATCACGGTGCACGGCGGCCTCCACCGGGTGGCGGGGGCTTCTCAGGCGCGCGAGCAGCCGACTCAGGCGCCGGCGTCGGGCTCGAGTCGACTGCTGGGGGAAGCCACGACTGCCGGCGCGAGAGTCGGGGTGGCCCTTTCGGATCGGTGGCAGATCGACGGCGGTGTGGCGTGGTCCCGGAGCAGTAACTGGGAAGGAGCGGTGAGTCGCTCGCTTCCCTCCTTCGAGGCGGGAACGCTCTTCCTGGGCAGCACGGTGCAGGGGTTCCTCACCGAGCCGGGCGCACGACTCGGCGTGTTCGCGGGGGCGGGGCCCGCCCTGATCATCGAGCGGGGCCACGGCACGTCCACCGACCGGCGGACCAATCTGGGCGGCATGGTGACCGCCGGCGCGGTCATGCGGCTGGATCACCAGTTCTCGGTCCGGCTCGACGCTCAGCAGTACCTGTTCAGCAGCACCTTCGAGGAGACCTATACACCGCACCTGGGCATGGCGCCCATCCCGCATGCCTCGAGGCTGCGGCACGACTTCGTCCTGCTCGCGGGATTCTCGTGGCGCAGCGACTGACCACGATCCGGCCGGCGACGCCCGGCGACGCGGCGGCGCTGGCGGACTTCGGCGCCCGGACCTTCCGCGATACCTTCGAAGCCGACAATACCCCCGAGAACCTGGCGCTGTACCTGGCCTCCAGCTACGGCGCCGAAATCCAGGCCACCGAGCTTCGCAATCCGAAGATCCTGACCCTGCTCGCCGAGCACGACGGGGAGCTCGCGGGGTTCGCCCAGCTGCGCGAGGGCCCCGCACCCTCCTCCATCGGCGGCGGGGCCTCGATCGAGCTGTGGCGATTCTATGTCGGGCAGGCCTGGCAGGGCCGGGGCATCGCGCAGGAGCTGATGGCGGTGGCGGGTGAGGCCGCCGTCGGCCGGGGGGCCGCGACGATGTGGTTGAGCGTATGGGAGCGCAATCACCGGGCCCAGGCGTTCTATCGGAAGAGCGGCTTCGAAGATCGGGGAGAGCGGGAGTTCATCCTGGGCGCCGATCGCCAGACCGATCGGATCATGGCCAAGATCCTGTGACCGAAACGAACGGTGGCATCGAGCTGCTCTCGTTGGAGCGGGAGGAGTGGGCGGCGTTGGGTCGCGATCCGGCTGGGTTCGCCGAGACGCGCCGGCTGGACATCGGCGACCAGGGTGACACGCTGCGCCAGCTGGGCGCGGGGACGGCGGCATTCATGGCCAGGACCGGTGCGGGCTCCCGCTGGGGCTCGTTCCTCGCGGTGGACGTGGACCGGCGGACGCTGGTGGGCACCTGTGCGTACAAGGGTCCGCCGGATCCGGACGGCGCCGTGGAGATCGCCTACTTCACGTTCCCGGCGTACGAGGGGCGGGGCTACGCCACTCGGATGGCGGCACTGCTCACCGACCGGGCCGCGCTGCCGCCGCCGGCCGTGACCGTGCGTGCGCACACGCTGCCCGAGCGCAACGCGTCGGTCAGGATCCTCGAAAAGCTCGGCTTCGCCCGGCTGGGCCAGGTGATCGATCCGGAGGACGGACCGGTCTGGCGCTGGGAGCGAGCGCCGGGCTCGACGCCTTCTTTAGTTTCAGCGAAGCCGTAGCCCCTCCGCCCGGGCCGGCTTCCCGGGAGCGCTCGGCAGTCTTTCGGTGGCCGCGGCGTCTTTTCCAGGACACCGGCCGACTGTCCGCGAAGCCTCACCCATCTTCCGGCGACGCTCGGTAACTCCTCGCGAGGCTCAGAGACTTCCCCGAGCCACTTGGCGACGTTCCGGAAACGCTCCGCGAAGTGCCGGAGAGGCTGCGGGCTTTCCGACATCGCGGCCCACGCTTCACGCTCCGTTCGAAGCCCACCGGGATGCTGATCGCCTTTCTCGGAAAGGCCATGCGACTTTCCGTCATCGGATTGCTGCAGGCGAAGCGGGTTCGCCGATGTTCGACACGGGGTCGTCTCCTTTCCGAGACAAGCAGCTGACTTTTCCATCCCGAATGTGTTCGTCTCGGTGGCGACGCGCATCACGCCAGGCACTTCGGATCTCTCGCCTCCTGCTCGCCTCGATCGGTTGCCACATCTCGATCTCCCGCAAGCGATAGGCGCAGGCCGCGACTGATCGCGGCGCACCCTGCTCGCACAGCGCTCTTCCTGCGATGCACGATCATCACCTGTGCGCCGCTGCAGTGTTTGGCACACTCGATGCGTTAAGGGGTCGCGACCGGCTCGTGGCCGAGTGGGCGAGCCGATCTTTCATCATTCATCTGCAGCATCAACCAAGTGCCGGTGGTGCGCGGCGACCTCCGGTGCCAATCCGGAGGACCGCATGAACGCGGAGTGTCGTAGGATCTACGAGACGGGGGTGCACGTGGGGAACTTCAGCACGGCGCAGCCCGACACTGACGCAGGGCACCTGCTGTTAGTGGGGAAGGCGAAGGAGTTGACGGCGCGGATGGAGCAGGTGGCCGCCGCGCAGCGCGACGGGCTGGTGGACTCGCGGGCGGCCTCGGCGGAGAAGGAGAAGCTCCGCCGGACTATTCTGGCGGGGCCGATCGCTCACCTGGCCCAGGTCGGCCGGCTGGCCGCGCGGGAGGAGCACGAGCTGGGCACCACCTTCCGGTTCCGGCCGGGCGCCAAGACGTTTGTGGCGTTCCGGACTACCGCTCGGAGCATGCAGGCCGAGGCTGAGGGTCACAAGGAAGTGCTGGCGAAATACGGACTGTCGGAGGCGGTGCTGGGCCAGCTCGGCCAATTGCTCGACCAGTTCGACACGGCCGTGACGCTCGGCAGTGACGGGCGTACCGCCCACATCGGCGCTACCAAGCAGCTCAGGGCGCTGGCGACCGAACTGAGGCAGGTGGTCCGTGCGATGGACGCCCGCAACCGGCAGCGGTTCGAGAACGACCCGCAGCTTCTGGGGTCGTGGATCAGCGCGAAGACCGTCCGGAGCGGGAGGCGGGCGTCGTCGGAGCCGGGGGAGACGCCGGGCCAGGGCGGGGACGTGAGGCCCGCGGCGTGACCCGGGTGTGGGTAAGTCCGGGCGGCTGTGCCTGAATCGCCGCCGATGGTCCGGACCGTCGGTGGCGGTTTCACTCCTGGCCTGTTGGTCAGGGCATGGTCCACAGGTGCAGCGCTTGAGGGTAGGCGTCGAGTCCAGAGAGGAGGTCTGAGGGATGGGAAGGGCGGCAATAGTACGGTCTGGCGCCGTGCGAGAATGATTCGGGCACTCGAGCCCGGCGGCACGACATTATCCCGGGCCTTTTCGGGGAGCTCTGAGTGCAGTACAAGTCGCCCCTCTTGCAGTCGTTGCAGGCCAATCTGCGGCTTCAGCACTTGAGCCGGCGTACCGAGGCGGCGTACGTCTACTGGACCAAGCGGTTCATCCGGTTTTGCGACCGACGGCATCCGGCCGAACTGGGTCCGGTCGAGGTTCGGCAATTCCTGAGTCATCTCGTGGTGGAGCGAAGGCTGTCCGCCGCGACGCAGCAGCAGGCCCTCAGCGCGCTGCTGTTTCTCTATCGGAACGTGGTGGGTCGGTCGCTGGAGGAGCTGGGTCGCCTGCCGAGAGGGCGGGTGCCGTCGACGCTTCCGGTGGTGTTGACCCAAGGGGAAGTGGCCCGGGTCGTGGCGGAGCTCCGCGGGACGCATCGGCTGGTGGGGTTGCTGCTGTATGGCAGCGGGCTGCGTCTGGTCGAGTGCCTGACGCTCCGGGTCAAGGACGTGGACTTGGAGCGGAGGGAGCTGATGGTGCGCCGGGGGAAGGCGGGCAAGGACCGAGTGACCGTCATCCCGGAGACGCTGCGGGAGTCGCTGAAGGAGCAGCTCCGGCGGGTAAAGGTCCTGCATGACCGCGACTTGGCGAACGGGAACGGGTGGGTCGAGCTTCCGGGAGGGCTGGATGCCAAGTACCCCGCCGCCGGGCGGTCGTGGTCGTGGCAGTGGGTCTTTCCGGCTCGGCGACTCTACCGGGATCCGGCGAGCGGCCGAAACCTGCGACACCATCTTCACGAGTCGGTCATCCAACGAGCGATGGCCGAGGCGGTCCGAGCGAGTGGAATCGGGAAACGGGCGAGCTGTCATACGTTGCGCCACTCGTTCGCGACCCATCTGCTTCAGGCGGGGTATGACATCCGGACGGTGCAGGAGTTGCTGGGGCACCGGGACGTTGCGACGACGATGATCTACACCCATGTGCTGAACCGCGGTGGGAGAGGGGTGCGGAGTCCGGTGGACAGTTTGGGGGTGGGGCGGAATGCAGGAATGGCGGAATGACCGTCGTGGGGTGAAGTTGGTGCGGGATAGGTCGCCTAGGATGTCAGTCCACCTATTAGTTAGGCAGCTGCCCAAGCATCCTTGTGATCTGAACTATGACCTTGCGCGACCTTCGCAAGACGCACGCTGACAGGGTGGCCGGTATTGCTCGCCTTCTGTTGGGCGTTCTCTTCATCATGACCGGTCTGATGAAGCTGGTCGTGCCCATGCTGGCGGCCGCGTGGTCCGGCCAACTGATTGCTGCAGGCATACCATTCTATGCACTGACTCGGTGGGCCGTGCCCTTCTTGGAGGTCGGAGTGGGGATCCTCCTGACCGTAGGCCTGCTTGCCCGGCCCGCCGCCTTCATGGTGCTGGCGATGATGCTAGTCGCCACTTACGTCCACCTGGTGGTCGACGATCCGGCCCTGTTTCCCTTGCAGCCCAGCGCGCCGATCATTCCGTTGGGGGTCATGGTTCTCGCTGCCTGTGTGATACGGCGGGGGGCTGGATCGTGGAGTCTCGATCTTAGGGCAACTGACGCAGCTGCCTAACCCGCGCATGCAGCCGACGGGCTGGAAGTGTCCCGGGCTCCGCCCGGGCGCCTCATCCCTCGAGGACGAGGCGGAACGTAGGTTTGTGCGGGCGCCGTCATGAGAGCCCGCAGCTGATGCGCTAGTCGTTAGGCTGCTGCATGTCGTCTTCAGCAACGAGAATCGAGCATGGCTCACATTCGCAAGCCGCTCGCCGCTGCGGCCGCTCTCAATACC
>DATBJC010000004.1:0-49069 GCA_036556625.1 Gemmatimonadales bacterium
GTCATGGCGCCGCTGGTCGGCTACCAGCCGCGGCCGATCATGGGGATCGAGTCGATCGAGACCGGGGTGTTCGGCGGAATCCTGATCGGCGCGGTGGCGGCGATGCTGTTCAATCGCTTCTATCGACTACAGCTGCCGGCCTATCTCGGCTTCTTCGCCGGCAAGCGATCGGTGCCGATCCTCACCGCGTTCGCGGCGGTAGTCACCGGTATCGCGCTCAGCCTGATCTGGCCCCCGATCGGCCAGGCGATCGACCGTTTCTCCCGCTGGGCCGCGTCGGAGAACCCCTCGATCGCGTTCGCGATCTATGGCGTCGTCGAGCGATCGCTGATTCCGTTCGGGCTGCACCATATCTGGAACGTGCCGTTCTTTTTCGAGGTCGGCCAATACATCGAGCCGGGGACCGGCCGGATGATCCGGGGCGAGATCTACCGATTCACCGCCGGCGATCCCACGGCGGGCAACCTCGCGGGTGGATACCTGTTCAAGATGTGGGGCCTGCCCGCGGCTGCCCTCGCCATGTGGCGGACCGCGCGCCCCGAGAATCGGGCCAAGGTCGGCGGCATCATGATCTCGGCCGCCCTGACGTCGTTCCTCACCGGAATCACCGAGCCGATCGAGTTCTCCTTCCTGTTCGTCGCGCCGCTGCTCTACGCGCTGCACGCGCTCCTCGCCGGGGTGGCTTACTTCACCGCAATCGAGCTGGGGATTCGGCACAGCACCACCTTCTCCCACGGCCTCATCGACTACATCGTGCTTTTCCCCAACTCCTCGCGGGGGCTGTGGTATCTGGTTCTGGGTCCGATCTGGGCGCTCATGTATTACGTCCTGTTTCGGACGCTGATCGTCCGCCGGAACCTCAAGACGCCGGGGCGGGAGATCGAGGATCTCGCCGCCGTCGCGCCGACCACAGGGGGAGATTCGATGGCCGCCCGGCTGGTCACGGCCTTCGGGGGCGCGTCGAACATCCGCAGCCTCGATGCCTGCATTACCCGCCTGCGGGTCGAGCTGGACGATGTGTCGCGTGCCAGCGCGGAGACGCTGCGGGGACTCGGCGCCACCGGAGTGGTCCAGGTGGGCAGCGGGATGCAGGCGATCTTCGGCACCCGGTCCGAGAATCTGAAAACCGATATGGAGGAGTACATGCGGCAGGGCGGCACTGCGATTACCGCCCCGACCGCAGCGCGCAGGGAGCAGGTGACCGAGGTCGCCGTCACGTCGGAGCACCGAGCGCTCGCAGCGGTCCTGCTCCCGGCGCTCGGTGGAGCGGACAACATACTCCGGGTCGAGCCCTGTGCGCTGACGCGGCTCAGGGTCGAGGTGCGGGATGGTCGAGCCATAGATCAAGCCGTGCTGGACCGGGCAACCCCCTATGGGGTGCTGCGCATCTCCGACTCGCTCATCCACATCGTGGTCGGGGAAGCAGCCGCTGGAACTGCAGTCGCTCTCAACGAGGAGCTTCGAGAGCCTGTCGCTGTCTGACGCCGGTGCTGCTCTCCAAAAACACGACCGCCTCGCCCGAGGGCGAGGCGGTCATGTGCAGCTCTACGGTGTGGCTTAGCGGAGCGACCAGCGCAGACCCACGGTGAGGGGAACCATGTAGGCCGTGGTCTCGTCCAGCGTCTGGGTGTCCACCGCGCCCTTGAAGATGGCGTGGAAGCGCCCTTCGGCGTAGAGCGCCGCCGATCCCAGCTTGAGGTCGAACCCGGCACCGGCATTGGCGCCGAACTTGGTCTCGGCATCGCTCGAGCCCACGCCGTCCACCGTGGTCTTCCCGTTGTACAGCCCGAGGCCGCCGATCAGGTACGGGCGGGCCATCGCGGCGCTGGGGAACGCGTACACGGCGTTCGCGGTCGCGCCGAGCATACGGCTGTGGCCCTCGATGTCGTTGTCGAGGCCGAGACGGCTGTAGAAGGCATCCAGCTGGAAGCCGATCGGGCTCATCGCCGGCTTCACCCGCAGCGCGGCCTGACCGCTCCACCCGGTCGAGTTGACGTCACCCATGTTGCCGGTCGGGATCACCGCACCGGCACCAAGACCGAGGCTCAAGCCCGCCTGAGCCTGGGCGGCCTGCGCGGCAAGGGCCAGGGCAAGGCCAATCGCGGCACCACGGATCAGCGTCTTCATCGTATCTCCTTCGTGAGGATGGCTGGGACCAAGAAACTCGGAAGGACGGACTGCGCACCTGGGGGCCCGCAAACCGCCTGCCATCAGATGTTTCAGGGGCGAAACGTTATCAATCAACACGTTGTGCCGGATGGAGTTACCAGGTAGCACCGCGGCCTCGACCGGCCCCGGGAGAGCGCCGATCCGAGGTTGGGGCAGCGCCCGCCCCCCGCGCGTTGCAATTGAATTGGGGGAAGCGCAACGGCTAATTTTTCCGGTCCCATGGTGTCCTCAATCGTTTACACCCTCCGCCGGTGAGGCTCGCTGCCGTGGCGGAGACGTCCCGCCGCGTCGCGGAGACCAGAAGTCGGCGGGACAAGATCGCGCTTCTGGCACAGCTCCTTGCCAATACCCCGGCCCACGAGATCGAGATCACCGCCGCCTATCTCTCCGGAGCCGTGCGGCAGGACCGGCTGGGCCTCGGCTGGGCCACCATCCAGAGCGCCCTGCCCGGAACGGCGGCCGACACTCCGTCGGTAGAGGTGACCGAGGTGGACCAGCACTTGGACCGGATCGCCCGTACCTCCGGCCGGGGCTCGGCCCGCCAGAAACAGCAGCTCCTGGCCGAGCTGCTCAGCAGACTGACCGTGGAGGAGCAGCGGTTTCTCAGCGGCCTCATCGTCGGCGAGCTGAGGCAAGGCGCGCTGGACGGAGGGATGGTGGAGGCCATCGCCAGCGCGGCCGGCCGGCCGGCCGGCGAAGTGCGCCGGGCGCTGATGATGGCCGGCGACCTTCCGGCGGTGGCCCGCGCCGCCCTGGCCGGTGGGGCATCCGGTCTCTCCAGCCTCGCCGTCCAGTTGTTCCAGCCGGTGCTTCCCATGCTGGCGGGCACGGCGGAGGGTGTTGCGGAAGCGTTGAGGGAGCTGGGCGAGGCTGCCGTGGAGTGGAAGCTCGACGGCGCACGGGTGCAGGTCCACCGCCGTGGCGACGAGGTCCGGGTGTACTCGCGCCGGCTCAACGAGGTCACCGATGCCGTGCCGGAGCTCGTAGCGGCGGCTCGGGAGATCGCGGCACGGGAGCTCATCGTCGAAGGCGAGGCCATTGCGCTCAGGCCGGATGGCACGCCGCTTCCCTTTCAGGTCACCATGCGGCGGTTCGGTCGCCGCCTGGAGGTCGAGCGCGCCCGGGATGAGCTGCCGCTCACGCTCTTTCTCTTCGACCTGCTGTACCTCGACGGCGCGTCCCTCCTGGACCAGCCGCTCAGCCGCCGCTCGGCGATGCTGGCCGATGTGGCGCCGCGAACGCTGCTGGTGCCGCGGATCGAGCCCGGGTCAGCGGAGGAAGCGGAGGCATTTCATCGGGATGCGCGGGAGCGGGGCCACGAAGGTGTGATGGTGAAAGCGCTGGCCGCCCTCTACGAGGCCGGACGGCGCGGCCGCCGGTGGCTCAAGGTGAAAACGGCGCGGACCCTCGACCTGGTGGTGCTGGCGGCGGAGTGGGGTCACGGCCGCCGTCGGGGGTGGCTCAGCAATCTCCACCTCGGCGCGCGGGATCCCGCCGGCGGCGGCTTCGTCATGCTGGGGAAGACGTTCAAGGGTATGACGGACGAGATGCTGCGCTGGCAGACCGAGCGGTTGAGCGAGTTGGAGCTGAGCCGGGACGACTACACCGTCTACGTTCGCCCGGAGCTGGTGGTGGAAGTGGCCTTCAATGACCTGCAAGCCAGTCCGAATTACCCTGGCGGCCTGGCGCTGCGGTTCGCTCGAGTGAAGGGCTACCGGCTGGACAAATCCGCCGCCGAAGCAGACACGATCGAGACGCTTCGAGAGCTCTACCGCAGGCAGGGCGGCGAGGGCGGCGGGCCGGGCTGAGGACTAGCTGGACCGGCCGCGCCGGCTATCGAGAATGAGGCGCACCCGCTCGGCCAGGGCTTCCGGCTCCAGCGGTTTCTGCATGAAGTCCCGGCCCTCGTCCATCAAGCCCCGCCGCACGGCTTCGATTCCCGGGTACCCGGAGGTGAACAGGACCGGGATCCCGGCCCAGCGCACCTCGAGAGCATCGGCCAGCGCCTTTCCGCTCAAGGCCGGCATGACCACATCGGCGACCACCAGATCCGGAGGCCCGGGGGCCTGGTCAGCCAGCTCCAGCGCGTGTGACCCGTCTCGCGCCTCAAGCACGTTGTAGCCGTATTCTCGCAGCGTGCGGGCCAGGATCGCCCGCACGGCGGGCTCGTCCTCCGCCACGAGAATGGTCTCGCTGCCACCCCCGAGCATTGCTTCCGCCAGATTCCGATCCGGCTGGAGGCCCTTCCCTGCCAGCGGCAGGTAGATCCGGAACGAGGTGCCATGACCGGGCTCGCTGTAGACCGAGACGAATCCGCCGCTCTGTTTGATGATGCCGTACACGGTCGCCAGGCCGAGGCCGGTGCCCTCGCCGACGCCCTTGGTGGTATAGAACGGCTCGAAGATGTGAGCCAGGGTATCCCGGTCCATACCGGTCCCGGTGTCGGTGACGATGAGCGCGGCGTAGGTGCCAGGGATCACCGGGTCCAATCCCGTTGCGCTGACGTCCTGCTCGTCCACCGTGACATTCACCGTCTCGATGGTGAAGGTGCCGCCATTCGGCATGACGTCGCGGGCGTTGAGCGCCAGATTGAGCAACACCTGATCGAGCTGACCCGGATCGGCCTTGACCGCACCCAGATCCCTGGCCAGGCGGAGTCTGACCCGGGACATCTCGCCCAGCGCCCGCTGGAGGATGGGCTCCACGTTGGTGACGACCGCGTTGAGATCTACCGTCTGCGGCTGGAGAACCTGGCGCCGGCTGAAGGCGAGCAGCTGTTGAGTGATCGCGGCGGTTCGTCGGGCCGCCCGCCGGATGTGCTCGATGTCGAGCCGTGCCGTCTCCTCGTGGACCGAGCGTCCCAGGAACTCGGCCGAGCCCAGGATCACGGTCATCTGGTTGTTGGCCTCGTGGGCGATACCGCCGGCCAGTCGGCCGATCGTCTCCATCCGCTCGGCCTGCCGCAGCCGCTCCTCTGCCAGCCAGCGGTCCTCGGTGTCGCTCACGGTGCCGACCCACTCGCGCACCGTGCCTTCGGGCTCCCGCACGGGCGCCGCGCGCGCCACGCAGTGCCGGTACGCCCGGTGGACCTGCGACCAGAGGCGGACGGTGCGCTGTTCCCAGACCGCGTGCTGATCTCGCGTCTTGAACCAGGAGGCCTCCATTGCCGGCCGGTCGTCGGGATGGACCGCGTTGAGCCAGCCATACCCCTCCTGCTCTTCCGCCGCCTGGCCGGTGTAGCTGGTCCAGGACTCCTGCGCCCCGAGGAAGCGTCCCTCCGGATCCGCGGTCCATACAATGGACGTAGTCGCCGTGACCAGGGCCCGGTAGCGTAGTTCTCGGCGGGCCAGCTCCGCCTCGGCGCGCTTCCGCTCGGTGATGTCCCGCTTGATGGAGGATGCTCCCACCACCATCCCCAACGAGCTCCACACCG
The DNA here is from genome assembly GCA_036556625.1 of Gemmatimonadales bacterium. Classification (GTDB taxonomy): domain Bacteria; phylum Gemmatimonadota; class Gemmatimonadetes; order Gemmatimonadales; family GWC2-71-9; genus CAVVWJ01. The sequence goes on from DATBJC010000004.1 coordinate 5,603, forward strand.
GCGACACCGTCAGCGCGATGTAGATCCGGCTCCCATCCTTGCGGATCCGCTCGGTATCCGCGAAGTCCACCCGTTCGCCCCGACGAATTCGAGCCAGGAGCTGGCGCTCTTCCTCGTGCAGCTCCTCCGGTATCAGCACGAAGATGGATTGCCCGACCATCTCGCGCTCGGAGTAGCCGAAGATCCGCTCGGCGGCCGGATTCCAGCTGGTGATCACCCCGTCGACGGTCTTTCCGATGATCGCGTCGGTAGACGACGCCACGATCGCCGCGAGCCGGGTGGTGGCTCCCTCCGACACCTGGCGGGCAGTGACGTCCTCCATCACGCCCACGATCCGGATGGCCCTGCCCTCGTCATCCCGAGCAATGACCGCCCGCTCCAGCATCATCGCGTAGGACCCATCCACCCGACGGAAGCGATACTCATGCTCCCAGGATCGGGCACCGCTCTCCACGGCGGCCCGAGCCGCCACCTCGGTGATCTTCAGGTCGTCCGGGTGAACCCGGTCGGCCCAGCTGCGATAAGGATCCTGGTCCAGCTGGGCCATCTCCTCTGGAGAGCGATCGAAGTAGGGGTGGGTGGTGCCGGCCCAGATCATCTCTCCCCGGCCCAGGTGCCAGTCCCACATCAGGTTTTGCGAGGCGAGGGCGGCGAGATGAAAGCCATCCAGGTTACTGGACGCTTGAGGGGGTCGAGTTTCGGGCGTCAGGGTCAAGGGATCACGTGGCAGCGGAAAGGGGTCGGCCCATTGGAGGGCGCCACAGCACAACCGCGGGGTGGCACCCCGATGGCTGGAGTAGTAGTATGCAGTCGCCTGCCCGAGAGACAAGGTGATTCAGGTCACCGGCGTCGACAACCGTGGTGGGCCGGGCCCGGGGCAGGCAATCGGCGGAGACGAAGATGTCATCCTGGAAAGACCTTCTGAAGCGAGCGGAGCCGGGGGGGCATCTCGTCCATCTCTACGGCCAGGACGAGCGACTGCTCGCCAGGAACGTCAGCCGCTTTCTGGCGGAAGGTTTGAGGCAACGGGACAGCCTGATCGTGATCGCCACGCCGGAGCATGCCGAGTCCATCGCCAGGTACCTGGCGGACGAGGCGGGAAGCGCTACGCGGGAGGCAGAGCACGAAGGCCGTCTGGTGTATCTCGACGCGCGGGCCACTCTCGATCAACTTCTCCGTGACGGGCAACCCGACCCGATCCGCTTCGCTGCGGTCGTCGGCGAATTGCTTGGGAGTCTCCAGGCCCGCTCCGGCAGCGGCAAGGTGCGCGCGTTCGGCGAGATGGTAGACCTGCTCTGGAGCGACGGGCGCCACGAGGAGGCCGAGCGCCTCGAGGAGCTCTGGAACGGGCTGATCGCGGGCAGCCAGTACAGCCTCTACTGCGCCTACGCGATCGACCTCTTCAGTTCGGGGTCGGATCCCGCTCGCCTGGGTCCGATCGTCGATTCCCACACCCACCTCTTCGCTGGTCCCGGCACGATCCTATCGAGCAGACGCGCGTCCGCCTGAAGCGAAGAGCGCCGGGTCAGGTCCCGATCATTACACCTCCACCGTTCCCCTGCTCTGGAGGCGCTCATGCCCGCTCGAAGGTCGTCACGTCTCGGGTTCACCATTCTCCTACTTGCCCTCGGTTCCTGCCGGAGCGATAAGCCCGCGCCGCAGGCCGACCCGAGCTCGGCCGACTCGGCTCCGGCGTCGGACGCTGCCGCTGGGGCTCCGAACGTGGTGACCGTGACGGCAACCGACTACGCCTTCGACGCGCCGGACGAGATCCCGGCCGGCCTCACGGCCATCCGGTTGGTCAACCAGGGCCCTTCGCTCCATCACATTCAGCTGATGAAGCTGGAGGAGGGAAAGACCCTGAAAGACTTCCTCGGCGCGCTCACGGGCGAGCAGTTCCCAAAGTGGGCCAAAGATGCTGGTGGGCCTGCCCCGCCCGAAGTGGGCAATACCAGCACCGTGATTCAGCGGCTGGAGCCGGGCACCTACGCCCTCATGTGTTTTATTCCCGCGGTAGACGGGATGCCCCACGTCATGAAGGGCATGTCACGCCAGCTCAAGGTCGTGGCCTCCGACCGGCCACCCGCTCCGGAGCCGGAGGCAGACCTGACCGTGAAGCTGGTGGACTACGACTTCCAGCTCACCCAGCCGATCCCCTCGGGAAAACACACGATCCTGGTCGAGAACTCCGGGCCCCAGCCGCACGAGCTGGCCATCGTCCGGCTCAATCCGGGGAAGAAGCCCCAGGATTTCTTCGCCTGGGGCATGAAGCCGGTCGGTCCGCCGCCGGGGACCATCCACGGCGGGGTGAGCGGCATCCTGCCGGGTGAGCGGGTGTTCGTCGAGGTGGACCTGCCGCCCGGCGAGTACGGACTTCTCTGCTTCCTGCCCGACGCGAAGGACGGGAAGCCGCACTTCCTCCATGGCATGGGAAAGCAGACTACGGTGGCCTCATGACTCTCCTGAAGCCCGACCCCAGCTTCTACCCCTCGCCTCGCATGGCGATGGGGGCACCGCCCGAGCGGCACGCCTACGTGGCGACCCTCAATCCCAAGCGCCCCGGGGTGCCCGACGCGGTCTGCGTGGTGGACCTCCACCCCGAGTCGCCCACGTACTCGACCGTGGTCCACCGCCTCGACCTGCCGAACGTGGGCGACGAGCTGCACCACTTCGGTTGGAATGCCTGCAGCTCCGCCCTCTGTCCGCCGGCGCCACACCCGCACCTGGAGCGGCGCTACCTGATCGTGCCGGGCATGCGGAGCTCGCGGATCTATGTGGTGGACACCAAGCCCGATCCGCGCAAGCCGACCATCGTGAAGGTGATCGAGCCAGAGACGGTGAAGGCCCGCACCGGCTACAGCCGCCCGCACACGGTGCACTGCGGTCCGGACGCGATCTACATCTCCGCCCTGGGCGGCAGGGAGGACGGCAAGGGGCCGGGCGGCATCTTCCTGCTGGATCACTTCACCTTCGAGCCATTGGGGGCCTGGGAGATCGACCGGGGCGACCAGTTCCTGGGCTACGACTTCTGGTGGCACTACGCGCACGATGTCATGGTCACCAGCGAATGGGCCGAGCCCTGGCAGTTCGAAAACGGGGTCGTGCCCGAAGAGCTGCTGGGGAAGAAGTACGGTCACCGGCTTCACTTCTGGGATCTGCGGCGGCGGAAGCGCACCCAGGTGATCGACCTGGGCGACGAGCATCAGATGGTGCTCGAGCTGCGGCCCGCCCACGATCCCCGGAAGACCTACGGCTTCGTGGGTGTGGTCATCAGCGTGGCCGACCTGTCCGCCTCGGTGTGGACCTGGTACCGGGAGGGGGATCAATTCAAGGTCAAGAAGATCATCACCGTGCCGGCGGAGCCGGCAGATCCGGCCCGGCTCCCTCCGGCGCTCAAGCCGTTCAAGGCGGTCCCGCCGCTGATCAGCGACATCGATCTGTCGCTGGACGACCGGTTCCTCTACGTCTCCTGCTGGGGCACCGGCGACATGCGGCAGTACGACGTGAGCGATCCCCTCAATCCCAAGCTGACGGGCACGGTGCAGGCGGGTGGCATCGTGCGCAGGGCGCCCCACCCGAAGGGCGGGCCACTCAAGGGCGGTCCGCAGATGGTAGAGATCTCCCGCGACGGCAAGCGGGTCTATTTCACCAACGGGCTCTACAGCGCATGGGATGAGCAGTTCTACCCGGAGGGCATTCCCGGTTGGATGGTGAAACTGGACGTGAAGCCCGACGGGGGAATCAGTGTGGATCCAGGCTTCCTCGCCACCTTCGGAGAGGCGCGCGCACACCAGGTCCGCCTCGAGGGCGGAGACGCCTCGACTGACACCTTCTGTTTTCCATCCTGAATCGAGCGGCATCTGGCTCACCCTGCTGGGGTTCGGCGCCTTCCACGGCCTGAACCCCGGCATGGGGTGGCTCTTCGCCGTCTCGCTGGGCCTCCAGGAGCGGCAGGAGCGGGCGCTCTGGCGTGCCCTTCCACCGGTCGCCCTGGGGCACCTGCTGGCCCTGGTACTGGTGGCCTTGCCGCTCCTGCTGCTCGACTTCCTGCTCCCCGTCCAGGCCGTCACGCTGACGGCCGGGGGCACCCTGCTGGCCTTCGGGCTGTGGAAGCTGGCGCGCTGGTACCGCCACCCGCGGTGGGTGGGTATGAAGGTGAGCGGCCGCGATCTGGTGCTCTGGTCGTTCCTGATGGCCACCGGACACGGGGCCGGGCTCATGATCGCACCGGCGCTGGTCGCGCTGCTGCATAGCGCCGGCAAGCCGGCAGGCGCGCCGCTCGCACTGGCCGGCGTGGGGGCGCATACCGCGGCGCTGGTGCTGGTGATGGCCGCGGCCGCCTGGGTGGTCTACCGCCGAGTCGGCCTGGCGATCCTCCGCACCCACTGGGTCAACTTCGACCTGGTCTGGGCCGTGGCGCTGGTCCTGACCGGCGGCATCGCGCTGGCGACCGCGCTCTGGGGCCACGCCTGAGGGGCACGGCTCAGGCGCGGGAAGTGATGCTCGTATAGATTGAAGTCTCCCCTGCGCCACATACCTTCGCCGAGCAGGCATGGCCCAACGGACCCTGTCAGCTGCCTCCTCTCCGGCAGAGCCGCATCCCGGCTTCGCGCTCGCGACGCACTGGGTCGGCCGGCTGCCGGTCGTGGTCGGGTCGCTGACCATAGTCCTGGGCATGGTGGCGGTCGAGGCCTACATCTTCGGCCCGGGGCCGCTGATCCCGGCCTGGCCCTTCATTCCGCCGGTCGAGCCGCTCACCGCCATCCTGTTCGTGCTGATCGGCGGCGCGCTGGTCGCGCTGAAGGGCCACCTTCCTCAGCATCAGCTGGTCTGTGCCGGCACCGCGATCCTGATCTCGGCCCTGGTTCTGGCCGAGTACCTGATCTGGCGCAACCTGGGATTCGACACGCTGCTCTTTCCCGACGACGTGTTTCTCATCCGGTCGGCCTTTCCCGGACGCCCGCCCCCGATCATTGCGACCTGCTTCCTGCTGCTCGGTCTGGCCCTGGTGGTGACCAGGGAAGGATGGCACCTGGCGTATCGGCGGGTCTATCTGTCGGTGCTCATGGTGGCCGCCGTCCTGCCGGCGATCGCCATCGTGGGTCATCTGTTCGGGGTTCCCGAGCTGTACGCCTTTGCTCCCGGCGTGGGTACCTCGCCCATGGCCGCGCTGCTGCTGCTCCTGCTCGCGGCGAGCGTGACGGTCGCCACCCACGAGGCGACCATCGTCGAGTTCCTGGTGGCGCCCGACCCGGGTGCCATCCTGCTGCGCTGGCTGCTTCCGGTCGCGGTCTCCATTCCCATCCTCTTCGCCGCCGGCAGCCTGCTCGCTTTGCGACTCGGTCTGTACCAGAAGCACATCGTCCTGGCGCTCTTTGTGGCCGGGTTCATCGGACTTTCTCTGGTGGCCGCGTTTCGGGTCGCCGCGGTAGTGCGCCGGGCGGACATCGAGCGCCGCGCCGCCGAGTGGGCCGAGGCCGACCTGGCCCTGGGCGAGCGGCTGCTTCAGGCCGAGCAGGCCACCGGTGCCGCCCTCCGGGAAAGCGTGCGGCAGACCCGTGAGCTGCTGGAGATCCTGAGCCACGCCCCGGTGCTGGCGCGGGGGCTGGACGGACGGATCCAGTTCTGGAGCGCCGGGGCCGAGCGGCTCTACGGCTGGACCGAGAAGGAAGCCGTGGGCACCGATGCGCTGAAGCTGCTGCACACCGAGTTCCCGGTGCCGCCGGACGAGGCGATCGCCACCCTGCTGGAACGGGGCGAGTGGCATGGCGAGCTGTCCCGCCGCTCACGCAGCGGCGCCCGGGTCCAGGTGGCCAGCCACTGGATTCTCCACCGCGATCATGATGGCCGCCCCGGCTCGGTGATCGAAGTGGACAACGACGTCACCGAGCAGAAGCATGCCGAAGAGGCCCTCCGACGGGGCGAGGCCCGCTACCGGGCACTGGTGGCGGCGGCGGCGCAGATCGTGTGGACCGCGTCGGCCGACGGGCGCCGGCCGATCGACACCAGCCAGTGGGAGGCGTTCACCGGCCAGACCGGCTCGGAGGCGACCTGGGGCGGCTGGTTCGAGGCCATCCACCCGGACGACCGGGCCGAGGCCATTCGCGCCTGGAGCGAGGCCGTCGCCGGCCGAGAGCCGCTCGCGACGGAGCACCGGCTTCGTCGGCGCGACGGGGAATACCGTAGCATGGAAGTGCGAGCGGTGCCGGTGCTTGACGACAACGGCCGGATCCGGGAATGGGTCGGCGCGCACACCGACATCACCGACCGGGTCCAGGCGGAAGAGCAGCTGAGCCAGGCCCAGCGGCTCCAGGCGGTGGGCACGCTGGCCGGCGGCGTGGCCCACGAGGTCAACAACCAGCTGATGGCGGTGCTCGGGTTCGGCGAGTTCGTGGTCGGCGCGCTGGGGCAGGACCATCCTCAGGCGTCCGACGTCCGGGAGATGGTGAGTGCCGCCACCCGAGCCGCCCGGGTGGCCCAGCAGCTCCTCACCTTCAGCCGGCGGCAGGTGAAGCAGACCGAGCTGCTCGACCCGCACGCCGCGATCACCGCGCTGGTGCCGGTGCTGGAGCGGCTGCTGGGCGCCGACAAGACTCTCGTCGTGCTGCCCGATCGCGCCCGCTGCCGGGTGGTGGCGGATCGAACTCAGATCGATCAGGTACTGATCAATCTGGCGGCCAATGCTCGGGACGCGATGCGCACCGGGGGCCGGCTCACCATCGGCGTGGATGACGTGCTGCTGGATGAGGACTACGCCGAGGCGCATGGGGTGAGCCACCTGGAGCCCGGCCCCTACGTGCGGATCACCGTCTCCGACACCGGAACCGGAATGAGCAAGGAGACTCTGGCCAAGATCTTCGAGCCGTTCTATACCACCAAGCCGGTAGGCGCCGGCACCGGGCTCGGACTTTCGACGGTCTACGGCATCGTGAAGCAGCACGACGGCTTCATCTGGCCGTACAGCGAGCCCGGCTACGGCACGACCATGAAGATCTACCTGCCGGCCGCACCGGAGGACGCCACCCTCGCCGCCGTCCTGGAGGACGAGCCCGGGCTGGAGATGGCGTCGGACCTGGAGCCCTCGCTGGTGCTCGTGGTCGAGGACGAGCCGGCCATCCGGGAGCTGGTTCGGCGGACGCTGGAAGGGGTTGGGCTCCTGGTCATCGAGGCGGAGAACGGCCGCCAGGCACTCGACATCTTCGCGCTGGGCGGCGAGCCTCCCAAGCTGGTGCTCACCGACGTGATCATGCCGGAGCTGAACGGGCGGGAGCTCAGCGATCTGCTGGCCGACCTGCACCCCAACCTGCCGGTGCTGTTCATGTCGGGGTACACGGGGGACGACGTGCTGGCCCGGAGTCTCTTGCCGGAGACCGCGCCGTTCATCCAGAAGCCGTTCGCGCCCGAAGAGCTGCTGGCGCGGGTGCGGGCGATGCTGGCGGGAGCGGCAGCTCCCGAGATGCGTTAGTGCTGCTCTGAACCACCTCCAAACGGAAGGCCCTATGTCGATACTCGGCGCTCTGTGGCTTCCTATCCTTCTGTCGGCGGTTTTCGTCTTCATCCTCAGCGCCATCATCCATATGGTGCTCAAGTATCACAACGCTGACTACAAGAAGCTCCCCAACGAGGACGCGGTCAGGGCGGCGTTCCGGGGCGTCAACCCGGAGCCGCGGCAGTATATCATCCCGTACGCCGCCGAGATGAAGGAGATGCAGACGCCGGAGATGCAGCAGAAGTTCGCCGAGGGGCCGGTGGGCGTGCTCAACCTGAGGCGGGCGGGCCCTCCGCAGATGGGACCGTCCCTGATGCAGTGGTTCCTCTTCTGCCTGATCGTGTCGCTGTTCATCGCCTACGTCGCGGCACACTCGATCCCGCCCGGCGCCGAGTACCGGCATGTGTTCCGCATCGTCGGCACGGTGGGGTTCCTGGCCTACGCCGTGGGCCAGCTCCCGGCCGCGATCTGGATGGGAAAGCCGTGGGCGGTGGCGACCAAGGAGGTCTTCGACGGGCTGCTGTACGGGCTGGTGACGGCGGGAACGTTTGGCTGGTTGTGGCCTAGATAAGACTGCGTGAGCGGGAACAGACTGCGTGAGCGGGAAAGAACTACGTTCCCGCTCACGCAATCTCTATCTCGGGAACGCCTCCGGCAGCCCGCCGTCTATCGTCAGAATATCCCCGGTGGTGAACCGGAACCGATCGCTGGCCAGGAGCACCGCAAGGTCCGCTGCGGCCTCGGGCGGGATCAGGCTGGCCCCCATCACGTTCCGTCGGCGATACGTCTCCAGCTGCTCCTCGACGGTCACCCCCCGGCTGGCGGCCCGCTCCTCCACGAACCGGCGGAACATCGGCGTGTCCACCTGGTCCGCGTTGATCGCGTTCACCCGGATCCCCTGGGGCCCGAGCTCCACCGCGGCGACTCGGAGGGCTTGGAGCAGTGCCGCCTTGCTCCCGCCATAGGCGACGGCCTCGGCGCCCGGAACCAGGGCCGCCTTGGAGACCGAGACGACGATCGATCCGCCCGATCCCTGCCGTCGCATCACCCTGGCGGCCCGCCCGATCGCCACGACCGCGCCGAGGTAGTGAACCTCGAGCTGGCGCTGCAGGTCGTCCCGGCGGATCTCCCCGATCGGCGCGAAGCGGGGAGCCGCCCCGGCGGTATAGAACAGCGCATCCATGCCGCCGAACTCCAGCACCGTGCGCTGAAACAGCGCGTCGATGCTGCGGTCGTCTCGCACGTCCACCATCGCGCCGATGGCCCGCCCGGGAACTCGCGCTGATATCTCCGCCGCCACCGACTCGGCGGCGGCGCCGTCCAGGTCACCCACCACCACGTGGGCTCCCTCCTCCGCGAAGCGCTGCGCCGCGCTCCGGCCGATGCCGCTGCCGCCACCGATGACCACGGCGATGTGCCGGGGCAGCAGGCGGGTGGCGCGGTCCTTGGCGCTCTGCTCCTCTACCTTGCGCCGCTCCAGGGGCCAGTGCTCGAACCGGAACACGTCGTCTTCCGGGAGGAACTCGAACCGCCCCACCGCCTCCGCGTTCTCGATCGTCTCCAGGACCGCGCGGTAGCAGAGGTTGGCGGTCACGGCGCCACCCTTGTCATTGAACGCGGTGATGACGCCGAGGCCGGGCACCAGCACGACCTTGGCCCAGTCGTCCAGCGGGGGCGCGCCATCGGTAGCGTGTCGACGGTGATACGCCTCGTACTCGGTGCGACCGGCCGCGATCCCGGCACGGACCTGCGCCAGCAGCTGCTCTTCCGGCGCGGCCAGATCGAGATCGAGCCAGACCGGCAATCGCCCGGCGCGAAGGATGTGCTCGGGTGTGGCCATTCCTCGCCGGGTCAGCTCGGGGGCGCGCTCTCCCGCCAGCTTGGCCAGCAGGTCCTCGGCGTGATCGAAATGGAGGACCACCCGCTCGGGCGTGCCGAGCGCGCCGCGCACCACCGGCAGCACCATCTCCGCCACGCGCCGGCGGACCTCTACCGGCGGCGGAACCGCGCGCGGTTTTCCCATCAGCAGGCGACCTCGACGCGCGGCATCACAATAGGCATCGATACGGGCCACCGTCTGCGTCAGCCTGGCGTGACACTGGCCCGCGTCGTCCCCCCAGACCACGAGCCCATGATGCGCCAGCGCAAGCCCAATGGCGCCGGCCGGGATCTGCCCCGCCATCTGGCCGACGGTGCGTGCCAGCTCGAACCCGGGAGGAACGAACGGGAGATACACGATGCTGTCCCCGAACAGCTCCCTGACCAGCCGCTCACCGGCTCCGGCGCTCAGGTTGGTCAGGCTCATGGTGGCCACGTCGTGAGTGTGGGCAATGACCCGCTGAGGAAGCAGGGAGTGGAGCGGGGTTTCGACGCTGGGCGTCGGTCCTTCCTCGAGCATGCAGCCGGCCATGAACCGCATCATCTCTCCGTCCCCCATCGTCGCGGCGGAGCGAAGCGCCTCGAGCCGGGGGAGGGAGAGCCGGGTGAAGCCGGCCCGGCCGATGGTGCGCAGATCGGTGCCGCTGCCCTTCACCAGCAGCACATCGTCCAGCTTGATCGAAGTGTTGCCGCCGCCGGGCTGGACCAGCCGGACGTCGCTGCCGAGCAGGTTGGAGAGGTGGACCAGGCTGTCGAGAGAATCGGCGGAGGTGTCGGCCATGGAGGGAAGATGTCTGTCGCCCAGCACCCGCGGGAGGCCCCGATGCCGTCACACCCGCGGCCTGCCCGGTTACTTTGCCCCCCATGGACCTGACCAGCGGCGTGCCATACTGGCTCGTGAAGACCGGCCTCCGCGCCACCTACCCCAAGCTGGACCAGGATCGTCGGTGCGATCTCGCCATCATCGGCGGAGGGATCACCGGCGCGCTGGTCGGCCACCGTTTCGCGTCGGAGGGGATTCACACCATTCTGCTGGAAGGACGGGAGATGGGCTACGGCAGCACCGGCGCCTCCACCGCCCTGCTCCAGTACGAGCTGGATTGCCATCTCACCGATCTCACCAAGCGGATGGGCCTCTCGCCGGCCCAACGCTGCTACCGGCTGTGTGCCGACGCGATCGCCGGCATCGAGCGGTTGGCCAGCGAGGTGGGAAGCGAGGCGGACTTCGGCCGCAAGCGCAGCCTCTACCTGGCCACCCGCCAGCGGGACGTGAAGGAGCTCGAGCGCGAGCGACGGGCCCGGCGGGACATCGGCATCGAGGTAGAGCTGCTCTCGCCCAGCGACATCCGGGACCGATTCGCATTCGAGCGCCCGGCCGCACTCCTGTCCTCGCTGGGCGCCGAGATCGATCCGCTGCGCTTTACCCATGCGCTGCTGGCCGCCGCCGGCCGCGATGGCCTGGAGGCCTACGATCGCACCGGAGTGGCCCGCTACCAGTCGGACCGGAAGGGAGTGTTGCTGGAGACTGCGGACGGCTGGCGGGTCCGGGCCCGCAAGGCGATCTTCGCGACCGGCTACAACATCCCGCCGTTCTTTCCCCGGCGGCAGGTCCAGCTCACCAGCACTTTTGCGTTCGCCACATCCCCGCTGGCCGGCTTCGACGGCTGGGGTGAGGACCGCTGCCTCATCTGGGAGACCTCTCGGCCCTACTTCTACGCCCGGACCACGCCCGATGGGCGGGCTATCCTGGGCGGCGCCGACCAGCCGTTCAAAGGGGCTCACAAGATCGAACGGATGCAGGACCGCCAGACCGAGCGCCTGGCGAAGCAGTTCGCTGCACTGTTCCCTCACATCGAATTCGACGTGGACTGGAGCTGGTCCGGTACCTTCGCGGAAACGACCGACGGACTTCCCTTCATCGGGGCGGTGCCCGACTTCCCCAACGGCTTCGTGGCCCTGGGCTACGGGGCCAACGGAATCCCCTTCGGCTACGTGGCGGCGGACCTCCTGGTCGATCTGTTCCTGGGCCGAGGGAACCCCGACGCGGAGCTGTTCCGACTCGGTCGCTAATGAGCTTCGCGGAATTCGCCTAACGGTTTGTCACCCTGAACCCATCCGCTGCTTCGGGGTCACCGGCCCCGGCCCACTGGCTCATTCCCGCCGGCCTACCCAGATTGGACAATCGCCTTCGGACACCGGAGGTCTCATGCCCGCCAATCAGACGGCCGCTCCTCCCGGGCCGCTCGACCGCAAGCCCTACGACGACGAGATCGACGTCTACGGTCTCACCCACACCGGCAAAGTCAGACCGGAGAATCAGGATCACTTTCTGATCTGCGCCTTGCGCAAGCAGATGGTGGTCCATCAGACCAGTCTGGCCCGGACCGACCGGCTGACTGCGGGCTCCGAGCGATTGGCGTTTCTGGCAATGGTGGCGGACGGTGTGGGAGGCGGAGCGAGAGGAGAGGAAGCGAGCCGCATGGCGTTGGAGGAAGTGACCCAGTACGTGTCCGATACCATGCGCTGCTACTACGCGGCCCGTTCCGCCGATGATCAGGAGTTCTTCCAGGCGCTCCAGGACGGCGCCCTCCGGTGTCACGAAGAGTTGAAGCGCCGGGGCGCGGAGGACCCCGACTACTCGGGGATGGCCACCACACTCACCATGTTCCTGGGCGTCTGGCCCCGGGCCTACCTGCTTCAGGTGGGCGACAGCCGCTGTTACGTCCTTCGCAACGACGAGCTGCGCCAGCTCACGCGGGATCAGACCATGGCACAGGAGCTGATCGATCTCGGAGTCCTGACCCGAGGCGAGACCCCTCCCGCGCGCCTCGTCCGCACCCTCTCCAGCTCGCTCGGCGGGCGGCAGACCGCTCCGGTCGTGACCCGCCTGGACATGTCCTGGGGCACGGTGGTGCTGCTGTGCAGCGACGGACTCACCCGCCACGTCTCCGATGAGCGGATCCGGGAGGGGCTCCGCTCGATGGGCTCCGCCAGGCAGGTGTGCGAAGATCTCCTGGCCGCGGCGCTGGAGGACGGCGGCAGCGACAACATCACGATCATCGTCGGGCGGGCATTGCCGCGGGAGACCTGAAGCCCGGGGCGCTCCAGCGGCTCAGCCCGTCCCGGCGAGAGCCGGCTGGAGATCGGCCGAAGAGGCGGGCCGATGCTCATCCCACCACTCCCTCGCCCGCAGCGGCGTCCAGGCTTCCGCCATAGGCAGGCTGGCCAGCCGCATCGCCAGCTGGTCCGCGCTCTGGGGCCGCTGCTCGGGATTCTTGGCCAGACAGGCCAGCACCAGCTCCTCGAGCTCGCCGGGAATCGGAAGCGGGCTGCGCCGGGACGGCGGCTCGGGCGCGCGGTTCAGGTGCATCACGATCGTCTCCATCGGCGTGGTCCCCTTGAATACAAGGGTGCCGGTGAGGAGCCAATAGGCGACGCAGCCCACCGCGTAGATGTCGCTCCGGGCATCCACCTCCCCATCGCCCAGTGCCTGTTCCGGCGACATGAACGCGGGCGTGCCTCCCGGCGTCATGTCGGCGGCGGTGAGCTGGTCCGAGTGCTCTCCCTCCGATTCCCCGCCACCTCCTTTCACCAGGCCGAAGTCCAGCACCTTGATGAAATCCACCTCACGCCCGTAGCGACACAGGTAGACATTGGCAGGCTTCACATCGCGGTGTATGAGCCCGGCCTCATGGGCTTCGCCCAGCGAGGCGCAGATCTGTCGCAGCAGGTGAATGGCCCGCTCGGCCGGCACCGGGCCGAAGCGCTTCACCAGCTCGTCCAGGTCGAATCCGTCGAGCAGCTCCATCACGTAGTAGAAGGTGCCGTCGTCGGCCATGCCGAAGTCGTAGAGCTCCATGGTGTGGGCCGACCGCAGGAGGGCGGTCGCCTGCGCCTCGCGCTCGAAGCGGCGGAGCAGCAGCGCTCTGGTGGCCTGGTCCTTGGCACCCAGCACCTCGGGCCGGATCAGCTTGATGGCGGCAGGCCGTGCCAGCATCCGGTGCCTGGCCCGCCACACCTCGCCCATACCACCCCTGCCGAGCCGCTCGACCAGTTGATAGCTGCCCATCTCGCGAGCCTTGCTCACCGCGGTACCCAGCCCATAGACCACTCGGGAGCCGGCGTAGGCCATCATCAGCACGATGAGATACGGGAAGATCAGGACGAAGAAGAAGTAATCGGGCGCCAGATGCATGTTGTCGCCCAAGGAGTACATCACGGAGACGGCGGAGAGCGACAGCGCGGCGGTGAGCAGCGCAAGCCGGGGCGGCGTGGGGACCACCACGGTGAACAGCATGACCCAGATGGCTACCCAGGACATTCCGAAGTCACTGGGCCCGAACTGGGTCATCATCGGGGCGGTTATATGGTGGTACTCCGACGCCGCGATCCCGTAGCTGCCCAGGACTTCGAAAACCAGACCGGCCCGCAGCTTGGCGCGAATCGCGAAACCGGGCCGGGAACAGATCCAGCCCACCAGGAGTGCCCCGCCTATGGAGAGCGCGGACGGCAGCCAGAATCCCAGCCGGGTGAAAAAGAGCTGCCTGCCCTGCTCGCTCAGGAAGACCATGGCGGGGCCCGCCAGGAAGTACGCCAAGGCGTACACCAGAGCGACGGCGCGCACCCGCCGCACCGTGTCCTCACTGAGGTCGGCCGGCAGCGTCCAGGCGCTGGACTGTTGCGACCTGCCCGAGGGCCCGGAATCGGGCCGCAGCAGTGTGGCCTTGAGATCGGAGTCGCTGGACATCCGGGGGAACTCTCCCTTCCGCTTGAAGCCTGCGGCCTACCTCTGCGAGCCGCAAGCCAAGCGAAGGGAGAGTTTCGAGGTAGGACTGACTACCAGGTGAGGGAGTACTGCCCGCCCAGAATCATCCGGGTCTCGGTGGCCCGCAGATCGTTCGCCGGATCGTCGTCGGGCCAGGCGATCCGGTGGCTGCTGAGCCCGACGTCGAGCGCGAAGTCGTCGAAGAGCCGCACCGCGGCGGTGAGGCGCTCCAGGGCATCGCGCCGGCGCGCCACGATCGCGCCGCCGCCGAACGCGAACGTCTTTTCGGCGGTGAGCGTGACCGGGTGCCGCACCGAGGTCAGGTTGCCGTTGATGGACAGCCGGGTGCTGGCGATCTGGAGCGTCTCCACCCCGTCGGTGTAGATGCCCAGCTGCGAGCTTGCCGTAATGCCCTTCACCATGATGCTGGGGCCGATGCCGGCGCGATACACGGTTCGGTTGGGCATCGGGCTCGGGCCGTCATCCAGCCAGTCGTTGTGGGTCACGCCGGCATGCATCGCCAGGCCGTAGCTCATGTCACCGCCGCCCTTCAGCACCCGTGACAGGTCGAGCCAGGCGCCGTGATCGTCCGCGCCCAGGAACCCCTGGACCCTGCCGTTCCATCTGCCGGCCGACCACTCACCGCTGAGCGACCACACCCCGCTGCTCAGCGCGTCCTGAAAGAGCACCGTGTTTCCGCTGCCCCCCCGGATCGAGCGCCGGGCGAAGACCGTGCTCCAGCCTGCGGTGACCGCCACCACGCGCTCGTTCCGCTCCGGCAGCTTGACCGCGATCTCGTGGCGGAACTGGCGGCAATCCCCCTGGCGGCAGGCCGAGATGCGCACCGGGCGCTTGAGATAGGGCAGGACCTGGCCGTGATACACCGGAGCGTATCGGCTGGTCGGGGCGGCCTCCCCGAAGTCGGAGCCGAGTTCGACGGTCAGGACCGAGTCCGCGGCCCAGTAGCGATCCAGGCCGTTCTCCGATTCCAGTGCCAGGCTGTCCGCGCCGGGGCTGCGGACTACGACCTGGGTGCGGGCGCCGGCATAGATCACCGTCGGCGTCATCTGCATCTCGACCGGCTGAGGACCGGCGGCCAACTGGGTCGAGTTCGTCGGGATGGCGCAGCCGGGGAGCATCGCCGCGCCGAAGGCGGTCACCAGGATCACCTGGACACGAACGCAGGAAACCGAACGAAGCGACGGTGCAAGCATCAGCACTGACCCTCTCCGGGTGCCGGCCGGAATCGTTGGCAATTGCTGGATAGGATGACACGGCGAGAGGCGCGGGCCTGAAGCGCAAGTCACGCGCCCGTCTGGCATGCGCGCTAAGTAGGGATCGGACAGAGATGTACGAGAGATGCCCTGGCCGTGCACCAGAGCCTCGCTGTGACGACGCCACAGGGTCGGAAGAGAATCCGATGACCTGCGCTCGATCGTAGACCGGTAAGCTGACGTGAGAAGGAAGGGGGAGGGCCGACGTACTGCAGTACACGAGGAGGATTCCACCATGCGGGTCTTGAGCGAAGGTCTACCGGCGGCGGCCAGCGTCGAGCAGTCGATCATCCTGGCCCAGCTCCAGATCCTGCGCCAGCTCGACCGGCAGCGGAACGGTCGCTGAGGCCAGGCAGCCGGCCAGGCAGCCCTCCAGCGGGGGCGGTGAGAAGGATTGCGCGATTGCCCCGTCAGACGGGCAACCCGATGCTGTCCGGCCCACCTCACCCGAGCCTGGAGGAGAAATGCAGTCGAAGTTCCTGGTTGCCTTGGCCCTGATCGCAGCGGCTGCCACCGCCACCTACGCCGTGCCCGGTGGGGCCGGCTCCACCTTCCGCCAGTACGGCCCACCGGTCCAGCTCGGCGGCGGCCAGGCCCGGACCTATGTCGTGACCGACCGGAAGACCGGGAATCCGATCGAGGTGGGGGTCGCCCTCGACCAGTCGGCGCTCGACAGCCTGCCCTCCAGCGGAAACCTGGGCGGCGGCGGCCATGAGCACTACAACTCCCATCTGCTGAAACTGCCGGCCGGCCACGACACCCCCTATCGGTTCGTCGAGCTCAACTGGAACCCCAACGGGCACGGCGCCCCCTACGCCGCGCCGCACTTCGACTTTCACTTCTATCGGATTTCCCTGGCGGAGCGGAACGCCATCGACCCGGCGAAGCCGGAGTACGCCACCCGCGCCGCCAACCTGCCGGCGGAGGAGGAGCTGCCGGCCGGCTACGCGTCCAGCCATCAGCTGCTCAATCTCACGCCGGCCCAGGCCTCGGTGCCCAGGATGGGGCTGCACTGGGTCGACACCGCGTCGCCGGAGCTGCCGCCGAAGAACCAGCCATTCACCGCGACCTTCATTCTGGGATCCTGGGACGGCAAGGTGATCTTCGATGAGCCGATGATCACTCGCGACTTCATCCTGAGTCAGCGGGGCAGCACGACTGCCCGGGAGATTCCGGTGCCGGCCGCCCGTCGCTATCGTCCCGCCGGGTTCTACCTGAGCGGCTATCGGGTGAGCTTCGATGCCCAGAGCGGGGAGTACCGGATCGCGTTGACGGGGCTCAGTCGAAAGCGGTAAAGCGTGAAGCGTGAAGGGTGCAGGGGTCGCCATGAGGGGGCCCTTTCACCCTTCACGCTTCATGCTTGCTTCACGCTTCACGCTTCTCCCCCCACGGCTTATACTGCGTCGAACCCCTCTCAGAGCTCGCGCCATCGCTTCGATCAAGCCGTCCCGCATCGCCGCACGCCTCATAGCCCGCCGCACCGACGCACGTGAGGGCCTGCTCGCCGGCCCCATTCGGGGCGAGCTGCTTGGCGCCGAGCATCTGGGCGAGCGAGCCCACGCCCTGGCCTCCGGCCAGCGTCTGGATCGGCGCAGGCGACCCCGGTGGCGCACCCCCCTTCTCGACCGATTGGATGGCACCCGGCGCATCCTGGAGAATGCGCATGCCCGGCTGACCGCGGCGGCCGACCGCGGCGGGGACGTCGGACCAGCCGGCGAGTGGCTGCTGGACAACTACCACGTCGTCCAGGAGCACATGGACGAGGTGCGCGAGAGCCTTCCCCGGGGCTATTACCGGGAACTGCCGATGCTGGGCGGCGGTCCGCTGGCCGGCTATCCCCGGATCTACGAGCTGGCGATCACGCTGATCTCCCACAGCGAAGGGCGGATCGGCCTCGAGAACGTGAGCAACTTCGTCGCCGCGTTCCAGCAGGTCACCGGCCTGACCATCGGCGAGCTCTGGGCGGTACCGGCGATGCTCCGGTTAGGCTTGATCGAGAACGTCCGGCGCATGACGCTCCGGACGGTGCTCCGTCTCGACGAGACCGAGGCCGCCGACCAGGCTGCCGCTCGCATCGCCGCGGCGGGTGAAACCGGCAAGGCCGCCCTCGACGCGGAGCTGGACCGCTTCCTCAGCCATCCTCCCCCGCTCACTCCCATTTTCGTCTCCCGCTTTCTCCAGCAACTCCGCGCCGCGGGCGCGCTGGCCGCCGTACGCCATCTGGAGGACTGGATCACGGAGGAGGCGTTCACCGCGGAGGAAGCGACCTCGCGGGCGACGCGCCGGATGGCGCTGACTCAGGTCGGCATGGCCAACAGCATCACCAGTCTGCGGGCCATCGCCCGCATGGACTGGCGCACCTTCGTCGAGGACCAGAGTCGGCTGGAGGCCGCGCTGCGCGAGGACCCGTCCGGCTACTACGCCCGGATGACGTTCGAGACCCGTGACTGGTACCGGCACGTCGTGGAACGAATCGCCAAGCGGACTCGGCGGCCGGAGGAGCAGGTCGCGCGGCGGGCGTTGGACTGCGCCCGTGCGGCCGCGGAGCGGGAGCCGGCCAGCCCGCGTCGGGCTCACGTGGGCTACTACCTGATCGACGAAGGACTGGCCGAGCTGGAGCGGGCCACCGGATACCGGCCACCGTCCGGAGAGCTGTTCCACCGCTGGGTGCGGCGCCATCCCAACACGATCTTCGTGGGCGGCGTGATCACGTTCACCCTCGCCGCACTCGCTGTGCTGTTGTGGCTGGGTGGCGCTCCCGTTTGGGCGGCATGGCTTCCCGTCCTTCTTCTGGGACTCATCCCCGCGAACGACATCGCGGTCAGCCTGGTCAACCAGCTGGTCACCGCGTTTCTTCCGCCGCGGACTCTCCCCAAGCTCGACCTGCACCAGCATGGCGTTCCGCCGGAGTTCCGTACCGCCGTGGTGATTCCTACGCTGTTCGGAAGCGTCGAGGCGGTGCGGGAGGCGCTGGAGCACCTCGAGGTGCAGTTCCTGGCCAACCGGGAGGCGCACCTTCACTTCGCGGTGCTGAGCGACTTCACCGATTCGGCGACCGAGACCCGAGAGGACGACGCGGCGATCGTCGAGGCAGCGGTGGAAGGTGTTCGCGCCCTCAATGCCCGCTATGGTGGCACCAGCGAAGACCTGTTCTACCTCTTTCACCGCGCGCGCCGCTGGAACCCGCGGGAGCGGGTCTGGATGGGGTGGGAGCGCAAGCGGGGCAAGCTGGCCCAGTTCAACCAGTACGTGCTGGGTCGAGCGGAGGGTGCCTTCGCCGTGACGGTGGGGGACATGGCACCGATCCGCCAGGTGCGCTACGTCATCACCCTCGACGACGACACGGTGCTGCCGCCCGATGCGGCCCCGGACCTGGTCGGTGCGCTGGCGCATCCGCTCAACCGCGCGGAGTACGCCCCTGCGCTGGGCCGGGTGACCCGGGGCTACGGCATCCTCCAGCCCAGAGTCGGCATCTCATTGCCCAGCGCGAATCGCTCGCTCTTCGCCGCCATCCAGTCGGGCCAGCCGGGCGTGGATCCCTACACCACGGCGGTGTCCGACGTGTATCAGGACCTGTACGGGGAGGGCAGCTTCACCGGCAAGGGCGTGTACGACGTCAAGGCATTCGAGCGGGCCACCCGAGGCCGCTTTCCCGAGAACACCCTGCTCTCCCACGACCTGATCGAAGGCAGCTACGCCCGCGCCGGTCTCGCCACCGACGTCGTGGTCTACGACGACTATCCCAGCCGCTATCTCACCTTCGCCCGGCGGAAGCATCGTTGGATCCGGGGCGACTGGCAGCTGCTCCCCTGGCTCGCGGGCCGAGTGCCCGGCCCCGACGGCCCGGAGCCGAACCGGCTGTCGCTCCTCTCCCAATGGAAGATCCTGGACAACCTTCGCCGCAGCCTGGTGGAGATCGCCCAGCTGACGTTCCTGGTGGCCGGCTGGACCCTCCTGCCCGGGGGTCCGCTGCGCTGGACCCTGCTCGGGCTCGGCGCGATCGCGGCGCCGTGGATCGTCGCCCTGCTGCTGGCGCTGCTCCGGCCGCCCCTGGACAAGTCGTGGCGGGCCTACTACGCCGCGGTAGGACGGGACGCGGCAACCAGCGCCAGGCAGCTGGCGCTCACGGTCGTGTTCCTCCCCCATCAGGCCTGGGTCTCGGCCGACGCGATCCTGCGCACCCTATGGCGACTGCTGGTCACCCGACGCCACCTGCTGGAATGGCGTACCGCCTCACAGGTCGAGCGGGGGGTGGCGGACTCCGCCACCGCCGCGTGGCGCTCCATGTGGCCGGCGGTGGGGCTGGCGGCCGCGGTGGCAGCGGCCGTGTCCTACCGGGCCGCGACCGGACCCGGCACCCTCTGGCCGTTCGCGATCGCAGTCCTGCCGCTGATCCTGGCCTGGTTGCTCTCACCGGTGGTTGCGCACGCGCTTCGAGTGCCGCCAGTGCCCCGGGAACAGCGGTTGTCGTGGGCGGCCCGCCGCCAGTCGCTGCGCTATGCTCTGCTGCACTGGCGCTTCTTCGACCGGTTCGTCGGGCCGGAAACCAGCTGGCTCGCACCCGACAACTTCCAGGAAGAGCCGGCCCCGGTCGTCGCCCTGCGGACCTCGCCCACCAACATCGGTCTCCAGCTGCTCGCGACGGTGAGCGCCCGGGACCTCGGCTTCATTCCGCTCGACGATCTGGTGGGCCGCTTGGAGCTGGTGCTCCGGACCCTGGAGCGGATGCGCCGCTTCCGGGGTCACTTCTACAACTGGTACGACCTGCGCGACCTGAGCGTCCTGGAACCGGCCTACGTGTCCACCGTGGACAGCGGCAATCTCGCGGGCCATCTCGTCGCACTCAGGCAAGCCTGCCTGGCGCTTCCCGACGAGCCGGCACTCGACCCTGCCGTCTGCCCGGCGCTGGAGACCTCGCTGGCCCTGGCCGAGCAGCGGCTCCGGCCAGACGTCTCGGCGGCCCGCGAGCAGCTCCGCACCGCCCAATCGGTCCTGGCGGCCTCGCGCCGTGAGCCGCTCACCGGCGGCACCCTGGCTCGGGTGGTCGAGCCGCTGGAGCGAGCGCAGGCCGCGCTGGCGGCGTCGGGTCGGGCCCCGACCGATCCCGATCTGGAGTGGATCAGCTGGACCCTTCGCATCGCTACCGCTCAACGAGATTGGGCCGACCGAATCCCGGCGACGCCGCACGTCACCTTGCGTCAGCTGGCGACCGAGTCGGTGGAGGCCGCGAAGATGGTAGCCCGACTGGAAGCGATCGCCGAGCGGGCCTACACCTACGCCCTGGAGATGGACTTCAAGTTCCTGATGGACGACGAGCGCAACCTGTTCGCCATCGGGTTCCAGCAGGCCACCCACTCGCTGGACGGGTCGTACTACGACCTGCTGGCCTCCGAGGCGCGCCTGGCCAGCTTCATCGCGGTCGCCAAGAACGACGTGCCGGTGGACCACTGGTTCCATTTGGGTCGCACCCTGACCTACTCGGCGGGCGCGCCGGCCCTGGTGTCGTGGAGCGGGAGCATGTTCGAGTACCTGATGCCGCTCCTGGTCATGCGGTCGTTCCCCTTCACCATGCTGGCCCAAACTTGCGAGGGCGCGGTGAGCCGCCATCGGACCTACGGGGCCGAGCGGCGGATCCCCTGGGGCGTGAGCGAGAGCGCCTACAACGTGCGGGACCGCCACCACACCTACCAGTACCGCGCCTTCGGCGTGCCCGATCTGGCGCTCAAGCGCGGCCTGGGGCGGGAGCTGGTGGTGGCACCCTACGCCTCTCTTCTCGCCGCCATGGTCAATCCCGAGCCTGCCCTGGCAAACCTGGCCCAACTGGAGCTGCTCGGGACCCTCGGGCCCTTCGGCTTCCGGGACGCCATCGACTACACCCGCCCGGATCCCGACCGCAGCTCGGCGGTGGTCCGCACCTACATGGCCCACCACCTCGGCATGAGTCTGGTCGCCCTGGCCAACGTGCTGCAGTCGGGCATCTGGCAGCGGCGGTTCCATGCCGATCCGCTGGTGCGTTCGGCGGAGCTCCTGCTGCACGAGCGCATTCCGCGCCGGCTGGCGTTGCGGGAGCCGCAGCGGACCCGCCCCGACGAGGCGATGCCGGAGGCCGAGCTGGAGCAACCGGCGGTGCGCCGGTTCGATACGCCGGACACACCGCAGCCCCACGTGGCCCTGCTGGGCGAGCCGCCCTACACCATCATGGTGAGCCAGGGTGGCGGAGGATACAGCCGCTATGAATCGCTGGCGGTGACCCGCTGGCGGGCCGACGGATGCCGGGACGCGACCGGTCAATTCCAGTACCTGAAGGACTTGAGCACCGGCCGTGTCTGGTCCGCCGCCCACCAGCCGGTTTGCGCTCCCCCGGATTGGTATCACGCCGATCTCGCGACCGACCGGGTCACCTTCCAGCGATCCGACGGGGCGGTGGAGACCAGCACCGAGATCGCGGTGGTGCCGGAGGACTCGGCCGAGGTGCGCCGGGTCACGGTGACCAACAACAGCGATCGGACCCGGGAGATCGAGCTCACCAGTTACGGCGAGATCGTGCTGGCCCCGCCGGATACCGACCGCGCGCACCCGGCTTTCGCCAACCTGTTCGTCGAGACCGAGTGGCACGACTGGTGTAATGCCATCACCGCCACTCGCCGGCCGCGATCCGCCACCGAGCGCTCGCTCTGGTGCGTGCACGTGGTGGCCACCGGCAGGGAGCGAGTCGGGCCGGTGACCTGCGAGACCGACCGCGCCCGCTTCCTCGGGCGGGGTCGCTCCACCCGGGAGCCGGACGCCTTGGACCAGGACGGACCGCTGTCGGGCACGACGGGAGCGGTGCTCGATCCCATCTTCGCCTTGCGCACCAGGGTGCGCCTGGGCCCCGGGCAGTCGGCCATGATCGCGTTCACCACGCTGGTCACCACTACTCGCGAGCGCGCCTTCGAGCTGGCCGACCGCTACCGGGATCCGCACGCCGCCCAGCGGGCACTGGATCTGGCCTGGACCTCGAGTCAGATCGAGCTCCGCGAGCTGAACTTGAGTCCTCCCGACTCCGCCATCGCCCAGGAGTTGGCGGGATACCTGTTCTACGGCAACCCGGCGCTGCGGGCGCCCCAGGCGGAGCTGCGGCGGAACCGGGGTTCCCAGCCGCTTCTCTGGAGCAACGGCATCTCCGGCGACTGGCCGATCCTGCTGGCCACCATCGACTCGCCGGACGGGTTGCCGACCCTGCGACAGCTGCTCGCGGCACACCGCTACTGGCGGCGGCACGGCATGACGGTGGACCTGGTGGTGCTCAACGCCCATCCGCCCGACTACCAGCAGGACCTGCACGACCGGATCAACGCCGCGGTGTTCGCGGTGAGCGACTCCAGCTTCTTCGACCGGCCGGGCGGCATCTTCATCCGGAGCCGGGACCGCCTCGGACCGGACGAGCTGCTGATGCTGCGGGCCACCGCCCGGGCGCATATCGTCTGCGATGGGCGCTCGCTGGGACGGATCCTGGCCAGGACCGAGCCGGACGAGACGGCCGCGGAGGACGGGGACCAGATCGACCTGGAGCCTCGCGCGCCCGAGCGGAGCGACTCACGGGTGGTTCGCGTGGTCAAGCGGATCGGGGCTCGGCTTCCCGAGCTGCTCTCGCCCCTGACGGCACCGCTCACCGGCGGCGAGCTCCCGGCCGACCCCGAGATGGCCCCTGCTCCGCCGCCGAATGGATTCGGCGGGTTGGCCGAGGATGGATCGTACGAGATCCTGGTGCGGGGAGACCGGCTGCCTCCGGCGCCGTGGGCCAACGTCATCGCCAATCCTCACGGCGGATTCCTGATCACCGAGCGGGGTGGCGGATACACCTGGGCCGCCAACAGCCAGTTCTACCGGCTCACGCCGTGGCACAACGATCCGGTGAGCGACACTGTGAGCGAGGCGGTGTACCTCCAGGACGAGGAGACCGGCGAGCTGTGGTCCGCCATGCCGGGGCCGGTCCGGCGCGACGCCGTCTACACCGTCCGACACGGCACCGGGGTCACGTCCTTCGAGCACGAGCACGAGAACATCGCGGCTGATCTCCGGCTCGGCATGGCGGAAAGCGCGCCGGTCAAGCTTTCCCTGCTCCGGCTGACCAACCGCGACAGCCGCCCACGCCGGCTGCGGCTGACCACGTTCGTCGAGTGGACCGTGGGGGTGCTGCGGGAGCACACCCAGCATCAGGTGCGCACCACGTTCGACAGCGAGCACGGGGCGATCTTCGCGCGGAACACGTTCAATCCCGAGTTCGCCTCCTGGCACGCCTTCCACGCCATCAGCGAGCCCGTGGTCGCCTGCACGGCGAGCCGGCACGAGTTCCTGGGCCGAAACGGGGCGGTCTCCGCGCCAGCCGCGCTCCGGCCCGGCGGTCAGCTGAGCGGCCTCGTCGGGGCGGGCATCGATCCCTGTGCGGCGCTTCAGTGCGCCCTGGAGCTGAACCCGGGCGAGACTCGCGAGATTGCGATAGTTCTCGGCGCGGCGGAGGACGAGGTGTCGGCCCGCCGGACGCTGACCGAGTACCGCGACGTGTCGCGCGCTCGGGCGGCGATGGACGCTGCGCTCGCGGCCTGGACCCGGCGGCTCGGGGTCATCACGGTGCGCACGCCGGAGCCGACCTTCGACGCCATGGTCAATCGGTGGACCCTCTACCAGGCGCTCTCCTGCCGGATCTGGGGCCGGTCGGCTCTGTACCAGAGCAGTGGGGCCTACGGCTTCCGCGATCAGCTTCAGGACGTGATGGCCCTGGTCTATGCCGAGCCCGCCCTGGCGCGGGAACATCTGCTGCGCGCGGCCGGCCGCCAGTTCGTGGAGGGAGACGTGCAGCACTGGTGGCATCCGCCCAGCGGGCGCGGGGTGCGGACCCGGTTCTCCGACGACCTCGCCTGGCTGCCCTATGTCGCGGACCACTACGTCAGGACCACCGGAGACGCGGCGGTGCTCGACGAGTACGTGCCGTTCCTCACGATGCGCCCGTTGACCGCGGAGGAGCACGAGGTCTACGATCTCCCGGAGACGACCGATGAGCACGGAAGCCTGTACGAGCATTGCCTCCGCGCGCTGCGGCGGGCCTGCACCTGCGGCGTGCATGGTCTGCCGCTGATCGGGATCGGCGACTGGAACGACGGCATGAATCGCGTGGGGGTGGAAGGACGGGGTGAGAGCGTCTGGCTGGCCTGGTTCCTCATCACCACTCTCCGCGCCTTCGCCGGGCAGGCGGCGGCTCGGGGAGACGCCGTAGCGGCGGCGGAGCTCCGCCGTCAGGCCGATGACTACGTCACGGCAGTGGAGGCGCACGGGTGGGACGGGGACTGGTACCGGAGGGCCTTCTTCGACGACGGCACACCCCTGGGTTCACGGGTGAACGAGGAGTGTCGGATCGACTCGATCGCGCAGAGCTGGAGCGTGATCTCCGGAGCGGGCCAGCCGGCGCGCCAGGCCCGGGCCATGCTGTCGCTGGAGCAGTACCTGGTGCGGAACGATGCGCGCCTGCTGATGCTGCTCACGCCGGCGTTCGACCGGATGCCCAACGATCCGGGCTACATCAAGGGTTACTTGCCGGGCGTGCGCGAGAACGGCGCCCAGTACACCCACGCGGCCCTCTGGGCGGTGCTGGCCACGGCGCTTCAGGGCAAGGGAGATCGTGCGTTCGAGCTGTATCAGATGATCAATCCACTCACCCACGCGCGGACGCCCGACGAGGTCGCCACCTACCAGGTGGAGCCGTATGTCGTCGCGGCCGACGTGTACACCGCGCAAGGTCACCTCGGTCGGGGAGGCTGGACCTGGTACACCGGATCGGCGAGCTGGATGTACCGGGTGGGGATCGAAGGCATCCTGGGCTTCGCCCAGCGGGGAGACACCCTGTACTTGAACCCGTGCATTCCGGCCGCCTGGCCCGAATTCACCATCGAGTATCGCTACGGGACGAGCAGGTACACCATCGTGGTCCAGCAGTCGAGGCAGGCAGGCCAGGCGGGTGAGATCACCGTGGACGGTGAGAGGCATGTGGTGCCCGGGATTCCCCTGGTGGATGACGGTGCCGCGCACGAGGTGCGGGTTACGCTGGCGGCGCCACCAACTCTAGAATCTCAGTCCTGAGTCGCTCCCGGAGTACTTCCTCAGTCTCTCGCCGCTCATAGAGCCACTGGGCGTATTTCCGGTCGAGCGCCCGGAGCTGGGCGAGCTGACCCGGAGTCAGCGTCCTGCCACCCAGCAGTCGGGAGGCCTCGGCAAGCGCGTTCATGGCGCCAAGACTCAGGCCGGCCGCGCGATGTGGGCGTGAACGAAGCTCACCGCCATGGCGCCTTCGCCCACGGCGGACGCGCAGCGCTTCACCGATCCACTTCGCGCGTCGCCGGCCGCGAAGACACCCGGCAGGCTGGTCTCCAGCAGGAAGGGAGCCCGGCCGGCGGCACGGAAGCGGTCACCGTCGGTGGTTCCTGCCGGCAAATCCCCACCGGTGAGCACGAAGCCCTTCCGATCCAGCTCCACGCAGCCGCGAAGCCATCCGGTGTTGGCATCGGCACCGATGAAGAGGAAGAGGGAGCTGGTGTCGAGCGTCATGGGGTGCGCGGTCCCGTTCTCCACCTGCACCGCGCTGAGATGCCCGTTGCCCTCCAGCCCACGAACCCGGCAGCCGCGGTGCACGGTCACGTTCTCCATGCTCTCCACCCGGTCCACCAGGTAGCGGGACATGCTGTCGGCCAGGTCCGTCTTCCGCACCAGCACGTGGACCTGCCGGGCGAATCGGGCGAGGAAGACGATCGCCTGCCCGGCCGAGTTGCCGCCCCCGACCACCACGACGTCCTCGCCGCGGCACAGTCGCGCTTCCATCTCGGTGGCGGCGTAGTAGATCCCCGCGCCCTCGAAGTCGGCGAAGCCCGGCACGTCGAGCCTGCGATAGGAGACGCCGGTGGCTACCAGGACACAGCGGGCCCGGAGCCGGGTGTCATCGGTGAGGGTCACGATGCGCTCGCCGCCATCGATCCCGAGCGACTTGACCGTACAGGGCACCGTGATCCGCGCCCCGAATTTCTGGGCCTGGAGCAGCGCGCTCTGGGTGAGCTCGGTCCCCGAGATGCCGGCCGGAAAGCCCAGGTAGTTCTCGATGCGGGAGCTGGTGCCCGCCTGGCCACCCGGGGCGATGGACTCGGCCGTCAGCACGTCGAGACCCTCGGAGGCCGCGTAGACCGAGGCGGCCAGGCCGGCCGGTCCGGCACCGACGATTATCAGGTCGTAAACCCGGCCCTCCTCCATGCGCGAGATCATCCCCATGCAGGCACCGATGTCGGCCAGCGATGGGTTGCTGTGCCAGGTGCCTTCGCCATCCATCACGATGGGGGTGGCCGAGGCGGGAACGTTGAACTGACGAAGCAGTGCCTCGGCCTGCTCGTCGGTCTCCAGATCCAAGAACCGGAACGGGATGCCGTTGCGGATGGCAAAGTCGCGAAGCCGGTGCGCCGCCGGAGAAAAGCGGGAGCCGATGATCCTGACGCCCTCGAAGCCGTCCTCGATGAGGAGTCTCCGTCGGGCGATGAAGGCCTTCACCAGCGTTTCCCCCAGCTCGGGGAGCTCGTCCACTGCCCGCCGCAGCTCACCCGAGGTCAGCTCGAGCACCCGGCCGTCGGCTGAGGCCCGGCCCTCCACCAGCGCGGCGCGGCCGGAGAGCAGGTCCACGTCACCGGTGAACTCGCCGGGCCGATGGGTCACGACGGTGTGCGTGGTTCCGCGGGAGCGCTCGACGATCTCGATCTCACCGTCGAGGACGACGAAGAAGGGGAAGTCTCGATCGCCTTCGGTGAACAGGATCTCGCCGGCCTGCACCGTCCGGGCGTGGCCTCGGGAGGTGAGGCTACCGAGATCCTTCGAGCTCAGGATGGGAAACGCAATCTCACGATCGGTGGCCATCGGAGCAATCTAGCACCGCTCGGCACCATTCCTCGACCGCGAGCGCCAGCTCGCGCAGCACGTCGGGGCCGGTCCTGCCCGAGCGTTTGAGCACCGAGAAGGAGTGATCCGCCCCGTCGACCACGTGCAACGTGGCCCTGGGGCCAAGCCTGGCGCACACCGACTGCATCAAGTCGAGATCGGCAAGGTCGTCCCTGGTACCCTGGAGGAAGAGCATGGGGCACTCTACGCTGTCGAGGTGCTCGGCGCGGGTCACGCCCGGCTGTCTGGGACGATGCAAGGGAAACCCCAAAAAGATCAGACCGCCGACGTGCTCGATCGGACGGTGCGCCATCGCATTGGAGGTCATTCGCCCGCCGAGCGACTTCCCGCCCGCGACCAGCGGAAGCTCGGGAGCGATCTCGTGAGCCGAAGCGACGGCGGCCCGGACTGTGGCCTCCAGGATGCCCGGGGGATCCGGGCGGCGACTCCCCGCCTCGACATAGGGGAACTGATAGCGCAGGGTCGCCAGCCCCCGGTCCGCCAGGCCGTCCGCGATCGCCTCCATGAAGGAGTGGCGCATCCCGACCCCTGCGCCATGGGCCAGCACATACATCGCGCGGGCATCCGGCGGCCGCTGGAGGATGGCGGAGACCTCGCCGATCGTGTCGCCGACGTGGATGGTAGTGAGCTGGTTCACGGCCGATGCTGAGACTGACCTCGTGCACGCAACATTACCTCATCCCGAGCGCGGCGAGGGATCTTGCTGGGATGTTCCCGGACCAACGGACAAGATCCCTCGCTGCGCTCGGGATGAGGTAGCATAGTAATGCCCGCTTACTCGGCAGGCTCCCCTCACTGCAGCTCCTCCATCAGCCGTTCCAACACCGCTCCGAGGTCAGGAGCGAGCGCCAGCACCTCGGCCAGCGGATCGGTTCCCAGCTTCCGCATCCGTTCGGGCACCGTCCGGATGGTATGCCGGCGGATGTCGAGCTTGCGGTTGACCTCGCGCCACGTCAGCGGCACGGACACCGGCGCGCCGGGGAGCGGCCGCGCGCTGAAGGGAGCCACGATCAGCTTGCCCGAGCCGTTCTGGAGGTAGTCGACGTAGACCTTCCCATCCCGCCGGGTCACCTGCCGCACGATGGTCGCGATCTCCGGGAGCCGCTCCGCCAGGCAGCGAGCCAGCAGCTCGCCCAGCGAGCGGGATTGCTCGTGGGTGCACTGGCGGCCCAGCGGGATCATCAGGTGCAGCCCCGAGGAGCCGGTGCTCTTCACCAGCACGGGGAGCTCGATCCGATCGCACAGCTCCTTGGCCGCCCGGGCGACCTCCACGACGTGCTCGAACGGCGCGCCCTTGGGATCGAGGTCCAGCACGCACCAGTCGGGCCGCTCGAGAGTCGGCGCCCGGCTGGCCCAGAGATGCAGCGGAATGGTGCCGAGATTGACGACGTAAAGCAGAGAGGCCACGTCGTCACACACGAAGTAGTCGATCTCCCGCTGGGTATCCTCGCTCCACATTCGCTCGGTCCGGATCCAGTCGGGCCGAAAGCCGGGAGCGTCCTTCTGAAAGAACGACTTGCCGCCGATCCCGTCGGGGTAGCGGGTCATCACCACAGGACGGTTGCGGAGATAGGTCAGCAGCCAGGGCGAGACGGCCCGGTAGTACTCGATGAGGTCGCCCTTGGTGTAACCTTCCTCGGGCCAGAAGACCTTTTTCGTGTTGGTGAGCTCGAAGGGGAGGGCATCGTTGTCATCCCGAGGGAGCGAACGCGACCGAGGGATGCTGCCGGCAGATTCCGGAGAGTTGCCAGCAAGATCCCTCGCTGGCTTGCGCTCGCTGGGGATCACAACGTCATCTGTAGCCGAGCTCGTCCGCGCAACGCGTTTCCGAACGCACTCCTCCGGCCGCTTGTCGTCCCTGAATCGCAGGAACACCGGCTGTCGCAGCAGCCCTTCGTCGGTCACCTCGGTGAACTCCACCTCCGCCACCATGGTCGGCTCGACCCAGGTGGTGTCCTTCTCCGGCTGGAGCAGCCCGGTGCAGGGCGGACTGGACCGCCGCCGCGCCTCCAGCGCCCGCCTCGCGTCGGCCAGCTGCTTGTCGCTGAACCCGGTTCCCGCCCGCCCGGCGTAGACCAGCTTGCCGTTCACGTACTCGCCCAGCTGCAGCGCGCCGAACCCGCCACGGGACCCCTTCGGCGCGGTGAACCCGACCACCACGTAGTCGCCGGTCTTGCGGGCACGAACCTTGAGCCAGTGCGGCGAGCGTCCCGCCTTGTAGGCCGAGTCGGCCTTCTTTCCCACGATGCCTTCGAGATCGTGGCGCTGGGTCTCCTGGTACAACGCCTCGCCCTCGTCCTCCACATGCTCGAGGTAACGGAGCGCGCCGACCGGCGGCAGCACCTTGCGCAGCAGCTCCTTCCGGGCGGTGAGCGGCAACGCGCGCAGGTCGAAGTCCTCGAAGCCGAGCAGGTCGAAGGCGTAGTAGGTGACGGGACACGCGACGGTCGCGTGCCGGATATCGACGGGCCGACTCAGCTTGGCGCGGCCCTGGAGCCGCTGAAAGCTCGGTCGCCCTCTGTCGTCCATCGCCACCACCTCGCCATCGAGCACCAGGCGCCCGAACGGCAGCGCGGCGAGCGCCCGCATGATCTCGGGAAAGGCTGTGGCGCAGTCGTTGCCATTGCGAGTGAGCAGCCGGGAGTCGCCCGAGACCCGCGCGGCCAGGACCCGGTAACCGTCGAGCTTCGGCTCGAACAGCCAGTCCTTGCGAGAGAAGGGCCGGTCCGCCGTTTCCGCCAGCATCAGCTTGACCGCCTTCACGTCCACCGCTCGCCGCGGGGCGCCCAGCCTGGTCAGCTGTCGCCGGATCACCTCGCCGCGGTCGCCGCCCTCGCCCAGCTCCGCCACCGTGAGCCCGGAGAGGACCGACTCCGGCGGCAACTCCTCCGGCTCCTTCGTGGCCCATCCGTCGCGCTCCTTGATCAGGAGCCAGTCCTTCTCCGACTTCTTCAGCTTCACCAGGGTCCACATCCCGTGCAGCTTGTAGCCCCGGAGCTCGAACAGCAGCTTGCCCTTGGCCAGCCCCTCGAGCGGATCGCCTTGCGGTACCCATTGCCCCCGATCCCACACGATCACCGCCCCGGCGCCGTAGTTCCCCTCCGGGATGAGGCCCTCGAAGTCACCGTACTCCAGCGGGTGATCCTCCACATGAACCGCGAGCCGCTTCTCGGCGGTGTCGTAGGAAGGTCCCTTCGGCACCGCCCAGGAGCGGAGCACGCCCTCCATCTCCAGTCGCAGGTCGAAGTGGAGACGCCGGGCGGCGTGCTGATGGACCACGAACAGCCCTCCGGCTCCCTCGGCCGCGACCGTGCCGGCAGGCTCGGGGGTTCGCTCCAGGGAGCGTTTGGCGCGGTAGGCGTCGAGATGAGTCGGTTCAGGAGCACGGCCCGAACGTTTGGGCATTGGGGTCACCCTGAGCCCAGCGAAGGGGAGGTACCAGGGCTCATGGCGCCTTCGCGCCGCCTGCCCGGCGCGCAGCCGCAGGACTCAGGTTGACAGCATCGCTCCGGCCGACCAACCATAACCGCCTTGTGAAAGTCGCTAAGGAAGCGGAGCTATGCGACATGGGAGAAACGGGTCCGGCAGGCGAGTCTTGACGAGAAACCAAAGCTTCGGTATGGTGGTTACCAATTGTAAGCCGGGTCTCCAGCCGGGGGAACACATGAGTTCACCCCGGCTTTGCTAAGGCCCATGAGTTCGATGGTTGTCTAACTGTCGTATTCAGTTCGGGTTGCGACCTCTTGGGAGGCAGGCATGTCCAGCAATTCCCTGTTCTTGCGCAGTCACTCTCGAGGGAGACTCGCAGCGTTGGTCAGTACCGTAACCTCGCACCGGGGCCCGCGTTCGACCCCAGGAACACGCCAATCATGAGTCACGCATTCAGTAGCTCCCGCGGTTCGATCGCTTCGGCACTGTTGCTCGGGACGGTCCTCGCCACCGGTGCGGGGCTCGCCGCGTGGAAATACACCGACATCACGGCCGAGGAGGCGGCGGCCGCCAATCAGCCCGAGCCGATGGAAGCCATCACGGCCGCGCCGGCCACGGAGCGGGCCTACCGGCGGTCTACCACCTCGATCGGGACCGTCCTGGCGCTTCGGTCGATCACCCTGAGGAACGAGCTGGCGGGGACGGTGCGTCAGGTCCGGCTGGCTCCGGGACAGATCGTCGAGGCCGGCGCCGTGCTGGTCGCGCTCGACGTCTCGGTGGAGCAGGCGGAGCTCGAGGCGCAGAAGGCCGAGGCCGCGCTCGCCAAGACCACGCTCGACCGGCTGGAGAACCTGCGCCAGCACCGGGCCACCTCGCAGGAGGAGGTGGATCAGGCGCGGGCCGCCCGCGACGTCGCCCTGGCCAACATCGCCCGGACCCGGGCGGTGATCGCCAAGAAGATCATCCGCGCGCCGTTCCGCGCCCGCGTGGGCCTCGCCGACGTGCACCCGGGACAGTACCTCAACGAGGGCACCGAGCTCACCACGCTCCAAGGCGTGGCCGAAGCCGTTCACGTGGACTTCACAGTGTCTCAACGCGTGGCCGGCGGGCTCGAGGTGGGCAAAGACGTCACGGTATCCGCGGCGGGGAGCGACACCGTGCCGGCTCGCATCGTCGCGGTGGACGCCCGGGTGGATCCCACCACGCGGAACGCGACGGTTCGCGCCCGGGTGGTCGGCTCGGTGGCTCCGGCGCCGGGCGCCTCGGTGCGAGTGCAGGTGCCGGTGGGGCCCGAGCAGAAGGTGGCCAGCGTTCCGGTGAGCGCGCTCCGGAAGGGGCCGGGCGGCGATCACGTCTTCGTGATTGCCTCCGACTCGACCGGAAAGCCTCGTGCCCATCAGCGGGCCGTGGTGAGCGGCCCCGTGCTGGGCGAAGAGGTGATCATCCTGGATGGTGTGGCGCCCGGCGATCGGGTGGCCACCTCGGGGTCATTCAAGCTGCGCGAGGGCGCGCTGGTGGCGCTGGCCGATAGCAGCCAGCGTGCGGCGAAGGCGGAAGGGAGCAAGTGATGGCCAATCGTTCGTTCACCGACATCTTCATCCGGCATCCCGTCCTCGCCGTCGTCGTCAACCTGGTGATCGTGCTGGTGGGCTGGCGGGCGCTGACCAGCCTGCCGGTGCAGCAGTATCCCCAGGTGGAGAGCACGTCGGTGGTGATCACCACGGTCTACTACGGCGCCAGCGCCGAGACCGTGCGCGGCTTTCTCACGACACCGATCGAGCGGGCCGTGTCGGCGATCGGGGGAGTGGATTATGTCGAATCCACCAGCCGGGCCGGCGTCAGCACGGTCACCATCCGACTCAAGCTGAACCACAGCAGCACCGCGGCGCTGGCCGAGGTGACGGCTCGGCTGCAGCAGGTCCGCTCCGAGCTGCCCCAGGAGGCCGAGCCGCCGGCGGTGGAGGTCCAACGCGCCGACCGGCCGTACGCCACGTTCTATCTCAGCTTCACCTCGGACGAGCGCACGCTGCCGGAGATCACCGACTGGCTGACCCGGACCATCCAGCCCCAGCTCTCCACGCTCGAGGGAGTGCAGCGGGTCACCGTCGAGGCCGGCCGCGCTATCGCCATGCGGATCTGGATCGACCCCGACCGCCTGGCGGCGCTCAACCTTGCACCCGGCGACGTGCACGCCGCCCTCCAGCGCAACAACTATCTGGCGGCCGTGGGCCAGACCAAGGGCAACCAGGTGCAGGTCAACCTGCTGGCGAACACCGACCTGCGCTCGGTGGAGGAGTTCTCCCAGCTCATCGTGGCCGACCGCGATGGCGCCATCGTGCGGCTGAGCGATGTCGCGCGAGTGGAGCTGGGATCCGAGGAAGCCGACTTCGTCGCCAAGTACAACGACAAGGAGGGCGTGTATCTCGGCGTGTGGCCGCTGGTCGGCAGCAACGAGATCGAGGTGGCGGGCCACCTGCGGGAGGGCATGGAGCGCATCCGGCCCACCCTCCCCAAGGACATCGACATGCGCCTGGTCTACGACGGGACCATGTTCATGCGCGAGGCGCTTCAGGAGATCACCAAGACCCTGGTCGAGACCATGCTGATCGTGGGGCTCGCGGTGTTCCTGTTCATGGGCTCCATCCGCACCGCGCTGGTGCCCCTCGTCGCCATGCCGGTCTCGTTGCTCGGAGCCGGTGCGGTGATCTACGCGATGGGCTTCAGCCTCAACCTGCTCACCATCCTCGCGATCGTGCTCTCGGTCGGTCTGGTGGTGGACGACGCCATTGTGGTGGTGGAAAACGTCGAGCGCCACGTGCGGATGGGTAAGTCGCGGGTCCAGGCGGCGCTGGAGGGCGCGCGGGAGCTGGTCGGCCCGATCATCGCGATGACGATCACGCTGGCGGCGGTATACACCCCGATCGGCTTCCAGGGCGGCCTCACCGGCTCGCTGTTCCTGGAGTTCGCCATCACGCTCGCCGCGGCGGTGGTGGTCTCCGGCATCGTGGCGGTCACCCTGTCGCCGGTGATGAGCTCGCGGTTCGTGCATCCCCACGGTGAAGAAGGCCGGCTCACCCGGCTGGTCAACCGCGGCTTCGAGGCGGTGAAGGTGCGCTATGGCAGGCTGCTGGACGGCGCGCTCCGGATCCGCTGGGCGATCGTTGCGGCCTCGGTGCTGGTGATGCTCGCGGCCTGGCCGCTCTACAGCTTCTCCCGGCGGGAACTCGCGCCGGTGGAAGACCAGAGCCACATCTTCCTCTTCCTCGAGGTACCGCCCGATGCCTCGCTGGTCGCGAACAACCGGGCCTCGCTGGACGTGGTGCGGGCGATCCGCTCGTTCCCCGAGACCGACTTCATGTGGTCGCTGACGGCGAGCTGGGGCGGGTTCGGCGGTCTGGTGGCCAAGAACTGGAAGGAGCGCGACCGCTCGACCGAGGAGATGTACGGCGAGGTGTTCGGCGCGGTCTCCCAGATCCCGGGCGTCCGGGTGTTCCCTCGCCTGGATCCGCCGCTGCCGACGCCGGGGCTTTACGACGTCGAGCTGGTGCTCCAGAGCGATGTCCCGCCGGAGCAGATGCTGGCGACGGTGGGCCAGGTGCTTGGCGCCGGCTGGCAGAGCGGCAAGTTCCTGTACGTGGATACCGATCTCAAGATCGACCTGCCCGAGGCGCGGGTGGTGATCGACCGGGAGCAGGTGGCCGACCTGGGGCTGGATCTCGCCAGCGTGGGCCAGGAGCTGGGCACGCTGCTCGGCGGAGGCTACGTCAACCGATTCAACTTCTTCGATCGGAGCTACAAGGTCATTCCCCAGATCGGGGAGGAGAATCGCACCACCGTCGGGCCACTGCTCGACCTCAAGATCAAGGCGCCCGACGGCCGCCTGATTCCGGTGTCTACGTTCACCCGGATCGAGTCGAACACCGCGCCCCGATCGCTGAATCGCTTCCAGCAGCAGAACGCGGTCCGGATCTATGGCGGCGTGAAGCCCGGGGTCACCAAGGAGGAAGGGCTCCGCGTGCTCGAGGCGGCGGCGGCCGCGGCCGGCGGTCCCGGCATTGTGCAGGACTATGCCGGCGAGTCGCGGCAGATCCGGCATGAGGGCGGCGCGCTGGTGCTCACGCTGGGCTTTGCGCTGGTGCTGATCTACCTGGTGCTGGCGGCACAGTTCAAGAGCTTCCGGGATCCGCTGATCGTGCTGCTCGGCTCGGTGCCGCTGGCGATCTCCGGTGCGCTGGTGTTCACGTTCCTCGACCTCACGACGATCAACACCTACTCCCAGGTGGGGCTGATCACGCTGGTCGGACTGATCGCGAAGAACGGCATCCTGATCGTGCAGTTCGCCAACACGCTCCAGGAGCGCGGGATGGAAAAGCTGGCCGCTCTGCGGGAGGCCTCGTTGACCCGGCTGCGCCCGGTGCTGATGACCTCCGCCGCCACCGTGTTCGGGCATATGCCGTTGGTGTTCGTGTCCGGCCCGGGGTCCGAGGCGCGGAACAGCATCGGTACGATCCTGGTGTCCGGCATGTTGATCGGTACGCTGTTCACCTTGTTCGTGGTGCCGGTGTTCTACTCGCTCATCGCGGCGGAGCACAAGGCGGAGCCGGTCACCGAGACCGGGGAATTCCGCGTGCCCCAGCTGGCGGAGGCGTAAACCGAAGAGCGGGAAGCGTAAGGAGTGAAACCTGAAGAGTGAACGGCCAAACCCTTTTCACTCTTTACGTTTCACTCTTTACGCTTTTCCGGGCTCTGGTCGCCACCTTGCGGGTTCCGCCTCCCGTTGGTATATCAACAGACCCCACATGCCCGCCAGATCCATAGCGTCCGCGACGATCTCCTTCGGGCTGGTCTCAGTCCCGGTCAATCTCTTTTCCTCCAGCGAGTCCTCCGCCGCCATCAGCTTCAACATGCTGCATACCAAGTGCGGCTCCCGGTTGAAGCAGCAGTATCTGTGCGCCCAGGAGGGCACGGTGGTCGAGAAAGACGAGGTCACCAAAGGCTACGAGTTCTCCAAGGGGCAGTACGTCCGTTTCACCCCGGAGGAAATCAAGGCGCTGGACGAGAAGGCCACGAACTCGATCGACATCGCCGAGTTCGTGCCGCTGTCCGCGGTGGACCGGATCTACCTCGAGAAGGTCTACTACCTCGGCGCCGGGAAGGGCGGCGAGCGGGCCTACCGGCTTCTGAGCGCCGCGCTGGCAGATACCGGACGGGCCGCCCTGGGCCAGTACTCCGCGCGAGGCAAGCAGTACCTGGTGCTGATCCGCCCCATGGGCGATCTGCTGGTGATGGAGCAGCTGCACTATCACGGCGAGCTCAAGAGCGCGGACGAGGTGCCACGGACGGATGTCGCCCTCAAGGACGCCGAGCTGGCATTGGCGCGGCAGCTGATCGAGCAGGGCTCGGTGGATCAGTTCAAGCCGGAGAACTACCGTGACACCGTGCGGGACCGGGTGCTCGAGGCCATCCAGCAGAAGGTGGACGGGCAGGAGATCACCTCGGAGCCGGCGGCGCCGCAGACCAAGATCATCGATCTGATGGACGCGCTCAAAGCGAGCCTGGCCAAGCGAGGGGACAGCACGGCGGAGAAGAAGGCCCCGGTCCGGGTGGCGGCCGCGAAGTCGGACGAGAAGGATCCCGCGAAGCCGAAGAAGAAAGCGAGCGGCGCGCGGTAGAGCGACATGCAGATTTTGGTCGGCACCAGTGGCTGGTCCTATAAGGAGTGGAAGGGCTCCTTCTACCCCAGCGACCTTCCGGCCGACGACATGCTCCGCCACTACGCGGAGCGGCTGCCCACCGTCGAGATCAACAACTCCTTCTACCGCATGCCGAAGGAAAAGGTCCTGCTCGATTGGGCTGCGCAGGTGCCGTCCGAGTTCCGTTTCGTCATCAAAGCTTCCCGCCGCATTACCCACATCAACCGCCTCGCCGATGCCGACGATTCGCTCGGCTACTTCCTCCGGACCGTCAACGTGCTGAGCGAGCGAAGGGGACCCACCCTGTTTCAGTGCCCGCCCACCCTGCGAAAGAACCTGGAGCTGCTCCAGGCCTTTCTGGCCAAGGTGCCCCGCACCTGGCCCGCAGCGATGGAATTTCGGCACGACTCATGGTTCGACGACGAGGTGTACCGAACCCTCCAGGCCCATGACGTCGCGCTGGTGGCCGTGGATGAAGACGAGAGAGCGACGCCGCTGGTGGCGACGGCCGGCTGGGGCTATCTCCGTCTCCGAAAGACGGACTACAGCGATGCCGAGCTGCGAGGCTGGGCCGACCGGATCCGGACTCAGCCCTGGCGGGAGTCTTACGTGTTCCTCAAGCACGAAGAGGACAGCCCCGCGGGGCCGGATGCGGCGATGAGGCTCAGAGGGATGGTCTAGCAATGTCCTTCACGCTCTACGTCGCCCTGGGCGACTCCATGAGCACCGACCACTACCCTACCTGCGACGTCCGCAACCTCGACGCTCCGCCGTCGCGGCTGGATCCGCTCGGCGCGGCCGCCCTGCTCCACCGCAACGAGGACGACCGCTGGCCCGAGTTCAAGGGACACGACCTGGAGTCGTACTTCTCGGGCCTGGAGTTCCTGAACCTGGCCGAAGACGGGGCCCTCATCGAGGATGTCGCCACCGAGGAGCTCGCCCGGCTGGGCCGCGACTCGGGAGACCCCGGCATTCTCCTCTCACTCACTGCCGGCGGCAACGACCTGCTCGATGCGTTGGCCGGCGGCTCGCCGCTGGACAGCCGGGTGCGGCGCCTCACCCACCGGTACTCCGACCTGGTGGAGACCGTGCGGGAAGAGCTCCCCAATGCAACCCTACTGCTCACCACCGTGTACGATCCCACCGACGGCACCGGCCGTCTTCCCGGATTCGAGCGCTATGGACAGCTTCCGCTCGAGTACCTCGAGCGGTTCAACCAGCAGGTGCGGGACACAGCCCGCGCCGTTCCCGGAGTGCTGCTGGCCGACGTCCACGCCCGATTCCTGGGCCACGGCGTGAAGGCCCCCGAGCGGGACCGCTGGTACTGGCAACGCAACCTGATCGAGCCCAATGCCCGAGGAGCCAGCGAGATCCGCCGGGTCTGGTGGGAGTTGCTGGAGTCTCTTACGTAGGCGTCGATGGAGTTCTGATCGGATGAACCCAGACCTCTACCGGCGGCTGCCCCGCAGGGACTGGCTGCGAGGCGCCGCGGCGGCCGCCGCGGCGCTGGCGCTGCGGGCGCCGCTGGCAGCGTGCGGCAATGGCACCCCTTCACGCGCGGAGCCGCCGCGCGGAGCACCCACCGGAACCGCGCTCGACCCCGACCGTGCCCGGCTGACAGATTGGACCGCCGCGCTTCGCGCCGAAGGCTTGGCGAACGCCGGGAAACCGCTGGGCCGGGCGGCTGCCCGGGTAGGCGAGCTGGCCGGTGGGACTCCCTACGAGCCCCATACCCTCGAGGCCTACCTGAGCGCCGGCAACGATGCGGCCGGCGTCGAACCGCTCACACTCTCGCTGACCCGCTTCGACTGCGTCACCCTGGTGGAGGCGTGCCTGGCGGTGGGTCGTGTGTCCCGCGGCGGTGAGCCGACATGGGACCAGTTCGGGCGCGAGGTGGAGCGGATGCGCTACCGTCACGGGGAGCGACGCGGGTATGCCTCGCGCCTGCACTATTTCAGCGAATGGATCAGCGATGGTACGGCACGTGGCCTGGTGAGAGACCTCGGCGCGGAGCTGGGCGGCGAGGAGGATACCCGGCCACTCCGGTTCATGACCGCGCATCGCGGCAGCTACGCCGCGCTGACCGATGACGACGTGTTCCGGACCATCGGGACCATCGAGCGCGGGCTGGACGGACGCCCCCGCCGGGTGGTGCCCACCGGGCGAATCCCGGAGGTCGCCGGTCGCATCGAATCGGGAGACGTCCTCGCTTTCGCGACCGCGATCCCCGGCCTCGACGTCACCCACGCGGCATTCGCCTATCGGGATGCCGAGGGCACGCTCCGGGTGCTCCACGCGCCGCTGTCGGGTGGCGTGGTCGAGATCACCCGGGCCACGCTGCCGCAGTACGTCGCCGCGATCCGTCGGTCCACGGGCATCCTGGTGGCTCGCCCGCTCTGGGGCACCGCCGGGTAGCGGGAATCCCGCCGGTCACGCCGGGCAGGGTTCCGGCGTCTTCAAGTAGTGGAGCGTGTCCAGCGACCTGGGGGACGATATGCGGCATCGGCCGGACCTTCTTGCCTGCCTGGCTTTCCTGGCCCTGGTGAGCTGTGGCGACGGCACACTGGATCCCGGGAACGGCCCGGGGGAGGAGTTGGCGGCGCGGTTCGAGCAGCTCGCCGACTCGGTGGACGGCGAAGGCTACTCTCCGACCGCAGAGGCCCTACGCCACGCGGCCGAAATCGTCAGACTTACCGGTCACGCCACACCCGTCACCCTCGCCGTCGATGGCCAGAACCGCAGCTTCCTGGCCGTGGCCGAGCAGCTCGATTTTCCCAACATCCAGTGTTCCTGGCCCGGAGATAGCGGCGTTGTGGCTCCTCAAGACACCGTCGTGGACCCACCACCCGAGCCAGTCCCACCCCCCGGAGAGCCCGGCGAATGTGAGGAGGTTGGGGTGTACTCGATGCGGACCCTCATCGCCTGGGAGCCCGAGGATATGGCCCAGGTGGTCCGCATCGTGGCGGACGTCGGCAGCGCGGAGGTGCAGGCCGGCGTTCCCGACGTCATGACCGGTTTGCCCACCAGTGATGCGCCCGGGGAGGGCGGCTCGACCCCTCCCGAGCCGGGCGATTCGGCGGGCGGGGGTGGCGGGAATGGCGGCTATCCCGGGTTCATCGGCGAATATCTGGTTCGGGACGTGGGCAGCTGGTGGGCGGTGGAAGGCTCCCAGGCCAACCAGCTGCTCGGGATATCGGGTGACTGCACCGACGATCGGGTCACCTTCGACTGGGCCGAGTTCAGCTGCGAAGCCGCTCGGTTCCGCTTCGAGTTCGACATGCGGGTCGAGCGCATGAGCTACGATCCGGCCACCGGATGGCGGCCCGGTGCCGAAGGCGGGCCGGCCGATGCCCCCGACAGCCACACGCTGGCCCTGGCCTCGAGCGAGATTGCGGGGGTGAAGCTCGAGGTGGTCGCCTGGCGTCCTCCGCCGCTGCCGCCGATCGATCCCACCGATCCTCCGCCGCCGCCGGTGGATTCGACCGGCGTCTCGCCGGACGGCACGACCTAGATACGGGCCCCCACCGGCCGCATGGCGCGAGCAATCGCGCCCACGTGCCGGTGGTCGGTGCCGCAACAGCCTCCCACCACCGACAGCTTCCTCAGCAGCGCCCGCAGGTCCTGATATTCTCGACCCAGCTCCTCCGGGTTGCCCGGATCGAGCTCAGGGCTTTCGTCCAGCTCCTGGTGACTCCGTCGCGACGCGTTGGCCCGGAGCCCCCGAATCCGATCCTGCCAGCCTCCCGCCCCACCCAGGGCGGGCAGGATGTGGGTGGGGTGAGCGCAGTTGATCATGTAGTACACCGGGTAGCCTGACGATGCCTCGTCGGTCGAGGCAATCGCCTCCTCCAGCGTGGCGCCGGACGGCAGCCGCCCGTCGGTCTCCACCGTGAACGAGATCGCAACCGGCATGGCCGCCGCCCTGGCCGCGCGGGCAACCCCGACAGCCTCCTCGACGTAGTTCATGGTGAACGCCGCCACCATGTCGGCGTCCGTCCTCGCGAACGTCTCGATCTGCGGCGCGTGATACGACTGCGCCTCCGCGCCGCTCATCCGGCTGCCGGGATGGTACCCATCTCCTCGGGGGCCGATGTTGCCGCTGATCACGATGGGGGTGAGATCGGTCTCGAACGACTGCCGGATCTCGAGCAGGAGGTCAACCGACTGCCGGTTCGCCACCGCCAGTGCCTTGGTGTCGTAGCCCAGCTTGGCGCCCCAGTCCGCGCTGGCCCGCCAGGTCGGCGTCTCCAGCACGAGGCCCAACTCACGCGACTGGGCCAGCCTGGCGTAGCGGGTGAAGTAGCGACGCAGCAGGGAGGCGCCGGACTCACCCTGCAGCAGGATGAAGGAAGCGAAGAACGGCAGGACCGCTCCCTCCTGAAAGATGAGGGTGGTCTCGATGCCGCCGTCCGTCAGGAACAGCTCATCCTGGAGCTGGGGAAGGCGCTGGCGGTACTTGCTCATGGAACGGCTCCGGGTAGGGGCTGGTCGTCTACACGAACTCTGGTAAACCAGTATGCGGAGCCCCAGCGGTACAGAGGACACGACCGGTGACATGGAGCCCACATCCACCTTGATTCCGGCCATGGTCCACCGTCCCGATGACCGCGAACATCCGCTGTCCCGGCGCACGATGCTCCGCGGCATGGCCGCCGGCGCCGCGCTGGCCTTGCTCCGGCCTGTCTCCGCCCTGGCCTCCACCGACCCACTCACCCGGCCGATCCCATCCACCGGCGAACGGCTCCCGCTGGTAGGGCTGGGCAGCTGGATCACGTTCAACGTGGGCGACGACGCCGAGCTCCGGAACGAGTGCGCCGCCGTCATGGCGGCCTTCTTTCGGGAGGGCGGCCGCCTGATCGACTCTTCGCCCATGTACGGCTC
The DNA here is from genome assembly GCA_036556625.1 of Gemmatimonadales bacterium. GTDB lineage: Bacteria > Gemmatimonadota > Gemmatimonadetes > Gemmatimonadales > GWC2-71-9 > CAVVWJ01. The sequence goes on from DATBJC010000004.1 coordinate 46,976, forward strand.
TTCCCAGTCGGTCATCGGTTACGGGCTCGCCAAGCTCCGCCGGCCCTCGCGCCTCTTCTCGGCGGACAAGGTCTGGACCTCATCGGGTGGCGCTGGACCTGCCCAGATCGAGGAGTCCCGCACTCGCTGGGGCGTGCCCCGCTTCGACCTGCTTCAGGTGCACAACCTGCTGGCGTGGGAGGAGCACCTTCCGACCCTCCTGGCCATGAAGGCGGAGGGCAGGCTGCGCTACGTGGGGATCACGACTTCGGAGGGGCGGCGCCATGACGAGTTGGAGCAGGTCATGGCGAAGCGGCCGCTGGACTTCATCCAGATCAGCTACAACGTGCTGGATCGTGAAGTGGAACGGCGGATCCTGCCCCTGGCACAGGATCGCGGCATGGCGGTGATCGTCAACCGACCCTTCCGGCAAGGGGACCTGATCCGCCAGGTCGAGAAAAGCCCGCTCCCACCATTCGCCTTGGAGATCGGATCCGCTACCTGGGCCGACTTCCTCCTCAAGTTCATCATCTCGCATCCGGCAGTGACCTGTGCCATCCCGGCGACGAGCCAGGTGAGCCACGTGGTCGAGAACATGCGCGCCGCCGGCGGGCCACTTCCCGACGCCGCCATGCGCGGGCGGATGGTCGCCTACGTCGAGCGCCTCTGATGCCGGAATGGTGGACCTATAGTCTCTCCGATTTCCTGCTGTTTTCCGCACGGACCTACTACCGAATGATCGAGCGCCACAACGCCGCGGTGTGGCCGCTTCAGATGGTGACCTTGGGGCTCGGCCTGGGCATCGCCGCACTCCTCCGGCGTCCAGGGACCCGGCAGGGCCGCCTGATTTCCCTCACGCTCGCGGTGCTGTGGAGCTGGGTGGCCGCGGGCTTCGTGTGGGCCCGCTATGCTGCCATCAATTGGGCGGCGGTGTATCTGGGCTGGCTGCTGGTGATAGAGGTGTTGCTGCTGGTGTACGCCGGGCTGCGCGGCAGGCTCGCCTTCCGCTGGAGGCGCGATGCCGCCGGGTCACTCGGCATCGCGTTGCTTCTCACAGCGGTGGTGCTCTATCCGATGCTCGCTCCGGCGCAGGGGCGCGGCTGGCGCCAGGCGGAAGTCTTCGGGATCGCGCCCGATCCGACGGTCGTCGCCACCGTCGGCCTGCTGCTGCTCAGCGAGAGCGGCCCTCAGTGGAGTCTCCTGGTCACGCCGGTCCTCTGGTGCCTGATCAGCGGTGTGACCCTGTTGGCACTGGGCTCGCTCGAGGGTTGGGTACTGCTCCCCGCCGCTCTGCTGAGCGTTGGAGCCGCGGGTCTCAGAGGTCGACCACGACCTTGAAACCGCCATACGACATTCGATTGACGTCGAACGGCATGGCCTTGGGATCGTTCATCATGCGCGTCATCCGGGAGTCCTTCATCACCTTGGCGTTGACCCGATCGCGATGGGCTCGGGACCGGTAGACGATCCAGGAGAAGAACACCGTCTCTCCCGGCTTGAGCCGCAACCTGCGAGGAAAGGTGAGGCCCATTCCCTTCACGTTGAGATCGTCACCGGCGCATTCCCGGTACTCCACGGCGCCGTGGTCCTTCCAGATCCGCCCCGCCTTCTTGGCGATGCGGCGATATGTCTGCACGTTTCGCTTGGGGACAGCCAGAAGAAATCCGTCCACGTAGGCCATCTGATACCTCCCTGTTGAGCGATTCGACGCCAGCTCACGGCCGCTACATCACCGCAGCCGCACCATGACCCATCATCGTGGTCATCCGCGAGGACGGCCCGGATGAGAGTAAGATGTCGGTGACCTGCCCGCGAAGCTACGTGTGGCGGTCGTTGTGTGACGCCGTGGACCAGGCCGGCAGAGCACCCGCGGTTGACTGCGTCCAGGTTTTGTCAGAAGATGAGGAATGCCGACACTCTTTCTCTCGCTGGCCATCGGATTCGTAGCCGGATTGCGCTCGATGACGGCGCCCGCAGCGGTCGCGTGGGGCACCAGGCTGGGCTGGCTGCGCCTCAGCGACACGCCCCTGGCGTTTCTAGGCACCGCGCCGGCCGCCTATATCCTGGCCGTGGTGATGGTGGCCGAGCTGGTCACGGACAAGTTGCCGTTCACTC
>DATBJC010000005.1:0-55261 GCA_036556625.1 Gemmatimonadales bacterium
AGGAAGCAGCATGAGCTACGACAAGCAGGGTACCATGGCCAAGCACCAGGCTCACCCGACCGATACCGGGTCCACCAAGGTGCAGGTCGCCCTGCTCACCGAGCGGATCAACTCCCTCACCGACCACTTCCGGACCCACCCGAAGGACCACCATGGCCGGCGGGGTCTCTTGAAGATGGTGGGGACTCGTCGCCGCCTGCTGACCTACCTCAAGCGGAGCGATCTCCAGACCTACCGGGCGCTGATCGAGCAACTTGGCCTCCGCCACTAAGCGCCGGGTACCACAGGGGGCGTCCCGATCCAGGGCATCGGGACGCCCTCTCTGCGTTGATGCGACCGAGCAGCAAAGAAACCAGAGCCAACAGAGAGAGAGAAGGCAGTGACAGCGCAACGGATCGAGACCCAATTCGCCGGACGTCCCCTCATTCTGGAGACCGGCCGATGGGCAAAGCAGGCCGCCGGTTCCGCGGTGGTGCGGTACGGCGACACGATGGTGCTGGCGGCGATAACCGTCTCCCCCAACATCTCCACCCTCCCGTTCTTCCCCCTCACCGTCGAGTACCGCGAGAAAACCTACGCCGCGGGCAAGATCCCCGGCGGGTTCCTCAAGCGCGAGGGCCGTCCCTCGGACAAGGAGATCCTGGCCAGCCGCCTGATCGACCGCTCGATCCGGCCGCTGTTCCCCGAGGGGTTCAAGAACGAGGTGCAGGTGTTCGTCACCGTGCTGTCGGCCGACCAGGAGAACGACGCCGACATTCTGGGCGTGGTCGCGGCCTCCACCGCGCTCAGCCTCTCGCCGGTGCCGTGGAAGGGACCGCTCGCGGGCGTGCGGGTGGGACGGGTCGAGGGGAACTGGATCCTGAACCCCACCTTCCAGCAGCTCGAGTTCTCCACCATCGATCTGGTGGCGAGCGGCTCGGCGGACTCGATCGTCATGGTGGAGGGTGGATCGCTGGAAGTCTCCGAGGCCGAGATTCTCGAGGCCCTCAAGGTCGCGCAGAAGGGCATCCGCGACGTCATCGGGCTGGAGAAGCAGCTGATGGAGAAGGCGGGCGCCAAGCCCAAGCTGGAGTGGACCCCGTCGGAGATCGATCCGGAGCTCCAGGGCCGCGCGACGGACGCCGCCGAGGATGCGATGGCGCAGGCGATCAACGCGGCGGACAAGGCGTCACGCTCCGCCGGCGTGAAGGGCGTGAAGGAGCAGACGCTCAACGCCCTGCTGGCTGAGTACCCGGAGCGGAATAGGGAGATCTCGAACTATCTCGAGGACATCGAATACCGGGTCATGCGCCGGCAGGTGCTCGAGCGCGGCGAGCGAGTGGATGGGCGTGACCTCGACACCATCCGACCGATCAACATCGAAACCGGCGTCCTGCCACGCACCCACGGTTCCGCCGTCTTCACCCGGGGTCAGACCCAGGCGCTGGTCTCGGTGACCCTCGGCACTACCGACGACGAACAGCGCATCGACAGCATCGATGTGGCCGGTGAGACCAGCAAGTCATTCATGCTGCACTACAACTTCCCGCCATTCTCCACCGGCGAGGTGAAGATGATCCGCGGCACCAGCCGCCGCGAGATCGGCCACGGTGCCCTGGCGGAGCGCGCGCTGCAGCCGCTGCTGCCGCAGTACGAGGACTTCCCCTACACGCTTCGGGTGGTCTCCGAAATCCTGGAGTCGAACGGCTCGTCCTCCATGGCCACCGTGTGTGGCGGCTCGCTGGCGCTGATGGAAGCCGGGGTCCCGATGAAGGCGTCCTGCGCCGGCGTGGCCATGGGGCTCATCAAGGAGGGCGCCAAGGTCGCCATCCTGACCGATATTCTCGGCTCCGAGGATCACCTGGGCGACATGGACTTCAAGGTCGCGGGCACCGAGCGGGGCATCACCTCGATCCAGATGGACATCAAGATCGAGGGGCTCGACCTCAAGATCATGGAGCAGGCGCTGGAGAAGGCGCGCAAGGGCCGGCTGCACATCCTGAAGGAGATGGCCAAGACGCTGTCGGGCCCGCGGACCGAGCTGTCCAAGTACGCGCCGCGCATCTTCACCATGCAGATCAAGCCGGACAAGATCGGCGACGTGATCGGCCCCAAGGGCAAGACCATTCGCGGCATCCAGGATGCCACCGGGGCCAAGATCAGCATCGAAGACAGCGGCGTGGTCACCATCTCCGCGGTGGGTGGCGAGGCGGGCGAGAAAGCCCGGGCGATGATCGCGGCGATCACCACCGAGCCCGAGGTCGGCCGCACCTACGAAGGGCCGGTGAAGAGCACCACCGCGTTCGGGGCCTTCGTCGAGATTCTGCCCGGCGTCGAGGGCCTGCTCCACATCAGCGAGCTCCAGCACGGCCGCACCGAGAAGACCGAGGACGTGGTCAAGAAGGGCGACATCGTCCAGGTGAAGCTGCTCGAGGTGGACGAGCGGGGACGCATGAAGCTGTCCCGGAAGGCGCTGCTCCCCAAGGATTAGCCCTTTCGTGGACACGGTTCTCCTCGACGAAGGGCTCCACCGGACCACCGCGCCCACCGGGCTGGTCGTCTATTCCGAGTCGCTGCCCGGGATCCGGTCCGCGGCGGTGGGGATCTACGTCCGCACCGCCAGCGCGCACGAACGCCGGGAGCAGATGGGGATCTCCCATCTGCTCGAGCACATGGTGTTCAAGGGCACCGAGCGCCGGAGCGCCCGGGATCTGGCGCTGGAGCTCGAGGTTCGGGGTGGCAGCCTGGACGCCTACACCGGCCGCGACGCCACCAGCTACCAGGCGCACGTGCTCGATACCGATCTGGCGCTGGCGGTCGACATTCTCACCGACCTGGTGCGCCGCCCGCTGCTGCGGGAAAGCGATCTCGAGCCCGAGCGGAGCGTGGTCCTGGAGGAGATCAACGGCGTCGCGGACGCGCCGGACGATCTCGTCTTCGAGCTCCACGCCGCCGCCCTCTGGCCTGACCACCCCTACGGCTATTCGATTCTCGGCACGCCGGAGTCGCTGGCCGGTCTCACGGCCGACCACCTCCGCTGCCTCCATCAGACCGGCTACCATCGAGGCAACTGCGTGGTGGCGGCCGCTGGCAACCTGACGCACGACCAGCTGCTCGCGGCGCTGGAGCGGGAAGGCTGGTTCGAGGGAGCCACCCGCGAGCCGACCCGGCGCCCGGTCCCGGCCGCACCTGCCGTGCGAGGCAGCTTCCGGCGAGAGGAGCGCGACACGGCGCAGAGCCACGTCGTGCTGGGCACCGACACCTTTCCGCTTCGGGATCCCCGCCGGTTCGCCCTCGCCATCCTCACCAACGTCTTCGGCGGCGGGATGTCCAGCCGGCTGTTCCAGCGGGTGCGGGAAGAGCTGGGATTGGCCTACGCCATCTTCGCCTACAAGAACTTCCACCAGAGCTCGGGGCAACTCGGCGTCTACGTCGGGAGCCAGACCGCGAGCGTCGAGCAGGCGGTGGACGCCATCCGCGCGGAGTATGACCGGCTGGCGCGGGAAGGCTTGCCCCAGGACGAGCTGGACGCAGGGAAGCGGCAGCTCAAGGGTCAGATCATGCTGTCGCTCGAGAATCCGCTGGCGCGAATGGGCCGGCTGGCCGGCTTCAGCCTGCACGACGATCCCTACCGGCCACTCGACCGGATGTTGGCCGAGATCGATGGGGTGACCGGAGAAGAGATCGCGGGCGTCGCGGGCGAATTCTTTCCGTCGGAGCGGCAGACAGTGGTACGATTGGGACCATCAATGTCAGCCTGAACCAAGTGAAGGCGGCCATACCTGCATGGTCCTTTTCGCTGCGCTCGGGTGACACTCACACCCAATTCACTTTCCTGAGGCCCCATGCTCATCGGCGTTCCGAAGGAGATCAAGACCAACGAGAATCGCATCGCCCTCGTCCCCGCGGGTGCCGAGGCGCTGACCAGCGCCGGTCACACGGTCTTCATCGAGCAGGGCGCCGGGCTCGGGAGTGGCTTCCCGGATGAGGCCTACACTGCGGTGGGCGCGAAGACCCTGCCCACGGCCGACGAGGTGTGGAAGCAGTCCGAGATGATCATGAAGGTGAAGGAGCCGATCGCCCCGGAGTGGCCCCGCATGCGCCGGGGACAGGTGATCTACACCTATTTCCACTTCGCCGCGTCGGAGGAATTGACCCGGGCGGTGATCGACTCGGGCGCTGTAGCGGTGGCCTACGAGACGGTGCAGATCTCCAGCGGCGAGCTCCCGCTGCTCACCCCGATGTCGGAGGTCGCCGGGCGGATGGCGGTCCAGGAGGGGGCCAAGTACCTGGAGAAAGTCTTCGGCGGGAGCGGCATACTCCTCGGCGGCGTGCCGGGCGTGGCGCCGGGGGAGGTGGTGATCATCGGGGGCGGCGTCGTCGGCATCAATGCCGCCAAGATGGCCGCGGGTCTCGGCGCTCACGTCACCATTCTCGACATCTCCCTCGACCGCCTGCGCTATTTGGACGATGTGCTGCCCGCCAACGTGGATACCGCCTACTCCAACCGCCACAACATTCTGGACGCCATCCGCCGGGCCGACCTGGTGATCGGCGCGGTGCTGCTGCCCGGGGCCAAGGCGCCCCACCTGGTCAAGCGGGCCGACCTCAAGCTGATGAAGCCCGGCTCGGTCATCGTGGACGTGGCGGTGGACCAGGGGGGGTGCGTGGAGACCATCAAGCCCACCACCCACGAGAATCCGACCTATTTCGTGGATGGCATCCTGCATTACGCCGTGGCGAATATGCCGGGCGGGGTCCCCCGGACCTCCACCCTGGCATTGACCAATGCTACGCTGCCGTATGGACTTAAGCTGGCCAAGCTCGGTTGGCGTGCCGCCTGCAAAGCCGACCAGGCATTGCGGCTGGGGTTGAACGTGGTGGAGGGCAAGGTGGTCTATCCCGGGGTCGCCGAGGCGTTCCATCTCCCTCTGGTCGACACCGGCACCGTCCTCTGATCCCCGTCCTGCTCACCCGCCTCCCACACGGCGAGGGACTGCCCATGCCGACCCGGGCCACACCGGGCTCGGCCGGCTACGACGTGGCCAGCGCGGAAGACGGCATCCTCGCCCCCCTGGAACGCCGGGCTTTCGCGACCGGCTTCGCGATCGCTGTGCCCGAGGACTACGAGTGCCAGATCCGACCCCGATCGGGGCTGGCACTGCAACACGGCATCATGGTGGCCAACACGCCGGCCACGATCGACAGCGACTACCGCGGTGAGGTCAAAGTGATCCTGGCCAACCTGGGCCAGGAAGCGTTCGCGGTGTCCCGAGGCATGCGGATCGCGCAGATGGTGTTCGCTCGGGTCGAACGGGCGGATTTTCAGCGCGTGACGGACTTGCCGGCATCGGCACGGGGCGCGGGAGGATTCGGCAGCACGGGGCGTTAGCGGGACGTTCACTCCCTTGAATGCGGAGACGACCATTCATTACCTTGTCAGCCATGCTTCCGACATCATCTCGATGAAGCTTCCTTCTTTGAACTTTACGTCGTGGCTTCCCGCGAATGAAATCGCGGTGGACCTCGGCACCGCCAACACGCTGGTGTACGTCAAGGGCGAGGGCATCGTGCTCAACGAGCCCTCGGTGGTGGCGATCGAGAAGGGCTCCGGGAAGATCAAGGGCATCGGACTCGAGGCCAAGCGGATGCTGGGCCGCACGCCCGACGGCATCGTCGCCGTGCGTCCGCTGAAGGACGGCGTCATCGCCGATTTCGACGTCACCGAGAAGATGCTGCGGTACTTTCTCAAGACCATCATCGACAAGCACGTCTTCCGGGTGAAGCCGAAGGTCATCGTGTGCGTGCCCTCCGGCATCACCGAGGTGGAGCGGCGCGCCGTGCGCGACTCGGCCGAGACGGCGGGCGCCAAGCAGGTGCTCATGGTGGCCGAGCCCATGGCGGCGGCGATCGGGGTGGGCCTGCCGGTCGAGACGCCGACCGGCAACATGGTGATCGACATCGGCGGCGGCACGACCGAGATCGCGGTCATCGCGCTCTCGGGCATCGTCTCCGACACCTCCATTCGCACCGGCGGCGACGAGCTGGACCAGGCCATCGTCCAGTTCATGCGCAAGAACTACAACCTGCTGGTGGGCGAGCCCACCGCGGAGGCGATCAAGATCAAGATCGGCTCCGCCGCGCCGACCGGCGACGAGCGGGAGATGGAAGTGAAGGGGCGCGATCTGGTCTCCGGCATTCCCAAGACCGTGCGGGTGCACTCGACCGAGATCCGCGAGGCGGTCCAGGAGCCCATCCAGCAGATCGTGGACGCCGTGCGGCGCGCGCTGGAGATCACACCGCCCGAGCTCGCCAGCGACATCGTGGACCGGGGCATCGTCATGACCGGCGGCGGCGCGCTGATCCGCGGGCTCGATATCCTTCTGGCGCAGGAGACCGGCCTCCCGATTCACGTGGACGAGGACCCGCTCACCTGCGTCGTCCGCGGTACCGGACGCATTCTCGACGATTACGAGAAATACCGCAGCGTCCTCTCAGCCTGAGCATGACCAGCGCGTCGGACCGTTCCTACACTCGCCGGGACACGGTGATGTTCCTGGCATGCCTCGGCCTCTCGCTGGTCGGGCTGTTCTCGCCTTCCAGCTGGGGCCAGGGCGTCTCCGATGCCCTGCGGGACACGGTGCTGGCCCCGCTGGTCTGGCTCCAGGCCCGGGCCGAGGAGGGCCGGACCAGCCGGGCGCGGCTCAAGGCCATCACCGTCCAGCGTGACTCCTCGGCTTTCCTGGCCCAGGGCATCCCGTCCCTCGTCGCCGAGAACGAACGGCTCCGGCAGCTGCTCACCCTGAGCAAGCGGGTCTCCACGCCGTACGTCGCCGCCGAGGTCCTGCACCAGCCACAGGCGACCGATGGCCGGACCCTGCTGCTCGATGTCGGCCGGAGCGATCTGGTCTCCGAGTTCGATCCGGTGGTGGCTCCCGAGGGCCTGATAGGAATGGTGCTCACTGCCGGCGACCGCTCCAGCGTGGTGATGACCTGGGCCCATCCCGAGTTCCGGGTCAGCGCCTACACCGTGGGCGGGAATGCCAGCGGGGTGGTGGCTCCGTCGCTGTCCAGCGCGGCGGGCGAAGGGGCGCTCGAGTTCCGCGGGGTACCCTACCGGGACTCGGTCCCGGCGGGCACGCTGGTGCTCTCCTCCGGATTGGGCGGAGTGTACCCCAAGGGGATCCCGGTAGGCACGGTCACCGGCGTCGTCCGCGAGCAGGCGGGGTGGGAGCGGGTCTACCGGCTCCTCCCGGCCGCCAATCCCGGGTCCGTCGCCCACCTGCTGGTGCTGGTCTCCTCTCCGGGTGCCAACATGGAGCGCGCCTTCCCCAGCGACTCCGCACTCCTCGCCGCTCGCCTCGATTCGATCGCCAGGATCCGCCTGGCCGACTCGGTCGAAGCCGCCAAGGTTCGCCGGGCGGACTCCCTTGCCGCGGCCAAGGCCCGCCGGGATTCGATCGCCGCCGCTCGGCCACGGGTCGTCCCGCCGGCGCCTGCTCCCCGGCGCGCTCGCCCTGATTCTCTCGCCGCACCGAGGCCCGCCCGCTCCGATTCGGCGGCGCCCAGGGCCCGCTCCGATTCGGCGGCGGCTTCGAGGCCGGCCACTCGCGACTCGGTGAGGACGCCGAAGGATACGACACCGTGACCGCCTCGCGGGCCAACCGGATCCAGCTGGTGCTGGTGATGGGACTGCTGGTGCTGCTTCACTTCTATCTCCGGCCCCGGCTCTGGAGCGCACGCATCAGCCCCGACTTCCTGCTGATCGCGCTGGTCTTCTTCGCCATGCGGGCCGGCCCTGGGGCGGGCGCACTGGCGGGATTCGCCGTCGGGATCGTCACCGACGCGCTCACCCCGGCCGCGTTCGGCGCCGGCGCGCTGGCCCACACGATGGTGGGCTATCTCGCCGCCTGGGGCCGCGCGGTATTCTTCGCCGACAATCTGCTGGTCAATGCCGCCTTCGTCGCCGTGGCCCTGTGGGTGCGCGACCTCATCCTGCTGGTGGCCAGCGGGACGTCCTACGGCCCCCTGTTCTTCGAGCTGGCGGTCAGCAGCCCACTGCAGGCCCTCTCCACCGCGGTTTTCGCTGTCCTGGTCCTGGCGGCGTTCCGTGAGTGGTTCGCCATCCGGCTCGACGTATGAACGGGTTCGATTCCTTCCGGGTTCGTGAGCGGGCCGACGTGGCGCGGCTGGTGCTGGTCGCCGCATTCGTCCTGCTGAGCGGGGCGTTCTTCCGCACCCAGATCATCCAGCATGAAAAGTTCCAGCTGAAGGCGGAAACCAACCGACTCCGGCCCATTCCGTTGACAGCTCCCCGGGGCACCATCTTCGACCGGAAGGGCAACGTCATCGCCGAGAACGTGCCCGGCTACTCGGTCAAGGTGCTGGCGCCATCGGTGGACTCGTTGCGCGCCGTGATCGCGCGCATCGGCCGCTTCGTGCCGATCGACACGGCCGAGGTAGAGGAGGTGGTTCGGAGGTTCCGCCAGGCCAGGTATCAGCCTGCGGTGGTGTTCGGCGACGCCAACTTCGAGACCATCGCCGCGCTGGAGGAACACCGCGCGGTGCTGCCCGGTCTGGTGATCCAGTCGGAGCCCAAGCGGCTCTATCCGGCGGGAAAGGCCGTCGCCCACCTGGTGGGGTACGTCTCCGAGGTCACTGAAAACGATCTGACGGCCAAGCGGTACCCCGGGGCCGATCTGGGCACCATCGTGGGCAAGGCGGGCCTGGAGCGGCATTACGACGACACCCTGCGCGGCATCGAGGGTGTGCGGTACATGGAGGTCAATGCGCGGGGTCGCCTGGTCCGGGAAGACGCGGGCGGGGCCTCGCTGCAGCCCACATCGGGGCGGCCGATCTTCACCACGATCGACCTCGAGCTCCAGCGGTTCATCGACAGTATCTGGCCGGCGGGCACCCGCGGCGCCATGGTGGCCATGACGCCCGGCGGCCAGATTCGGGCGCTCTACTCCGCCCCCTCGTACGACCCCAACGTCTTCGTCGGCGGCATCTCCCGCGCCAACTGGCGGGCGCTCAACGACGACGAGGCCCGGCCGCTGCTCAACCGGGCCATCCAGACCCGCTATCCTCCGGCCTCGCCCTTCAAGCTGGCGATCGGAGCGATGGCCCTGAAGCGCGGGCTCATCGGTCTCGACACCCACATGCCGACGCCCTGCCGCGGCGGGTTGCGGCTGGGCAACCGCGTGTTCCGCTGCTGGAAGAAGGAAGGTCACGGCTCGCTCGACCTGATCGGCGCGGTGGCGAAGAGCTGCGACGTCTACTTCTACCAGGTTGGGCTGCGGCTGGGTCTCAAGGCGATCATGGAAGACGGGATGCTCATGGGGTTCCGCGACCCCAGCGGCATCGACCTGGAGAACGAAAAGAATCCGATCTGGCCCGCCTCCACGGCCTACTTCGACAAGCTCTACGGGCCGCGATACTGGAGCCCGCCGGCGACCACCCTCAACTTTTCGATCGGCCAGGGTGAGATCACCGAGACCCTGATCAACATGATGAGATTCTACGAGGGGCTGGCCAGCGACGGCCGGTCCTCCACGCCCTACATCGTGCGGCCGACCTCGACCGAAGCCGTCGACCTGGGACTGACGCCAGGACAGCTCGACGGCCTGAGGCACGCGCTGATCGCGGTGGTGGAGCAGGGGACGGCGGCCGCCAGCCGGCGGAAGGACCTGGCGGTAGCGGGGAAGACCGGCACGGCCCAGAACTCCCACGGGAAGGATCACGGGTGGTTCATCGGGTTCGCGCCGGCCGACAAGCCCGAGCTCATCATCGGGGCGATCATGGAGTTCGCCGAGCACGGCTCCAGCGTGGCGCCCTATGTGGTGCGGGTGCTCCGCCGCCAGCTGCTCGGCCCCGACACGGTCGGCACCATCAAGATCAAGGCGTTGCTGGACGAGAGCGTCACCCAGGACACCGCTCCCCGGCCGGTGGAGCTGAATCCTGATTCGGCCGCCGTGAGGGCCCTGGAGGATTCGCTCAGGCGGGCGGCGGCGCCGACGCCGGTGGACGACTCGGCCGCCGCGCCGGCGGAGCGGCCATGAGGGGACCCACGGTGGACCGCCAGCTGTTGATGGTGAGCGCCGGCCTCATCCTGTTCGGTCTCCTCACTCTGTATTCGGCGGGCCAGACCGACGTCCCCACCCGGGCTGCCGGTGTCTGGCACCGGCAGTTCATCTGGGTCGGCATCGGCGTGATCGCGGCCGCCGTCGTGTTCCACGTCTCTCCCCGGCTGCTCGAGTGGCTGGCGCCCGCCCTCTACGGAGCCAGCCTTTTCCTCCTGGTGCTGGTTCTCCTGGTAGGGACCGGGGCGGGAACCGCCCAGAGCAGCAGCAGCTGGCTTTCCATCGGCGGGCATCAGATCGGCCAGCCATCCGAGCTGGCCAAGGTGGCCACCGTGCTGATGCTCGCCCGATATCTCTCGGGCCGGAGGGAGCCGCCCCGCTCGCTGCGGGACCTCCTGGTGCCGGGCATCATCGTCGGCATTCCCTTCCTGTTGGTCCTCAAGCAGCCGGACCTCGGAAGCGCCATCGTCTTCGTCGGTATCGCGTTCGCCATGCTGTTCTGGGCCGGGGTCCGACCCAGGCTCCTGTTCCTGCTGGCATCGCCCGGCCTGAGCCTGCTGCTGGCGTTCAACGATTGGACCTGGGGCGCCTGGATGGTGTTCTTCACGGCCCTTCTGTTTGCGTGGCGACCGTACCTCTCGGACGGGCTGGTGGTGTGGTTCCTGAACGTGGCGATGGGGGCGATCGCCCTTCCGCTCTGGAAGCGGCTCGCTCCCTATCAGCAGAACCGGCTGCTCACCTTCCTAAATCCGGAGGTGGATCCCCGGGCGGCCGGCTATCACGCGATCCAATCCCGGGTGGCCATCGGCTCGGGGGGCTGGTTCGGCACCGGCTATACCGAGGGCCCGCAGAAGCGGTTGGCGTTCCTGCCGGAACAGCACACCGACTTCGTCTTTCCCATTGTGGGGGAGGAGCTGGGCTTCATCGGGGTGGTGGTGGCCCTGGCGCTGTTCCTGGCGCTGTTCATGACCCTGCTCCGGATCGCCCGCCGCGCCACCGATTCCTTCAGCAGTCTGTTGATCTTCGGTATCCTGGGCCTGCTCTTCACCCACGTGTACGAGAACGTCGGGATGACGGTGAATCTCATGCCGATCACCGGCATTCCGCTCCCGTTTTTCTCCTACGGCGGATCCTTCTTTGTGATCTGCTGCCTCTGCCTGGGCCTGGCGTTCCGAGTGGCCAACGATTCGCGTCAATCAGGCTATCCCGATATCTGACAATAACTTACGAGGTGGGCCCTGGCGCCGCAGGACCGGATCGCAGAGATTGCATGTTTCCGATGCCCCCTATTCCCTCTCTCCGGGTGACCCCCATCGCCCTATGGCCGTGATGGCATGGTTCAAGAAGGAGCGGAAGCCACGCACGTCGCAGCGGGAGCGGTTGGAGATCCCGCCCGATGCCTGGGAGAAGTGCGACGGCTGCGGGCACATCGATCTGCGGGAGAAGTTCGAGAAGGCGCTGAATGTCTGTCCCGAGTGCGGCCGCCACCGCCGGATCTCGGCCGAGGAGTACGTCGATATCCTGACCGATCAGGGGAGCTGGCGCGAGCTGTATAGCGACCTCCGCTCGGTCGACCCGCTCCAGTTCGAGCACTATGGCGATCGGCTCCAGGCCGCCCGGAAGAAGGCCGGGCGGGCCGACGCGATCCTGACGGGGAGCGCCCGGATCGATCGCCTGCCGTTCAACCTGGGCGTGATGAATTTCGCGTTCATGGGGGGCTCGATGGGCTCGGTGGTCGGCGAGAAGATCGCCCGGCTGGCCAGACGGTCCCAGGAGAAGAAGGTCCCCCTGGTGCTGGTCTCCACCTCGGGCGGGGCCCGGATGCAGGAGGGTGTGCTCTCGCTGATGCAGATGGCCAAGACGTCGGCGGCCGTCGCGCAGCTGCATCGCGACGCCATCCCCTACATCTCCATCCTCACCGACCCGACCACCGGCGGCGTGTCTGCCTCCTTCGCCATGCAGGGTGACGTCATCCTGGCCGAGCCCGGCGCGGTGATCGGATTCGCGGGCCAGCGGGTGATCAAGCAGACCATCGGCCAGGACCTGCCCGAGGGCTTCCAGACCGCGGAGTTCCTGGTCGAGCACGGGCAGATCGACGACGTGGTCCCGCGCGGCTCCCTCCGCGACACCACCGCGCGACTTCTGCGCCACATGCAGGGGCAGCGCCCGCTGGCGGAGCAGGCCGAGCTGAGCTGACGCGACACGACTTCCACCCGCTCCGGCGCCCCACCCGCGGCTTCGTTGGGTGGGGCGCTGGCGTTTGACCCGTCCGGTCCCATGCCTCTGACCTACAACCAGGCGCTCGACTTCCTCTTCCCTCGCACGACCACGATCAAGTTCGGGTTGGCGACTACTCGGGCCCTGCTCAAGTCGCTGGGCGACCCGCACGACGTCGTCCCGACGATCCACATCGGCGGCACCAACGGGAAGGGGAGCGTCTGCAGCCTGGTGGCGGCGGCGCTGCGGGAGGCCGGCTGGCGGGTGGGACTCTACACCTCGCCGCACCTGATCTCGTTCCGCGAGCGGATCCGGGTGGATGAGGTGCCGATCAGCGAGGGAGCGGTGGCGATGTGGACCGAGTGCCTGCAGCCGCTGATCCTGGAGCGGCGCGCCACCTTCTTCGAAGCCACTACGGCCATCGCATTCGCGGACTTCGCGGCGCGTGGGGCCGAGATCGCCGTGGTGGAGGTCGGACTCGGCGGCCGCCTGGACAGCACCAACGTGGTGCGACCACTGGTCAGCGCCGTGACCAAGATCGAACGGGATCACATGAAGTATCTGGGAGACACTCTGGAGCAGATCGCCGGCGAGAAGGCCGGGATCGCCAAGCCGGGCGCGCCCTTCGTCATCGGTGAGCGGAACCCGGCGCTGGTGGAGGTGCTGCGGCGTGCGGCGCATCGGGCCGTGGCCCGGATGGACAGCTCGGCGCGCGCCGATGTTCGGATCCTCCCGGCGGACTACCAGTGGAGCGGACGGCTGGCCCTGGCGGGGCCGCATCAGCGTCGCAATGCCGGAATCGCCCACGGAGTTCTCATGGCTCTGCCATTTCCATGGCGGCCCGATCCGGCCGCGATGGCCCGAGGATTCGCGGAGGCATGGCTCCCGGGTCGACTCGACCGCCGGGGCAAGTGGCTGTTCGACGTGGCGCACAATCCGGACGGCATCCGTTCGCTGGTGGAGGCGCTGGAGGCCATCCGCCCTCCCCGCCCGATTCACGCGCTGGTCTCGATCCTGGGCGACAAGGAGTGGCCGGACATGCTGGTGCGGCTGGACCGGGCCATCGACCGCGGCGTGCTCACGGTCGCGCCCACCGCCGCCAGCCGGGGCTGGGACGCCGCGTGGCTCCGCCGCTGGCTCAGAGATCCCGCACGGCCTCCCGCCCGCGCTGCCTGGACGCTGGTCCCCGACTTCCAGGCCGCCCTGCGGGATGTGCAGCGCGGCGCGGGCACGATCCTCGTCACCGGCTCGTTCCACACCGTGGGCGATGTGATGGGGAAGTTGGGACTGGGGTGAGGTGAAGAAGTTACCAGCTATCCGTGCTGATAACTGATAGCTGATAGCTCCCCTACCAACTATCTTGCTGCCCATGCAAACGCAGGCCCTGCCGGGTTTTCGGGACTTCTACCCCGCCGACTTCGCTCTCCGGGATCACATCTTCGGGATCTGGCGCAGCGTGGCGGCGAGATACGGGTTCGAGGAGTACGACGGGCCGCCGCTGGAGCCGCTCGAGCTCTACACCGCGAAGAGTGGCGACGAGATTGTCGGTCAGCTGTACCGGTTCACCGATAAGGGCGACCGCGAGGTGTCGCTGCGGCCGGAGATGACGCCCACGCTGGCCCGCATGGTGGCCGCACGGGCCACTGATTTCCGGAAGCCGATCCGCTGGTTCTCGATTCCGCAACTCTTTCGCTACGAGCGGCAGCAACGGGGGAGACTTCGAGAGCATTTCCAGCTCAACTGCGATCTGATCGGCGAGGCCGGGCACCTGGCCGACGCGGAGATCGTGGCACTGGCCATCGACGCGGTGCGAGTCTTCGGGCTCGGCCCCTCCGAAGTGCGGGTCCGGATCTCCGACCGGCGGCTGCTGACCGCGGTGCTGAAGGGGCTGGAGCTCACCGAGGCGCAGGTGCCGCTGGTGTACCAGGTGTTCGACAAGCTGCGGCGGGCGCCGGAGGAGACCTCGGTCGGACGCCTGTTGGCGGCCGGAATCAGCCGGGGGACGGTGGACCGCCTGCTGGCCCTGGGCCGGGCGAGGTCATGGTCGGAGCTTAGCCTCGCCGGGCGGGGACTCGATACCGCGCTCACCGAGGGTGAGTCGCTACGACGGACCATCGACGCGCTGGGCGCAATGGGGTTCGGTGAGTATCTCGATCTTGACCTGAGCATCGTCCGGGGCCTGGCCTACTATACCGGGAGCGTTTTCGAGCTGTTCGATGCCCAGGGTGAGCTGCGGGCCATCTGCGGAGGCGGGCGCTACGACCATCTCCTCCAGTCGCTCGGCGGGGTAGATCTGCCGGCCCTGGGGTTCGGGATGGGTGACGTGGTGCTGGGCGAGATCCTGCGGGACCGGGGCCTGACCCCGCCGGCGGCCTCGAGCATAGATGTCTTCCTGGCGGCCATCACGCAGAACGATATCCCCGAGCTGCTCGGCCTCGCGCGGGAGCTGCGGGACGCCGGATTCCGCGTGGAATACGCGCTCTCACCGCAGGCGGTCGGCAAGCAGCTCAATCTGGCGGATGCACGGAAGGCTCGCGCAGCGATCGTCATCGGGCCCGACGACCGGGCTCGGGGCGAGGTGGTGCTAAAGGATCTCCGCCGGAAGGGGCAGACGGCGGTACCTCGCGCTACGGTGCGGGAAAGGCTGGCGAGCCTGATCGCGGCGGTGGCATGATGGGTGTCTCACGTACGGGTAGAAAGGAAAGCTGGATGGCGGAAGCGAAGGCGTTGACCCCCCGGGCGACCGATTTCAGCGCCTGGTACAACGAGCTGGTGGCGAAGGCCGAGCTGGCGGATTACAGCCCGGTGCGGGGGTGCATGGTCATCCGCCCGAACGGCTACGCCATCTGGGAGCAGATGCAGCGCGCGCTGGACCAGATGTTCAAGGACACGGGCCACCAGAACGCCTACTTCCCGCTCTTTATCCCGCTGAGCTTTCTCAGCCGGGAGGCGGAGCACGTCGAGGGCTTCGCTCCCGAGATCGCGGTGGTCACCCACGGCGGCGGCAAGGAGCTGGAGGAGCCGCTGGCGATCCGACCCACCTCGGAGACCATCATCTACTCGATGTACGCCAAGTGGATCCAGAGTTATCGCGATCTGCCGCTGCTGATCAACCAATGGGCCAACGTGGTGCGCTGGGAGATGCGGACCCGGTTGTTCCTCCGCACCACGGAGTTCCTCTGGCAGGAGGGCCACACGGCTCACGCCACCGAGGCCGAAGCGGAGGAAGAGAGCCGGCGCATGCTGAAGGTCTACCGGACCTTCATGGAAGAGTGGATGGCGATGCCGGTGCTGACCGGCCGCAAGACCGACAGTGAGCGCTTCGCCGGAGCGCTGCGGACCTACTCCTGCGAGGCGCTGATGCAGGACAACAAGGCGCTCCAGGCCGGCACCAGCCATAACCTCGGCCAGAACTTCTCCCGCGCGTTCGAGGTCACCTTCCAGACCGCATCGGGCGACCTCGATCACGTCTGGAATACCTCCTGGGGCGTGTCCACCCGGCTGGTGGGCGCCCTGATCATGACGCATGGCGACGACACCGGTCTGATCTGTCCGCCCCGGCTGGCGCAGTACCAGGTGGTGATCGTCCCGATCTACAAGAGCGACGAGGAGCGGAGCGCCGTCCTCCAGACCGCCCAGCAAGCCCGCAAGGAGCTGGCGGCGGCGGGCATCCGGGTGCATCTGGATGCCCGGGACGGCATGAAGCCGGGCGCGAAATACTATGAGTGGGAGGGCAGAGGGGTGCCCCTCCGGCTCGAGATCGGACCGCGGGACGTGGCTGCTGGCACGGCCACGCTCGCGCGGCGCACCGGGGGAAAGAAGGAGAGCCTGCCGATGAGTGGTCTGGCAGGGGGTCTGACCGCCGCGATGGACGCCATGCAGCGCGACATGCTGGAGATATCCCGGGCCCGCCGGGAAGCGAACAGTCTGCGGGGTGCCACCAAGGATCAAATGATCGCCTACCTCGAAGGGGGCGGCGGATTCGTCTACTCGGGATTCTGCGGGCGGGGGCAGTGCGAGGCGGAGATCAAGGAACAGACCAAGGCGACCATCCGGGTCCTGCCCGATGAGGAGTTCCGCTCGTCCGCTGTCCCGGCCAACTGCATGTGGTGCGGCAAACCCAGCGTGACGGAGGCCGTGTGGGCGAAAGCGTACTGAGCGGTCCGTTGGTACACCCGCCCCTCTACGCCGACGCGGGCATCCAGCGAGTGGGCGATGCGCTGCATCTGGGCGGTGTCTCGCTCTCCGCCATCGCCGACGGCGCCGGCACGCCTGCCTACGTCTACAACGCTGACGTCATTCGCCGCCAGTTCGGTGCCCTGGACGAGGCGCTGTCGGCGGTGCCGCACCGGATCGCCTATGCGGTCAAGGCCAACGCCAACCTGGCGGTGCTCCGGATCCTGCGCGACCTGGGTGCCGGTGCCGACATCGTCTCCGGTGGAGAGCTGGCCCGGGTGCTCGCGGCTGGATTCGAGCCCGAGCGCGTCGTCTTCAGCGGAGTGGGGAAGACCGACGAAGAGCTGACCGCCGCGGTCGAGGCTGGCATCGGCCACGTGCATCTGGAGTCGTCGGCCGAGCTCGCGTCACTGGGGCGGATCGTGGCGCGGCTGGGGCGAACCATGCGGGTCGGGATCCGGGTCAATCCCGACGTGACTGCCGATACCCATCCCTACATCGCCACCGGCCAGGGAGGGATCAAGTTCGGTGTCCCGGTGGACCAGGTGCTCCCGCTCGCCCTGGCGATCCGGCAGCACCCGCTGCTCACCCTCGATACCATCGCCATGCATATCGGGAGCCAGTTGCTGGACCCTCGGCCGTACGCCGAAGGGATCGCAAGGCTGCTGGACCTGGTGGAGCGGCTCCGGGAGGCCGGGGTCGACACCCTTCGCTCCCTCGACGTGGGCGGGGGCATCGGCATCCGCTATCGCGACGAGCGACCGCTGAGCCCCGTCGCGCTGGCTGCCACCATCGTGCCACTGGTGCGCCAGAGCGGACTCGTGCTCCTCCTGGAGCCCGGCCGCTATCTGGTTGGAAGCGCGGGGGTGCTGCTCACCACGGTGCTCTCGCGAAAGCACTCCGGAGGCAAGGACCTCGTCATCGTGGACGCGGGCATGAACGACCTGGTCCGGCCCAGTCACTACCTGGCGTATCACGAGATGGCCGAGGTGGAGCTGCGCGGTCGGGCCGATGCCCCGGTCGACATCGTCGGCCCGGTGTGCGAGACCGGGGACTTTCTGGCTCGTGATCGCACCCTGCCGGGCCTCGACCGCGGCGAGCGGATCGCGGTCCTCGGAGCCGGCGCTTACGGGTTCGTGATGGCGTCGAACTACAATACCCGCCCCCGCCCGGCGGAGGTGGTGGTGGATCACGGGCGCTGGTGGATCTCCCGGCCCCGGGAGCGTGTCGAGCAGCTGTTCCACACCGAACGGGCGGAGCCCTGAGCCAATGACGTCTACCGATGTGACCCAGGAGAGACCATCGCGAGTGTCGCAGCACCACGACGGCATTCTCATCATCGATTTCGGTTCTCAGTACACCCAGCTGATCGCGCGTCGAGTCCGCGAGGCCCACGTGTACTGCGAAATCCACCCGCCGTCGCGCTCGGTGCAGTGGATCCGCGAGTGGAAGCCCAAGGGCATCATCCTCTCGGGCGGACCGAGCTCGGTCTACGACGAAGGCGTTCCTACCGCCGATACCGGGCTGCTCGACCTCGACACGCCGGTGCTCGGCCTCTGCTATGGGATGCAGGTCATGGCCCAGCTGGCCGGTGGCAACGTCACCAGGGCCAACCGCCGGGAGTACGGGCGGGCCAATGTCAGAGTGGACGGCGGCCGCCTGTTCCGCGGCTTCGGCACCGGGGAGGAAACACCGGTCTGGATGAGTCACGGCGACCATGTGGACATGCCACCGCCGGGCTACCGGGTGACGGCCCGCAGCGACAACTCGCCGGTCGCCGCGATCGAGCACGCCGAGCGCCCGCTCTTCGGCGTGCAGTTCCACCCGGAGGTGGCGCACACGCCGCGAGGCGGCGAGATCCTCAGCAACTTCCTCTTCGAGATCTGCGGCTGCACTCCCGATTGGACGCCCGGCCACTTCGTCGAGAGCGAGGTCGCTCGCGTCCGGGAGCTGGTGGGACCGAGCCAGCGCGTCATCTGCGGTCTGTCCGGTGGGGTGGACAGCTCCGTGGCGGCCGTGCTGGTCCACCGGGCGGTGGGCGACCGGCTGACCTGCATCTTCGTGGACCACGGGCTGCTCCGGCTGCATGAGCGGGAGCAGGTGGAGGCGACGTTCCGGCGCCACCTGGGCATCGATCTCCGGGTAGTGAATGCCGGTGATCTGTTCCTGCAGCGACTGGCCGGCGTGGTGGATCCGGAAGAGAAGCGGCGCCGCATCGGGCACACCTTCATCGAGGTGTTCGAGGCCGAGGCGAAAGCGGTGGGAAAGGATGTCGCCTTTCTGGTGCAGGGCACGCTGTACCCCGACGTCATCGAGTCGGTCTCCCCCAAGGGCGGCCCGTCGGTCACGATCAAGACCCACCACAACGTCGGCGGACTTCCCGAGCGACTGCCCTTCCTGCTGCTCGAGCCGCTGCGGGAGCTGTTCAAGGACGAGGTACGGCAGGTGGGGCGCGAGCTGGGACTGCCCGAGGAAATGGTCGGCCGGCACCCATTCCCCGGCCCCGGTCTTGCGATCCGGATTCTGGGCGAGGTCACCCGCGAGACCCTGGACGTGCTCCGCCGAGCGGATCACATCTATATCGAAGAGATTCGGGCGGCGGGGCTGTACGACGACATCTGGCAGGCGTTCGTGGTACTGCTGCCGATCCGCACGGTCGGCGTTCAGGGTGACTTCCGCACGTACGATCAAGTCATCGCGCTGCGCGCGGTGACCAGCCGGGACGGCATGACCGCCGACTGGTATCCATTTCCGCCTGACGTGCTCGCCAGGATCTCCAACCGCGTGGCCAACGAGGTGAAGGGCGTCAACCGCGTGGTCTACGACGTGAGCTCCAAGCCTCCTGCTACCATCGAGTGGGAGTAAGTCGCCGTCCCGAGCACCGGACCGGACCGGGTCATCCTGAGCACAGCGAAGGAGCCATAGACCCGCATGGTCTCCTTCGCTTCGCTCAGGACGACGTCCTCCTTCCCAACCAGACCCCAACCGATCAGAGCGATCCAAGGAACGCGATCAGCGCGTCCCGATCTCCCCGCCTGAGGCGGGTCACTCGCTCCCGCGCACCCTTCGCCTCGCCACCGTGCCAGAGGATCGCCTCCATCAGGGAGCGGGCCCGCCCGTCGTGCAGGAAGTTGGTGTGTCCGTTCACCGTCTTCACCAGCCCGATGCCCCAGAGCGGCGGGGTACGCCACTCGCGGCCCGACGCCTGAAAGTCCGGACGCCTGTCGGCCAGCCCGGGGCCCATGTCATGCACCAGCAGGTCGGTGTACGGATGGATCACCTGATTCGAGACCTCGGGTACGCCGCGCAACACACCGGTCCGCAAGGTTGCCACGTGGCAGCTGGCGCAACCGACCACGTGGAAGATGCGCTCGCCACGCTGGTTCACCGGATCGTCCAGATCGCGCCGCGCCGGCACGCCCAGGGTCTGGGCGTAGAGCGCCACGTCAGCGACGGTCTGCGCATCGATCTCGGCGGGGTGCCGGGCGCACCCGGGATGCTGCCCCTCACACGGCTCCGCCGCAAATAGCCGTGAAGTCACTCCCATGTCGCCGTTGTAGGCTCCGGCGGTCTGCTGCACCAGATTGGGCGCGTTCGCCTTCCAGCCGAATCGTCCCAAGGCCTGACGTCGCTTGATGGCATCGTACACATAGTTCGGCCGGCCGGAGACGCCATCCCGGTTGCGATCGTGCGGATCCGCGCGTGCCGCCACCAGCCACTCCGGAATCGCTTCCAGCAGACCGAGTCCGAACACCGCCGGTGCTACCCGCGGCGAGAACAGCACGCCGGCCGGAAGCGGCGCGTAGACGCCGGTGAGGTAGTAGGTCGGAATCCGAAGCCGGAAGGGCGTGCGGTCGGCGAAGGCCCCCCTGCTTTCGACGTAGGAGATCCTGGCCGAAATCTCGGGATCGTATTCCGGGAGGGAGCGCATCTGCAGCTGTCCGCCGAAGCCCGGCACATCCTTGGGACCGCCGGTCGGGCCGCGGCCGGGGACGCTGGATCGGAAGAGCATCGAGCTGAACGGCTCGGCCCCCACCGGCGGCCGACCGCGGCCGTCTCCCGGGTGGCAGGCCTCACAGGATACGTTGTCGAAGATCGGGCCCAATCCGCCGGCAGGCCCGGTCCCGTCCACGTGCGCCAGGTCGAAGGCTACGTCGCCCAGCTCGTGGCGCTCGATGTTCTTGCCCTGGAGATTGGGTGCCGGCAATTCGAAGGCCTCTTCCGATTCGTCAAAGACCGTGGTGGCCCCGCCTGACAGGGCGCTGCGCGCCTCGCGGCGGAGCTCGGCCAGCTCGAGATCCTCCTCGAGCTCCAGGCCCGACGCGTTGTCGTCCAGTGTGACCTCGTTCGGATCTCCAGAGGCTGGTGTACTGGGTGGTTCATTCTGATCGGTACAGGCGAACAGAAGGACCAGGAGCACGGCGATACGCATGCGAGACATAGCGCCTCCTGGGAGGAGCGTGACCGTCACAGCTCGGCAGACGCGGGGCGTCGTGTCGAAGGCGGGAAGCCGTCTATGCCGATTCAGCCCACGGACGCAACGCGCCCGCGGCACGGCGGCCCCCGAGGGGGATGACGGATTCGGATGTTGGGGGGTGTTGAGCCGGGGTTCGGCTGATCGCGAGGAATGCACGCCGACCTGGCGCCATCTCGTTGTCGTGCGCTCGCGACCCTCCCACGATGGGAAGTGGGTCGCGGCTTGTCAAGTCATTCGCTCTGCGACGAATGTCGCGGAGTGCTCACACAGCCCAGCCCAGGTGAGCACTTGCCCGCCCTCTGGGTTGTTGGTTTCCACGATGGGTTACCGCACGGGCACCACGCGGAAATCGCGGCGTCTGACCGCTGTGGGGCCACCCGGGGCACGCAGCTGCACCTCGACCAGGTACGGCCCCGGCCTCAATCGCTCCAGCTGGAGCACGCGGCGAGATCGGAGGGTCGGACCCGCCGCCGGTTCGTCGAACGCGAGCGTGACGACCGGACGTCCCTCCGCCGTACCGCGATCGTCCTGGACTCGGAAGACCGCGATCTCATGACGATACGGCGCCCCACCAATGGCGCCGACCGCCTCGTAGTAGAGCTCGACTTGGGAGCCTTCCACGAACAGATCGAACGGCGTGAGCAGCACCGTGTCCTGTGGAGTTGCTTCCCATCGCGCACTGGCCCCCGGCACTCCCAGCGCGAGGTCGCTGAGCGCGGGCCTGCCCTCCAACCCCGATACCCGCACACTGTCTCTCGGCAGCACGATGCCGAGGCTGTCGCCCAGCTGGAGCGCTGTCCGCCAGGTCCACCGACCCGGTGGCAGCGGCAGCTCCACCCGGCCGATCAGATACTCGTTGCGGCGAAGCCGCGCTGCCGGCCGGAACACGATCGTCGTGTCCAGCTGGGCCACGGGCCGGCCCACCTGGTCGCTCGCCACCGCGCGCACGCGGGCCGGGTAGCGAAATCCGGACCCATCGCGCTCGGGTGCGGTCCCCGGCTCCGCGATGGCGAAGACCAGATGTCCGATGGTCTTTCCGGAGTCCGCAGCACCGACCGCCACCACATGGGCCACGGCGCCCAGGGTCCCGGGGAAGCGCAGCTGGTAACTGTCCGTGGTGGTACCGATGGCGATGCTGGCCCGACCGATGCCGCGCTCGCTGGCCCGCGACTTCGCGGCGCCGTAGGGACCCCAGTTCAGCATCCGGCCGTATAGCCGAGAGAACTTCTGACGCGAGAGCAACAGCTGGTCGCGGGGTGCATCCTCCGCGCCGCGCAGGTCGAGCACGCTTTCCACCAGGCGGTAATCGTAAAGATCTCCGCCGCCGTTCGAGTCCCAGCCCGAGCTGAAGTGGAAAAGGAGGTCTCCCTCCGCCCGGTCGAAGCGCCACGATTCGTTGGGCATGAGTCCGAAAACGAAGGGCCGAAGCCGCTCGGTCGGCTCTCCATGGCGCAGGTAGATCATCCCGCGATCGTCGATCTCCTTGCTGCCTGACCGGTAGGCATCAGCCGGCCCGTAATAGCGGCGGCTTACGGTCAACGCGAAGTGGCGCCGGGCATAGAGCAGGCGGCGGTAATGCTCCCGCAGCCGCTCTCCTGGGGTGCGCATCTCGAGTCGGTCGCGGTCGGTCCAGAATCGCCGCAGATAGGCGGCCCGCTCGGTGCCGCTGGCCGTGTCGAACTGGACCAGCTCGGAGTCCGCGGCCACGGCGGCGAGGTCGGCGCGATAGCCTTGCACCGCGGCCGAGTCCTCCGAAGTCGCGCCTTCGTAGTAGGCACGTTCAGCAGTGGAATCGCCGGCTGCCAGACGAGTCCGGGCCAGTTCCAGCAATCCCAGACCGCGGCTTCCTCCCGCCGCGAGGTATCCCTCGAACGCGGCAGATGCCGCCGCGGTGTTCGCGGCAGCCCGTTCCACCCGTCCCAGCGCGAGGAATGTCTCCGGCGCGGAGCGGGGAGACGCGGTGGCCTGGCGCAATGCTTCTGCCGCCTCGGCCAGCAGCGACGTGTCGCGCAGCTCGAGCGTCACCTTTGCCAGAGCTTCCGCCGCGGGCGCGAAGGACGGGTCGGCTTGCAGCGCCCGCCGATGCCGGGTGGCCGCCCGCTCCAGCGTCTTCAATCCCACTCGACTGCCCAGCTCCAGCCGATTGTCCCGCTCCCATGACGCACGCCGCGCTTCGGCAATGCCGAGCCAGTGCCATGCAAGCGGCCAATTCGGCTGGCGCTCCGTCGTGGCGACCAGCGCCTTGACCGCCTGCCGGGGATCGGGTACGGTGCCCAGCTCCGTCAACCGGAGGCTCACCAGCCCGAGCCGAAGTCGCTCGAGTGCCCGGTCGGGATGACGGCGAACGCCCGCGAGTAAAGTGCGCTGGCGCTCCCGAAGGGACGCGGAATCGGTGGTGGACCGGAGTGAGTCCGAGAATGCCGCGATGGCCAGCCGCTCGGACGGCGACTGGCTCGCGAGGGGGGATGGTCGGACCGCGAGGAGAAGCCCGACCAGGGTGCCGGACAGCAGTGTCGGCCGGCGCGTCCTCACCTGCTACACTCCCTTCTCCTCCAGCAACCGGAAGAAGTCATCCGCGTGGCGGATGGCCGTGAGCCGCTGCGGCACGTCGGGCTCTTTGGCAAACTGTGCGATCCGACCGAGGACCGGCAGGTACTGATTGGAGATCTCCAGGGGCGGCGCCACGATGAGAAACAGGTGGTGCACCGGCTTGCCGTCCATCGCCTGGAAATCGATTCCTCTCGGGGACTGGCCATAGGCGAGGCGGAGCCGGTTGGCCACCAGGGAGCGGCAGTGGGGAATCGCGATGCCCCGTCCCATCCCGGTCGATCCCAGGCTCTCCCGCCGTTGCAGGACGCGAAGCAGTGTCTCGGCCGAGCGATTGTCCACCCCGAGCAGCCGGACCAGCTCGCCGAGCGCCGAGTCCTTATCCGTCGCCCGAAGATCGAAGTCGATGGCACCCGGGGTGAAGAAATCCCTGAGACGCATAGGCGGGGCGGAGGGGTCGCGGGCCGGGAGAGTTGCGGCAACGTAATTCCGCCCCGGAGAGGTGTCAAAGTCGCAGGCGCAGCACCCGACCGACCTCATTGCCCGGGCCTCGAGCGCCAAGTATTTTCCGGCCATGCAGTTGCCATTCCCGAGCGAGCACAGGTTTCCCCTCATCCTCGCCCCCATGGCCGGCGTCTCCGAGGCGCCCTACCGTCAGGTCTGCCGAAGGATGGGGGCCGACGTGGTGCTGTCCGAATTCCTGTCGTCGGAAGCGATCCGGCGTCGGATTCGGACCACCCTCGAGGGTGCCGAGTTCGAGGATGTGGAGCGGCCGATCGGCATCCAGATCTACGGTGCCGATCCCGCTGCCATGGCCGAAGCCGCCCGGCTGATCACGGAGCACTATCAGCCGGAGTTCATCGACATCAACTTCGGGTGTCCCGTCAAGAAGGTGGTGCAGCGAAACGGTGGTTCGGGCTGTCTCCGCGACCTGGAACAGGTGGATCGGATCATCCGGGCGGTCATCGGCGCGACCCACCTCCCGGTCACGGCCAAGACCCGGAGCGGCTGGAGCGACCAGACCCGGGATCCGGTGGGCATTGCGCTCCGGATGCAGGATGCCGGCGTGCGGGCGTTCACCCTCCATGCCCGCACGCGGACCCAGATGTTTTCCGGCCGGGCCGACTGGGACGAAATCGCCAGGGTGGTAGAGGCTCTCGATATTCCGGTGTTCGGGAACGGAGACATCCTCACTGCGGCGGACATCGTGCGGATACGGGATCACACCGGCTGCGCCGGTGTCATGATCGGGCGCGGCGCGTTCGGCAATCCCTGGCTCTTCCGCGACGGCCAGGCGCTCCTGGCCGGCCGTCCTCAGCCGCCGATGGCGGACGCGCGCGAGCGGTTCGAAGTGGCGCTGGATCACGCCCGGCTGGCGCTCCGGCTCCAGGGCGACACCCGCAAGACCGTGATCGAGTTTCGCAAGCACCTCGGCTGGTATACCAAGGGGCTGCACGGGGCCAGCGACCTGCGTCAGCGCCTCTTCCAGATCGAGTCGGTGGCCGAGGCGGAGGCGATTTTCCTCGAGTACCTCGACCCGGTCGCCCACGTGGCGTGAGAGTCGAGCAGCTCGAAACTCTGCTCGCCGATGTCGCGGCCGGCCGACTGACTCCCGACGCGGCTCTCGAGCGCCTGCGCCATCTCCCGTTCGAAGACCTTCCCTTCGCCCGCATCGACCACCATCGCTCCCTCAGGCAGGGACATCCCGAAGTCGTCTTCTGCGAGGGGAAGTCCCCCGATCAGGTCGTCGCCATCTGCGAGCGCCTGGCGGCGATGAGCGGATCCTTCCTGGGCACCCGCTGCTCCGAAGCCCACGCGGCCGCGGTGCGAGGCGCGTTTCCCCGAGCGGTGTGGACCCCGCTGGCGCGCACGGTTCACCTCCAGCCGGAAGGTGCCGACGAAGCTCGACTGGACACCGGCAACATCCTCATCGTCTCGGCCGGGACCAGCGACCTCCCGGTGGCCGAAGAGGCCGCGGTGGTGGCCGAGGTATTCGGGCATCGAGTCGAGCGGCTGACCGATGTCGGTGTGGCCGGCATTCACCGGCTTTTCGCCGCCAGCGAGCGGCTCAAGCAGGCCGATGTGGTCATCGTCGTGGCCGGTATGGAAGGCGCGCTTCCCAGTGTGATCGGCGGTCTGGTGGCCGTGCCGGTGATCGCGGTGCCAACCAGCGTCGGCTACGGGGCCTCCTTCGGCGGACTGGCGGCCCTGCTCGGCATGCTCAATTCCTGCGCCGCCGGAGTGACCGTAGTGAACATCGACAACGGGTTTGGTGCCGCGGCCGCCGCCAGCCGCATCTGCCGGCGATGACCATCCGCACCGTAGTCGAGAAGTCGGAGCCCAGGTTCGTGTGGCTCGATGTGGTGGA
This sequence comes from Gemmatimonadales bacterium, assembly GCA_036556625.1. Lineage (GTDB taxonomy): Bacteria > Gemmatimonadota > Gemmatimonadetes > Gemmatimonadales > GWC2-71-9 > CAVVWJ01. The sequence continues at coordinate 25,847 of DATBJC010000005.1, forward strand.
TCCCCGCGCCGACGAGCTTTCCGAGCTGGCGGCCGACTACGGCCTGCATCCCCTCTCCGTCAGCGACTGTCTCGATCCCGAGCACCTTCCCAAACACGAAGTCTTCGAGAACCATACGTTCGTCATCCTGCGCGCGGTGGACGAGAACGCGGCCCGAACCGCCGACACGGTCCAGGAGCTGACTCGCAAGATCGCGCTGTTCTACGGACCCACGTTTCTGATCACCATCCACCGCAAGGACCAGGCGTGGCTCACGGCCTTGCAGCAGCGCTGCCTGATCGGGCTCGGGGCCAGGCAGGCGGCCAAGAGCGAGGGTGTCCAGGCCCACTTGCTGGCCCAGCTGTTCAATGGCGCGCTCGACACGTACCAGGGCACCCTGGAGGCCGTCGAGGCGAGGCTCGACCAGTTCGACGCCCTGGTGTTCGAAGGGCCGCCGGGAGCCGGACCGGCTTTCCGGGCCGAGCTCAGGGAGATCCACAAACTGAAGCGGCAGCTGACGCTCTGTAAGCGACTGCTGTGGCGCACGGTCGACGTGACCCAACGGATGGTGCCGGCCGCCGGTCGCACGGCGACGCTGTTCCGCGACGTGCAGGAAAACGCCGAGAGCTACCACTTCTACGCCGATGAATTGCTGGACGACGCCAGCACCCTGCTCAACGTGCAGCTCTCGCTCGCCTCCCATCGCACCAGTGAAGTGATGCGGATCCTCACGGTGTTTTCGGTGTTCTTTCTGCCGCTCACCTTCATCGTGGGCGTGTACGGGATGAACTTCGAGCACATGCCCGAGCTGCGCGAGCGCTGGGGCTATCCCGTGATCCTGGCGCTGATGGTGGGGGTGACCCTGGTGATCTACCGCTGGTTCCGCCGCCGCGGCTGGCTGGGACGATGAGCCTCTGGGCGTTGCTGCTGGGTGCGCTGCTCGGGGCGGGCACTGCCTGGATCTTCATCCGGCGGGCCAGGGTCACTGGCACCGCTCCGGGAGTCTCCCCGCACCTGCTGCCCGACCCGGCCCTGGAATGGCTCCGCCGGGCCCATGGGGCCTCGGGCGTGTGGGTGGCGGAAGTGGGACGCAGCGACGGGGAGCCTCACGCCGAGCGGGTGGTGGACGCGGAGCGACTGTCGGTGGCGCAGATCGTGGCGGTGGACCGACGGCTGGAGCGCGCCCGCGACCAGGAGCAGAGCGGCGCCGAGCGGATGGAGGGAGGCACGCTCGTCTTTCACGCCAGTGCCGGCATCGCCGTCGGGCTTCTCCTACCGGGCAGCGCGGATGCCGGCCGGCTCGATGCGGCGGAAGGCGATCTGCGGCGGTTGGCCGAGGGCGTGCGCCGGCGGCCCCAGATCGTCCAGCTGGCACAGGCGAGCACCCAGGAGGCATCACTGGAGTCGGTCGGCAGCGTAGGGCTCCGGCTCGCCTATCAGCTGGAGCGCATGCTGGACGCACAGGTCGTCGTCGCAGCGTACGAGCGTAGCCCTGAAGCTACCGGTGACGAGAGCGAGAGCACCGGCACGGTGCGTGTCATCGGGGTGTCGGGCCGGGGCGATCGGCGCTTGCTCGATTCGGTGTTACCACCCGACAGCGACCTGGCTCGGGCCTGCCGCGGAGAGCTGGATGCCATCTTCTTCGAGGGCGACCCCCTCGGCGGCGTGGTGCCGGATCGCCGGCAGCGACCCGGTGCCGTGCTGGTGCTGCCGATCCAGGCGGGCGAGCGCTCCGTGGGCGGAGTGGCACTCTGGCCACCGGGTGGCCGCGAGCCGCTAGGCGGGGCGCGGGCCGAGATCCTGGCCGCGCTGGCCAATGCCGGGCCCAGGATTGTGACCGCGTTGGAAGCCGACAAACTCAAGGAGAAGACCCGGTTGGACCCGCTCACCGGGCTGCTCAATCGCCGCGGTCTCGACGTCGTGCTCAATCGGGTGGATGTGGGCGACGGCGCCGTGATCTATGCCGACCTCGACCGCTTCAAGGAGCTGAACGACAAGCTGGGGCATCCCGCGGGAGACGCGGCCCTGATCCATTTCGCCCGCATCATCCGGGAACAGGTCCGCAACGGCGACGTGGGTGCCAGAATCGGAGGCGAGGAGTTCGCCGTGTGGCTGCCGGCGGCCCGGCTGGAGGTGGGCTACCGGATCGCGGAGCGGATTCGGATCAAGTTGAACACGACGCAGTGGGACTGGCGGGGCCGCGCCTGGCCGCTGAGCGCTTCGTTCGGGGTGTCGGCCTGCCCGGAGACCAGCCGCGACATCGCGGATCTCCTGCCCCAGGCCGATGCGGCGCTGTATGTGGCCAAGAATAGCGGCCGGAATCGAGTGGAGAGAGCAGGGGGGAAATAAGCCAACCCCTTCCCGGCCCTCACCCGCCGGCGGTCCCCATCGGCTCCCCGCACGACCCCCGGCGGTCCCCGGCCGCCGCACCGCACCACCCGGACGGTCCCCAGCCGCTCCCCTCACCGCCGCGGGTCGGTGCGGAGTACCGCCCTTCCCCCCGATCCGCTATCTTTCGGGCTCCTGTCGGGGGCGACTGGCTTCGACGGGTATGATGAAGAAATTGCAGCGTGCCCAGGTCCAGAGTCCTGGTAAAACCGTCTGGAACGTTTCAACTGCCAATACTCAACTGGCATTGGCCGCGTAAGCTGAGCTAACGCTCGCTTGACGTGCCTTCGGCAGACGAAGCCCGCCCGGGGCGGCGTCGGTCGAATCGCAAAACCGGGCTGGCCCAGTGCGTTGCTCCGACGCCCGGGGTGAGATTTCAGGAGCTTGGCTGAGGGGAGGTCGGTTCGGCACCGACCCGAGGCGACGGCAAAGAGCCGAGCCTACGCACGTAGACGCAGTCTCGGAAGCGTACTCGGACCAGGGTTCGATTCCCTGCGCCTCCATCGGCAAGCGCAGACAAGCAAAGGGCGGGCAAGACCGCATGGTCTTGCCCGCCGTTTTTGCTCCGATCTTCTCGCGCCTGCCGATCAGCTCACCCGGTCGGCGCAGAAATGGCCGCCCGACTCTTCTGCCCCCAGCCCGCTGCGCCAGGTGCCGGCAAAGCCCTTATCGGTTACCTGCTGAACCTGCAGGGCGGTATATGCGCCGTCGAACCGGCGCACGTCCCTCCGGTTGGCCTCCGAGCCCAGGCGCAACATCACCCGGCCCGGATGCTCCAGCACCAGCACGCCCGGGTTCGCCGGATTCGACGAGCCGGGATCGCCGGGAATCACCGCGCCGACCGACGCGAAGTCCATGGACGCCGTGCCGTAGAGCGGCAGGCTGAGGGAGGTGTCCCGCGAGCTGCCCAGGTCCATACGGCGATAACCGCTGTCCTGGGGCATCAGGGTGAGTTGCCCCGCCGCGGTGGTGCCGCGCTTGGAGCCGGAGGTGGCGACGAGCTGCAGGTTGAACTCGCCATCCAGACTGTCGGCCGTGACGCCCGGGGCTGCTGCCTCGACCGGAGCGCAGGGCTGGGGATCCGACTGTCCCGCGTTCGCGCCGCTGCAGCCGGCCAGCAGAAGCACGCCGCCGATCCGCCTGATCGCGCTCATCGCCGGATCACCCCGACCACGCGGCCGTCGGGCGTGATCTTGTGGATGGGATCAGCGATGATGTCGTTGATCAACTGCAGGCCCCGTTGCTGTCCGGCGATGCGGATCGGCGTCAGATCCAGGGTGAACGCGTCGGCACCCGCCACGTTCACCGTGTAACCCAGGTCCTGGAGCGAGCGCACCGAGATGGCGCTGAGGGGATTGAAGCCGTTGTTGAGGAATCCGGTCATCAGCTCGGGATCGAACACTTCGTCTCTCCAGTGGCTGTTGATGGTCCCGGGTCCGCCTACGTCCATGACCGGCACCTTCTGGCCGGCATACGCGCCGCCGCCGGCCGCGTTGAACGCCGCGAGCGCCTGAGCCCCGGTGAAGTGCGGATCCTCGATCGTGGGGTCACTATCGGCCGGGTCGACCAGAAGCCCGAAGTCGTCCCACAGCGTGCCGAATCCCAACACATGGCCCATCTCGTGGAGGACTACCGCTTCGAGGAAGCCCCCGTCCTCCAGCAACGCCATGTCGTCCACGTCGAACTGCATCCGGCCGAACACGGTAAGTTTGTCCCCGACCACCGAGGGATTTCCCTGGGCATCGCGGACGAAGCACGGACCGGCCTGGCCCAGCACACCCCCTTCACCGTCGATCGGCTCGATGGTCACGAAGATGGTGACGTCGTCGAACGGCCCTGACAGCGCCGGATTGGACCCGCACTTATTGGCGCCGAAGTCGCCGCCGACGTCGGTCAGGTCCCCAGTGATGAAGCCCTCCCACCGGAGCTCCGCCTCGGCGAATGCCAGGGCCTGCGAGGAGCTGGGGGTCTGACCCAGGTATCGGACCGTGATGTCGAAGCCGGACGGATCCGCAGTGGTGGCGATGAACTCCGCTGGTTCCCCGTCGATCTCCGCGCCGTCCACCGTCGCCGTGAGCGTGTTCACCCCGACCGAGCCCAACCGCCACGAACCCACCCGAGCGAGGCCGTCGGCCCCGGTCGTCTGGGACTCGCCGGTAACCGAGCCGCTGGCGCTTCCCACCACGAACCGCACTCGCACCCCCGATACCGGATTGCTCAGCGCGTCGAGCACCCGTACCGCCGGGGCGGTGGGTACGGCGGCACCCGCCGCCGCCGTCTGGCCGTTCCCGTCGGCCACCTCGAGCGAGGCGGTCGATTGCACGGTGACCGCGGCGGACGCGGACACGTCCCCCGCGGTGGCGGTCAGGTTGGCGACGCCCGGCGACTGCGCGGTGGCGAGGCCCTCGCTGCCCACCGTGACGATCGCCGGATCGTCGGTGGACCAATCGACTGGCGCGTCCGGAATGGGATCGCCATTCTCATCCAGCACCGTAGCGATGAGCTGCTGGGTCTGGCCCGCGGCCGCCAGGTTGACGGTGCTGGAATTGAGCGTGATCTCGGCCGGAATCGAGGGCTCGCTCGACCCGCCGCAACTGACGGAGGCCAGCGCGGCCACGAACGTCCCGCAGCAAAGTGACCAGCGGCGCCAGGGCCAAGATGACATGGGGTACTCACGTAGAGTGTGGGAGGGCGGCGGAGCACGGGCGCAGCAAACCTAAGGAGGGGGACCGTGCGCTCGCCAGTGATAACCCCGCTCCGTACTGCGAAAGTCATGCCGGGCGTGGCCTTCCGGCCGACCTGAACCGAGGGAAATCATGCCCTTGATTGGCAAAGACTTAGACAGAGAGCTCGCTCCGGTCGCCTCGACCGAAGAAATCCGGTCGCACTTTCCTGCACTGGAGCGACGGCATGGAGGGCGGCCGGTCGCCTACTTCGACGGGCCCGGCGGCACCCAAGTGCCGGCCGCGGTGGTGCACGCGATGACGGACTACCTGCTGCACCACAATGCCAACACTCACTGGCATTACCCGAGCAGCCGGGAGACCGATGCGGTGATCGAAGGCGCCCGGCAGGCCATCGCCGATTTCCTGGGCAGCGATCCCTCGGAGGTGGCGTTCGGGGCCAACATGACGACCCTCACGTTCCATCTGGCACGCGGCTTGGGGCGGCAATGGGGTCGTGGCGACGAGATCCTGGTGACCGAGCTCGATCACCATGCCAACGTCGCCCCATGGCGAGCGCTGCAGCGCGAACGCGGGGTGACCGTGCGGACCGTGCCGATGGTTCCGGAAACCGGACAGGTGGATTGGCCGGCGCTGGAGCAGGCTCTCGCCCTTAAGCCCCGGCTGCTCGCCATCGGCGCAGCGTCCAACGCGCTGGGCACGATCACCGACATAGCCCGAGCGGCGTCCACTGCGCGCGCGGCGGGCGTCCTCACCTTCGTGGACGCCGTCCACTACGCCCCCCATCGCTTGGTGGACGTGCGAGCCTTGGGTTGCGACTTCCTCGCCTGCTCCGCCTACAAGTTCTATGGCCCGCACATCGGCATCCTGTACGGACGCGCGGACCGCCTGACCGAGATCGACGTGCCCAAGCTGGAGCCGGCGCCGGACACTCCGCCCGAGCGACTGGAGACGGGCACCTTGAATCACGAGGGGATCGCTGGTGCCGCGGCTGCGGTCGACTACCTGGCCTCGCTTGCAGCGGGAAGAACTCGCCGCGAGCGCCTGCGCGCTACCCTGGCGGAGCTGCATCGGCGGGGGCAGGCGCTGGTGGAGCGCCTGCTGCACGGCCTGGGCGACATCGAAGGAGTGCGCATCTACGGCCCGCCTGCCTCGGCGCCTCGGACGCCGACGGTCGCCTTCGTGGTGGGCGATCAGTCCTCGGATGAAGCGGCGGAGATGCTGGCCGACCAGGCGGTGTTCGTCTCCAACGGCGATTTCTACGCCGCGTCGGTGGTGCAGCGGTATGGCCTGGCCGGCAGAGGCGGCCTGATCCGGGCGGGTTGCGCCGCCTACACCACGGCGGACGAAGTCGATCGCCTGCTGGACGGCGTCGCGCGGCTGGCGCGACGCCGCGGGAGCTGAATCAGCTCGCTGCCTTGATGGGGATCGCCACCTGGGTGCGCTCCCAGGCGAGCATCAGGTGCTGCGGCTCGCCGGTAGCGGGATGCACGCTGATGGTGAAGGTCTCGACCGGTGCGCTCAGCCGCTCCGCCGGAGCCTTACCCCGCCCGACCTCCTGCGCCTCCACTTCCTTGGTGTAGGAGTTCTCGTGTCCCCATTGGGACGTCGAGCGGTTCACGATGATCTGCCACTCCTTTTCTCCCGGAACCGAATAGAGCGAATACTTGCCCGGGCCGATCTTGACTCCGGCGATCTCGAGTGCCACCGGCGTAAAGATCACGGTGGGCTCGTTGGCCCCTGTGCGCCACAGCTTTCCGTAGGGAACCGCGGTACCGCCGATCATGGTGCGGCCGCGGGCGCTGGGCCGGCCGTAGCAGACCTTCACCGCCTGCTTCGCGATGGTGAACGTGAGCGAGTCGAGCGGACTCTGGCGGCCCTTGACAGGAACGTCGTTGGGCAGCAGCACGGGGCACGCCGGGTCCACCAGGGCCAAAGTCGGAGCTGGGGCAAAGGTGATGAGGGTGAGGACGTGCAGCAGCATTGCTGGGCTACTCCGGGTAAGTGGGTGAAGCGATCAGGGCATCTCGCGCCTCGAGAGCGAGGGCGAGCGCCCGGTCGGGGTCGTCCGCCAGGCAGTTCACGTGGCCCATCTTCCGTCCCGGCCTGGGCTCGGCCTTGCCGTACAGATGTAAGCGGGCGCCTGGACGGCGGAACACCTCGGCCCAGCGGGGTGGGCCCCCGGCCCAGAGGTCGCCCAGCAGGTTGATCATCGCCACCGGGCTGAACAACTTGGGCTCCGCCAGCGGCAAGGCGCAGAGGGCCCGCAGCTGCTGCTCGAATTGACTGGCCGAGCAGGCATCCAGGGTGTAGTGGCCGCTGTTGTGGGGCCGGGGCGCGATTTCGTTGACGTAGATCCGCCCGCCGTTGGCCACGAAGAGCTCCACTCCCAGCACGCCGCTGTACTCGAGCGCGGCGGCCACCCTGCCCGCCGTGTCGCTGGCCTCGTCGGCCAGAGCGCGGGAGACCCGGGCCGGCACCACCGTGGTTTCCAGGATGCCGTTCCGGTGCCGGTTCTCTCCCACCGGAAACGGGACGATATGGCCATCGTCCCCTCGAGCCAACACTACGGACAACTCGGTCTCGAGTGCCAGCCGCTCCTCCAGCACACACTCGACTCGGCCCAGCGCCTCGAAGGCCCGGGCCGCGTCCTCCCGTCGCTCCACCGGGGCCTGGCCCTTGCCGTCGTATCCCAGCCTGTTGGTCTTGAGCAGGGCAGGGAGCTTCACCTTCTCCAGTGCCGCAGCCAGATCCTGCCGCTGCCGCACGAGGTGAAACGGTGCGGTCCGAAACCCGGAATTTTCGAGAAAGGCCTTCTCCCGGCCCCGGTCCTGGGCCACCGCGACCGCTCGGACCGGCGGCCGCACTCGAGTCGAGCGCGCCAGGCGCTCCAGCGCTTGGGCGGGCACGTTCTCGAACTCCGTGGTGACGGCGGCGCAGGTGGCCAGGCGCTCGAGCGCGGCGGGATCGTCGTACGGGGCGCGCAGGTGGACATCGGCGACCTGGCCGGCTGGACTCACTGGATCGGGGTCCAGCACCATCGCCCCATAGCCCATCGTGCGGGCCTGGAGCACGAACATCCGGCCGAGCTGTCCGCCCCCCAGGACGCCGAGGGTGGCGCCCGGCAGAATCACGAGCGCTCTCCGGGGAGCTGGAGATCGAGCACGCGGCGGGTCTGCTCGCGCCGCAGCCGGTCGAGGCGCTGACCCAGCTCGGCGTCGCCCAGCGCGAGTACCGCGGCGGCGAAGAGCGCGGCGTTCTGGGCACCGGCCGCGCCGATGGCGAAGGTCGCTACCGGCACGCCGGCCGGCATCTGAACGATGGCCAGCAGCGAGTCGAGCCCCTGGAGGTGCCTGGAAGGCACCGGCACGCCGAAGATCGGCAGAGCCGTCTTGGCGGCCAGCATCCCGGGAAGATGCGCGGCGCCGCCCGCCCCGGCGATGATGCATCGGAGTCCCCGGCCGGCCGCTTCCTCGGCATAACGGAAGAGGAGATCCGGGGTGCGATGCGCCGACACCACCCGGGTCTCGAACGGCACGCCCAGCTCCTCCAACCGCCGGGCGGCGTGCTGCATGGTCTCCCAGTCGGAGTCGCTTCCCATCACCACGCCCACGATGGGGTCGGCCATGATCTCCTCGGGTGCTTGGATGGGTGGAAAGAACGTCGCGCCCGCGAGTGCAGGCAAGGCGGCGAGGGGTCACCGGTCACAGTGCGGGCCGGGTGCGAGGTCTACGTTGCCGGTGCCCTTGGTTGAGGAGACTGCAATGAGCGAGCAACCCAATGCCCGGCCGGCCGCCCGTGGAACGGCCGAGCCGACACCGGCGGAGCACCTGGTTCGCGCGGTGCTCGAGCATCGAACCGTCAACCTGGTCTACGAGGGACTCCGACGCATCGTCGAGCCGCACCTGGTGGGCATTCACGAGGCCGGCGAGCCGATGGTCGCCGCCTTCCAGACCGGCGGGTTCAGCCACTCGGGTGATCTGCCCGGCTGGCGCACCTTCATCACCACCAAAGTCGAGTCGGTGGATCCGCGGGAAGAGACCTTTACGCCTCGGTCGGACTGCGACCGGATGGCGGAGGGAATGGTGGAGGTGTTTGCCCGGGCGTAGGAGACGGCCAGGGAAGAGAACAGGCCGGCTTACACCGTGGCCCGGGTGCGATCCATGGTCCCACGGGCGGCGAGCGCGGCCTGCGCCGCGGCCAGCCGCGCGATGGGCACCCGAAACGGCGAGCAGCTCACGTAGTTCATCCCCAGCCGGTCGCAGAATCCCACGGCGGCCGGCTCGCCGCCATGCTCACCGCAGATGCCCAGCTTGAGGTCGTGCCGCGTCCGCCGGCCCAGGTCGCAGGCCAACTGGATCAGCTTGCCGACGCCGGCCTGGTCCAGCACCTGGAACGGATCGGACTCGACGACCCCATGCTCGAGATAATGGGGCAGGAAGTGCCCGGCATCGTCCCGGCTCAGTCCCCAGGTCGTCTGGGTCAGATCGTTGGTGCCGAAAGAGAAGAACTGAGCTTCCCGTGCCAGCTCGTCCGCCGTCACGCAGGCCCGCGGCAGCTCGATCATGGTGCCGAGCAGGAACGGGACGGTGATCTGTCGCTCGCGGAAGACTTCCTCGGCACCCTGGCGGACGACGAAAGCCTGCTTGCGGAACTCGACCACGCTGGCCGTGAGGGGGATCATGACCTCGGGCATCACCCGGCCCTTGCGGGCCGCCACGGTACAGGCCGCCTCGAAGATGGCCCGCACCTGCATCGCGGTGATCTCGGGGTAGATGATGCCCAGACGGCACCCGCGAAGGCCCAGCATCGGGTTCACTTCCTGCAGCCGCGCGATCAGGGTCTGCAGCTGATCGAGCGGAATCCCGAGCTCCCCAGCCAGGCTCTCGATCTCGCCGGCGTCGTGCGGCAGGAACTCATGGAGCGGAGGATCCAGCAGCCGGATGGTGACGGGATAGCCCTCCATCGCCCGGAAGATCGCCTCGAAGTCCGCCCGCTGCATCGGCAGCAGCTTGGCGAGCGCCCGCTCCCGGCCGGCCTGGTCGGCGGCCACGATCATTTCACGCATGGCGGTCAGCCGCTCGCCGTCGAAGAACATGTGCTCGGTGCGGCAGAGACCGATGCCTTCGGCGCCGAAGTCCCGCCCCCGGTGCGCGTCGGCGGGGGTATCGGCGTTCACCCGCACGCGCAGCTGGCGGATCCGGTCGGCCCACTGCATGAGACGGAGAAAGTTGCCGCTGGGCTCGGGGGTGATCAGCGCCGCCTGCCCGGCGAATACCTTGCCGCTCGCGCCATCCACCGTGATCCACTCCCCTTCGGCGATGCTGCGGCCGTTGACGGAGAGCTTTCCCGCTCTCTCATCCACTTGAAGCTGCTGGGCACCTACGACGCACGGCTTCCCCATGCCCCGCGCCACCACGGCCGCGTGAGAGGTCATGCCGCCGCGCGCGGTGAGGATGGCCTTCGCCATCACCATGCCGTGGAAATCCTCGGGTGAGGTCTCCCGCCGCACCAGGATGGCGGACTGTCCCGCCCGCCCCAGTTTCTCCGCGCGATCCGCGTCGAACACCGCGGTGCCGCAGGCGGCACCGGGGCTCGCCGGCAGCCCGGTGGTGAGGAGATCGAGCCGGCTGGAGGGGTCGATGGTGGGATGGAGCAGCTGATTCAGGTCGTTGGGAGGGATGCGGGCCACCGCCTCTTCCTCGGAGATCAATCCCTCGTCCACCATATCGCAGGCCACCCGGACGGCGGCGTGGCCCGAGCGCTGTCCCCGCCGGGTCTGCAGCATGTACAGCACGCCCCGCTCGATGGTGAACTCCATGTCCTGGAGATCGCGGAAGTGCCGCTCGAGCGTTCGGGCCACCCGCTCCAGCTCCTGGTAGGCGTGAGGCAGCTTTTCCTTGAGGGTCGAGATCGGCAGCGGGGTACGGCTCCCGGAGACCACGTCTTCGCCCTGCGCGTTGAGCAGGAACTCGCCGTACAGGCTCCGCTCTCCGGTCGAGGGATCCCGACTGAACGTCACCCCGGTTCCGGAGTCCTCGCCCAGGTTGCCGAAGACCATGGCCACCACGTTGACGGCGGTGCCCATGCTGTCGGGAATGTCGTGCAGCTTCCGGTAGTCGATCGCCCGTCGGGTATTCCAGCTCTCGAACACCGCGGCGATCGCGCCCCAGAGCTGCCGCACCGGATCGTCGGGGAACTCCCGGCCGGTCTCGCCGCGGATCAGCTCCTTGAACTTCCGCACCAGCCCCTGGAGGTCCTCTATCGGGAGGTCGATGTCCCGCTCGACTCCGCAGGTCTGTCGGGCTTCCTCCAGCATCTCCTCGAACGGCTTCTTGGGAAGGTCGAACACCACCGTGCCGTACATCTGGACGAAGCGTCGGTAGGAATCCCACGCGAACCGGGGGTTCTGGCTCTGCCGGGTAAGCCCTTCGACCGTCGTGTCGTTGAGTCCCAGGTTGAGAATGGTCTCCATCATCCCGGGCATGGAGACCGCGGCCCCCGAGCGCACCGACACCAGCAGGGGGTTCTCGCCGTCTCCGAAGTGCTTGCCGGTGGCGGTCTCGAGGCGCTGAAGCGTGTTCTCCACGTCCACCCGCAGGCGCTTGGGAAACTGACGGGATTCGAGATAGTGGAGGCAAAGGCTGCTGGCGATGGTGAAGCCGGGCGGAACCGGAATGCCGATCGTGGTCATCTCGGCCAGGCCGGCGCCCTTGCCGCCGAGGATCTCCTTCATGGCGGCGGTGCCGTCGGCACGGCCCTGGCCGAAGAAGTAGACCAGCGGCTGGGTGTAGGGGCCGGTCATGCCGGCGTGGCGATGAGCGGGGACGCGTGCCGCAGCTGCACCAGATCCTCCGGGATCGGCGTGGGATACTGCCCGGAAAAGCAGGCGTGACAGAAGCCGGTGTGGCTCCCCGCTGCCTGGAGCATGCCCTCGAGCGAGAGATAGGCCAGCGAGTCCACCCCGAGAAACTCCCGGATCTCCTCGATCGAATGGCTGGACGCGATCAGCTCCTCGCGAGTGGGTGTGTCGATGCCGTAGTGACAGGGCCCGGTGATCGGCGGCGAGGCGAGCCGGAGGTGCACCTCGCACGCACCGGCGGCGCGGATCATCCGGACCAGGCTGCGGCTGGTGTTGCCCCGCACCAGGCTGTCGTCCACCACGACGCAGGACTTGCCGTGGATCACGTCGCGCACCGGATTGAACTTGATCTTCACCTTCTCGACCCGATGGTTCTGGGTCGGGTTGATGAAGGTGCGTCCCACGTAGTGATTCCGGATCAGTCCGTGCTCCAGCTTGATGCCGGACACCTCGGAGAAACCCAGCGCCATGGCGTTGGAGCTGTCCGGGACGCTGAACACCACGTCGCCGCTGGCCGGCTGCTCCCGGGCCAGCTGGCGGCCGAGCTCACGCCGCACCCGATCCACCGACTCGCCGAACACCAGGCTGTCGGGACGGGCGAAATAGACCAGCTCGAAGACGCAGCGGCTCACCGGTCGGGGCGAGAGCCGCGGCAGCTCGGTGACCCGGCCGTCGTCGATCTTCACGAAGTCGCCCGGCTCCAGCTCGCAAGCCATCGAGGCGCCCACCAGATCGAGGGCGCAGGTTTCCGAGCCCACCACCATGCCCGAGCCCAGCCGGCCGAGCACCAGCGGGCGGAAGCCCCGGCTGTCCACCACTGCGTAGAGCGAGCGGCCCGCGGCGATCACCAAACTGTAGGCTCCTTCCACCTGCTCCAGCGCGTCGCGGATCTGTCCCTCGACCGTGTCCGCTTCCGAGCGGGCGATCAGATGTACCAGGACCTCGGTGTCCGAGGAGGTGGTGAAGATCGCGCCCTTCGCCACCAGATCGCGCTTGAGCTCCGCGGCATTGGTGAGATTGCCGTTGTGGGCGATGGCGAGGGTGCCGCAGCGGGTGTTCACGCTGCAGGGCTGCGCGTTGGCCAGCACGGTGCTGCCGGTGGTGGAGTACCGGGTGTGGCCCACCGCCACATCGCCGATCAGGCGGTCGAGGGTCGCATCGTTGAAGTTCTCGGAGACCAGCCCCATCCCGCGATGCGCCCGGGCGTTGCCCTCGCGGTCCACAGCGACGATTCCCGCGCTCTCCTGACCGCGATGCTGGAGGGCGTAGAGACCCAGATAGGTGAGCCGGGCCGCGTCCGGGATGCCCGAGACGCCGACGATGCCGCACATGCCGCCTATTCTCCGATCGAGCGCTCCGCGTCGGCCTGCTGCATCCGCCGCGGAATCGCCTCGAAATAGATTCTTCGCAACGTGGCTACGTCCCACCTGAACACGCCAGCCTCGAGCCGCAGTTCCAGCTCCCGGCCACCGACCCGCCCGGCGTGGAAGAGCGGCACCGAATGGGTCCTGGCGAGCTCGACCAGAGCAGCCCTGTGGCCGGGGTCCGCCGAGATCACGACCCGCCCTGCATCCTCGCCGTAGAGCAACCCCTCCGGCGAGGCCCCGGCCGCGTATCCTGTCAGGTCCAGCTGCGCGCCGACGCCCGCTGGGGCGTAGGCGTTGCCGATGGCGGCCTCGGCGAGGGCCACCACCAGCCCGCCCTCGGACGCGTCGTGCGCCGAACGGAGCAAACGGCGCTCGGCGGCGCTCACCAGAAGGTCCTGGAGCCGGCGCTCGGCGACGAGGTCCACCGGGGGAACGGCTCCGCCGACGAAGTTCCGGATCTCGGACCAGTAGGCCGACCCCCCCAGCTCTCCTCGGGTTGCGCCCAGGATGAGGACGTCGTCGCCCTCCGCGGCGAACTGGCTGGGCACTCGTCGGTCCACCGGTGCCAGCAGGCCGACCATCCCGATGGTGGGCGTGGGATCCACGGCTCCGGTTGGGCTCTCATTGTAGAACGAGACATTGCCGCCGGTGACCGGCGTCCCGAACGCCCGGCAGGCGTCGGCGATGCCACGACAGGCCTCCTTGAACTGGAAGAAGACCTCCGGCCTTTCGGGATTGCCGAAGTTGAGGCAGTCGGTGATCCCCAAGGGGCGGGCGCCGGTGCAGGCGATGTTGCGGGCGGCCTCGGCGACGGCGGCCTTGCCGCCCTCATAGGGGTCGAGCGCCACCAGGCGGGCGTTGCAGTCCACCGTCACCGCGAGCCCGAATTCGGTCCCGGGCACCCTCAGAACACCGGCGTCGCCGCCGGGCCCCAGCACGGTGGAGGCCTGCACACTGGAGTCGTACTGCTCGTAGACCCACCGCTTGCTGGCGAGGTTGGGGCTGTCGAGCAGCAGCGCGAGGGCCTCCTGGAGATCTACCTTGGGCAGCAGCGGCGGAATGGCGGAACGGCGGACCCGGGCCTCCTCGCTCTCGCGGGCCTCCGGGTAGTAGATCGGGCAGTCTTCAACCAGGCGCTGGCCGGGGATGGCGGCGACGGTGAGTCCGTGGTGCTTCACCCGAAAGATCCCGTCATCGGTCACCCGTCCGATCGGTGTGGCCGCCAGCTCCCACTTCCGGCAGACCCGCTGCACCTCGTCCACCCGGTCCGGCGTGGCCACCACCAGCATCCGCTCTTGCGACTCGGAGAGCAGGATCTCGTAGGGCGTCATCCCGTCCTCGCGGGTGGGGACCAGCCCGGTATCGATCTCCACCCCCACGCCGCCCCGAGCGGCCATCTCGGCGCTGGAGCTGGTGAGCCCGGCAGCCCCCATGTCCTGGATGGCGACGATGAGATCCGAAGTGATCAGCTCCAGGCTGGCCTCGAGCAGGAGCTTCTCGGTGAACGGATCGCCGACCTGTACCTGGGGTCGGCGGGCTTCGCTTTTCTCCGACAGCTCTTCCGAGGCGAAGCTCGCCCCGTGAATCCCATCGCGGCCGGTACGCGCCCCCACAGCGAGGAGGACGTTGCCGACGCCCTCGGCGGCGGCCCGGATCAGCTCCGACTCTCGGAGCAGGCCGACGCACATGGCGTTCACCAGCGGATTCCCGGTGTAGCCCGGGGCGAATGCGACTTCGCCGCCCAGCGTGGGCACCCCGACGCAGTTGCCGTAATCGCCGACCCCGCGCACCACCCCGGCGAACAGGTATCGGTTGCGAGGGAGATCCAGGGGCCCGAATCGCAGGCTGTTGAGCATCGCCACCGGGCGGGCGCCCATGGTGAACACATCCCGGAGGATGCCGCCCACGCCGGTCGCCGCCCCCTGGTAGGGCTCCACCGCCGAAGGGTGGTTGTGAGACTCGATCTTGAAGGCGACCGCCCATCCGTCCGGCAACCGCAGCACCCCGGCGTTCTCGCCGGGGCCTTGCACCACCTGGGGCCCGGTGGTCGGAAAGGTCTGGAGCACCGGCTTGGAGTGCTTGTAGCTGCAATGCTCCGACCAGAGCGCGCTGAAGATGCCCAGCTCGGTGAGGGTCGGGGTCCGTCCCAGCAGCTCCAGGATCCGCTGGTGTTCCAGCGGGTTGAGGTTGTGCTCCCGCACTACCGCCTCGGTGACCGCGCGCTCGCCGGGAAAGGCGAATGCCTCGGTGGAGCCTGCGACGGCCGAACCGGTCACCGGCCGGGCTCGCGCTTGTGGCTCGATCCGCGGAACGCCGCCAGGGCCTCGGAGAGCACCCGGGTCATGAGCGCGGGACGCTCCTCCTGGGAGATCACCTCGAGCTCGCCCGCGTCGAGCCACATGCCCCCGCACTGGGGACAGGTCTCGATCTGGACCCCGTGAAACTCGCTGCTGCTGAGGTCGTAGCCGTCCTTGGGACACTTCATGAAGTGGCTCTTGCGCTCGGCCTCCCGGGCGCTCGCCTCCTGCTTCTCCCGCTGCTTGCGGAGGAGCTCGGCGTTCTGCTGGGCGAAGTATTCGTCTTCGTTGCGGCTGGGCTTCTCGATCGTCATCGGATGAGCACCTTCGCGGTGTTGGGCTGCGGCTTCCACGCAGCCATGGAAGTGAAGAACCCCCGTCCGTCGGCCAGGCCGAGGATCGGGTCGTCGGCCCGTTCGGGATGGGGCATCACCCCCACCACGTTCCCGGCCGCGTTACGGATGCCGGCGATATGCGCGGCCGAGCCGTTGGGATTGGGTTGGTAGGGCGAGCCTTCGCTGTCGGCGACGTAACGCAGGACCACCCGGCCTTCGGCCTCCAGCATTCGCAGCGTGTCGGCGCTGGCCAGAAACCGCCCCTCGCCGTGGGCCACGGGCAGGCGCACGTGCTGGCCGACCGAGAAGGCGGCCGTGAAGGGGGTCTGGTTCTGCTCGATGATCAGGTCCACCGGCTTGGACACGAAGTGCAGTGCGGCATTCCGCAGCAGCGCGCCGGGCAGCAGGTGGGCCTCGCAGAGGATCTGGAATCCGTTGCAGATCCCCAGCACCGCTCCCCCTTCGGCAGCGTGGCGCTGGACCGCGCTCATCACCGGGCTGAAGCGGGCGATCGCGCCGGCGCGGAGGTAATCGCCATAGCTGAAGCCGCCGGGCAGGATGGCCACGTCGGCGCCCCGGAGATCGGTGTCGCGGTGCCACACGAAGTAGCTGTTGGCGCCGACCGCGGCGGCGGCGCGGAGCGCGTCGAAGTCGCTGTTGCTGCCGGGAAACCGCACCACCGCCACGTTGAGCATCAGGCTTCCTCGACCTCCAGCAGGTAGTCCTCGGTCACCGGATTGGCCAGCAGCTTGTCGCACATCTGGCGGGCCCGGGCCTCGGCATCGGCGCGGGTGGGCGCCGCCACCTCGAGCTGGATCGCGCGGCCGACCCGGACGCCGCCGGCCTCACCGAATCCGAGTGCCGACAGCGCGTGCTCCACTGCCTGACCCTGCGGGTCGAGCAGCCCGGAGCGGGGCATTACCCTCACGTGAACGCGGTAGGTCATCACTCCTCTGGCATCTGCCGGCGGTCGCGCCAGCTGGCGCGCCGCTCGTGGACCACGGGTGGCGGGTCCGGCTCGCTCCCGTCGGCGATCCGCTCTTCCACCAGGGGAGCCGCCTCGGGCCGCTCCATCAGGCCCAGGATCGTCGCGCGGACGATGCCGTAGGAGACGTAGAACAGGCCGAGGGGAAACAGGAAATACTCCGGTGCCAGAAGCCCCCCGAGCAGGATGGACAGATGCACGGCGAGGCCGAAGAGGCCCTTCGGGCTGCGGAGCCCGATGGGCGGAAACTTGGGATACTTCACATTGCTCACCATCAGCACCGCGAGCAGCAGCATCAGGACGACGAGGCCCTGGTGCTGGAGATCGAGGTAGGCGAGCGAAGCCCGGTACCACTCGGTCTGGCTGAAGGGATAGTACACCGCGAGCGTGGTGCCGGCGGCAGGTGAGGGCAGCCCCGTAAACCACCCGGTGGACGGCTTGCCGGCCGACAGCACGTTGAATCGCGCCAGCCGGAGGGCCACCCCGGTCACGTAGATGTAGCACAGGATCCAGGCGAAGCGGCCGGCGTTCGCGAAGTCCAGGAAGTAGATCAGGAGCGCCGGCGCCACGCCGAAGGAGATCACGTCCACCAGCGAGTCGAGCTCGGCACCGAAACGGGTGCCGGTATTGGACAGCCGGGCCACCCGGCCGTCCAGCATGTCCAAGATGCCGGCGAACACGATGAACCATCCCGCCCAGCGGAAGTTGCCGTTGAAGGCGGACACGATGGCCCAGAAGCCGAAGAACAGATTGCCCAGCGTGAACGCGCTCGGCATCACCACCACGACCTGCCGCATGGTGCGCCGCCGCACGCCTTCCGGCCGCTGCTCCTGTCTCTGCATCAGCTCCATTCAGCCACCACGGTGACTCCCGCGCGAGTGGTATCGCCGATGTGCACCAGGGTGCGGACCCCCACCGGCAGGAACACGTCCACCCTCGATCCGAAGCGGATCATTCCCATTCGCTGGCCCTGGCCCACCGCGGCGCCCACCTCGTGATCGGTGACGATCCGCCGGGCCACCAGGCCGGCGATCTGGCGGATCAGCACCTTGCCCCGGGCGGCCACCACGCCGATGGACGACTGCTCGTTATCGAGGCTCGACTTCTCCGCCGCCGCGTGGCCGAACCTTCCCCGATTGTAATGCCGATAGGCCACGGTGCCACTCACCGGATAGCGATTGACGTGGCAGTCGAACACGTTCATGAAGATCGAGATCCGGAGCGCCCGGCCATCGAGAAACACCGGCTCCTCGACCTCCAGGACGCTCACCACTTTGCCGTCCGCCGGCGCCACCACCAACCGTTCGCCGACGGACCAGGCGCGCTCGGGGTCGCGGAAGAAGGCGACGACCCACATCGAGAGCACCAGCCAGACGCCTGCGAGCACCCACCACCACCCCGAGGCCGCCTGGGCCGCTACCATCAACAGGACGACAGCGACGGCCCACGCGCCGGCGATGAACCACCGGCCCTCGGGGGCGATCCGCATCACGTTCCGCTCCCCAGCTCCCGTCCGGTAATGCGCCGATACGCCTCCAGGTAACGCCGACTGGTCGCCTCCACCACCTCGTCCGGAAGGGATGGGGGAGGCGCCTCGCCGTTCCACCGGCCCTCACGACGGAGCTCGGCCAGATAATCGCGCAGCGGCTGCTTGTCGAAGCTCGGCTGCGACTGGCCGGGACGATAGCGATCCGCGGGCCAGAAACGCGAGGAATCCGGGGTCATGACTTCGTCGATCAGCAGCAGGGCGCCTTCCGAGTCCACCCCGAACTCGAACTTGGTGTCGGCGATGATGATGCCCCTGCCGATCGCATGGTCCCGCCCCGCGCGGTATACCGCGAAGCTCGCCTCGCGGAGCCGGGTGGCGAGCTCACGACCCAGCGCTGCGGCCATCGTGTCGAAGGTCACGTTGAGATCGTGGCCCGACTCAGCCTTGGTCGCGGGCGAGAAGAGTGGCGGCTCCAGTCGCACGCTTTCCACCAGCCCCGGGGGCAGGGTCTCCCCGGCCAGCGTGCCCGAGGCACGGTACTCGACCCAGGCCGAGCCCGAGAGGTAGCCGCGCACCACGCACTCGAACGGCACCGGGGCTGTCCGTCGCACCAGCATCGCCCGCCCCTCGATCTCCGCTGTGCGATCGCGCAGCGCAGGAAGCCGGTCCACGATCTGGTCGGCGCGGGCGGTCACGAAATGTGAGGGCACCAGGTCCCGGAGCCGCTCGAACCAGAACGCGCTCATCTGGGTCAGCACCGCGCCCTTCAGCGGCACCGGCTCACGCATGACCACGTCGAACGCACTCACCCGGTCGCTGGCCACGAGGAGAAGATGGTCCCCATCCACCTCGTAGACTTCGCGCACCTTCCCCCGGCGCAGCAGGGGAAGCGGAAGCCGGCTCTCGAGCAGCGGTCGCGCCGTCACACTTTCACCTCGGCGCTTCCCGCCTCGGCGGCCAGCGGCCTGGCACGGGCCAGCAGCGGGTGCAGATACTCCTCCAGGAACTCTCCTACCTGCTGTCCCGCCCGGCCGGTGTAATTGGCGGGATCGAGCTGTGCCTGAAGGTGGATCGCGGGCACCTCCGCGAACGCGGGGTCCGCCGCCAGCCGCTCCAGCAGATCGTTGGCCCCACCGCGGGAGACCGCGTCCGCCACGGCCAGGCTGTGTCGCCGGATCACCTCGTGCAGCTCCTGACGGTCGCCGCCACTCGCCACCCCCAGCATCAGCCAGCGCTCGGTGGCCATGAAGGGCATCCGTTCCGCCAGGTTCCGGCGGATCGCGTCTTCCCGCACTTCGAGCCCGGCCGCGATGTTGGTGGCGAGCACCAGGATCGCATCGGTGCCGAGGAACGCCTCGGGCAGGGTAAGCCGCCGGTTGGCGCTGTCGTCCAGGCTCCGCTCGAGCCACTGGGTGGCGGCCGTGTGGGCGCCGTTGGCCTGCAGCGAGATCACGAAGCGGGCGAGCCCGGAGATCCGCTCGGCCCGCATCGGGTTCCGCTTGTAGGCCATGGCGCTGGAGCCGATCTGCTCGGCTTCGAAGGGCTCCAGCAGCTCCCCCTCGTGCTGCAGCAGTCTCAGATCGCCCGCCATCTTCGCGGCGGATTGGGCGACTCCGCTCAGCGCGTCGAGGATGGCGCTGTCGGCCTTCCTGGGATAAGTCTGGCCGGTCACGGCGAACTGCTCCCGGAAGCCCAGCTTGGCGGTGACCCGGCGCTCCAGCTCGCGGACTTTGGTCTCGTCCCCCTCGAACAACTCCAGGAACGACGCCTGGGTGCCGGTGGTGCCCTGGCAGCCGCGGAACCGGAGGGTCTCGATCCGGTGGCAGAGCTCCTCCACATCGAGGCCGAAGTCCTGCATCCAGAGCGTGGCCCGCTTGCCGACGGTGGTGAGCTGCGCCGGCTGGAAGTGGGTGTAGGCCAGGCACGGCAGCGGCGCGGTGCGAGCGGCGAAGCCTTCCAGGGTGGACAGGACGGCGATCAGCCTCCCGAGGAGCAACCGCAACCCGTCCCGCATGACGATGAGGTCCGCGTTGTCGGTGACGAACGCGCTGGTGGCGCCGAGGTGCAGGAAGGGCCGCGCGGCGGGCGCCTGGTCGGCGAAGGCATGTACGTGCGCCATGACGTCGTGCCGGAAACGCCGTTCGTACCGGGCGGCCAGCGCGAGGTCGGCGTCGTCCAGGTGGGCGCGTATCTGGACCAGAGCCTCATCGGTGATCGGAAGACCCAGCTCCCGCTCCACCTCGGCCAGCGCGAGCCAGAGCCGGCGCCAGAGGCCGGCCCGGTGCGCCGCACCCCAGAGCCGCTGCATCGCGGGGGACGCGTACCGGGTTCCCAGCGGTGAGGTCCAGCGGTCCTCGCTCATCGGAACACGAGGTCGGTAAAGGTGATCTGCCCCTCCCGCTCGAGATAGAGTCGAACCACTTCTCCTGGCCGTACGTTCAGCAGCTCGCCGACCTGTGACGCCGCTCGCACCGGTGTCCGGTTGATGGCCAGGATGACGTCACCTTCCGCCAGGCCGGTTGCGTCGCTCACCGAGGGCGAGATGCTGAAGATCAGGACACCCTGCTGGCTCCGGATCCCGCGCTCGGCCCGCACCGCCGGCGTGACGTTCACCAGTTCCAAGTCTTCCAGGACCTTGTACTTCTCAGCAGTGACGGTGGGGAGATCGCCGGTCACCACCCGCCGCTGCACCGTCCGCCGTCCGCTCCGGACCGACAGGTCCACCGAGTCGCCCACGTGGAGGTCCAGCTTCACGGCTTCCCAGTCGAGATAGTTGCGCAGCGGGCGATCGTTCGCCTCGGTCAGCACATCGCCGCGCTGCAGCGAGGCCTTGGCTGCCGGACCGCCGGGCGCGACGCTGGTGACCGTCACCCCTCCTGCCCGTTTCCAGTCCCGCATGGCCGAGGCGCCCTCAACCTCGAGCCCGACCCAGGCGCGACGCACCGTGCCATGCTGAATGATCTCATCCGCTACCCGCAGGGCTCGCTCGATGGGAATGGCGAATCCGAGGCCGACCGAGCCGCCGCTGCTGCTGAAGATCGACGAGTTCACGCCCACGACTTCGCCCAGGGCGTTGGTGAGCGGCCCGCCCGAGTTGCCGGGATTGATCGCGGCGTCGGTCTGGATCATGTCGAAGTAGAGACCGGTCTGCTCGCCGCTGGGCAGAATGTTGCGGTTGGTGGCGCTCACCACGCCGACCGTCACGGTCGGCTCCGAGTTCCCCAGCAGGTAAGCGTAGGGATTGCCCAGCGCCACCACCCACTCGCCGATCATGAGATCGGTGCTCCGGCCGATCTTGGTCGTCAGCAGCCCGTTCCGCTTGACCTGAAGCACCGCGATATCGGTGAGCGGGTCTTCCCCCAGGACGGTGGCCGGCATGTCGGAGCCGTCCGCCAGCGTCACCACCACCCGCTCCGCGCCCGCGACGACGTGCTGGTTGGTGATGATGATGCCGTTGGGCCGGACCACGAAGCCGGTGCCGTAGCCTTCGACCAGCCGGGAGCGCTCGGGGACGAAGAAGAAATCCCAGGGCGAGCGCGCCGGCGTTTCGCGCCGGGAAGTGGCGTTGATGGAAACGACGGCGCCCGAGGCCCGGTCGGCGGCGGTGACCAGCGCCGTGCGGCGCGACGCGTCGATAGCGGCCTGGCGCGCCGGGCGGGCGGCAGCCGCCGTCTGGGCGCCCGCGGAGCTCACCCGAACCGGAGCCTCCCGCTCGCATGCCGGACCGGCGGCTGCCAACAGCAACGCCAGGCTATACCCGGTCCATGCCCGCATGGGCCTCCTCCGCCGCCTCAGCGGCATAGAGTCCGTCGGGGTAGGTCGCGGCGGCGAAGTAGAGCCCGTGGGGCGGAGCCGGGGGGCTGGTCTCGGCGTTGTCCCTCCGCTCCAGCAGCACCTCGATGTCCGCCAGCGGACGGCGTCCGAGTCCGATGTCCACCATGGTGCCGACCAGCATGCGCACCATGTGGTGCAGGAAGCGATCGGCTTCGACATGGAAGCTCACGCCGCGTCGCTCGACCCGGGTTTCCCATTCCGAGCGGGTGAGGCGGCATTGATAGTGGGGCTTGGGCTCACCTTTGGCCGCGAAGGCACGAAAATCGTGCTCACCCAGCAGCAGCGTAGCGGCGGACCTCAGCCCGGCCAACTCGAGCGGCCGGTGGAGCGCCCATTCGAATCGCCGGCGGAAGGGTGAGGCTGCCGCATCGTCGAGGCCGATGTCGTACCGATAACGGCGGGAAACGGCGCTCTTCCGCGCGTGAAAGCCTGGCTGCATGCGATGGACCGCTTCGACCCAACACTCTTTGGGCAGCAGCGCATTGAGCGCGCGGCGCAGTGCCGGAGCGTTCCAATTTTCGGGAGCGGTGAAGCTCACGGGGAGCCCGATGGCGTGAACCCCGGCGTCAGTCCGGCCCGCAGCGTGGGCCACCACCGGGCGGTCGAACAGGCGCCGCAGCACCCGTTCGAACTCGAGTTGTACCGAGCGTCCGGCCGGCTGGCGCTGCCACCCCACGAACCCGGTGCCATCGAAGTGCAGCGTGGCGAGAAAGGTCCGGCTCATCGGCCCGGAATCTAGTCCGGCGGGGACCCCCGAGCAAGCTGCGCAAATCCTTGTCCCATTTGACAAAAGGCCGGTTTTTCAGGTACGTTTTTTTGCAGCCTCGATCCCCCCAACCCGCCGTCCGCCCGTGAGCCACGACGCCCCGTTACGACACGCCGTTCAAGAGCTCGCCCGTGGTGCCTCGCTGTCGAGCGAGAGCGCCGCGGCCGCGTTCTCCGTGCTCATGCGGGGGGAGGCCTCCGCGGTGGAGACGGCGGCCCTGTTGATGGGACTCAGGACCAAGGGCGAGACGGCGGCGGAGGTCGCGGGCGCGGCGCGGGCCCTGAGGCTGGCGATGGTCCGGGTGACCATGGCCGACCCGCACCGCACGGTAGACACCTGCGGAACCGGTGGCGGCCGCGTGGGCACGCTGAACCTCTCCACCGCCGCGGCGTTCGTCGTGGCCGGAGCCGGAGTGCCGGTCGCCAAGCACGGCAACCGGAGCTTTACCTCGCGATCCGGCTCGGCCGACGTGCTCGAGGCGCTCGGGGTGAACATTCAGCTCAGCGCCGAGCGAGCCGCGGCGGTGCTCCGCGACGCCGGTCTGGTCTTTCTTTTTGCGCCCTCGTTCCACCCCGCGATGCGCCACGTGGGGCCGGTGCGCAAGGAGCTCGGGATTCCGACCATCATGAACCTGCTGGGCCCACTGGTGAATCCGGCGGGCGTGACCCGGCAAGTCGTCGGCGTGGCAGACCCTCAGCGCGCGCCGCTCGTGGCCCAGGCCCTGGCACGGCTGGAGACCAGTCACGCGCTGGTGCTGCATGCCGAGGTGGGCATGGACGAGGTGAGTCCCAACGGGCTGACCCATGTCTGGGAGATTCGGGGGGACGAGGTAACGGAATGGACGATCGACCCGCGGATGGTTGGCCTCGAGTGCCGCGACCTGGATGACCTGGCGGGCGGGGAACCAGCCCAGAACGCCGAACGGATCGAACGGCTGCTCTCGGGAAACGAGAGCACAACCGCGATCCGTTGTGCCGTGCTGCTCAACGCCGCGGCAGGACTCTATGTTTCGAATGAGGGCTGGACGTTCCACCAGGCGGTGGAGCGCGCACGGCTGGCGCTGGATAGTGGCGCCGGAGCCGAAGCGTTGGAACGGCTCAGGAGGGCCGCGCCGGCGGCGGTGCCGACCTGACGGCCCGCCTCAATACTTCCGGATGACCCCGACGACTACGCCTTGAATGAGCACGTCCCGTTCCTGAAACCGCATCGGCTGCATGGAGGCGTTGGCCGGCTGGAGCCGGATCCACCCTCCGGCCTCGCGGTAAAACTTCTTGACCGTGGCTTCGCTGCCGTTGACCAGGGCGATGACCATTTCCCCGTTCTCGGCGGTTTGCTTTCCGTGGACCACCACGACGTCGCCGTCGAGAATGTGCTCATCGATCATCGAGGCGCCCTGCACCCGCAGCGCGTAGTTGGGGCCGCGCCGAGGCAGCATCTGGTCGGGCACCGCGATGCTCTCCTGGTGCATCAGCGATTCGATCGGCGTGCCCGCGGCGACCTTGCCGAGCAGGGGAATTTCGGTTGCCGCCGAGGTGCCGCGAGGCGGCAGGACCTCGATGGACCGGCTCTCGTTGTAGGAGCGGCGGATGTAGCCCTTGCGCTCCAGGTTGGTCAGGTGTTCGTGCACCGTGGCGAGGGACTGAAAGCCGAACTGCTCCGCGATTTCCTCGAAGCTGGGAGCATAGCCCTGGTCCTGGATGTGACCCTGCAGGTAGCTGAGGATTTCACTTTGACGCTTGGTCAGCGGCATTGTGCCGTCTCCGTGGCGGAAGTATCGCGGATTGACCGAAGAGAGCCCGAATAACTATACCCGAAGACCCGCCGAAGGGCAAGATGGCCGCCTCCCTGGACCAGATGCTTGATTCCACCCGCCGCGGATTGCCATCACTCCGGGAGCGACGCGTCGCCCTGGAGCGGGAGGCTGCGGCCCGCCCGCGCCCACCTTCGCTCGCCGCCGCGCTGCGCCGCGATCGGCTCGCGGTGGTGGCGGAAGTCAAGCGGCGATCGCCCTCGGCCGGCGTGATCCGCGACGACCTGGACCCGCGAGCGCGCGCGCTGCTCTACGCTCGCCATGGAGCGGCGGCCATCTCGGTGCTGACCGACCGCACTCACTTCGCCGGCTCAGTCGACGACCTGCGTGCGGCCGCTTCGGAAGTGGATGTACCGCTGCTGCGGAAAGATTTCATCCTCGACGAGCTCCAGGTGATCGAGGCCCGAGCCGCCGGGGCCGCGGCGGTGCTGCTGATCGTGCGCGCGCTGGCGCCGGAGCGGCTGGCCGCACTGCTCGCCTGTGCTCGCGGGGCTGGGCTGGAGGCCCTGGTCGAGGTGCACACCAACCCCGAGCTCGATCGGGCGCTGAGCGCCGGCAGCGAAATCGTGGGGGTGAACAGCCGCGACCTCGACACCTTCAGCATCGACGTCCGCGCCGCGTGGGAGCTGCTCGCCCGGGTGCCGGCCGAGCTGGTGGCGGTAGCGGAAAGCGGGATGAAGCTGCCGGAAGACGCCGAGCGGGCCGCGGCCGCCGGCGCCGATGCGATCCTGGTCGGAACCGCGCTTTCTGCCGCCGCCGACCCGGCCGGGTTGCTGCGGCGGTTTTCCCAGGTTTCCCGCCATGGCCGCTAGGGTCAAGATCTGTGGCCTGACCAGGCCGGAAGATGCCGAGGCGGCGGCAGTTGCCGGCGCCTCCTACCTGGGCGTCGTTCTTGCTGGAGGACCCAGGCGGGTGAGCTACGCGAGGGCGGCGGAGGTGGTGGCCGCGTCGCGTGGCGTTCCCGTGCTCGGAGTGTTCGGGACCCAACCGGTGGAGGAAATCCTCTCGGTCGCCCGGAACGCTCTGCTCGCGGGGGCGCAACTGCACGGGCCCTACTCCCGGGAAGATGCCGTCCAGTTGGGGGCCGCCGGTCTCTTGGTCTGGCGGGTCGTGCGAATTGCGAGCCCCGCCGACCTGGACCAGCTCAGTGAGGCCGCTCTGAATGCCGACACCGTCCTGGTCGAGCCTCGAGTGCCCGGGCTGGAAGGCGGAGCCGGGCTCCAGCTCGACCTCGCACTGGCGGTAGGGGCCAGGAACCGCCTCGCAGGCAGCCGGATGGCCCTGGCGGGCGGGCTGACGCCGGAGACGGTGGGAGAGGTCGTCACCCTCGTTCGGCCGGACGTGGCAGATGTAAGTTCCGGGGTCGAATCCCTCCCCGGCATCAAGGATCACGAAAAGATCGCGCGCTTCCTGGAGGCGGTGCTTGGACGCAGCTCTACGGTCGGTTGAGCGAGCGGTCGAAGGACGATTCGGCCCCTACGGTGGCCGATACGTCCCCGAGACGCTCGTCGCCGCGCTGGACGACCTGACCGCGCTCTACCATGCGGCCAGGGCCGACTCGACCTTCTGGCTGGAGCTCGATGCGCTGCTGGCCGAGTTCGTGGGACGTCCGTCACCCCTCTCCCTCGCCCCGCGCCTCTCCGACGACGTCGGCGCTCCGGTGCTGCTCAAACGGGAGGACCTGAATCACACCGGCGCCCATAAGATCAACAACACGGTCGGACAAGTTCTACTGGCCCGGCGCATGGGCAAGCGGCGGATCATCGCCGAGACCGGCGCCGGCCAGCACGGGGTGGCGACCGCCACGGTATGCGCCCGGTTCGGCCTCGAGTGCGTGGTCTATATGGGCGCCGAGGATGTCACGCGTCAGGCGCTCAACGTCTACCGCATGCGGCTGCTCGGCGCAACGGTGGTTCCCGTGGAGTCGGGAACTCGCACGCTCAAGGATGCCACCAATGAAGCGCTGCGCGACTGGGTCACCAACGTCCCCACCACCCACTACATCATCGGCTCGGTGGTCGGACCCGATCCGTATCCCCGCATGGTTCGGGACTTCCAGGCGGTGATCGGACGGGAGGCGCGGGAGCAGATGCTGGAACGCTTCGGACGACTACCCCATACGGTCGTCGCGTGCGTGGGTGGTGGGTCGAACGCGATCGGGATCTTCTCCGCCTTTCTGGAGGACGAGGTCGAGCTGATCGGCGTCGAAGCGGCCGGGCAGGGGATCGAGACCGGCCACCACAGCGCGACGCTCAGCGCGGGCTCTCCCGGCGTGCTCCATGGAAGTCTCAGCTATCTGCTGCAGGACGCCGATGGCCAGGTCGCGCCGGCACATTCGGTGTCGGCTGGGCTGGATTATCCCGGAGTGGGGCCGGAGCACAGCTGGCTGCGCGACACCGGCCGGGTCCGCTACCACTCGGCCACCGACGCCGAGGCGCTCGACGCGTTCCAGGCGCTCAGCCGGCTGGAAGGCATCATCCCCGCCCTGGAGCCCGCCCACGCCCTGGCCTGGGTGCGCCGCTCCCGGGGACGCTGGACGTCGGACCAGCCGGTCCTGGTGTGCCTCAGCGGGCGAGGCGACAAAGACGTGGCGCACGTGGCGGCGCTGCTGGGGAGTCCGGTGTGACGGCCGGATCGCACACCGAGATCCTGCCGGCCTCCCAGGTCACCGAGCTGATCACCGGACTGGGCAAGGCGCTTCGCGCCTACCACATGTACCTCCCCAACAATCCGATCCATCAGCGCGCCACCGAGAATCTCCGGGTGGCGTTCACCCCCATCTGGGCGGCGCTGGACGAGCTGGTCCTGGTGGTGGCGGAGACCGACTTCGTGTGGGAAGAGCAGGTCGTCTACCACCAGCCCCACAAGAGCGAAAGCCTGGCGTGGGGTCTCTTCAAGGATGGCATGCGGACTCTCACGATCCGGCGCGGGGCGGAGCAGGAAGAGCTGCCCCGCCTGCTGGAGGCGATCAACCGGGCGCGCTACCTCTCGGCCGACGCCGGCGACGATCTGCTCACGCTGCTGTGGGAGCAGGAGTTCCAGCTCATCCAGTACCAGTTCGTGGAGTTCTTCGGGGAGGGCGGGGGGTCGATGCCGGAGCAGACCGGCACGTATCCCAGCGGGAGTGACGATCCGGCGGCGTACCAGCGGCACGCGCAGGTGACCGAGGAGGCGCCGCCGCGGCCCAAGGGCGTGGTGGACCTGGAGGACTTCGATTCCACGCTTTACTTCCTGGACGAGGCCGAGATCAACGATGTCGCGCGGCAAGTGGAGCGGGAGTACTCCCGCGACGTCCGCCTGTCGGCCCTCAACGTGCTCTTCGATCTGTTCGAGCTCGAGGCCGACCTGGCGATCCGGTCGGAGATCCTCGGCATCGTGGACCACCTGTTCCCGAATCTGCTGAACGCGCGGGATTTCCGGACGGCCGCCGGGGTTCTCCGCGAGAGCAAGCTGCTCGCGTCGCGGGCATCCGGGCTCACGGCCGAGCACCGCGCGCGGCTCGACAGCTTCGTGGCCAAGCTGAGCGAGCCCGCCATCGTCAGCCAGCTGCTCCAGTCGCTGGACGAAGCGCCGGCGCTCGCCGGGGACGCCGAAGTCGCGGAAGTGCTGCGGGAGCTGCGCGCCTCCGCTCTGGAGCCGGTGCTGAGCTGGCTCCCCAATCTCGCCTCCCCGGCCTTGCGCACCCTGCTGGAGGGTGTGGCCGATCGGTTGGCCACCTCCAACACCGAGGAGGTGCTCCGGATCCTCCGCTCTCCCCAGTCCGAAGCGCTCGCCTCGGTAGTGACCCTCTGCGGCCGCCTGGGACTGCATCAGGTGGTTCCCGGACTGGCCGACACGATCACTCACTCCGACCCGGCGGTGCGCCTCGCTTCGGTGCAGACGCTGGCTCAGCTGGGCACGCCCGCGGCACTCGCCCTCATCGACAAGGCCATCGAAGACGAGGATCGCGGGGTGCGACTCGCGGCGGTGCGGGTCGCCGGCGGGCGTGGCTACAAGGGGGCTCTCAAACGAGTGGAGGCGGTGGTACTGGGGAAGGGCGTAAAGGACATGGACCTGACGGAGAAAATGGCCTTCTTCGAGGCCTACGGCAGCATCGCCGGGCCGGCCGGGCTCAAGCCGCTGAGCGGGATCCTGCTGCCTCGGGGGCTGCTCAAGTTCAAGGAGTCGCCCGAGACCCGGGCCTGCGCCGCGATCGCCATCGGCAAGATCCGCACGCCCGAGGCGCGCGAGGTGCTCACCCGGATGACCGATGAGAAGGACCTGGTGGTGCGGAACGCCGTGAACCGCGCCCTGCGAGAGAGCGGGGCGTGACCTACCAAGCGGAAACGACCCCCCACTCGGCCGCCGCGGAGGGCCAGCTGCGTCAGGGAGGGCGCGCTCTCCTCCTCGCGTTCTACACCGCGCTCCGGAGTCTCAAGCTTTACCCGGTCGAGAACGCCACGGTGCAAAAGGCTCTGGACGATCTGGACGCCACCGGGCGCGCGCTGCTGGCCATCGAGAGCGATCTCGAGATCCGCCTGGCCGGCGATTTCATCTTCGTCAACGCCACCCGGCTCCGGCTGGAGCTGGACAACTACGCTTCCTTCAGTCACATCCTCGCCGTGCTCCGGGCGTTCGAG
>DATBJC010000006.1:0-73450 GCA_036556625.1 Gemmatimonadales bacterium
CGGCTGGACCTGAGCGGGGCGCCCAGCTTCCGGACCCTGTTGGGGCGGGTGCGGGAGACGGCCCTGGGGGCCTACACCCACCAGGAGCTGCCGTTCGAGCGTCTGGTCGAGGAGCTGCAGCCCGCCCGCACCCTCCAGCACGACCCGATCGTCCAGGTCACGTTCGCGGTTCAGAACCTGCCCGACGCAACCCCTCAGCT
Source organism: Gemmatimonadales bacterium (assembly GCA_036556625.1). GTDB lineage: Bacteria > Gemmatimonadota > Gemmatimonadetes > Gemmatimonadales > GWC2-71-9 > CAVVWJ01. The sequence continues at coordinate 201 of DATBJC010000006.1, forward strand.
TCCGGGTGTGGTCGCGACGTACCGCATGGTCCGTCCGCCGGTCGCCAAGTTCGACCTGGCATGCTTCGTCTATCACACTCCGTCGTCGTTCCGGGCGGAGCTGGAGTACGTCACCGACCTGTTCGACGCCCGCACGGCTCACCGCATGCTTCGGCACTACCGCGCCCTGCTGGCGGCGATCGTCGCCGATCCCGACCGCTCCATCACAGCGCTCTCATTCGTCGAATCCGGAGAGCGCAAGCGAATCCTGCGCCGCTGGAACCGCACCGGAAGCCCGGCTCCTGCCGGACGATGCGTACATCGGGTCTTCGAGGACCGCGCAGCCGCCGTGCCGGACGTCGTCGCTGTCGAGTCCGGCCCGGACTCGCTCACCTATGCCGAACTGAACGCGCGCGCGAACCGGCTGGCCCGCTATCTCACGCGTCTGGGGGTGGGACCAGAGACCCGGGTTGCCGTCCATCTCGACCGGTCGGCCGACCTCATCGTGGCGCTGCTGGGCATCCTCAAGGCTGGAGGGGCGTATCTGCCCCTGGCGCTCAACGATCCTCCCGAGCGGCTTCGAGTCCTGCTGGAGGACTCCGCCACATCCCATGTCGTGACGCAAGCGCGCTGTGCCGGGGATCTGCCGGCCTGCGCGGCGGCCGTCCTTTGTCTCGAAGATCACGCCGACGGCATCGCGGCCGAGTCGGACGAGAACCTTCCGGCTCGGACCGCACCGGCCAACCTGGCCTGCGTGCTCTACACTTCCGGATCCACCGGTCTCCCGAAAGGGGTTGGCCTGAGCCATGGGGGCGCCGTGCGCCTGGTCCGGGATCAGCAATACCTGCACTTCGGACCGGACGAGGTGTTCCTTCACCTCGCACCCACGGCCTTCGACGCCTCCACGTTCGAGATCTGGGGCGCCCTGCTCAACGGGGCGCGTCTGGCGCTGGCGCCCTCCGGCGTCGTGACGCCCGAGGAGATCGGGCAATTGCTGGCCCGCCATCGGGTCACGACCCTATTTCTCACCGCCGGTCTCTTCCGCCTCATGGTGGACCAGCGGCTCGCCGATCTCAGCGAATTGCGCCAGCTCATCTCGGGCGGTGACGTGCTGCCGGCGCCGCAGGTGGCCCGGGTGCTCGAAGCGCTGCCGCGGTGTCGTCTCTTCAACGCGTACGGACCGACCGAGACGACGACGATCGCTACCGTACATCCGATAGCCGCGGCCGACACGATAGCAGCGGTGCCCATCGGGCGGCCGATCGGAGGCACCCGGGTCTATGTACTCGACCGGAACCTCGAGCCGTCGCCGATCGGCGTGCCCGGCGAGCTGTTCATCGGTGGGGTCGGGGTGGCTCGAGGCTACCTCGGCCATCCTGGTCAGACCGCCGAGCGGTTTGTGCCCGACCCATTCCAGGATCGGCAGGGGACGCGCATGTACCGGACCGGAGATCGCGCGCGATGGCGCTCGGACGGCGTGCTGGAGTTTCTCGGCCGGGCGGACAACCAGGTCAAGCTCCGCGGCTTTCGGATCGAGCCCGGTGAGATCGAGGCGTTGCTGGGCTCCCATCCGGGGGTGCGCCACTCGGCTGTCGTAGTGCGCCGCGAGTCCGACGGCGACAAGCGGCTGGCCGCGTTCGTGGTGCCGATAGATTCTGCTGCACCTGAGCCCGAGGAGCTCCGGAGCTTCCTGAAGAAGATGGTTCCCGACTACATGGTGCCGGCCGTCATCGAGCTGATAGACCAGCTCCCGCTCACCGATAACGGCAAGGTCGACCGCCGGGTGTTGGCGCAGCGGCCGACCCTTCCCCGGCAGGCACCCCGTCGCCGGCCCGAGACGCCGACGGAGGAAATCCTGTCCACCATCTGGACCGAGCTGCTCGGACGGAAGGACATCGGGCCCGACGACGATTTCTTCGCGCTGGGTGGCCACTCCCTGCTGGCGGTCCAGGTCCTGTCCCGGGTCAACCGATCCTTCTCGGTCGAGCTCCCGATGAGCGTGATCTTCGAGGCCGCGACTCTCGCCCAGCTTGCCGAGCGGATCGATAGGTCACCGCGGATCATGCCCGTGAGCCCGCGTCCGCCGCTGGTCGCGGTCCCCAGGAGGGCGCCCACCTGATCCTCCCCGACGGAGAGGTGCACGTCTGGCGGCTGGACCTGTCGCCGACCCGGTTGGACCTGGGCGCGGCGGGGGCCACGCTGTCGCCGGAGGAGCGTGCCCGGGCCGACCGCTTTCGCTTCGATCGCGACCGGGAGCGGTTCGTCGCCGCCCGCGGAACCCTCCGACGGGTCCTCGGGCGTTACGCCGGGGCCGCGGCGGACGAGCTGCGGTTCGTGTACTCGGCCGACGGCAAGCCTTCCCTCGCCGGCCGCTGGTCCTGGCTCCGGTTCAATCTCGCCCACTCGGGCGACCTGGCGTTGATCGCGGTCGCGCGGGGTCGCGAGGTGGGGGTAGACGTGGAGCGGGTGCCCACGGATGGGCTGGTGGCGGACGTGGTGAAGGTGGTGTGCTCCGGCCCTGAGCGGGCTCGCCTTCACCGTCTCCGGCCGTCGGGCCAGCGGCGCGGGTTTGCGCGGCTCTGGACCCGCAAGGAGGCGCTGATCAAGGCGGACGGGCGGGGACTCGGCATGTCCCTGATTCACATCGACGTTTCCGGCCGTGGCTCTCGACCGCGCATGCTCGACGAATCCACCGGGCGATGGGTCGCCAGCCCACGCTGGCGGCTTCGTGCGGTACGTGTGGGAGGGAGCTACGCGGGAGCCGTGGCCGCGGAAGGCGACGGGTGGCACATCCTGTTGCACACCGTAGCGGGCAGCGTCGCTGAAAACTTCCCGGCTCCCACCGCGCCAGGCATATTCAACGTCCACTACCGCCAGCGAGCGCTTCCATGACGTGGGACGAGGAGGAGGACACCACCATCTACAAGGTGGTGGTCAATCACGAGGAGCAGTACTCGATCTGGCCGGCCGACCGGGAGATCCCCCGCGGCTGGCGGGAAGCGGGCAAGCAGGGGCCGAAGGCGGAATGCCTGAGCCATATCGAGCAGGTCTGGACCGACATGCGACCGCTCAGCCTGCGGCGCCGGATGGACCAGGAGGGCACGCAGGAACAGTGAGCGGGCTCTGCGGGAGGCGTCGGCTCTCGCCAGCGCATTCGGCCCGCGGCGATCACTGGGGTGCACTGGTGTGGGCCTCCGCCGGTGGATTCACCCGGACGAAGCGATACGGCTCCGGGCTGGGCACCGAGTAGTACTGGTCGTCCGGCAGCGGCGGGAGCTCCGCCCTGAAGTACGCTCGAAAAACGTAGCGCAGCACGTTGACCACCGTCATCGTGTCCGCCGGGGTCCCGCCGTCCGGCAGATAGTAAGCTCCGAACGCACCGAATCGCTCCCTGATCTGTTCCGGCCGAGCCTGCTCCGGCGGGGTTCCCCAGTACCGTGTGGTCAACGTCCCGTGATCGCTCTGCAGCAGTATTACGGGCGGCTCCTCGGAGGTCCGGAGCAGCTCGCGGACCAGCTGGAGCGTGAGCCGGTTCATGCAGCGCACCTGCGCCAGGTACGCCTCGAGGTCTTCGGGCGATCCGTAGCGCATCGGCCCCCTCACCGATCGGACCGCCGGGCGGCACCGGCTATCGAGAACGTAGGGCCGGTGCGGCGACAGGAAATGGGCGAACGTGAACGTGGGTGCGGTATCGCGAGGCACCTGGGAAAGTCCGCGATAGGTCCGGAGGATGAACTCGTCGTCGTCGGCATTCGGGTTGATGACGTGCTTCAGCATGGTCACTCTGATCCAACCCTTGCGCAGGTTGGTTCGGCGCAGCGCTCGGCTCAGCGTGCGCTCGGGCCAGGCGCGGAATACCGAATCCGCCAGCGGACTCCTTTGGGTGCCTGACCAATCGGCGCTGGGGAAGAGGTAGAATCGGTAGCCGCGGGACTTGAGGAAGCGCGCGGCGCGGTTGGACTCCAACAGGTGGTAGAGCAGGCTCTGGTCGCGCGACTTGCCGAGCTCCCGCTCGAGCACGTTCATGTGGGCGAAGTTGAGCAGCGAGGGGATGGACAGCACGCTTCGGGTGTAGTTGCTACGGACCACGGGCGGAATGGCGAAGCCGAGCTGTCGGAGGGAGTCCTCGAACGCACGGTTGTCGAAGCCGTAGAATTCGCGGAGCACTTCGTTGCTTCCATAGCCGTCGAGCAGCACCAGATAAATGTCCGGCTTCCGTTCTCCTGGGCGGACCGGCCGCGCGGCCACCGGGGCAGCGAGCTCCCGCACCAATTCGCTGTGGGCGATCCGCCGCTGGTTGGCCAGCTTGATCCGCGTGAGCCGCACCAGCGACATCGCCACCAGCACCACTCCCATGATTGCCAGAAACCGACTCATCACCTCGAGCCGGGGCCGGCGCTTGAGCAGCCACCAGCCGACCGCGCCGAGAACCAGCAGCCCCACGCCCGGCAGCAGGGCCCCCTGGGCCAGCGCCGAACGGCGAAACCATCGGCCCGTGGCCGCGAGGACGGTCTCACCCGCCGGCACGAAGACCACCCAGATGACCACCAGCATAGTGAGCGCCGCGGCCAGCTCGAGATCCCTCCGCGCGATCAGATAGGCCAGCGCAAAGAGAACGGCGGTTCCCCCCACCGTGGCGGCCAGCACCGTGGCCACATCGCCAAGGGTCACCTCGTCCACGTTGTGGCCCACCATCGACAGCAGAGGAAACGCGGCGAAGCAGAAGGGGTAGAGCAGCTTGAGGTGCCGCAGCATCAGTGGCTTGCGCGATGAGGGTCAGCAGGTGGCATGAGGCTGAGGCTCAGGCTGTGGGTCGGGGAAACGTGGTCTGCGGACGGAAGTGCCCGAGGCGAGATTCGAACTCGCACGGGGTTGCCCCCGGTGGATTTTGAGTCCACTGCGTCTGCCGTTCCGCCACTCGGGCGCCAGGAAAAGATAAACGGCGTAGCGCCTGGGTGGCCACTCGCGATCGATCGGCTGCCTGGTGGACTCGCCCGATCGGTCTCCTCCACCTGCTCGATCGCAAAGTGCCCGACGAGCACTTCTTTCAGAGGTACAAGGATGTGGGGGACCAGGACGGAAACGAGGGGCAGCGGCGGCGAGGGAGGCGCAGATGCGGGCGCCCTAGGGTTCCCGCTCCGAGACCGGCGGCCCCAGGATCTCTCGCCACACGATGGCGTCTCGCAGTTGCGTCGGCGTGTAGCGGCGAACAGCGGTATGCTCGGCGGGCTCCTGCCGGATGCGCTGATCGAACCGGAGGTGCTCCGCCTTGGTGAGCTCACCGCTCCTGGCCTCCGCCGCCGCGATTCGACGTCGAGCCACGTCTTCGGCGGCGGCGTCGTGATCGTACCGCTGCCGCGCCTGGCGGGTAACCTCGGTCTCGAGGCTCACCACGTTCTCCTCCTCTTCCAGCGAGGTCCTCTCCTCCACGTCTTCCGCCTCGGGGAGCGGGGTTGGAGGCGGTCTTCGGACCGGCTCTCCCGCCTGCTCCAGGTTCCGCTCCAGCTCGCGCAGGAGCCGCTCCAGATGGCTGCCCTCGCGCTGCGTGGGGTCCTCCCCGGAAGGCTGAACCGGCGTCGGACCAGGGCTCCGCGACGGCCGCGAGCCAGGAAGCTGGTGGGGCTTGGGCTGCGGCTTTCCCCGCGCGCGGCCCAGCAGGCTCGCCAGCAGCCACAGGATGCCGAGGATCAGAAGCCCGTTGAAGTCCATGTCAGCTGCCGCCGGTGCCGCCGTCGCCCTGGCCCGCGATCGCCTGACGCATCGTGGTGTCGGCCTGGACGTTGCGGTAGCGCTGGTAGTCCATGATGCCGAGGTTCCCGCTCCGGAACGCTTCGGCCATCGCCAGCGGGATTTGCGCCTCCGCGGCAATCACCGCGGCCCGCTGCTTCTGCCCTTCCGCCTTGAACTCCTGCTCCATGGCCACCGCGAGCGCGCGGCGCTCCTCGGCCTTGGCCTGCGCGATCCGCTTGTCGGCCTCCGCCTGATCGGTCTGCAGCTCAGCACCGATGTTCTTGCCGACATCCACGTCGGCGATGTCGATCGAAAGGATCTCGAATGCCGTGCCCGCGTCGAGTCCCTTGGAGAGCACCGTCTTGGAGATCATGTCGGGATTCTCCAGCACTTTCTTGTGGGACTCGGCGGAGCCGATCGTGCTCACGATTCCCTCGCCGACCCGCGCGAGAATGGTCTCCTCTCCCGCGCCGCCCACCAGCCGGTTGATGTTGGCCCGCACCGTGACCCGCGCCAGCGCCAGCAGCTGAATCCCGTCCTTGGCCATCGCCGCCACCTTGGGCGTGGTGATGACCTTGGGATTTACACTCACCTGCACAGCCTCGAACACGTCGCGCCCGGCCAGGTCGATCGCGGTGGCCTGTTTGTAGGTGAGAGCGATCCCGGCCTTGTCGGCCGAGATCAGGGCGTTCACCACCCGGTTGACGTTGCCGCCGGCCAGGTAGTGCCCCTCGAGGTCGTTGACGTGCAAACTGATCCCCGCCTTGTGCCCGCTGATCAGCGGGATGACAATGGCCCGAGGATCCACCCGCCGGAACCGCATCCCGAACAGCGTGAAGAACGAGATCCGGATGCCGGAGAAGAGCGCCGTGAGCCAGAGGCCGAACGGAATGAATCGGAAGAAGATGACAATGACGATGAAGGCGATGAACAGCAACGCCAGCACCATCCCGAGACTGACCATCGAATCGTTCACGGTGGTTCCCCCGTGCAATGGCTGGATGCGCGCGCGGTCAGCTCAGCCCGCGTACGACGTGACGGTACCCTTCGCTCCGCAGCACCCGTACGGCGCTGCCCTGGCGCACGAACTCTCCTTCGGTCACCACGTCCACCCGCTCGCCCGCGATGGCCGCGGTTCCGGCGGGACGAAGGTCGGTGACCGCGACACCCTCCTGGCCCACCAGGTCGGCCCGGGGCGGCGCCGAGATGTAGCCCTCGGCCTGGGCCATTCCGCCGCGCAGGAAGAGCCCGCCGAATCGATTGCTGTTGGGGAGATGCCGGAGCCAGGCATAGACCACTGCCGCGGTGATCACCAGACTCGCCCCCAGGATGGCGAAGGCCTGGAGCACGTCGGCGCCGGTGGGCGCCGCTCCGATCAGGGCCAGCACGATCGCGGCCGCGATGGCCCCCAGCCCGAGGAACCCGGCCACGCCGAATCCGGGAATCACGAAAGCTTCCACCGCCAGCGCAATGAGACCGAGCCCCAGCAACAGCACTTCCTCCCACCCGGCGAGGCCCAGCAGGAAGCTCGATCCGAAGAAGAGTCCGAGTGCCGCGACGCTCACCAGTCCTCCGATGCCGAAGGCTCCGCTCTTGATCTCCAGCACCAGCCCCAGCACACCGAGCGAGAGGAGGAGCGGCGAGACCAGCGGATCGGTCAGAAATCGGACGATCTGCTCGGCCCAGTTGGGAGCGGTGGACACCACTGTGGCCGATGGGAGGCCGATCGCACGGAGCAGGGCGGCCTGGTCCGCCACCTCACCCTTGGCGTAGCCGACCTTGATCGCCTCGCCGCTGGTCAGAGTGAGCAGCGTGGTCTTGCCGTCCAGTCCCGGAATCTCGATCTCCTCGTCCACCATCGCCTCGGCGATGCGCGGATCGAGCCTGCGTTCCTCCGCCACCGCCCGGAACTCCGCCCGCATCGCGGATACCATCTTTTCCGAGGCCCGCTGCCCCTCCCCGTCCACCGGCGTGGCGGCCCCCAGCACCGCGCCCGGTCGCATGTATACCTCGCGGGCGGAGATGGCGATGAGCGCGCCGGCGCTGAACGCGCGAGGGTTCACGAACGCGTAGACCGGAAGGGTGGAGCGGCGCACGGCGTCGGAGATGCGCTCGGCCGCGTCCACTCGACCGCCCGGCGTGTCGATGTCGAGATAGGCCGCGGCGGCGCCCGACGCCTCCGCCTCGCGCAGCGTGCGCGCGACGTAGGGGGCCAGGCCGTTCTCCACGGTGCCGCTCACGCTGATGCGGTAGACCACCGGGGACTGGCCCGCGGCGGGAGCGGCGGACAGAAGAAGGGCGAGCGTCAGGAACAGCGGTGGGCGCATCGCGGAGCCTGGTCGGGAGACGCCGGAAATCTAGTCGTCGTCTCCGTGGCGGCGAAAGCCTCGGTGCTCCCCGCGATGCTGGCCCCCGTGATGGTCTCGCATCTCGTGAACCCGCTGGAGCAACCGTTCCCGAAGCACCAGGAGCCGAGCGCGCTGGACCGGGGTCAGGAAGGTCAACTGGTTCATCTCTTCCCGCCAGCTTTCGGCATAGCGCACCCGGAGCTCCAGCAGCTCCCGGGTCATCCGCGCCACGCTGTCGGAGTGGGCGGTGACACCGTCACCGGTCTGGCGCTCGAGCGCCTCTCGAAGGTCCCGTTCGCGATGGCGAAGCTCCTTGCGACGGCGGCCGTGCTCCATCGCGACGGACTTGAGTCTGGCCGACTGTTCCTCGCTGAGGCCCAGCTCTTCCTTGACCCGTTCGGCGAACCGCCGCTCGATCCGTCCGCGCAGCTCCGGGGCCGACGGGTGGCTGTCGTGCTCCCCTTGGGCAGCCAGCGGCGGGGCCGCGGCCAATAGAAGACCACCGAGCACTAACCAGCGCATCAGCCCTCCCAGGTTGCCAACAGCTGTTCCAGCTCTCCATCCTCGTGCTCGCCCAGGGTGGACGCATCGAGGCCCGACGATCCCGTGGACGGCCGATCGATGGACCGGAGCAGCGTGTCGAGCTGGGCCGCGCCGAGTCCCTCCAGCTCCGGAAGCGGAACCAGGGCCTCGGCGCCGGCGATCGGTCGAGTGGCCGGCGTGGGTTCCGCCGGGCGATCGAACGTGACCGCCACCAGGATCGCCGCGGCGACCGCCGCCGCCCCGGCGAACGACCAGGCGCGGCGGGCTCGCTGCCGGGCCATCCGGTCTTCCGCCAGCCGCTGATGCAACGTCGTCACCAGCTTGGACGGCTCGGTGATGGTCGGCGCGTGGGCCTCCAGACGCCGCGCCAGCAGCGTCAGCTCCCACTCTCCCCGGCAGTCGGCGCATTCGGCGAGATGAGCCGCCTCGTCGGGAGCCCAGGTAGCGCGATGCCGGGCGACCTCGGGCATTCGCTCGGACAGCCGGGTACACCGATTCATCGGACCAGCTCCTTGAGTCGCTTCACGGCATGGTGATAGTGGACCCGCGCTGCACCGGGCGTGGTGCCGAGCGCGGCGGCGATCTCCCGGTAATCGGATCCCTGCTGGGTCCGGAGTAGGAAGACCTCGCGCTGAAGCCGCGGCAAGGTCGCGAGACCGCGCCGCAGGCGCTCCTCCGCTTCCCTTGCCGCGAGATCCGCGTGGGGATCCGCCCGGTCCGGCAGATCGCGATCCTCGAGCGAGAGCATCCGCCTGCCCTTCCGGCGCCGGTACTCGTCCCGCAGAACGTTGCTTGCGATCACGAAGAGCCAGCTTCGGAACGACGCTTCCCCCCGCCACCCGTCCAGCCGGCGGAAGGCGCGGAAGAGCGCCTCCTGTACCAGGTCCTCGATCTCGTCCCGCCCCGCTCCCGAGCTGTACAGGAACCGCCCGACTGCCGGCGCGTGACGCCGGACCAGCTCGGCCGCCGCCCTCTCGTCACCGGCTCGATACGCAGCGGCCAGCGCGTGATCGGAGGGTGTCTCCAACACGGGGGAGGCGCTCATCCAGGCGGGAAGGACGACGAGTGTCGCACTCTGTTAAGGCCCGCTATCTTAGGCCGCATGCGACGGCCCAATGTGATCGCGCATCGCGGCGCCTCCGGCTACGAATACGAGAACTCCCGGGCAGCCTTCCGGCGCGCGGTCATGCTGGATGCCGACGGGGTGGAGCTGGACGTCCACGCCACCCGCGACGGGGTGATCGTGGTACATCACGACGCCGAGATCCCTGGATTCGGACCCATCGGCCTGCTCTCCTGGTCCGAGGCCCGGCAGGTGCGCATTCGAAACGGAGAGCCGCTGCCGCTGCTGTCGGAGGTGCTGGAGCTGGTGGGTGACCGCGAAGTGTACGTCGAGGTCAAGAGCCTGCCGCCGATCCACGACCAGCAGTTCCTCGCGGTGCTCGATCAGGGTCCGGCCCCGCCCCGCTATTCCATTCACAGCTTCGACCACCGGATCGTCAGGCGGCTGGGAACCTGCCGTGAGGAGGTGCGACGGGGCATCCTGCTGTCGGCCTACCTCGCCGATCCCGTCGCCGCCATGCGCGGAGTGGGCGCCACGACGCTGTGGCAGGAGTGGCAGCAGGTGGATCAGGAGCTGGTCAATCGAGTGCACGACGCCGGCTTCTCGATTATCGCCTGGACCGTGAATGAGATCGGGGATCTCGAGCGGATGGCGCGCCTGGGGGTCGATGGGCTCTGTGGCAATTACCCCGACCGGATCCGGGTCGCCATAGCGACCCGGGTCGGCGAGGTGTCGCGCACCTGACCGGGCTCAGGGGGTCGGTGCAGGAACGTTCGTCTCGGCGGGCGGGGGTGGAGTGGGAGGAGCGGCTGCCGCGCGCTGGCGCTTGGCCTCCGCGATCTCTCCCTCCAGCCGACCGATTTCCTTCTCCAGGTCATCCAGCCGCAGCAACAGGGCGTCGACTCTACGCTGCTCGATCTCACCGCCCCGCTCGCGGCGGTGGAACAGCAGTCCCAGATCGCGCGCGGCATTGTCCTGCTTGCGCCGGTAGCGGAGCAGCTCGATCTGGAGCTTCCCCTCGTCGAGCGCCGCCTGGGCCTTCTTGCCGAACTCGGTCAGCTCCTGGTTCAGGCGGTCGAAGAGCGTGGACTTGGTCATCGGTCCTCCAGTCATATGGCCGGGACATGACGCCGAGCCCGGCCCGGATGTTTCAAGCGGCGTCGCGTCGGCCGCCCTGACGGCACGCCCGGACAATCAGTGGAAGATAAGCGACGAGGGGGACGCGGTGTCCGCGTCCCCCTCGTCGGTGTCTTCCGGGCAATCCGCGGTCAGCTCGCGGCGGCCTCGGCAGGATAGACCGACACCTTCTGCCGGTCCTTGTCCTTGAACTCGAACCTGACCACGCCGTCGATCAAGGCGAAGAGGGTATCGTCATTCGCCCGGCGCACGTTCTTGCCCGCATGGAACTTGGTGCCGCGCTGGCGAACCAGGATGTTGCCGGCGAGCACCCGCTCCCCCCCGTACCGCTTGACGCCGAGATACTTGGGGTTGCTGGTACGACCGTTCCGGCTGGAGCCTACGCCCTTCTTGTGTGCCATCTGCGCCTCAACCCAGCTTCAAGTCGGTGATCCGAACCTCGGTGTACTGCTGCCGATGCCCGGTCTTACGGCGGTAGTTCTTCCGCCGCTTGAATTTGAACACGTAGATCTTGGGCTCTTTCCCCTCGCCCACGACTTCGGCCTCGACCGAGGCGCCTTTGACCAAAGGCGCGCCCGCCTTGATGGTCTCGCCATCGGACGAGAGCAGCACTTCATCGAAGGTCACCTTGGATCCGGCCGCCGCGTTCATGAGCGGGAGGCGGAGGGTCTTACCCTTCTCCGCCCGGAACTGCTTGCCGAGGGCGCGAAAGATCGCGTACATGAGTGAATCCGTGAGTTCAGGTCTGCCAAGTCGTTAGCCCGTAAACCTATAAGCCTCGGCACCTCGACGCAAGGCAGCCGGGCCGAGCCCATCGACGAGCCCAATCACAGATCGAACCGCACCTCCAATCCCAGGTACCGACTCTCCTCGCGAAAGAACTGCCGCTGGGTGGACAGACCGTCGTGGGCGATGAGGGCGAGGCCGATCTCCCGGCCGGCCGGGGTGGTCTGGAGGGCGACCCCGGCCTTCAGGGAGCCGCTCACCCGCCAACTGGTCGCGGCACTCGCGTCGAAGAAGACCCCAGCCACCGGACGCAGCGCGCCGCCTCCACTTCGGCGGGGCCCCCGGAAGTCCACGGCGAAGGTCCCTCCCGGGCGCTTCAGCTTGAGCTCATCGCGAAGCGCGTAGCTTGCGCTTCCGGTGATCCGCCACGGTCCGGCGTTGTAGCTGGCCCACCCGACGAGCACCTCGCGGGTCCAGTCGAGGCGCTTGGCGTCGAAGGCATCCTCGTACTCGTCGCCCAGGTGGCTGCTCTCGTGATACATCTCCGCGGTGAAGGCCCATCGTCCCAGGACCGCCGTGCCGTTGAGTCCGACGACCCAGTCGTTGCTGATCAGCGCATCCCTGCTGTCACCCAGGCTGAAGCGGGCATAGACCTGCGAGCCCAGCCCCAGGGTGATCGGCCGCTCGCCCCGCCGCAGCGCCAGCACCGGAAAGTTCTCGCCCAGCGCCACCTCGGCCTCGGCCTCCTTGCCGAAGCGGCTCTCGCCTCGCTGTACCGAGATCAGGCGGCCGACGAGCCCGTGCACCCGGGGCGATGCCTCGGGCCGCTCGAAGCTTGGAACATTCGGAAAGATGCGGGCTTGTGCCTGAACAGCTCCCGGAACTTCGAGGAGCGCTGCGAGTGCCCAGCAGGCTCCCCTCACCCTGCTTGACATTGCTTCCTTGCCTTCAGAATTTGCGGCCGACGGCGATGGTGCACGTCGGCTGCGGAAAGGTGCGGGCCGTCTGGCGCCCGCGCAATGCTCACGTCCCCCTCGGGAGTTCGCGCATGTGGAGTTCGTTCCTCGCTGCCCTGCTGGTCGCTGGGCCCACCCCGGGCCCCACCGACCCCAAGGTCACCGTGACAGTGGATTCGAGCCGCAAGGAACTGGTGATCACGGCCGGGCCGTTCGACCTCCCCAACATGCCGCCCATGGAAGACCACGCGATGATGGATCTGGGCATGTCGCACGACACGCCGATCCAGCGCTTCCGATGGCCGATCGACGGCTGGCTCCGCGGCTTCGAGCTGGAGCTGACCGATGCGCAGGGCCGCCCGGTCCCCCGGCACGTGATTCACCATATGATCATGGTGAACTTCAGCCGTCGCATGCTGCTCTACCCGTCGGTGGAACGGTTGGCTGGCGCGGGCACCGAAACCGAGGACATCAAGGTGCCCAAGACCATCGGCGTGCCGATGAAGCCCGGCATGGACCTCGGGATGTACGTGGCCTGGCACAACGACACCGGCAAGGATCTGCACGGAGTGCAGCTGACCCTCCGGATGCTGTGGACTCCCAAGAATCAGAATCCCCAGCCGGTGAACGCGCTCCCGATCTACATGGACGTGAACCTCACGGTCGGAGGGAGCAACACCTTCGACGTGCCGCCGGGCAAGTCGGAGAAGGCGTACGAATTCAGCCTGCCGATGAGTGGGCGGCTGCTGGGCGTCGGGGGCCATCTACACGATTACGGCGTCCGGGTTCGACTGGAGGACGCGGAGACCGGCAAGGTGCTCACGGTGGTGAACGCCACCCGGGACTCCACCGGCAAGGTGACCAAGGTGAGCCGACGGCTCTTCGCGGTGTCGGGCGAAGGTCTCAAGCTGAAGGCCAACCATCGCTATCGCGTGGTGGGCGAGTACGACAATCCGACCGGTGAGACCCGGGTACGGGGGGCGATGGCTCACATGTCCGGCTTGTTCACGCCCGACGACCTGAGCGAATGGCCCACGATCGATCCGTCGAATCCCGCCTACAAGCGCGACATGGCAGCGCTTCAGGCTCGAGGAGCGGAGCCCGGTGGGCATCAGCACGAAACCCAGACGAACAGCCACGAGGATCACGCGGGGCACTAGGCTTGTGCGCCGGGTAGTGCGATGTCGCCCTGATCAACGCGAAGGGGACCATGCCGACATGGTCCCCTTCACTGCGTTCAGGGTGACATAGCTCCTCACCGTCACCCTTCTGTCCGCGGGCCGCTCAGTGGTTGATGATCCTCCGAACGCCGACCCACCGCTGGTACCACCAACGTCCATAAGGATCGTCGCCGCTCAACACGCTGATCTGTACTCCGCGGCTGGCACTGTGAATGAAGCGGCCCTCACCGATGTACAGCCCGACATGGCTCACGGGGCCGCCTCGATTGGAGAAGGTCAACAGATCGCCAGGGGCCAGCGCGCCCAGCTTCCTGGCTACTGCCCTTCCCTCCTTGGCCTGCTCCACGCTGGTCCGCGGCAATGCGATGCCGTGCTGCCCGTAGGCGTGCTGGATCAGCCCCGAGCAATCGAATCCGCCGCCGTCTTCGCCGGTGCCACCCCAGCTGTACGCTCGGCCCATGGCGCGTCGCGCTGTGGCGATGACGGCCTCGCGTAACGGCAACGGTTGCGCCGAATCCTCAACGGTCGATGGCGTCGCGGTATCGGAGACTTCTGCGCTGCTAGCCGATGGAATCTCGGTCGCGGAGGGAATCCCGGCATCTGAGGCGATCGTTGGGGTCGTGGTGGGTCTGGGCCGAGCTCCCCGGTGGCCACCGAATCGGATCGAGAGCCCGGCGGCCACCTCCACCCCGTTTCTGCGGTCGAGCGACAGCTCGCGCCAGCGCGCTTCCGCCCCGAACGCGAGGAAGGAGGTCGGAAACAGCTCGTATCCCGCGCCCGCCGACCAGGAGCCCCACAGGCTGGAGAGATCGCCCGACTGGGGCGATCCCATGCCGCCCCCGACTCCGGCCACCAGGTAGGGGCCCTGCGTGCCGCCCTTGAAGGCGGTGAGGTCTGTTGAAATCCCGGCGAATGCCCCGTCTCCCCCGTCGGCACGGCGGAGGTAGTTGCCGTGCAGTCCCAGACCGAGCACGCCGGTCACCCGCCGGTTCAGGCCGAGCCGGTAGAGATCCCACCCGCCGTCCTCGTAGAATCGCCCCACCTGCCCCTCGATACCCTGAGCCCGCAAGGGTGCCGCGCCCGGCGCCAATGCGAGGCCCAGAGCTGGAAGGGTCAGGGTCAGCGTGCGGCGGATGGTCATCGCTCTGGTACCGGCCGGCCGGTGCGAAGATTCACCAGGTAGGCATCGCCCGGAACACACTGATTGGAGAGCCGGGCGCGAATCGTGGAGTCGTTGACCAGCTCAGGTATGGTGCCGGTGTACAGCAGCGGAACCGGAATCCGGGAATCTCCGCGGCGAATTTCGATGGTCCGGTCGGTGCAGGTCGTGCCGTCCGGCGCCTTGCTTTCGCGCGAAAGGGTGAACCAGATCTCCGCTCCATCCGGCGCGGTCGCGACCAATGAATCGGCGGGCGCGGACACCGGTGGCTCCGCTGCTGCGCCGGGCTTGCCCGCTTCCTCGCCGTCCGCCGTGCAGGCGAAGATCGGGATCAGCGCCCCCCAGAGCGTCACGCCGCGCGGCATCACGAGGGATGAGCTCCCTGGTCGGATGTCGCTTCCGGGATCAGCATTTCCGTGGTATCGGGCGTGCCGTCTTCGGTGACCGCCAGGACCTCTCGCACCTCGGGCGAGCGCCGCAGGAATTCCAGCCAGCCGATCAGGGCGGCAAAGCCGGTGAGTGCTCCACAGAGGGCGGTGACCCCGAGGCCCTTTACCGGGTCGTCCATCCGCATTGCAACGAGTGCGCCGCCCACCGCCCCGAAAAACGAAGCCGCCCACGCCAGGAATGGTGTGAGCAGCCAGCCGAAGATCCGGAAGAGCAGCCGAATCCAGCGCATCGAGTCAGCCTCGTCGCGTGCCCAGAGCGGAGAGTGCCGTGGCGAGCGCCAGGCCAGGAAGAAACGCCAGGCCGAACGTGGGAAGATTCCACCGCGCGCCGGGGAAGCCGACGAGCACGGCGATGACCGCCACGACGAGGGCGAATCCCACTGCGGTACCGAAGGCCGCACCCGCCGAGATCCGGCCGTTGCGGGCCTCCTGGTTCGCCAGGATGAACGCGCCCATCCAGGGGACGAAGGTGCCCACCATCCACCAGATCGGATGGTACCACCAGTTGCTGCCGCCGATCTGCCACCAGCGATTGGTGTAGGTGCCGATGTACTGAAGCAGGACGACGTCGATCAGGAGAAACACCACCGCGGCACCCAGCCCGATGCCCGCAGCGCCTGCAATCCCCTCGACCGTGAACGCTCTCGTCCAGATGCCCGGCAGGAGAGTCACGGCCGCCAGACCCACCACCAGGAGCACCGCGAGCACGGCGGTCTCGAGCGGACCAGACAGGAACCGCGACGCCAGGGACAAAAGGACGACCATCACCGCCTCGAACAGCCCGAGCAGCACCGACCCTCGCACGATCGCGGGCACGTCGGTGACGTCGTGATCACGCGGCAGCTCGGCGGCGGACGCCATCCATTCTCCGATGAGAGGGGGGTGGGCGAAGTATACCGAGTCCCGCCGCGAGCGGCCAAGGGGAGCGTCAGGTCCCCCAGGCCAGGACCACCGCCAGATCGGTGACCGCCCAGGCGAGGAGGGCGCGGTACATCCGGTGCTGATGGTCCGCCGCCGACAGTCGATCAGCGCCACGTCTCCAGGGAACCAGCACCACGAGCCAGCTCAGCAGCGCTATCCCCAACGCAGTCCAGCGCCACGCCGCCTGCGCTCCCAGGGGCCAGCCCGATCGGACCGCCGCCCAGGCAAGGAAGGCGAACGCGATTACGACCGCGGCCAGCGCCACATCCAGGCTCAGGCGAACGCCGAGCAACAGCGCGAGCGTGCGGTCACCTCGGCGAGCGTCCTCCCGCAGTTGATAGAGCTGAGTGAGAGGATAGAGCGCCGCGAAGAGGGGGCAGAAGGCCCCCAGAACCAGTGCGTGCGTGGGATCGAGCGGGCGCCCCGTCGCGGCCCACCCGGCGAATGGGGTCAGGGTCCCGAATCCCACCATGTTGATCAACCAGTCGGCGCCGGCCACAGCTTTGAGGCGAAACGGCGGCACCGAGTAGAGGATGGACAGCGCGAAGCACAGCGCGTAGACCAGCCGATACGCGGCCGGGAGAGCGAAGGCCGCGGCAAGACCCACTGCCATGAGAGCCACTGCAAAGAGGGCGAGCCCTCGTGGTGGTGGTGGCGGGTTGCGCAGGTACGCGATGTCGCTCTCGTCCCGGTCGAACGCGCTGTTGAGCGCCAGGGTGCCACCGTTGAGGCAGATCACCCAAAGCAGGATGCCGAGCACTCCCGCGATGGGTGCCACGCCCCGGGCAGCACCCTCGAGACCAACGGCGAGGAGATATCCCGCGGTCGTGTGGGCGGCCATGACGGGCCACTCGACCGGTCGGAGATGCAGCAGGTAGTCGAGTCGCGGCCCGAGCAGGCGATAGCCCGCTTCCCGGGCGCGGCTCACCAGTCCAGTCCGAGATGCCGGGCCGCGATTCTGAGACCCTGAAGGGTGAGGTCCGGGTGGGTGCGCTCGATCGACTGGGTGAGCGGGGCCACTACGGCCGCGAGCCCGCCGGTGGCCACCACCCGCGGTGATCCACCGCCGGGCCACTCGGCGCGGATCCGCCGCACGATTCCGTCCACCGCGTCGGCGGTGCCGTAGAGCACGCCCGCCTGGATACACTCCTCGGTCCGGCGGCCGATGACCCGGGTGGGAGGCTTTAACTCGGTGGCCGGGAGCTTGGCGGTGCGCCGGGTGAGCTGATCCGCGGCGGTCCGCAGCCCGGGCATGATCACGCCGCCGAGAAACCGGGCGTCCGCCGTGATGCAGTCGAACGTCGTGGCGGTTCCGAAGTCCACCACGATGGTATCCGCGTGATACAGCTCGACCGCCGCCAGCACGTTCACGATCCGATCCGCGCCGACCGTGAGCGGCTCCTCCACCGCCAGCTTCACCGGCAGCGGCGATTCCGCGTGCACGGCGACGCCGGTGCGCCCGGTGGCGATCGCCACGCCTTCAATGATGCTCTGGGTGACGGTGGGGGCGACGGACGCGAGGCAGACCGCCCGCACCTCATTGGGCGAGTTTCCGGCCTGGGTGAGAAACCCACCGAACGCACTGGCCCACTCGTCCGGCGTGCGGTCGGGGTTGGTCGTGAGCCGCCAATGCGCCTGAAGCACGTCGCCCTGGAACAACCCGGCCGTGATCTCGGTGTTGCCGATGTCGAGAGTGAGAAGCATAACTCGAAGCTAGGGCGTGAGGGACTGGTCGGCCAACTCCACAGTTCCTGCGCGGACCGAGACGATCTCGCCTCCGGAACGTCGAACCAGGAGGGCGCCGTCATCGGCGATCCCCTGGGCGATCCCCGATACCGGCGCCAGGAGATGCCGGCCGTAGAGCCAGTCCCGCTGCCGTAACGCGCTCTGCTCGGAGGGTCGGAGCCGTTCGGTGGAAGTGTCGAGTGCGCGAAGCCCCGCCGCCACGGCCGGCTCGATCACCTGGGGCGTAATGCCGTGCAGCCGCTCGGCCAGCGACGTGGCCATCCCCCTCAGCTCGGGGGGAATCGGGTTGGCGACATTGATGCCCACGCCGGCGACGACCCACGCCAGCGATGCTCCCTGCCAACGTGCCTCACAGAGAATTCCGCCCAGCTTGCGGTCGCCTACCATGAGATCGTTGGGCCACTTGATCTCTACCGGCACGCCGGGACCCAACGCCGCCATCACCTCCGTGACGGCCAGGCCGATCCGCAGCCCGATAAGCTCGACTCCATCGGCCGACGACGGACGCAGGAGCACGCTCAGCCACAATCCGCCAGGCGGTGATTGCCAGCTGCGGCCGCGCGAGCCACGGCCACCGGTCTGCTCGCCCGCAACGGCTACCGTTCCCGCCTCCGCGCCTTCTGCCGCCAGACCATGGAGCAGGTCCATGGTCGAGTCCACGGTGGGCAGTCGAATTAGCTGGGACATGAGCGTCAGCCGGCGAGCCAGAGCAGCACCAGGCCGAACCCGATGCGATACCAGGCGAACACGGCGAAGCTGTGGCCCGACACGTACGCCAGGAAGGCCTTCACCACTACCAGGGCCGAGACGAAGGACACCACGAATCCGGTAGCGAAGAAAGGAATGTCGGAGGCCGACAGCGTTCCGGCCGACTTTGCCAGGTCGAACATCGTGGCCGCGAACATGACCGGGATGGCCAGGAAGAAGGAGAATTCGGTCGCCGCCTTCCGCGACAGTCCCAGGGCATATCCCCCCATGATGGTGGCGCCGGAGCGGGAGGTTCCCGGGATGAGCGACAGCACTTGCGCGAGTCCGATGCCGAGCGCGGTGCGCTGAGGTACGTCGGTCACCTCCGGGAATCGAAGCCGGGGACCCCAGCGCTCGATCGCCAGGATCGCGATCCCGCCGATGATCAGTGCCGAGGCCACCACGGGGGTGTTGAAGAGCCGGTCCTTGATCCAGTCGTGAATCAGCAAGCCGACCAGCGCCGCCGGCAGGAAGGCAATGCCCAGATTGAGGAGAAACCGTCGGCTTCCCGGATCATGGCCGGCATCGGAAACCACCCGGCGGAGCCGCTCGCGGTAGAGCCAGACGATCGCGAGGATCGCCCCCAGCTGGATGAAAATGTCGAAGGTCTTGGCTCGCTCATCCACCTGACCGAGCCAATCGCTCACCACGATCAGGTGGCCGGTGGAGGAGACGGGAATGAACTCGGTGGCTCCTTCCACCAGGCCGAGGATGACTGCTTTGAGGAACAGCTCAGGCGGCATGTCGGCGGCTCACCGAATCACCTCCTGGTACAGAGCCTCATACATGGGGACTATGGCATCGGCGGAGAATCGCCTGGCTTTCGCGATGGCCGCCTCGCGCATGGCCGCATGACGCGCGCTGTCGCGCAGCAATTCCACCGCCCGGCGGCCCATCGCCTCCACCGAGCCGACCGGTTCCAGTATTCCGTTGACGCCGTCGTCCACGACCTCGGGGAGCCCACCGGCCCGGCTGGCCACCACCGGCGCGCCACAAGCCATGGCTTCGAGCGCGGCCAGGCCGAACGACTCGGTCTGCGAGGGGAGCACGAAGAGATCGCCGGCCTGAAGCAGTGAGGCGACCGAATCCAGCCGTCCCAGGAACTTCACATCCTGGCTCACACCCAGCTCCCGGGCCTCCTGCTCGGCGTCCACCCGCTCGGGACCGTCGCCGATCATCACCAGCGTGGCCGGCATGGCGCGGCTGATCCGGGCGAACACCCGGACGACGTCCTTGACCCGCTTCACCTCGCGGAAGTTGGAGACGTGGGTGATGAGCTTGTGGCCGTCGGGTGCCAGCCCGAGCCGAGCGCTGGGCTCGCCGGGCCGGTACTCCTGCAGGTTGACGAAGTTGGGGATCATCTTGAGATCGCAGCTCACGCAGCCGAAGGCGCGGTAGGTCTCGTCCCGAAGATAGGCGGACACCGCCGTCACCGCATCGGAGCGCTCGATGGAGAACTTGGTGATGGCGTAGAAGCTGGACTCCTGCCCTACCAGCGTGATATCGGTCCCGTGGAGCGTAGTGATCACCCGGAGGTCGCGCTCGCCGCGGAGCATCTCCCTCGCCAGGAACGCGGTGGTGGCGTGAGGGATGGCGTAGTGCACGTGGAGGATGTCGAGCCCGATCCGACTCGCCACCTCATGCTGCTTCGAGGCCAGGGCGAGAGTGTAGGGATAGTGGTCGAACAACGGATACCGGCCCATGCGGGTCTCGACCTGATGGAAGAAGACCCGCTCCGCATAGCTTCGCAGCCGGAACGGCGAGTCATAGGTGATGAAGTGGACCTCGTGGCCCCGTCGGGCGAGTTCGAGGCCCAGCTCCGTCGCCACGGCACCGGAGCCGCCGTACGTGGGATAGCAGGTGATGCCGAGTTTCATGCCTGACGTTCCGTGCGCGGGGTGGAAGCTATCAGCTATCAGCTGACCGCTATCGGACAAGCACGCCATACAGGCGCGGAGGCATCCGCCATGTGCCAGCAACGCCGGGGCCGGGTGGTGTGCCTAGCTGATCGCTGATCGCTCATAGCCGATTGCTATCTCCTTTGCCACTTTCTCGGGCGGACGAGTCGCGTCCAGAGTCAGCACGTCACCTGACAGCTGATGCCGGAACCAGGTCTCCTGCCGCTTGGCGTATTGCCGTGTGCTCAGTGCGATGGCCCCGGCGACGGTGTCGCGCTCCCGGCGACCGTGAAGGTACTCCACTGCCTCGCGAATGCCGACCCCGTCGAGACCCGGCGCCGTCGGCGGATGGCCCTCGGCGAGCACCGCCGCGACTTCCTCGATCAGGCCGCGTCGCATCATCTCCTCAGCCCGCCGGGCGATCCGTTGGTGGAGGACCTGCCGCGGCACGGTGAGCACCACGTACCAGGGCCGGATCGCGCCGCCCGAGCGAGCCGCCTCCTGCCAATGCGTGAGCGGATAGCCGGTCAGCAATGCGACCTCGATGGCGCGTGCCGCCCGTTGGCGACCCCCGCTCCGGAACCCGGGATCCAGCCGTCCGGCCCAGCGCAGCATTTCGAGCGGCTCCAGCCGCGCGGTGAAAGCATCCAGCGAGCGCCGGCGGTCCGGGTCCAGCTCCGGCTCGAGGAACAGTCCCTCCGCCAGGGCGCGGACGTAGAGGCCGGTCCCCCCCACGACGACCGGCAGAGTGGCGCGGTTCCGGGCCTCATCGAGCCACGCCGCGGCGTCACGGGCAAACCGGCCGGCGCTGTAGCGGGTGCCGGGCTCCACCAGGTCGAGGCCGTGATGGCGCACTCTGCCGCGCTCTGTTCGAGTGGGCTTGGCGGTGCCGATGTCCAGCCGGCGGTAGATCTGGCGGGAATCGGCGGAGATGACCTCGATGGGCAGGTGCGCCGCGAGCGCGAGGGCGACCGCGGTCTTCCCTACCGCGGTCGGTCCCACGATGACCGGAACTCTAGCGTCGCCCAAAGCGGCGCTCCAGCTCCTCTCGCGGCAGTTGAACGATGGTGGACCGGCCGTGCACGTCGTGGGGCGGCAGGTCGGTGGCGAAAAGCCGGAGCAGCAGCTCCCGCATCTCCCGCTGGTCCAGCCGCTGGCCCGCCTTCACCGCGGCCCGGCAGGCGTATGTCGCGGCGAAGCGCTCCAGCCGATTGGCCCAGCCGCCGAAGCGCCCCCGGGCGAGATCGGCGACGGTCTCCCGGAAGCAGGCCTCGGCATCGAATCGCCGATGGGGGGACGGCACCGCGTGCACCGCCACGGTGCGGCCGCCGAACGGCTCGGCCTCGAAGCCGACCCGGCGGAGCTCCTCGCCGTGGGCCTCCAGCGCATCGAGCTCCTCGTCGGTCAGCTCCAGGGTCAGTGGCAGCAGCAGCCGCTGTGCCGGAGGGTCGCCGCCGGTGAGCTGGGCCATCACCAGCTCGTAGAGCACCCGTTCGTGTGCGGAGTGCTGGTCCACGATCACCACGCCCTCGGACGCCTCGTACACGATGTAGGTATCGAAGATCTGAAGCAGCGGGACGGAGAACCCTTCCGATGGCTCCGCACCGGACTGGTCGTCAGGTTCGAGGATATCGGGAGGCGCGAAGAGGTCGGCCATTCCCGACGGCCGTCCGGTGGGATCGGGCGACGCCGGTCCCGGGCCGCTCGGTCGCCAGTCGCCCACCGCCACCGCTGCCACCATCGCGCCGAGCGCGTGGCGGACGGCTTCCTCCACCACCCGCTCCGCACCGATGCGGTCGCGGAAGCGCACCTCGAGCTTGGCCGGATGCACATTCACGTCGACATCCTCGGGGGGAACCTCGAGATCGAGCAGGAGCGAAGGACGATCACCGGGATGGATGGCTGAGCGGTACCCGGCTTCCGCGGCCCTCACCAGGAACGGGTCCTTGAACGGGCGGCCGTTGACGAAGAGCTGGGTGCGGCGGCCGGTCGGTTGGGCGTCGCCGGGGCGCTGGGCGAAACCCTTCACCCGAAACGCACCTGCCGCGTAGCTCACGGGCACCAGGGTCGCCGCCAGGTCCTTGCCCCACACGACGAGCAGCCGATCCTCGAGGCTTTGGTCCGGCGGGACCATGAGCCGGCAGGCGCCGTCCAGGTGGAGCTCGAAGCCGGCTTCGGGATGGGCCAGCGCAAGGGTCGCGACGACCTCGTGCGCGGCCCGGGTCTCACTCGAGGCCGAGCGCAAGAATTTTCGACGAGCCGGCGTGTTGAAGAAGAGCGCCCGGACCGCGACCGTGGTTCCCTGCTGCCGCACACCGTCGGCCACCCGGTCGATCCGGCCGCCCGTGACGCTCAGCTCGGTAGCACGGCCGTCGCCCTCGGACGTGGTGAGAGTGAACCGTGACACCGAGGCGATCGCCGGGAGCGCCTCGCCGCGGAACCCGAAGGTGCCGACCCCCACGAGATCGGCGACGCTCTTCACCTTGCTGGTGGCGTGACGGTCGAGCGCGAGCACGGCGTCTTCCCGTCCCATGCCGCTGCCGTCGTCGCTCACCAGCACCAGCGTCTTGCCGCCCTGCTCCAGCTCGATCCGGATGTGCCTGGCGCCGGCATCGAGCGCGTTCTCCACCAGCTCCTTGACCACCGAGGCTGGACGCTCGACTACCTCGCCCGCGGCGATCTGATCGGCAACGGCGTCGGGCAGAATCGCGATGCGGCGGGCCATCGCGAAAATCTAGCCCCCGATGGCGGCGACCGCCTCGTCCGCCAGCCAGCCCCGATGGGCGCCCGGCGCCTCCACCATCACCCATCCCGGAGAGTGGCGAATGATCCTGACCGCGCTGCCCGCCTCGACGGGAATCACGGCCGGCGCCAGCCCATGCGGTGACAACCGAAGGGTCGAGCGCTCGAGCACGACGGCGACCGGCTCGCGCAGCCAGGCCCGGAGGGCCAGGCCGGCGAGCACCGCCGCGGCGGAGAACACCAGCAGCACCACCCAGCGCTCGCGCACCCGCGGCCGTCTGGTCCAGCCCACCCATCCCGCAATCCATCCGAGGGATCCGAGCAGCAGCAGCTCCTCGGGACTCACCGGCGGGCTCCAGCTCCAGCGGGCCGACGTGGCGTCGGGCGGAGGAGTGAGGCGAAGCGCCTGCGTGACCTCGGTGGCCCGGGGCGCCAGCCGGCGGGCCTCGAGCCAGGCCGCCCGCGCGCGGCCGTCCTCCCCCAGGCGGAAGTAGGCCGCACCGAGGTTGTACCAGTGCGCTGCCACGGCGGGGGCCCGCTCGGCGCGATGGGCGAACCCCTCCGCTGCCGCCCGAAGCGAGCCGGCCTCATAGAGGGCTTCCGGGGAAGGCGCCTGCGCCCGCAGCGCGGACGACCAGAGCACCAACCCGAGTGACACCATCGCCGCGCCGCGAGCCATCCATCCTCGAAGGGAGCCCCCCAGCCGGCGGGCCAGCTCGCGCGCCTCAGCGGCAAGCGCGGCGTCCTCGGCTTTCCCTGCCCCCGGGCCGTATCTCCTGGCCAGCAGGCGCTCGCGCAGCGCCGCGACCCGCCCGGCCACCGCCGCATCCGCGCCGGTAGCGCGAATAGCAGCGGCCAGGCCCGCTCCGGAGCGTCGCTGCGGATCGGGAACCAGCGCCCGGACGACCGCCTCCAGCTCTTCTTCGGCGGTTCTCAGGTCGCCCAGCGGCCGCGGACCGGCTCGGCGTCTCGGACGTGACCACCTGAGCGGCAGGCTCAACACCAGCGGGGGAGCCAGCAGCACTATCAGCCAGGCCCAATCGGGAATGCCGGCTGCCAGGCGCCAGGCGAGCGGTGACGTGTCACCGCGCAGCAGCGGGGGCGGGAGCGCCGTCGAGGCCGTGGCCTCGCCCCCGGGCCCGACCACCACTGAAGCGGCTGGAAGCCCGGCCGTCAGGTACCGTTGCCCTCCGAGGTCGAAATAGGGGTAGCTCACCGCCGGAAGGGCCAGCGCGCCCACCGAGTCGGGGACCACCAGAAAGCGGAACGTCTTCCTGCCTCCGATTCGGCCCTCGGTGGCGTCCACCCGTTCCTCGACCCGGTCGCTGTAGGCGCGAGCGCCGGGCGGCCAGCGCATTTCGGGCGCCGGCCAGAGCGCGGTGTTCCCTTCACCCGTCAGCGTGACCTCCACCGCCACCCCTTCCCCGACGCGGGCGGCCATCGGTGTGACCCGACGGTCGAGGATGAGGCCGCTGCCGATCGCACCACTGAACCCGGCGGGCCGACCACTGTCCGGCAGCGGGCTCACCCGCAGCGTATCGGCCCGGCTGGTCAGCGCGTAGCGCTCTTCCTGGCTGAAGAACTGGAGAGCGACCGGCGTGCTGTACTTCAGGGTGGCACGGGGAATGGGCACCATGCCGGGAAGCAGGGGGAAGACCACCTGGTGCGCGACGAAGAGATCGTACCAGCGGCCACCGATGTTGCGAGTCGCGGCGATTCCCGCGGGGCTGGCCTGGGGGTAACTCCACACGCCATCGATTACCGGCGGCTGGAGCGTTGGTGGCCGCCGGAGCTGGAGCCGGAGGTCACGAGGAAACCACGCGGCGGTCACGACATCCACCTGTTCGCCCACCCGCACTGAATCGTTCGAGACGATCAGATCCACCGCCGCCTCTCCAGCGATTGGTGGCCTAGCCCGTTCGAGCAGATGCTTCAGCCGCGGACTCAGCGTCGAGGCGGTCGCCGCGCGGCTGGCCGTCACGTCCACCACGATCGCCGCGGCTTCCACGGTGTCTGGTCCCTGCACCGCTCGCGCCGGCCCCACCTGCCAGCGTCCGGGCCGGACCGCGCGAAGCCGGACCTCGAGCACCGTGGTGCGGGTGGGCTCGCCGCCGAGGGAGACCTCGGAACGCTCGCTCCGGGAGACGATCTCCAGGCCGTTAAAGGGAGACACGCTCACCTGCATCGGCAACGGCGAATGGCTCACCGCCCGCAGGGTGTACAGGAGGTCCTCTCCCACCGAGACCCGATCCTCATCCACCGAGGCATCCAGCGTCGGACCCCCGCCCTGGACCAGGGTCGCCAGCAGCGCCAGGGCGATCACCAGTCTTTCACTCCCCCCGCCGAGCCGGCCTGAAGTCGGCGCTGCTGTTCGGCGCGGGTTTCCCGCTCCCGTCGCTCCATCGAGTTGAGGATCTGCTCCGCCTGACTCTGGGAAAGCCCCTGGCGCCGGTCCTCGCCTTGCGGCTGTTGTTCGCGCTGACCGCCTCCGCCGCTGGGTGGAGGGTTGCCGCCCCCACCGCCACCGCCGCCGCTGGGGGGAGGCGGACGGCGCCGATCGGCCAGCTCCAGGTTCCACTTGGCACGGGCCGAGGAAGGTTGCAGCAGCAGGGCTTGCCGCAGCCGGTCCACCGCGTCCTCCAGGAATTCCTCCTGGCGTGTGGTGTCGGCTTCCGCGGCCAGCAAGCCGACCAGGCCGAGGTTGTAGAGCGCGCGATATCGAAGCGCGGGATCGAGCGACTTGGCCGCTTCAACCAGGGCACCGCGCGCCACATCCAGGCGCCCGGCTTCCAGCGCCGCGGTGCCGGCGTTGTAGAACGACGTGTCGCGTGCTGTACCCCGACCGGCCTCCGCCAGGAATTCCGCGGCGGCACCAGCGGGATTTCCGGCGGCCAGCGCCCGCTCGCCCTCGGCCGGACGCTGCGCCGTCGCCGCTCGCGCCGCGAGCGCGAGCCCGGCGAGACCGACGAGCGCGGGGCCTGGCCGGGCGAGGGTATACAGAATGAGCAGCAGCGCGGCCAGGAGTACGGGAATCCAGGCGCGGGGAACCAGGTCGGCGGTGCGGGTCTCGGAGGAGGGGCTCCGCTTCATCGCGGCGACCAGATCGCGGACCGCGCCCGCCTGATCGGGGACCTCGCTGGGGACGAGCGTGCCCTCGGCCGCATCCACGATCGCCCGAAGGATGTCGTCGCGGCGCTGGGTCCGGACCACCGCGCCCTCGGCGTCCTGCTTGTACTCGGTGATGGTGCCGGCCGAGTCGCGGATCGGAATCCGAACCGGCTCCGGCTTCCCCTCGGCGACGACGATGAGCCGCACCCCCGCGTCCTGGAGCGCCTCCGCCTGCCCGACGATCTCGGGTAAGGTGTCGTGCGCCTCACCATCGCTGAAGAGCACCAGCACCCGGTCGGCGGCCTCGGTGGTGGCGCTCAGCAGCTCGGTGCCCTGCGCCAGCACGGCACGCAGATTGGAGCCGCCGCTGCTGGCCAGGTCGGGGTCCAGCGCGTCGAGGTACATGCGGATGGCGCTGCCGTCCACCGTCAGCGGCGCCAGGATGTAGCTCTGGCCCGCGAAGGCGATCAGTCCGAGCCGGTCGCCGCCCAGGTCTTCGATCAGCCGGCGGGCCTCGCGCACGGCGCGCTGCAGCCGGTTGGGCGAGACGTCCTCCGCCAGCATGGACCGGCTGATGTCCACGGCGAAGACCAGGCTCAGGGCCCGGGTCTGAGTCGTGATCTCGGTCCGGCCCAGCCGAGGACCCGCCAGCCCGACCATCGCGAGCAGCGCCACCAGTCCGAGCAACAGCGGAGCCCAGCCGCCGCGCGCCTTCGCCAGCTTGGCGAGCGCGGGCGACCACCGGCGCGCCAGCCGGATCCGTCGGCCGCGGCCGAGCCAGGCCGCGAAGCCGATCGCGAGGGCGACGGCGGGGGACAGAAAGAGGAGCAACGGGGCGTCGAAGATCATGGCACCCGCACCACCAGAGTGGTGCCCACCAGCAGCTCCAGCGCGAGCGCGCCGAGGCCGAGCAGGATGAGCGGGCGAGTTGCCTCGTCGTAGCGGGTGTAGCGGGTGACCTGCACCGGCGTCTTCTCCAGTGCATCGATCTGGCGGAAGATCCGGCTCAAGGCCTCGCTGTCCCGGGCGCGGAAATACCGGCCACCGGTCTTGCCGGCGATCTCCTTCAACAGCGGCTCGTCGATCCGGACCGGCAGCAGCTCATAGCGGAAACCTCCCAATCCTCGGCCGGTGGGGATCGGCGCCTCGCCGATGGTACCGACGCCGATGGTGTAGACCTTGATGCCGAAGGCTGCGGCGGTGGCCGCAGCGGTCCGCGGATCGATCAGCCCCTTGTTGTTCTCCCCGTCGGTCAGCAGCAGGATCACCTTGGACTTATCGGGCGCCCGCCGGAGACGATTGACCGCGGTGGCCAGCCCGCTGCCGATGGCGGTACCGTCTTCGAGGCTGCCGATCTTGAGGTCCATCACCGCCTGCTCCACCACCGGATAATCGAGCGTCACGGGAACCTGGGTGAGGGCCTCGCCCGCGAAGGCTACCAGTCCGATCCGGTCGGCGGAGCGCCCGCGGATGAATCCGACCGCCTGCCGCTTGGCGACTTCGAGCCGGTTCGACGGCGCGAAGTCTTCCGCCAGCATGCTGCTGGAGATGTCGATCGTGATGACGATCGCGATACCTTCCTGCTTCACCTCGACGGTATCGCCTCCCAGGCGGGGACCGGCAGCCGCGATGACGAGCGCGGCCAGCGCGGCAGCCCGAAACAGCGGGGGCAACATCACCCACCAGCGGTTGGCCGAGACCGCGGCGGGAAGACTGACATCACTGAACCGGGCGGCGGGAACGTCCTGCCGGCGGCGCCGCCAGGCCCACAGCGGGATGGCCAGCAGCAGGAGCAGGAGAACCGGTCTGGCGAAGCTCATGCGGCCTCCGGCACCAGCCGGGACTCCAGCTCCGCGGCCCTGCGGGCAAGCGACAGGGCGTCGGATCCCGTCCCATCGCCGAACCGCGCCTGGTCGAGCGCCCGCAGCAGGCTACTCAGCTCGTCCAGCGGCCATTGCGGCAGCTCCTCCGCGATTCGCGCCAGCACCGCCTCGGTGTCGAGGGACGCCGATGCGGCCGGCAGCCGCGCCGCGAGCGCCGAGCGGAGCCGCGAGGTGGCCACCGCCGCGACCGCCCGGGACTCTCCCGCTTCGGCCCAGCGCTCGAGGGGCGGCTTCGCCTGACTGAACCCGGCCCCGCCCGGCCGAGGCGCGGGACGCCCGCGCCGGCGCCACCAGCGGTGGAGCGGCACGAGCACCACGATCGCCAGCACGAGAAGAAGAATCAGGGGAATCGGCGTAGTGACGGGGCGGGGCACGAAGTCGGCCCGCGGTTGGGGCCGAAGACTGGTATCGGTGGCGGGGCGAGGAAGCACACTCCCAACGCGGAGCGTCACCGCTTCCGATCCCAGCGAATCCACCCCTCCATCGGACGCGAGCAGCAGCGGGCCCGGCACCTGGAGCGTGTGCGTGCCCGGCCGCCAGATCGCGAGCGGATAGGCCACGTCGGCTGAGCCACCGCGGAGCGTGATCCGGGGTGGACCCAGCAACTCCACCGGGTCGGCGACCTGCCAGTCGGCTGCCCGGAGCGTGCGCCCTGCGGGAAGGTCCACCGTACGGGTAACCCAGATCGTGTCCCCGACGGTCGGCGGTGCGCTCTGGGCGGCCTCGGTCATCCCCGATGAATCCGGCGGGCCCGGCGAGCGAAGGCGCGGCGGAGCGGGAGCGCATAGTCTCGGCCGGTCTCCAGCTCCACTTCATCCGCGCCCACCGAGGTCAGGGTACGGCTCCGCTCCTCCCGTCTCCGCTCGGCCAGCGCGGTGACCCGGGTTCGTACCTCACGGCTGCCGGTGTCTACCAGAACCCGACGGCCGGATTCGGCATCGAGCATCTCGATCCAGCCGGCATCGGGGAGCTGGTGCTCGCGGGGGTCGTCCACCGTGATGGCCACTACCTCGTGCCGAGCGGCGAGCCGCCGGAGGGGCCGCTCCCATCCCTCGGCGATGAAATCGGAGAGCACCACCACGATGCTGTGGTGGCGGAGCAGGCGGCTGGCATAGGAGAGACTGGCGGCGAGATTGGTTCGTTTGCCGGCGGGCTGAAATGCCACCAGGTCGCGGATCACCCGCAGCGCATGCCGGCGCCCCTTCCTCGGGGGAATCACCTGCTCCACCTGGTCGGCGAAGAGCAGCGCACCGACCCGGTCGTTGTGGAACGCCGCGGCGAGCGCGAGCACCGCCGCCACCTCGACCGCAAGCGCGGCCTTGGTGACCGGCTCACCGAAGCGGGTGGAGCCCGACTGGTCCACCAGCAGCATGAGCGTCAGCTCGCGCTCCTCGGTGAAGGTCTTCACGTAGGGGCTGGCGAGCCGGGCCGAGACGTTCCAGTCGATCGAGCGGAAGTCGTCCCCCGGTTGATAGGCGCGCACCTCGGCGAATTCCATTCCCTGCCCGCGGAACACCGATCGGTACTCCCCCGCGAACAGCGTCCCCACCAGGCCGCGGGTGCGCAGCTCGATGGCTTTGACCTGCTTGAGGATTTCGGGGCTAACCGACATGGTCGCAGAAGAACGTGAAGCGTGAAACGCTTCACGCTTCTCCTAGGGAACTCTCACCGCGCCCAGCACCTTCGCCACCACGTCGTCGGTGGTGAGATCTTCGGCCTCCGCCTCGAACGTCAGCACGACGCGGTGCCGCAGAACATCGGGCGCGAGGGCGCGCACGTCCTCCGGAACGACATAGGCGCGGCCCCGGAGGAAGGCGTGCGCCCGGGCGGCCTGGGCCAGCGCGATGGAGGCCCTGGGTGAGCCGCCGAAGGCGATCAGGGGCTTGAGCTCGAGCAGCCCGACGCTGCCCGGTTCGCGGGTCGCGCGGACCAGATCCACGATGTAGTCCACCACCTTCTGGTCCATGTAGAGCTCCGCGATGGCGGCCCGAGCGGCGATGATCGCGAGCGGCTGGAGCAGGCGCTCCACCGGGATCTCCTGGCCGCCGCTCATCCGCAGGAGCACTTCCTTCTCCTCATCGCGGCTGGGATAGCCCACGCGCACCTTCAGCATGAAGCGGTCGAGCTGCGCCTCGGGCAGCGGGTACGTGCCCTCCTGTTCGATGGGGTTCTGCGTGGCCAGCACCATGAACGGCTCGTCCAGCGGAAAGGTGGTGCCGCCGATGGTGACCTGGTGCTCCTGCATGGCTTCGAGCAGCGCGGCCTGAACCTTGGCCGGGGCGCGATTGATCTCGTCGGCCAGGATGATCTGGGCGAACAGCGGTCCTTTCTTGACGTGGAACTCCTGGATCTTCTGATCGAAGACCATGGTGCCGATGAGGTCGGCCGGCAGCAGATCCGGAGTGAACTGAATGCGCGAGAAGGAAGCGTGGATGATCTCGGACAGGGTTCGGACGGCGAGCGTTTTGGCCAGCCCGGGAACGCCCTCGAGCAGGATGTGCCCCCCGGTCAGCAGACCGATGAGCAATCGCTCGACCATGGCATCCTGGCCCACGATCCGGCGAGAGACCTCCTTGAGGATGCGTGGGACCGGCAGCGTCTCCGCTGGCTTTTCCGTCAGCTTCGGCGCGCTCACGCTCGAGAGCTCCTGGGATTGGATTGGGGAAAGATAGCCGGGGGCGCCGCCGGCTCAGCCATCGCGGTCGTCAGGGAACGAGGTACCTCATGCCGCTCCCGACGCTGCCAGGTGGAGCCCTGTTTCACTCCTCCTCCGGCGACAGGCGCACCGCCTTGTAGAGCCCGGTCTCCTCACGGGGAGTGAGGGGCCGGTAGCGTCCCGGCGCCAGATCTCCCAGCCGCACTGGTCCGTACGACAGCCGCGCCAGCCGGTCCACCCGGAGCCCCATCGCCTCCGCCCAGCGCCGGACGATCCGGTTGCGCCCCTCGGTCAAGGTCACGTCGAGAATGCTCCGGCCCTCGGTGCCCGCTCGCACCCGCACGTCGGTGGTCACGACCGGCCGTCCGTCCACCACGACCCGCTTCCGCAGTGCGTCGACGATCTCCGCCATGGGCCGGCCGTGCACCAGTGCGGTATAGCGGCGTTCGATGCGGTAGCGGGGGTGCGTGAGGCGGTGCACCGCCTCGCCGTCGGTAGTGAGGAGGAGAAGGCCCGTGGTGTTCAGGTCCAGCCGGCCGACGTAAGTGAGACCGGCGGCGTCGGGAATGAAGTCGAAGACGGTGCGGCGACCCTCTTCATCGGCCGCGGTGGTGACGACGCCCATCGGTTTGTGAAAGGCGAGCCAGCGGCGCGGGCGCTGCCGGACCTGGCGTCCCGACACCGTAATCCGCTGGTGGTCGGGGTCTACCTTCATGCCCAGGGTGGCGACGGCGCCGTCCACCCGCACCTTGCCCTGCTCGATCAACTCCTCGGCGGCCCGGCGTGAGGCGACCCCGGCGCGGGCGAGAGCCCGCTGGAGCCGCATCTCGGTCACGACTCCGCCTCGACGTACGCGGCCGCGTCGTCCTCCCCTTCCGTAGTCGGCCGATGGGGCTGCAACGCAATCGTGAGCTCC
Source organism: Gemmatimonadales bacterium (assembly GCA_036556625.1). Classification (GTDB taxonomy): domain Bacteria; phylum Gemmatimonadota; class Gemmatimonadetes; order Gemmatimonadales; family GWC2-71-9; genus CAVVWJ01. The sequence continues at coordinate 32,089 of DATBJC010000006.1, forward strand.
TCGGCGCGCGGCAGATCGGCCAGATCGCGCAGCCCGAGCAGCTCCAAGAACATCGGTGCCGTACCGTACAGCATCGGACGGCCGAGCGCCTCGCTCCGCCCGACTACTTCGATCAAGCCCCGCTCCTGAAGCGATCGCAACACACCACCGGCTGAGACCCCCCGGATCTCCTCGATCTCGGCGCGGCCGACCGGCTGGCGGTAGGCGATGACGGCCAGCGTCTCCAGGGCGGCGGCGGTCAGCTTGGGGGCCCGCACCGAGAACTGAGCTCGCTCGATCGCCGCGGCATGCACCGGACGGGTGAGGACCTGGAACCCGCCGGCCAGCTCGACCAACTCGACACCGTGCTGCTCGAAGTCGTAGTGCTCGCGGATCTGTTCCAGTGCCACCCGGACGTCGGCCAGGGTGGCATCCTGGTCCAGGGCGGCGAGCTCTTCCACGGTGAGCGGGCGGGCGGCGCTGAAGAGCGCGGCCTCAAGCAGCTGGGCGAGCGGTGTCACGGGCGATCATCAGTGGCGAGAAGGGGGACGGCTGGGCCAGGCGGACCACGCCGCGCTTGGCCAACTCCAGCAGGGCAAGCAGGGTCGAGAGCACGTCCACGATCGTGGGACGGGGCCCCAGCGCCTCGAGCCAGCCGAATTCCGCGCGCTGGTTCAACAATTCCTCCAGGCGCCGGGTTGCTCCCTCGACATCCAGAGGGCGTGCGACCACCCGGTGCAGCACCGGGCTCGGAATGCCGGCGATCACCCGCTCCACCGCCTGCAGCAGCTCGATCAGGTCCAGCGTGAGCGGCGGTGGGGGCAGCTCCGGGGGTGCGGGCAGATAGCCCCGGGCGAACTGCTCGGCTCGCCGCTCGGCGGTGCGTCCCATCCATACGGCGATTTCGCGGATCTGCTGGTACTCCAGCAGTCGCCGCACCAGCTCCGCGCGGGGATCCTCCCAGCCATCGTCCTCGGACCGGCGCGGGAGGAGCATCTGGGCCTTGAGGCGCACCAGGCGGCTGGCCATGTCCAGGTAGTCCGCGGCCTGATTGAGTCCCAGCTCGTGAATGGCCTGGAGGAACTGGTCCGCGATCCGCGCGATCGGGATCTCGGCGATCTCGATCTGCTCCTCGCGCAGGAGGTGGAGCAGCAGGTCCAGCGGACCGGAGTACGCCTCGAGCTCGACCACGAAGCCCGGGCCGGCGCCGAGTGCGGTGGTCGGGGCTTCGGGAAGGGTCATAGGCTAGTAGAGTCCCGCCAGCGGAGTGACGACCTGATACGGTGCGATAAAGCGGGCGAGCACCTGCATCACCGCATACGCCGGCGTCAGCAGGAATCCGACCACCGGTTGGAAGAGAAACATGAGTACGAAGAGTGGAAGATAGCCGAACCGCTGGAGTCCGCGGTACCAGCTGCCGGCCCGCGGCGGCAGCGCGTGGTACATGAGGTGTGAGCCGTCCAGCGGCGGGATGGGGATCAGATTGAAGAAGCAGAGAATCAGGTTGAGCCAGATCCCGTGCACCATCATGCGCTGCGCGGTGTCCAGCAGCGTCGCGGCGCCGGGCATCGCTCGGGAGAGGATGCCGAGGAGGATGAACACCACGGAGAATGCGAACGCCAGGAAGAAGTTGGTCACCACCCCCGCCGCGGAGACCAGGATGTCGCCCCGGACGTATTTCCGGTACTTGCGCGGGTTCACCGGCACCGGCTTGGCGCCGCCGAAGGTGAAACGCCCGCCGGACCCAAACCAGAGCAAGGCCGGCAGGGCGAGGCTCATCCAGGGATCGATGTGGGGCAGCGGGTTCAAGGTGACCCGACCCAGCAGGTAGGCGGTGTCGTCGCCCTGCCGAAGAGCGGTGGCGGCGTGGGCATACTCGTGCGCCGTCATGGCGAACACGAGCATCGGGAGGGCCAGGATGAATTCGCTGAGCTGGGCTTCCAGATCACGACCTTGGGCGGCGGGGATGGCGGAAGGTTAAGCACCCCAGGTGGCCAAGTCAAAGCAGCCCACCGCTTGACCTTGCGTGCGGTCGGCTCTAGTTTCCCGCGCTCCTGCTCCGGGGCGGTATGCCGGAGCGCAGTCGTCGCTCAGCCGAGGTGGCCGTGCCCCGCATTCAATCCGCCAAGAAGCGCATGCGTCAGGCCCGAGTCCGCGCCGCGCAGAACCGCACGCAGCGCAGCCGACTCCGGACCGCGCTGAAGAAGGTCCGGGCCGCCACCGGAGCCAACATCGAGGCCGCTTATGCGGAAGCGGTGCAGCTGCTCGACCGCGCCGGGCGTAAGCACCTGATCCACCCCAACGCGGCGGCGCGGCAGAAGAGCCGGCTGGCGAAACTGAAGGCCAAGCTGAAAACTGGGTGAGGGGTTGAAGGGGGAAGGCCAGGGGCCCGGTGCGCGCCGGGCCCCTTTTGCGGCTCATGATCCGGAAACTACTTTAGCTTACGCCCATAAGTGCAGCTAAGTACGGCACTTAAAGCCGCAACCGTTTCAGTTTTCAACTCTCAACGTTTGACGCTTTCGGCCCCTACACTCCCGCCAATTCCGCCCCGCAGCGCTCGCAGTACCACTCGGTTGGCCGGTTCAGCGTGCCGCATTCGCCGCACTTGAGCGTCTTCGCCACGCCGGGGGCGCCGGCCTTGCCACCCTGGGCCGAGGGCGGCGGAGCGGTTTCGACCGCTCGGGAACCGTGCGGAGCCGTCGCTCCCGGGTTGCTCGGTCGCCGCGAGGCCGAGGGCTTGACGTCTTCGTCGGCCACCGACTTGAGGAACGCCAGCTCGTCCACCGGAGCGCCGGCGTGCTCCAGCTCCCGAGGGCGCGCGGGCGATGGCTTGGGCGGCGTCTTGTGGGCAGGAGCCTCGGCCACCGGCTCCATCGGAGGCGTCGCCGGTGGCGGAGGCGACCGCTCGATGACGTCGGCCGAAGATGGCGGCGTCGGCTGGGGTCGAGCCGGAGCAGTGATAAGCGACTGGACCTCCAGCAGCCTCGTGATCTCCGTTCCCACGGTCTTGAGCTGTTCCCGGAGACTGTTCAGCCGTCCATCGCTCTCCTGACTGATCCGACGCCATTCGTCGTCGGCGAATTCGCCCACCGCGTGGCGCACCTCGGCTTCGGCCAGCTCTTCCTCGGCCTGGCGGCGCTGCCCGTCGAGTTCGCCCTGGGTCGACTGGTGCCGGTGCAGCTCGTCCGCGATGGTGGCCGAATGGCCCCGCAATCGCTCGATGACGCCGCGCAGGCGCACCTCGTAATCGGTCCGCACCTTCTGCCGCACGGCCTGCGGGGCCTTGTCCGCGGCGGCGTCCAACTTGGCGAGCCACTGCTCGAACTGGGCGCGCTGCTCCAGCAGCGCCTCGATGCTGTTGTCGCTTTCCGTGGCCATGTCGAGGGGTTCCTCCGGGTAGATCCTTGCCTCGAAAATCTAACTAGGGAACGACGCCAGCCGAAGGCTCTCGCCGGGAGAAGGCCACCTGTCCCCGCACGACCGTGGTCTCGGCCCTGCCCCGCAGCCGGCGGCCGGCGAACGGCGTGTTACGGCTGCGGGAGAAGAAGTGCTCCGGACACACGGTCCATTCCGCCGCCGGATCGAACACCACCACGTCCGCCGAGGAGCCGGGAGCGAGGGTACCGCCGGGGAGATTGAAGATCCTGGCCGGCATCTCGCTCATCCGGCGCACCAGCTCGGAGAGCGAGAGGAGGCCGGGATCCAGCAGCTCGGTGACGGCCAGACCGAGCGCGGTCTCCAGCCCGATGATGCCGTTGGGCGCGTCGTCGAACTCCCGCTCCTTCGCATCGTAGTGATGCGGAGCGTGATCGGTGCAGATCACGTCGATGGTGCCGTCGCGGAGCGCCTGGCGGATGGCCTCGCGATCCTCCGGCTCCCGCAACGGCGGGTTCATCTTGGCGTTGGTGTTGTATCCCTCGCATGCCTCGTGGGTCAGCGTAAAGTGATGAGGACAAGCTTCCGCGGTGACCCGCAGCCCTTTGTCCTTCGCCCGGCGGATCAGCTCGACCGACCCACGGGTGGACATGTGGCAGAGATGCACGTGCCCGCCGGTGAGCTCGGCCAGGAGGATGTCCCGCGCCACCATGATCTCCTCGGCCGCGGCGGGTACCCCCTTGAGGCCGAGCCGGGTGGACACCAGTCCCTCGTGCATCACGCCGCCGGCAGCGAGCGTGGGATCTTCGCAGTGGTCGGCCACCGGGATGCCGAAGGTGCGGGCATATTCCAAGGCGGTCCGCATCAGGTGGCTGGAGACAACCGGCCTGCCGTCGTCGCTCACCGCCACCGCGCCGGCCCCGACCAGCTCGCCGAACTCGGCGAGCTGCTGTCCTTTCTGGCCCAGGGACACCGCGCCGATGGGATAGACTCGCGCCTTCGCAGCGCGCTGCGCCTGGCTCACGATGAAACCCACCGCCGCCTGATTGTCGGTCACCGGATCGGTGTTCGGCATGGCGCACACGGCCGAGAATCCTCCGGCGGCCGCGGCCATCGCCCCGGTGGCGACGGTCTCGATGTCCTCCTGGCCCGGCTCGCGCAGATGCACGTGCAGGTCGATGAAGCCCGGTGCCACGACCATGGCGCCTGCGTCCACGATCAGCGCGTCGTCCGGCCGCCCGAGGTCCCGCCCCAGAGCCTGGATCTTTCCGTCCGCGAGAAACAGGTCGGTCACCTCGTCGAGGCCACGCGAGGGATCCACCACGCGGCCGCTGCGGATCAGGATCGGGCGCACGCTAGTCCACGCTCCCGCTGGATTGCGCCCAGTCGGGCGAGCCGCCCGCGAGCAGATAGAGGACCGCCATCCGCACCGCCACGCCGTTGGTCACCTGCGGCAGGATGACGCTGTGCGGGCCGTCCGCCACGTCGCTGTCGATCTCGACTCCCCGGTTCATCGGTCCCGGATGGAGGATCAGCAGGTCCTTGGGCGCTCGCGAGAGCCGGTCAGTGGTCACGCCGAACACCCGGTTGTACTCCCTGAGCGAGGGAAGAAAGCCGGCCTGCATCCGCTCGAGCTGGAGCCGGAGGACGTTGAGCGCGTCGGCCCACTGAATCGCATCCTCGATGCGCGGGAGAATGGTGACCCCCAGCTCGTGGACGTTGCGCGGCAGGAGGGTGGCCGGTCCGCACACCCCCACCTGCGCACCCAGTTTGGTCAGGCCCCAGATGTTGCTCCGGGCCACCCGGCTATGCAGGATGTCGCCGCAGATGGCGACCTTGAGGCCCTCCAGCCGCTTGAAGCGATCCCGCAGGGTCAGCATGTCGAGCAGGCCCTGGGTGGGATGCTCGTGCTTGCCGTCGCCCGCATTGATCACGTTGGACCGGATCCGCTGGCCCAGAAACTGTGCCGCGCCGGAGGCGCCGTGGCGGATCACCACCATATCGATCCGCATCGCCTCCAGGTTGCGGGCGGTATCCACCAGGGTCTCGCCCTTGCTCACCGAGCTGACCGCGGTGGCGACGTTGACCGTGTCCGCGCTGAGTCGCTTCTCGGCGAACTCGAACGAGATCCGGGTCCGGGTGGACGCTTCGAAGAAGAGGTTGACGATTGTCTTGCCCCGGAGCGCCGGCACCTTCTTGATGGGGCGCTCGCTCACCTCCTTGAACGGCTCGGCCGTGTCCAGAATGAGCTGGAGCTGCTCCCGGCTGAGCGGCTCGAGGCCGACGAGGTCCTTGCCGAGGGTGGCGGTCACGGCGTCGCTCGCACCAGCTCGACGGCGTCACGGCCGTCCAGCTCCGAGACCAGCACGTCCACCCGATCGCCGACACCGGCGGTGACCTTCTGCCCGACGATATCGGCCTGGATCGGGAGCTCGCGTCCGCCGCGATCGATCAGGACGCACAGGAGAATGCGACGGGGGCGGCCGAAATCGGAGCACTCGTCCAGTGCCGCCCGCACCGTGCGCCCCGTGTAGAGCACGTCGTCCACGATGGCGACGGTCTTGCCATCCAGGTCCGGCAGACTGGTCTCCCCGACCACCGGTCGGGCCCCCACCGTCTGGAGGTCGTCGCGGTAGAGGGTGATGTCGAGCTTGCCCCACGGAATGGCCGCGCCCTCGGACTGCGCGATCAGCGCACGAAGTCGGGCGGCCAATTCCACCCCGCGCCGCTGAATGCCGACCAACACCAACCCCTCGGTCCCATGGGCCCGCTCCACGACCTCGGTCGCCATGCGCGCCAGGGTTCGGCCGAGCGCGCGGTCGTCCATGAGGGGAACTCGGGTGGGCATCGGGGCGGGAAGGTAGCGGCGAGGGGAGATAGGCGAAAGGCTCACCCCACCCCGACTCCGAGCAGTCGCTCTCCACCGGTTCGGGTGTAGGCCTCCGCCGCCCGCGCGCGGCCGGCTTCGGCCTGACGAACCAGACGGACGAACTGGGGCTCCGCCCGAAGGGAGTCGAGCCACGGGTCGCGGGTGAGCGCGGCGGGACAGTGGTAGCCGCCTTGCACCACCCGCTCCAGCGTCGCGAGTGCCCGGCGAACTTCTCCGAGGTACGCCAGCTCTCGCACATGAATCAGCAAGCCTTCGGGATCGTGAAAGCCGGCATCCTCGACCGCCTTGGCGTGGCGAAGGCAATCCTCCCGGCGCCCCTCCATGGCGGCGAGCTGTGACTCCACGATCCACTGCTCCAGGCTGCCCGGCGCGTGAGTCAGCGCCTCGCGAACCCCTGCGATCGCTTCCGCGTGCCGGCCCAGCATCCACAGGGCGCCGTGGCGGATGGCCTGGATGTCTTCCACGTCGTGGAGCGCGGCCTGCTGGTAGTCTCCCAGCGCCCAGTAGGTGTATTGCACGCTGGTCTGGATCGAGGGGTCGAGCCGGCGCGCTCTGCGGTCGGCGGCCAGCGAGGCCTCGAGCAGGCCGCAGAAGCGGCAGGCGACGACCAGGCCGGCATAGAGATGGGGATCAGCGGTGCCGGATGCCACGCGCTGGAGCAGGCGCACCATGGCCTCGGGCCCTCTCCCCTTTTCCTCCAGCTCGAAGTAGGTGTAGAAGTTGTGCGCGATCGGCAGGTCCGGGTTGATCTCGAGGGCCCGACGGAACGCTTCCTCCGCCAACGCGAGGCTCTCGGCTTGGCCTTCCGAGCCGTACTTCGCGAGCACTCGATACACCCGTCCCAGACGGGCCCATGCCGGGGCGTACCCGGGATCCTCCTCGAGGCAGCTGCGGTACAGATCGCGCGCCACGGTGAGTCGCGATGGGTTGCTGGTGTTGGCGCCGAGGTGATTGGCCCGGAGGTACAGATCGTACGCCTTGGGGCTCGCAGGCACGTCCTGGCCCAGCCGACGGTGGTCCCGAGCGGAGAGCGGGATCGCGAGCGCGTCCACGATCTGGCGGGCCAGCTCGTCCTGCAACTGGAAGATGTCGGTCAGCTTGATCTGGGCGGTGTGGGAAGAGAGCAGCGTCCCGGAGGGTGCCTCGAGCACCTGGGTCGCCACCCGCACCTGGTCACCGGCCCGGAGCAGCGTGCCGGTGAGCACCACGTCCACTGCGGCATCCTCCGCGATCACCTTGAGGTCGGGACTCTCGGTCGCGAAGCGCTGCCCGGCGGCGGTGGACCGGACCACCAACGCGTCCAGGCCCGAGAGCGAGGCGGTGATGGCGTCCGGAAGGCTGAAGGCGAGAAAGTCGGTCTCGGGATCGGGACGGAGAACCCGGAACGGCAGCACGATAAGGCGGGTGACCGCCCTCGCCTGAGGGCTTGACCCGGTATCGATCAGGGCCCAGGCGGCCCGGACTTCCCGGGCCATGGCCGCGGCATCTGGGTAGCGGTCGCCCGGACGCTTGGCCAGCGCGAGCTGAATGATGCGGTCTGCCGCCACGACCTCGGGCCCGCCGGTCAGTGCTGGCGGCTGGGCCATGGCCACGGCGCGATACACCTCGATGATCGTCTCGCCGGGAAAGGCAGGCTTTCCGGCGAGCATCTCGAACAGAATCGCGCCGACCGCGAACAGATCCGAGGCGGGGACAAACGCCTCACCTTCCCATTGCTCGGGCGGCATGTAGCGCGGGGTACCGAGAATGGTGCCCGGCGCGGTGAGGCTCACATCGCTCTTTAGTTGCTCTACCAGGGGGCGGGCCAGCCCGAAGTCCAGCAACTTCACGCCGTGAGGGGTGAGGAAGACATTCGACGGCTTGAGATCGCGATGTACCATGCCCCGACCATGCAAGGCCTCGAGCGCGGCCAGGATGCCCAGCGTGACCTGGAGTGCTTCGGCGAGAGGGATGGGCTGCGCGATCCGGTCCGAGAGCGGCTCGCCGGTGAGCAGCTCCATGACCAGGTAGAGCTCGCCGGCTTCCTCGGCGAGCTCGTAGATGTGACAGACGTTGGGGTGATTGAGGCTGGCCGCGGCCCGGGCCTCGCGCAGCAGCCGCTCGCGGTGACTGAGATCGTCCGACGCCTCGCGAATGCGCTTGATGGCGACGGTCCGATCCAGCCGGTCGTCGTGGGCCGCGTAGACCACACCCATGCCACCCTGCCCCAGCTGGCGGGTCACGCGGTAGCGGCCGATGGTCGTAGGTTCGACGGCAGGGTCCGCCGACTTCCTTCCCCAGCGGAACATATGCCTCCAGCGGACAGGGAGGGATTCGAACCCTCGAAACGGTTTAGGCCGTTTACACGCTCTCCAGGCGTGCGCCTTCAACCACTCGGCCACCTGTCCCGACTCGTTGCGAGGGCGCAACTTAGCGGTGCTGAATGGACCCGTCAACGAGGCCGGCGAGACGCTGGATGCCCGGACCTGTTACGTTCCGGCGGGCCTCGAATTTCCATCTCGAATTTCCATCTCATTGAAGGTCGCCAATGGACGCTCTCATCCTCGACGCCGTCCGGACACCCATTGGACGCGCAGGCGGTGTTCTCTCCGAGGTGCGGCCGGACGATCTGGCAGCCGCTGCCATTCGCGCGCTGCTCGACCGCACTGGCCTCCCCGTCGGGCGGATCGATGATGTCGTGCTCGGTTGCGCCAACCAGGCCGGCGAGGACAACCGCAATGTCGCCCGTATGGCGCTGCTGCTCGCGGGCCTCCCCGTCGAGATCCCGGGCCAGACGGTCAATCGGTTGTGCGGGTCGGGGTTGCAGGCAGTGACTACCGCCTCTCACGCCATCACCGCGGGCGAGGCCGAACTGATGATCGCCGGTGGAGTCGAGAGTATGACTCGGGCGCCGTACGTCATGCTCAAGCCGGCCCGCCCCTGGGACCGGACTCCCCCCACGGTGGCCGATAGCACGGTCGGCTGGCGCTTCACTAATCCGCTCCTCCGGGCCGAGTGGACCATTGCCCTGGGGCAGACCGCGGAGCGGGTAGCCAGGAGCCATGGGATCAGCCGGCGGGAGCAGGAGGAGTTCGCGGTGGAAACCCAGCGGCGGACCCAGGCGGCCCTCGCCACCGGCATGTTCGAGGACGAAATCGCGCCGCTCGCCGTTCCGCGCGACGGCCGGACCCAGACGGTCTCACGGGACGAGCCGCCCCGTTCGGACGTGACGCTCGAGGGGCTGGCCAGGCTCTCGCCGGCATTCCAGAAGGACGGCACCGTCACGGCGGGAACGTCCAGCGGGATCAACGACGGGGCAGCCGCCCTGGTCGTCGCGTCGGCGGAGATGGCGCGGCAACTGGGCGAGGCTCCCCTGGCCCGCGTGGTGAGCACGGCCGTGGCCGGGGTAGACCCAAGCTGCATGGGCCTCGGTCCGGTACCGGCCACTCGAAAGGCGCTTGCCCGGGCGGGCCTGCAGGCCAAGGATCTCGACCTGATCGAGTTGAACGAAGCATTCGCCGCGCAGGCGATCGCCTGCATTCGCGACCTCGAGCTCGACCCTGCCCGAGTCAACATCTATGGCGGCGCGATCGCGCTGGGGCACCCCCTCGGTGCCAGCGGAGCGCGGATCCTCACCACTCTGGTACACGGGCTCCGCCGCACTGGCGGCCGCTATGGTTTGGCCACGATGTGTATCGGCGTCGGGCAAGGTATCGCGATGGTGGTGGAAGCCGCTTAGTTCTGCTGCTCCATAAGCCGAGAACTCGGAGCGTCTCCGCCCGCCATCATATCCGCGAGCCGCTCGAGGCCGATGTGCGACTTGCGGTAGTCGCCCAGGACCTCGCCCCGACGCAGAACCACGAAGCGGTCGCCGATCGGATGGGCCTGTCGTGGATTGTGGGTGACGAACACCACTCCGACGCCGCGGTCGCGAGCCCTGGCGATGAAGCCGAGCACCGCGGTGGCCTGCTTGACGCCGAGGGCCGCGGTCGGCTCGTCCAGGATGAGCACCCGGGCGCCGAAGTGCAGGGCTCGGGCGATCGCCACGGCTTGTCGCTCCCCACCGGAGAGCGTTCCGACGGCTTGTGCCGAGTCTCGCAGGGACACGCCGAGGTGTTCCAGCTCCTGCCGGGCCACGCGCTCACAGTAGCCTACGTCGATCCGTCGGAGGATCCCGGCGCCCCTGCACGGCTCGGCGCCAAGGAAAAAGTTTCGCCACACGCTCAGCAGCGGAATCAGCGCCAGGTCCTGGTAGACCGTGGCGATGCCTCTCGTGAGAGCCTCGCGGGGAGAGTTGAACTGCACCGCCTCGCCATCCACCAGATAATGTCCCCCGGTCGGCCGGTGTACCCCAGCGAGGATCTGGATCAGGGTGGACTTCCCTGCCCCGTTGTCGCCCAGCAGACAGGTGACCTGACCCGGCTGGACCGACAGGGAGACGTCGCGGAGCGCGATCACCCGCCCGAAGGACTTGGAGACGCGCTCCACCCGGATGATCGGCTCGGTCACCGGGTTCCCGCCACCCGACTGCGTACGAAGTTGTTGACCAGAACCGCGGCCACCAGCAGTGACCCCAGGAATACCTGGAACCAGTCCGCATCCACGCCGGTGATCACGATCCCTTGCTGCACCGTGCCGAAGATCAGAGCGCCCAGAACCGCGCCGACGGCCGAGCCGTAACCGCCGGTGAGCAGTGTCCCACCGATCACGACGGCGATGATGGCCCGGAACTCCTGCTGTTCGCCCCGGAGCGCGTCGGCTCCGGCGAATCGCACGGCCTGGATCACGGCGACGAGGCAGGCGGCGAGTGCCGTGAGGATGAAGAGGACGATCTTCACTCGCGCAACCGGAACGCCCAGCTTCCGGGCCGCCTCGGGCGCTCCCCCGGTGGCGAAGATCCAGTTCCCGAACCGGGTCCGCAGCAGCACCCACGTCGCCAGGGCGGCGAGGCCGATCCACCAGAGGATTGAAACCTGGAAGGGGCCGACCAGATCGCCGCCCAACAGAGTCTGTGCCGCTCGGTAGCCCGCCACCTCATCCAACCCGCCGAGCTGAGTCCGCTGGGTGAGCTGACGACTCACGGCGATGGTGAGCCCGCGGAACACGAACAGGGAGCCGAGGGTGACGATGAAGGACGGGAGCCCGGTGCGAACGACCAGGTAGCCGTTGCCGAAGCCAATGGCCGCACAGAGAAGCACGGTCAGTGCGATCGCTGGCCAGAGCGACCAGTCGAAGTGACGGGTGAGCAGCATGACGGACATCCCGGCGGCGCCGATGATGGAGCCGACCGAGAGATCGAACTCGCCGGCAATCATCAACAGCGCCACCGCCACGGCGAGAATCCCCAGCGGCGCGGCGGCATTGAGCGCGGCAGCGGCACCCTCGAGACTGCGGAACGGTGGCCCTGCGATGGCCGCGAAGAGAAGCCAGATCAGCAGCGCGCCGGCAGCAGCGCTGGCCTCGGGCCGGACCAGCAACTTCATCGGATGCCCCGTTTGGCCAGCGCGATGACATCCGCCGCGGTTTCTCTGGTCACGAAGCTGGGGCCGGTGCGGATCAGCTGTCCACCTCCCGGAATCGCCTTGGTCTCGAGATACTTGGTGAGCAGGACGACGGCGAGGTAGCCCTGGAGATAGGGCTGCTGGTCGATGGCGAAGAGCAGCCGGCCGTCACGCACGGCGGCCAGCACCTCCGGCGTGAGATCGAAGGTTCCGATGGCAATCCGGCCAAGGTGGCCGCTCTCCCGCAGGGCCGTCAGGGCCGGTGCCGCTCCTCCGGGACCGAGCGTCAACATGCCGTCGACCGCCGCATCCCGTCCCAGCGCGTTCTTGATCCGCTGGGTGGCATCCTCGGGATCGGCGAGGTTGATCCCCAGCACCAGCATCGCAGCGCCGCGCTTGGCCAAGCCGTCGCGCAGTCCGCGGCAGCGGGTGTCCAGCGAGGTATTGCCCACCTCGTGATTCACGCAGAGCACCCGCTTCGCTCCATGCACTGCCAGTCGCTCCCCGGCCGCCCGCCCCGCCTCGTATTCGGTCTGGCCAATGTGACCGAGCAGGCCCAGCCGCTCCCATGCCTCATCACCGGCATTGAGCGACAGGGCCGGAATTCCTGCGGCGATGGCAGCCTTGATCGAGCGTGCCGTTGCGCTGGGGTCGGGGATGGAGACCGCGAGCGCGCTTGGCCGGCTCGCGACCGCGGCGTCGATCAGCTGGCTCATGCGGACCATGTCGAAGCTGCTCGGAGCCTGATACTCCACCCGGACTCCCAGCTCGCGCCCGGCGTCGGCAACACCGTTGGCCACCACCGACCAGAACGGGTCGGAGGTCTGACCATGGGTCACCATGACGATGCGTACGGCACTCCGCCCAGCGTCGCCGGCTCCGGCCTTTCCGGCAGAAGGGCCGCTCTCGCTCCCGCACGCCACCATGGTGACCAGTGCAGTGAGGATGGGCAGCGCCCTGATGCCGGATCGCAAGCGGCGACTCAGGGAGGCCTTCACCGCTCCGCTCACTCGGGTATCCTGGGTGACTCAGGGTGACGTGCGGTGCGGCGGCTCCAATACCAGTACACCGGCACTCCGAGCAGCAAGAGTCCGCTGCCCATGAGCGCATTCCTCGGGTTGGCGGCGACGGAGCTGGCCACGACGAAGCCGGCCGCCGCGACGAACAGCGCCGGCGTCCAGGGGTAGCCCGGCGTCCGGAACGCTCCGGGTTCCGCGGGGCGCCCGTCCTGCCGATCGCGATGTCGATAGACGAAGAGCCCAGCCACGGTCAGACCGAAGAACACCCAGTCGGCGAAGGCGACGTAATCCACCAGCTGGCTGAAGCTGCCGGAGAGCGCCAGCGCGGAGGCCCAGACGGCCTGGAGCCCGATCGCCGCCGCCGGCGTGCGATGCACCGGATGGAGCCGCGCGAGCTGGGGGAAGAACACGCCATCGGCCGCCATCGCCTGGAACACCCGCGGCGTCACCAAGATGACCAGGTTGAGAAAGCCGAAGGTCGAGACCGCAATGCCGGCGGCGATCAGCGTGCCGCCTTCCGGCCCCAGCACTGCGGCCGCGGCGTCCGCCGCGGGCGCTGTGCTGGCCGCGAGGCCGCTCGCGCCAAGCACGCGGAGATAGGCGACATTGGCGAGCAGATAGACCGCCACCACCAGAGCGACGCCGAGGAGCAGTGCGCGCGGGAGGTCGCGCTCCGGATTCACCATCTCTTCGGCGATGAAGTTGGTCTGCTGCCACCCGCCGTAGGTGAAGAGGACCGGTACCAGCGCGGCGCCGAAAGCGCCGGGGGAGCCCGTCGGTTCCGAAGACGGGGGCACCGGCCCCGCCGCCAGGCCGACTGTAATCAGCGCGGCGAGCGCGAGGAGCTTGAGCAGCGTGAAGACGTTCTGGACCATCGCACCGGGCCGCACGCCGAGGTAGTTGATCCCGGACACGAAAAAGATGGCGGCAATGGCGAGCGGGAGGGTGAAGCGCGGCGGCAGGCCGGTGAGGGCCAGCGTGTAGTCGGCGAACGTCACCGCGATGGCCGCGATGGCGCCGCTCGCGATCACCAGCAGGAGGGCCCAGCCGTAGAGAAAGGCCGGCAGCGCTCCCCAGACCTCCCGGAGATAGACGTATCCGCCGCCTGCGCGCGGGCTCCGCTGCCCCAGCTCGCCGAAACAGAGCGCGCCGATCAGCGCGACGATTCCGCCGACCACCCAGACCGCGAGAATCAATCCGGGCGATCCCACTCGCTCCGCCACCGCGGCCGGCGTGCGGAAGATCCCGCCGCCGACGATGCCGCCGATCACGGCCATGGTTCCCGAAAAGAGACCGAGCCGGCGGGCGTAGGTCGTCAGTCCTGGGCTCTCCGCTCGTATTCGGCTCTCGCCCGTGCCAGCATGTCCAGCGTCTCCTGCCGTTCGGCATCCGAGTTCCAGTCCCGATGCGATTCTACCGCCTCCCGCATCCGATCGATCCATGCCATGAAGTACTGGGCATCCTCGGGTGAGCGTGCCGGCTCCCCGCCCACCGTCAGGTAGATCGGGCTGGTCGTGGCATAGGGATAGACATCGAGGGTGGGATAAGCCGCCTGGTCGGCTCGCGCCCGCACGAGAAGCCATCCACTCCGGTCAACCGGCACCCGCACCACTGCGGTGGCGGAGTGACGATCGCGGGCCAGCGGTACCTCGACCACCACCCGTCCGTTCCGTACCACCTCCAGGTGGTCCACCGGGACATTCGAGCGAAGCCTGACACTCACCGCGACCTCGCGCCCGCCGGGGGGAAGCTGCACTTCACCTCCGATCCCGGTGCCCTCCACCGTCAGGCCGAGCAGCGGGCCGTTGGTGGCGAAACTGCGGCCCGCCTTGAGTGCCGAGAGCCAGCGGCGGTGCTCCAGCGGGGCGCCGCTCCTGACATAGACTCGGTTCATCCCCACCGGGCCGCGCAGCGACGCGAAATTGGCCATGGCATCGGTGCCTGCACCTGCCGCGACCCGGAAGCCGCAGTTCAGCAGCCGGTACCACACCGTCGCGGTCGCCATCAGGTCATCCACGAAGCCCACCGCTTCGTAGTAGTCCACCTTCCCCAGGGCCAGGTCCACCGGGAGCGCGTGAGTGATCTTCCGACTGGTGTCACGCGGATCGGGGGTGGCATCGTAGGGATGCACGTACCCGGTGATCGCGCCTTGCGAGCGCGCGATCTCGAAAATCCGGGTGTTGGACGGTTGAAGGCTGGCGACTGCCGTGTTGGCATAAGCGGTGTAACCCGGGAGCACCAGATGCTCCTTCAGCCCCAGCAGACCGATGTGTCCCCAATAGCTGGTGTGAAACTCCTCCCCGTGCGCGATGAGCGTGCCGGGGCGCGACGCCGGATCGGGCTCCGGGCGGAACCAGGCAACGTCGGGAACCCGACCTTCCTTGTTCACGATCAGGTTCTCCACCACGTGGAGATCCTCGGCCCGGGCCTGGAACATGAGCCGGTCGGGATCGTTGCGATACGACCCGCCGTAGTTCATGTGCACGTGGAGGTCGCCGCTGAACCAGCCCCGGGCCTCCAGATCATCGAGTACGCTCAGCTTCACGGTGAGCGGGAGGGTCTGACCCTCCCTGACCTCGACCGATCGGGTCGCGACCCGATATTCCGGTCCCCGCGAGACCTCGATGGCGTACCGACCCACCGGCAGCGTGAGTGTGGACGAGCCGGTGGTGTGGAAATACCCGTACTCGAAGCGACGCTGGCGGCGATCGAAGCCGTCGTCCGCGTGATGCCAGGCGTTCGCGGGCGCGAAGCTCCGGTCGTCGGAGGCCTGGACCGACACGCGGGCCGGCAGGGGTGCACCCCCATCGGTGGTTACGGCGAGCCGCACACGGCCGACAGCCTTGACGTACCGGAGGCGCTCTGCTCGCAGTTCCCGCCGGGCTCCGCTGAAGACGTCCAGCACCCACAGCGAAGTGTTGCCTCGCTCGTTGCTGATGTACGCGATGCGATCGCCGGCACGGGACCACCGCGGGTTAGTGGCGTCGAACTCACCGTAGGTCAGTTGAAGCGGGTCGCCGCCGTCCGAGGTCATGAGCCAGAGCTGATGCCACTGGCGGCCCAGATAGGAGGAATACACGACTCGCCGACCGTCTCGGCTCCAGTCCGGCCGTGCCTTCCAGGTGGTTTCCTCGTAGCGGATCTCCCGAGCCTGCCCCCTGGCCCTGGCTTCGATCCGCCAGAACCCACCCGATCCCCAGATATGGCCCCGATTGGAGATCAGAAGGAGCTCGCGTCCGTCGGGAGACCACGCCGGTGAGAAGTATTGGTCCTTGTGATGGTAGTAGTAGCGCGGCAGGCCGCTCTCACGCTCCGGCGTGATCCGGATCGGTTCGCCCACCGGCCCATGCTCTCCCACCTCCACGATGAAGACGTGCCACAGGCTGTCGTGCGCTGAGGAGGTATAGGCCACCCGGGTGCCGTCGGGAGACCAGCGTGGCTCGATGTTGACGGCGCCGTTGGTCACGAGTGCCGAGGAGTGGCCCGTCGCGAGATCGAGCAACCTGAGCTCGATGGCGTCGTCCCGGTAGGAGGCGTACACCACCCGACGGCCGTCCGGTGACCAGTCCGGCTGGTAGTCGTAGCCGGGCCCATCGGTGAGCTGCCTGGCGTCTCGCTCTTCCAGCCGTTGCCGCCAGAGCGAGCCCTGCATCGAGTAGATCAGCTCTGCGCCCCCGGGCGACCATGCCACGCTGCTCGGGCCGGTGGTGACCTGGGGGATCAACATCTCGCGGAAGTAGTACGGGTGGGGTGTCTTGACCTGGCGGAGCACCGGCTGTCGTTGGGCGTAAGCGGTTCCGCCGGCCAGCGCGAGACACAGCGCCGGCAGGGCCACGCCGCGACGGAGGATCAACGTCGTCCCCTGAGAAACACCAGGCAGCCCAGCAGCACAAACAGCCCGGCGCCGCCGATGACCTTCACCCGGAAGAGCCAGGGGTCGTCGGTCCCGCCCGGCGGGACCGTGGCGATGAGCATCGCGAGCAGGGTCAACAACAGACCGGCGATCCCGATCATCAGCGCCATCGCCCGAGTCCCGCCGGTCGCGGCATCCCTGCCGCGCAGGCGGTCGACCAGATAGCAGAGGAAGAGATAGATGTAGGGGATGAAGTAGACCAGCAGCATCGTGTCCAGGATGACCAAATACGCCCGCTGGACCGTCGTTCCCTGGCCCAGTACCGACACCAGGAGGAACAGGGAGGCGAGCACGGCCTGGGTCAGGATCACGATGTAGGGCGTCTTCCACCGCGGGTGCACCTTCCCGAACGCGGGAGGGAAGTAGCGGTCGAGCCCGATCACGAACGCCACCCGCGCTGGGCCGGTGAGCCAGGCCCCGATGCCACCGATGTTCCCGATCACGTACAGGCCGGCGGCGGCCGGTGCAAGCCAGGCGAGCGCCATCCCCGCGTCGGCAGCGCCCACGGCGATCGCCTGAAGAAAGCCGGAGACGATGTTGACCTCGCCCGACGGGACCAGCCACAGCAGCGACACCGTGCCCGCGATATAGAGGAAGGCGATCGACGGCGCGGCGAAGAGGATCGATCGCGGCAGCGTGCGCCGCGGGTCCCGCACCTCGTCGCCGAGCACGGCGCAGAGCTCGAGGCCGGCGAAGGCGAACGCGATGGAAGCCCAGAGATTCAGCGACGACCAGTCGCCCAGGTCGGGAAGCAGGGTCCCGGCCGTCATCGGGGTGGCGGGGGGCCGGGTTGCGGCGGCGTAAGCGCCGAACGCCACCAGCAGCGCGCCGGGGATATAGGTGCCGATGGCTCCCAGGTTCTGCAGCCAGCGGCCGGTCTTGAGGCCTACGATGTTGAGACCGACCGCCAGCCAGAGCGCGCCCAGGGTAGCGGGGAGCACGTAGCTCCAGTCGCTCTCCATCCCCGAGCCGCCCCGGCCGATCGCGTAGGTTCCCACCACCGCCGTGGCCATCAGCAGGTTGGGGTAATAGAGAATGTTGTTCACCCAGTAGCACCAGCCACACAAGAATCCGTGGCCCTCCCCGAATGTCCGCTTGGTCCAGTGGTAGATCCCTCCTTCATCGGGGTAGCGGGAGGCGAGATGGCTCACCGCCAGGCCTTGGGGAACGAAGAAGAAGAGTCCCGCAAGGATCCAGAGAGAGACCGAGCTGGCGCCGGCCGCCGCCGCCGTCGCCAGCCAGCGGAGACTCAAAATCGCGACGATGTTGAACAACACGACGTCGCGAAGCCCCATCGCGCGGGGAAGCGCGTGAACCACCGACTCCGACCCGGCTGCCGCGGTGGCCATGGGTCAGCTTCCCAGGTAGAGCCCGCGGGGGTCGAGGACCTCGCGCAGTAGCCGGAGCTCCGCTGCTTCCGGGGGGGCCACGGCGGAGATCGTCTCGCGACACTGGAGCGGCCAGCCCACGCCGGCGCGGACCTCCTCCACCGTGACCCCCGGGTAGAGCGCCGCCAGGATCAGCTCCCCGCTGGCGCCATCGGCCTCGAGGATCCCCTTGTCGGTGACCACGCGAACCGGACCGGCACCCGGCATGCCGAGCTGGCGGCGGGTCTGGCCCCGCATTCGGTGCCCCGGGCTGGTGAGGAAGTCCACGGACTCAGGAAAGGCGCGGCGGCTGAGCCGGGAGATGACGACGGTGCGTCGCGCGTGGATGGCGATCTCCGCCGCGCCGCCGCTGCCGGGCAGCCGGACCGTGGGATTGCGGTAGCCCCCCACTACGGTGGTGTTGATGTTGCCGTACCGGTCGATCTGGGCACCGCCGAGGAAGCCGACCTCGATCCGGCCGTTCTGAAGCAGGAACTGAAAGACGTCGGCCATGCCACAGACCATGAGCGAGCCGGTCACCAGCGAGGGATCGCCGATCGAGACGGGAAGGCGCTCCGGCTCGGCCCCCACCGCGCCCGACTCGTAGATCAGCACCAGATTGGGGGCATGGGTGGCGCGAGCGAGGTTGCAGGCGAGGTTGGGGAGCCCGATGCCGACGAACACGACCTCGCCATCGCGGAGCTCCCGAGCGGCGACGGTGGCCATCATCTCGGCGGGTGTATATGCCGGCGGGACGGCGTCAGTACCCATAGTTCACTCCCGGGCACACCCGGCTCGACGCCCTGAGCCGGTCCAGCCCTCCGCAGCGCTCCACGTACGCCGCCCGGTCCGGCAGGCCGAATACGAACTCGTCGAGGTATCGCTTCAGCGCCGCCGGGTCTCGGGAGATCGGCTCCCAGGCCACGTAGAAGTCATTGTCCCGATCGTAGTAGCCCTGGGCATAAGAGGGATGGGCGCCCCAGGGCTCCACCACGACCGCATCCACCGCGAGGCCGGGAATGATCGTCCGGTTGGGGTCGGCGCGGATCAGCGATTCGTCCACCAGCTCCTCCACCACGACGATCACCCGCTCGGAGGCGAATGCGGCCTCCTTCTGGACGCCGAGCAGGCCCCAGATCTGCGTGTTGCCCTGGGCGTCGGACCGCTGGGCATGCACGATGGTGACGTCGGGGTTGAGCGCGGGCACCGTGGCCAAGCGCTCGCCCGAATAGGGACAGGTCACCGACCGGATCAACGGATTGGCTGCCGGCAGATCGGTGCCCATATAGTCCCGCAGGGTCCAGAACGGCAGCCGGGCCGCGCCGGCGCTCAGCCGGGCGACCATGCCGAAATGGGAGTACTCCTCCAGCTCGAGCGGGGGATCTCCCTTCTCCACCGCACGGCGGAAGGCGTGCAGCGAGCCTGCGCCGGGATTGCCGGCCCAGGAGAACACCAGCTTCCGGGCGCAGCCGGCCGCGATCATTTGATCGTAGATGAGATCGGGGGTCAGGCGACAGAGCGTGAGGTCGCGCCGGCGCTGCCGGATGATCTCGTGGCCGGCCGCGAAGCAGATCAGGTGGGTGAACCCCTCGATCACCACCGTGTCGCCGTCGCGCACCAGGGCGCCCACGGCGTCGCGCATAGAGGCGACCTTGCTGCTGCTCAATCGAGCTCGCCGAGCAGACCGTCGAGGATACCGAGCGCGGCGTCCACGTCCTGCTGGTCCACGACGAGCGGCGGCGCCAGCCTGAGGGTGCTCTTCCCCGATCCCAGGAGCAGCAAGCCTCGCTGGAAGGCGTTCAGGACCAGGGACTCCAGGAGCTCCGGCGCCGGCTCCCGGGTGCGGCGGTCCTTCACGAACTCGACCCCGACCATGAGCCCGAGGCCGCGGACATCGCCGATGCAGGCGTGCTTCGCTTCCAGCCTGCGAAGCCCGGCCATGAGGTGGTCGCCCATCTTCACCGCGTTGGCCATGAGCTCACGCTGGACCAGATCGAGCGTGGCCAGCGCGGCGGCGCAGCAGACCGGGTTGCCGCCGAAGGTGGAGCCGTGGGAGCCGCGCTCCCAGGTGCTGATGGATTCGCGCGCGATGAACGCCCCGATGGGCATCCCGGACCCCAGACCCTTCGCCGTGAGCAGGATGTCGGGCTCGACGCCCTCGTGCTCGCAGGCCCACATCTTTCCGGTGCGGCCCACGCCGGACTGCACCTCGTCCGCCACCAGCAGGATGCCATGCCGATCGCACAGCTCGCGCAGGTCGCGCAACCAGCCGGTGGGCGGGATCACGTAGCCGCCCTCGCCCAGGATCGGCTCGACGAAGATCGCCGCCACGTCGCCCGGATCCACCTGGCGGTTGAACAGCTCTTCGATACTGCCGATGCAGCCCCGGTTGCAATCGCCCTGGTCGGCGCAGAACTGACACCGGTAGCGGTAGGGGAACGGCACGTGATGCACGTCGGGCAGCAGTGGTCCGAAGCCGGCGTGCTGCCGGGCCTTGCTCGACGTGAGGCTCACGGCGCCGGTGCTCCGGCCGTGGAAGGCACCGCGGAAAGCGATGATCGCGGTGCGTCGGGTGGCGTAGCGCACCAGCTTGATCGCGCCCTCGGTCGCCTCGGTGCCGGAGTTGGTGAGGAACACCCGCTTACGGGAGGGACCCGGCGCGATCCGGGCCAGGCGCTCGCAGAGCGCGGCCATCCCCTCGTAGTAGAAATCGGACCCGCAGATGTGGAGGAAGCGGTCGGCCGCCTCCTTCACCGCCGCCACGACGGTGGGGTGCGAGTAGCCGGTAGAGGAGACGGCGATCCCGGCCATGAAGTCGAGGTAGCGGTTGCCGTCCACGTCCTCGACCATCGGCCCCCGGCCATGCGAGATGACGAGAGGGTACTCCTTGATGTAGCAGGGAGCCGTCCACTCCTCGTCCCGGCGGACGATCGCCTGGGCCTTAGGTCCGGGAGGGGGCACCAGGATCTTGGGGTAGTCGCGCACGCTGGGTCCTTCCAGTGAGATATCGGCACCACGATCTACTTCATCCCGAGCGGAGCGAGGGACCTGCTCGGCCCGGCATCGTGACAGGCCGGGCAGATCCCTCGCTCCGCTCGGGATGAAGTTACATCTCTATGACGGTGCGGTTCTGCTCGCGCATGAACTGCGCGACATAGTACGGCCCGCACCCGCCCTTGCCGGTCGAGCCGGAGCCCTTCCATCCGCAGAACGCCTGCGCTCCGGGCCAGGCCCCGGTGGTGGCCCCGCTCCGCTTGTTGGCGTAGCAGACGCCGGCCTCGATCTCGTCGAAGAAGCGCTCCACTTCTTTCGGGTCCGCGGAGAAGATTCCGGCGGTGAGGCCGTACTCCGCGGCATTGGATTCGGCGATCGCCTCATCCAGCCCGCGCACTTCCCCCACCGCCAGAAAGGGCACGAACAGCTCCTCCCGATACAGCGAGCTGGTGAGCGGGAGCTTCGCGATGGTGGGGGCGACGAAATGCCCCTTGTCGAACACGCCGCCCCGCAGCCGCTCACCGCCAAGCACGATCGTGCCTTCCTGACGGGCCTGCGCTACGGCGCGCTCGAACCGTTCGACCGATCGCCGGTTGATCACCGGCCCGAAGAAGACGTCCCGCTCGGTGGGGTCTCCCATCCTGATCGAGCGGGTCTTCTCCAGCAGGCGGTCGAGGAAGGGCGCCGCCACGGTGCCATCCACGTAGACCCGAGAGGTGGCACTGCACTTCTGGTTCTGCAGGCTGAACGCGGAGCGCATCACGCCTTCGGCAGCCGCGTCGAGGTCCGCGCTCGCGGTGACCACCGCCGCGTTCTTGCCACCCAGCTCCAGCAGGCAAGGCTTGATCCAGCGCACGCTGATCCCGGCGTGAATCCGGAGGCCAACCTCCTTGGAGCCGGTGAACACCACCCCGTCCACCCCGGGATGTTGCCACAGCGCATCGCCCATGTCCTTACCGCGGCCCGCCAGGAAATTGAACACCCCTGCCGGCACCCCCGCATCCCGATAGATCTCCGCCAGTCGCAGGCCGGTCCAGGGTGCGTCCTCGGCCGGCTTGTAGACCACGGCGTTCCCCGCCATGAGGGCGGCGGAGGACATCCCGGTCGAGAGGGCGAGCGGAAAGTTGAACGGCGCGATGCAGGCGAACACCCCATAGGGCCGGAGCACGTCGGTGTTCCGCTCGATAGGCGTGATCTTCCCCATCGGCCGGACGAATCCGTCGCTCTCCTCCATCTGGCCGCAGTAGTAGTCGATCAGATCGGCTGATTCCTCCGCGTCACCCATGGCCTCCAGCCGGCTCTTCCCCACCTCCAGAGACATGAGCGCAGCGAGATCGTACTTGCGCTCCCGGATCAGCTCCGCCCCGCGACGCAGAATGCCTACCCGCTCGCGCCAGGGCCGACGACCCCAGCCCCGCTGCGCCTCCCGGGCCCGGCGGACCGCGAGATCCACCTCCGCCGGGCCGGCGGCGGCGAAGCGGCCCAGCAGCAGCGACGTATCGATGGGGGAGCGATCCTCCAGCGGTGGCCCCGCGCTCGCAATCGGTTCGCCGCCGATCAGGTTGGGATAGATGGCGCCCGCGGCGGCGCGGATTTTCGCGAGGGCTTCGTCGAAGCGACGGTGGAAGTCGTCCAGGTCGCCGGCGGTCGAGGTATAGGTGATCTTCGTGGCTGTCGTCATTTGGTCGCTCCCACCCGGTCCGTCGCATCACGCAACGCCCGGGTCAACAGCACCACCATCTCGTCGATGTGATCCTCGGTGACGACGAAGGGCGGAGCCAGCATCACAAGGTCGCCGTTGCGGCCATCGGCGTGCCCGATATTGGGCCAGACCACCAGTCCGGCGTCGAGAGCCGCCTGGGTAAAAGTCTCCGCGAATGCCGCGGAACGCGGCAGCGGCTCGCGAGTTTCCGGATCCGCCACGAACTCGATCCCCGCCAGCAGTCCCCGGCCCCGGACGTCTCCTATCAGGGGGAGTTGCCGCAGGTCCCCCAGCCGCCGGTGCAACACCCGCCCCATCTCTGCGGCGCGCTCGATCAGCCGCCGCTCCCGGAGATACCGCAGGGTCGCGACGCCGGCGGCGCAAAGCACCGGGTGATGGGAGAAGGTCTGGGCATGGGCCAGGGCTCCCGAGCCGCGGGCGAGCACATCGGCCAGCGCCCGTCGGGTCACCACGGCGGACAGGGGCACGTAGCCGCCGGCGATGCCCTTCCCCAGGGTCATGATGTCAGGCACCACCCCGAAGGGCTCCAGCGCTGACCAGGTGCCGGTTCGGCCTGCCCCGGTCAGGACTTCGTCGGCGATCAGCAGGACTTCATGCCGATCGCAAACCTGACGCACCCGGTCCCAGTACCCCTGCGGCGGGACCGTCGCTCCGGTGGAGGACCCGCCAACCGGCTCGGCGATGAAGACGGCGACGGAGTCGGGCCCCGACTGAAGTATGGCCTCCTCTACCGCCGCGCCGCTGCATGCACCGCAATAGGGCGCGACGCCTCGACATTCGCAGCGATAGCCGTTCGGCGCCGGCACCCGAACCACCTCGACCAGCCAGTCACCGAACAGGGCACTGTAGTGCGGCCGCGCCGAGGCGGAGAGGGCGAGCAGGGTGTTGCCGTGATAGGAGGGCGCCAGGGTCAGGATCTTGCGCTTCTCCGTGCGGCCGATCTCCACCCAGTACTGCCGCGCCAGCTTGAGTGCGGCTTCCACCGCCTCGGATCCGCTGCCCAGCGGGTACACCAGATCCAGGTCGCCGGATGAGAGCCGGGCGATTTCTGCGGCCAGCTCCTCTACCGGGCCGTGGGTGAAGGCGGTGCCGTTCACATAGCCCAGCACGCGCGCCTGCTCGCCCAGGGCCATCGCGATCTCGGGGACGCCGTGTCCCAGGTTCACCACAAAGGCGCCGCCGCAGCCGTCGAGGTACCGCCGCCCGGTGTCATCGTAGAGGTAGCAGCCCTCGCCCCTCACGATTCGCGGGTAGCGCCGCGTCAGCTTGCGATAGAAGACGTGGGAGCCGGGATTGGCGGGATCGGGCATCGGTTTGGGCGATCTGCAGTGGGAGAGCCGGAGGTCCCAGGTGCCTCCAGGCGCCGGAATGTGCTGGGATCGGGCAACCGGCGCCAGGGGTGCGAGATAGAGCCGAGGGAAAAGAGACGGAAGGATGGCCCGTATCCTGCTGAAAATGCAGGTGACCCTACCCCTACAGGGAGCTCGGCAGCCTACGCCGGCGGTCTACCATGCAATCACCACTGGTCATCGACGCCTTACGCGAGCAGCTCTTGCGCGTGCTGGACTGGTACCAGCACCAGCGGCCCTGCTTCGGCTGGGGAGTGGTGATTCACCGGCGCAACGAGCGTGGCAGATTGCGGTTCGGAGCGATCACGCCGTGGGGGGAAAGCCTGCTGCTCACCGAAGCCCTGGCCCAGGAGCTGGGAACGGTCCCCTGCTGGCTCGACGGCGCAGTCCGAGTGCGGCTGGAGTGCCGTCACCTCACCGAATCGCAGCCCTGGATGGATGCGCTGGTCCGCAGCAACCGGCCGCGCCTGGTGGAAGCCATCGCCGTGTACTTCGACCCCGACACCACGCCGGAAGAGGTCGTGGCGTTCCAGGCCATGGCCGGCGTGCTCACGCCCGCCCGGTGCCCCTCGGAGCTGTTCGTGCTCACGCGCACGCGGCCGGTGGGGTGGCCGGTGTAGAAACTGGGTGAAGCGTGAAGCGTAATGAGTGAAGAGGGGCTCAATTGCGAGCCCCTCTTTACGCTTCACGCTTCAGGCTTCACCCAGTTCTACTTGAGAAACAGCAGGTCCCTGTACGTCGGCAGCGGCCAGACATTCACCGCCACCTGGCTCTCGATGGCGTCGCCGGTCTCCCGGAGGCGGGCCATGGCCGGCTTGAGCTTCTTGGCGATCTGCGCGGCATGCTTGAGGGGATCGTCCTCGTGATGCGCCGCCAGGGTCTCGACTTCGGCGGTCCGCTCCCGGAACTGGTCCACCAGTTTCACGAAGTCGCGCAGGACGGCCGCCGTCTCCCCCGGGTTGAGGCCCGCCGCCTTGGTGGCCGCCACCGCTTCCGCCATTCGACGCTGGTGCTCCAACGCGGCCGGCAGGATCTGGCCCCGGGCCATGGACACCATGGTCTCGGCTTCGATCGCCAGCTGCTTGATGTACTTCTCGATGGCGATGTGAATGCGGGACTCGTACTCGGCTTTGCCCAGCACGCCGTACTTCCGGAACAAATCTCCGTTCTTCTTGGCCTTGAGCACGTGGAACGCCTCGACCGAATCGTGCAGGTTGGGCAGCCCGCGACGCCCGGCCTCCGCGTGCCACTCCTCGGAGTAGTTGTCGCCATCGAAGAAGACGCGCTTGTGCTGCTTGATGACGTTCTTGAGCACGTTGATGACGCCGGCCTGAAGCCGAGCCGGCGAGGGTTTGGTCCCCACCGCCTTTTCCAACTCGGTGGCCATGTGGTCGAGCGACTCCGCCACGATGGTATTCAGCACCGTGTTGGGCCACGCGATGCTGGCGCTGGAGCCCACGGCGCGGAACTCGAACTTGTTGCCGGTGAAGGCGAACGGCGAGGTGCGGTTGCGGTCGCCCGAGTGCCGCGGCAGCTGGGGCAAGGTCTTGGCACCCAGGTCCAGGGTGCCGCCCCGGATGGTCCGCTTGGGTAGCCCCTTCTCCACCTGGTCCAGGATGTCTTCCAGCATCTCCCCCAGAAAGATCGAAATGATGGCGGGCGGCGCCTCGTTGGCACCCAGCCGGTGATCGTTGGCCGCCGAAGCGATGGACGCGCGCAGCAGGTCCGCGTGCATGTCCACCGCCCGGATCGTGGCCACGAGAAACACCAGGAACTGCATGTTGGTGTGAGTCTCGTCCTGGGGGTCCAGCAGGTTCACCCCGGTGTCGGTGGACATGGACCAGTTGTTGTGCTTGCCCGATCCGTTCACGCCGGCGAAGGGCTTCTCGTGCAGCAGCGCCTGAAGCCCGTAGCGTGGGGCCACCCGCTTCAGCGTCTCCATGATCAGCATCTGGTGGTCGCTGCCGATATGACTGGGCTCGAACAGTGGCGCGATCTCATACTGGCCGGGTGCGACCTCGTTGTGCCGGGTCTTGACCGGGACGCCGAGACGGTAGAGCTCCTGCTCGGCCTCGGCCATGAAGGCCAGCACCCGGGGCGGAATGGTACCGAAGTAGTGGTCCTCCAGCTGCTGTCCCTTGGGCGGCTTGGCGCCGAACAAGGTGCGCTCGCAGATCAGAAGATCGGGCCGCTTGAAGTAGAGCTCCCGGTCCACCAGGAAGTACTCCTGTTCCGGGCCTACCGTGGTGTAGACCCGGGAAACCCCTTCATCAGTGCCGAAGATCTTGAGAATTCGCAACGCCTGGCGCGAGAGGGCTTCGACCGAGCGAAGCAGTGGGATTTTGGTGTCCAGCGCCTCGCCGGTCCAGGAGACGAAGGCGGTCGGAATGCAGAGGGTGACATTGTTGTCCCCTCGCATGAGGAAGGCCGGGCTGGTGGCGTCCCACGCGGTGTACCCGCGGGCCTCGAAGGTGGCGCGGATGCCGCCGGACGGAAAGCTCGAGGCGTCGGGCTCGCCCTGGACCAGCTCGGAGCCTGAGAAGTTGAACACCACACCCCCATTGCCGTCGGGGGCGGCCAGCGAGTCGTGCTTTTCAGCGGTGAGGCCCGTGAGCGGCTGAAACCAGTGGGTGTAGTGGCTCGCGCCGTTCTCGATGGCCCAGTCCTTCATCGACGCGGCGACCACGTCGGCCACCGCCGGATCGAGCGGTTCCCCTCGGTCGATAGTGCGGAGAAGACTGCGATAGACCTCCTTGGGGAGCCGCTGCCGCATCACGCTGCGAGAAAAGACGTCGCTGCCGAAAATGGAGTCTACCCGCTCGGCTGGCTGGGGAGTGGTCACGGCCCTTCGCCTCACTGGTTTGGGTGGTGCCTGGAAAGCGCGCAAGATAATCAGGAGGCAAATGTTGGGGGAGTACGTCTGGACCAGCAGATGCGTCATTGTCGAGGCACTGACAAAGCGGCTAGGCCGGCCCTTGTGCAATGGCCTCCTCCAAGTCCGCGAAGTCCTGATCCGACAGCTCGGTATACACCGGATTCGACAGATATCGCTCCCCGAAATCGCAGACAATGGAGACGATAAGCTTGCCGGCACTTTCCGGCCGCGACGCCACCTGCAGCGCCGCCCAGGTGATCGACCCGCTGGAGATCCCGGCGAAAATGGCCTCCTCCCGAGCCAGCCGCCGCGCAGTGGCGATGGCGTCGTCATTACTCACCCGGATCACTTCGTCGAAGATCTTGGTATCCAGGATCGAGGGAACGAAGCCGGCGCCGATGCCCTGTTGCCGATGGGGCGAGGGCTGCCCTCCCGAAAGAACCGGGCTCTCCGCGGGCTCCACGGCCACGATCCTGATCTCCGGCTTCTTCTCCCGCAGGTAGCGTCCCGCCCCGGTGATGGTGCCGCCGGTTCCCACCCCGGCCACGAAGACCTCCACCTGACCCGCGGTGTCGGTCCAGATCTCCGGACCGGTCGTCCGATAGTGAATGGCGGGATTGGCCGGGTTGTCGAACTGCCGGGGCATCCAGCCGCGGTCGCCCAGCTTGGCCAGGATCTCCTCGGCCCGCGCCATCGCGCCTTTCATTCCCTTGGCCCCCTCAGTCAGCACCACCCGCGTCCCGAGGGCCCGCAGCAGATGACGCCTCTCGAGCGTCATGGTGTCCGGCATGGTGAAGATGCAGCGGTAGCCTCTGGCAGCTGCCACATAGGCCAACCCGATTCCGGTGTTGCCACTGGTCGGCTCCACGATGACCATGCCGGGCTTGAGCCGCCCCTTGGCCACCGCGTCGTCGATCATGGCGGCGCCGATCCGATCCTTCACCGAGTCGTAGGGGTTGTATCCCTCATGCTTCACGGCGATCCGGCCCGGCAATCCGACGCCGACACGATTGAGTCGGATGAGGGGAGTATTGCCGACCGTTTCGGCGACATCCTGATAGATCTTCCCGTGTGGCATGATCACCCTCGATGTTCGGGCCCGGAATCGAATCGCGGCAAGGATCCCCGCTGCTTACGCCTCGATCAGCCGCGCGGCACGCCGCGCGAGATCCATCAGTTGCTCGAACCCCCAGCCGTCGCGGTCATGGACCCGCCTGACCAGCGGAGCCGGCAGCGCCCCAGGGCCCAGCCGAGCGCCGGAGATAGCTCCGGCAATCGCCGCCATCGTATCGGTGTCACCACCCACTCCGATCGCGGTGCAGAGTGTCGTCCAGTAGTCGTCAGGGGTGCGGACGAAGGCATAGAGACTCCAGAGGACGCTGGGGATGACGTACGCGGAGACGCCCCGCCACGCATCCGCGTAGTCGGGATCGAGCCGCTCGGCATGCAGTCGGCGCGCAGCTTCCGGTGGTGGGAGGTGGCTCCATCCACGCAGGTTGAGAATGGCCGTGGCGACCGACTGATCTGCCGTGGCCGCCAGGTCGGCGACCGCACGGAGGAACTGCTCATCCTCGACCGGATATCTGGCCACTGCGAGGGAGACCGCGCCTGCCACTGCCAGCGACCCCGCGGCACAACGGGAATCCAGATGGGTGATCAGACTCTGCTCCCGGGCCGCCCGAAGCAGGGCGCGATCATCTGTTCCGAACAGGACCCCCAGAGGCGCCGCCCGCATGGCGCTGCCGTTGCCGGCGTAGGGCGCCGGGGTGCCCGAGTGAGTCCAGTGCGTGCCCTTCAGCAGCCGCATTGCGGCGGCCCGAGTGGCCGGGCCCGCGCCGACATCCCGTCCTTCGGCGAAGATCGCGGCCAGCCGGCGGCCGAACAGCTCCGGGTTCCAGCCGCGGCCATCCACGAAGCTCAGCACCAGCTCGCGGGCCAGCTGCGTGTCGTCGCTGTACTGACCGAAGGGGAATTCGGGATGGGCCAGCTCGCCGGCCCGCCCGGCCAGCAGGTAGTCCTCGACGTACTGGCGGGCGATCTCGGGGGGCTTTGCCTCGACCACGAATCCCAGAGCGTCCCCCAGCGCCTGACCGAGGAGGCACCCGGCCAGTGCCGTGGCGGTGTCGGTCACGGCCTGCGCCAGAAATAGAACACGGGAATGCCGGCGGCGATCGCCGCCACACTACCGAGTGCGGGCCCCGGACGCTGGTACATGGAGTTGAGCAGGAGTCCCCCGGTCGCAAGGATGAACACGATCGGAACCAAGGGATACCCCGGACAGCGATAGGGCCGCGGCAGGTCGGGCCGCCGGCCGCGCAGCAGAAGCACCGCCCCTGCCGCGAGGGCCCAGAACGGGAGGCTTGCCAGGATGAAGACCTCGATCAGCTGCTCGAAGGTTCGCACCCAGAGGCAACCGATCGCGAGTGCGGCGGTGAGAGCGACGGCGGCGTGCGGCGTGCCGTATCGAGGGTGCACCGCGGCGATCCGGCGGAAGAAGAGGCGGTCTTCCGCCATCGCGAAAAAGATCCGCGGATAGCAGATCATTCCGCTGTTCATGGTTCCGAAGGTCGAGACGCAGACCAGCGCAGCGATCAGCGCGTTGCCCACCGGTCCGAAAAGCCGCACCGCCGTGTCGGCCGCGACGAGGGGGGAGCGCTCGATCGCCGCCATCGGTAGCACGGCGAGATACGCCGCATTGACGAGGAGATACACGCCGGTCACGATCAGCGCGCCGAGGATGAGGGCGCGCGGCAGCGTGCGGCCCGGATCCCGGATCTCACCGCCGACGTAGGTGGCGTCCTGCCAGCCGTTGTAGGCCCAGAGCACGGTCACCAGGCCAAGCCCGAAGCCAGTCATGCTGGCGGGCATCAGAGGGCCACTCTCCAGCCAGGTCGTGTCGCCCTCGCGCCCCAGGAGGAAGGCGGCCGCGGTGAGACCGAGGATCGCGAGCACCTTGGAGCCGGAGGACAGGTTGGAGACGGCGGCGCCGACCCGCAGTGAGCGGTAGTTCCAGGCCGCGACCATCACTACGGCGATGGTCGCCACCAGTGGGGTCTGCGGCTCGATCTGCGGCATGATCCTGCCGAGATACTCGGCGAAGACCAGCGCGACAGCAGCGATCGAGATCGGTGCGATGACCAGCAGCAACCAACCCACGAGGAACGCCGGCAGCGACCCATACGCCTCGTTGAGGTACACGTAAATTCCGCCTGCCCGGGGATAGAGGGCGGCGAGCTCGGCCAGCGCCAGCGCGCCGCAGAGCGCGACGAGACCTCCCGCTACCCACACCAGCATCATCCCGCCGGGTGTTCCCACTTGAGCGGCGGTGGCGCTCGGCACCCGGAAGATGCCGCTGCCGATCATACTTCCGATCACGATGCCGACGGCGGACCAGACGCCGAGCTGCCGCGCGAGGGCGCGGGGAGCAGGTGGGCTGAGCCCGGGCGGGGCGGACTGGGAGCTCTCACCCATTCCGTCTGGGGGTACTGGACCCAAGGCGTGGTCCTTGCTGATCCGGGGAAGAGACCCGACGGCATTGATTCGCCCAAACCTAACCCAGCACGAACCCCAGAGCCCAACGTTCAGGGGCCACCTGCGGTACCTGGGTGGCCAATGGTTCCGGTAAGTGATACTGGACACAGTTTACCGGAGGCCCCAGACTCTATTCTCGGCGACCATGAACGGTAAGCCACGGACGTGGTGCCCCTAAGTTCCCCAAGAGCCCAACGATCAGGGCCAGGTATAGCCTACTCGGTGCTTCGGTGGAGCTCCAGAAACCAAGCGGCTGGCCGGAAATGCCCCTAGTAGAAGCGCTGGCGAGCCGGAGTCAGGGTCTCATTTTCCGTCTCCGGCTTGCTTCCAGAGCCATTCGGCACCCGGAACGGGCCCTCCTGAGGCTCTTGCTTTACGCGAGGCTAGCCAGGCTCGACCCTCAGGCGGATCACCGCCGCTTTCTGGCCTGGCTATCGGACAAGTTCGGCGTTGACTCGGAAGCACTGGACGCCGAGTACGACAACTCAGCGTTCCGTCGCAGGTACCTGGCGCGAGTGCGTGATCTCCGCAGCTCCCTCGGACCGCGGCGCTCGGGAACGTCGAGCTCCTGGAGTCTCAGGGCGTTGTATCTACTCGTCCGTGCCGCTCGGCCCCGCGTGATCGTGGAAACTGGTGTCCTGTACGGTGCATCAAGCGCTCACATCCTGGGCGCGCTTGCTGCGAACCGGGAGGGCGAGCTGTACAGCATCGATCTTCGCCATGATGCGAATGAGCCGGAGTCGGGGTTCCTGGTGCCCGACGGGTTTCAAGATCGATGGCACCTCATCATCGGCGACGCCCGCCGGGAACTGCCGATCCTGCTGGAGCAGGTTCCCGCGATCGACTGCTTTCACCATGATAGCCTGCACACGTTTCAGCACATGACGTTCGAGTACCGGACGGCCCTGCCGCATCTGAGGCCGGGAGGGGTGCTCTCCTCCCATGACGTCCTGGTCGCACACAGCCTGCGGGAAATCTTTCAACGGAACGCGTTCCCGGTGTTCTGCGAGCAGCAAGGTCTTCAATGGACCACGTTCCAGAATCACGGGTTCGCCGTTTTGAATGGTGGTGGAGGGGCCAAGCGTGAAATGCGGTCTGGTTTCATGTCGGGCGATGCGCCCGGGCTGGCGGCGGCGCCGACGCGCGACCGGTCGGCTGAAAACGGCTCCAGCAGATAGACGGTAGAACAAGGCCCCGACATCGGTAGCCGCAAGGTCGACGAGTATGCGAAAGGCCACCGCTCAAACGGTGGCCCTCTTGCTACTACCTACCTACGGACAGGGTGGGATTCGAACCCACGATACCGTTGCCGGTATACCGGTTTTCGAGACCGGCTCCTTCAGCCACTCGGACACCTGTCCTGGCGATCCAACTACATTCGGGCGCGAAGTTTACATCGGGGCGTCGAGCTTTTCCAGCGCCGCCGCACTGCTCCGGAGAGCGCCTCGACCCCGGCGGCAGCGCGGAGCCGCGGGCGAGAGATTCCATGTTCGCGCTGCCGACCACCACGACGTCCCACTCGGCGCTGTGGGGCACTAGGTACGAGTCCGGCGAGTCCTCGCGGCCTTCTTCGCCGCAGCCGAGCGTTTGGCGGGACCCTTGGTTCGGGCCGCCTTGCGGGCGGCCACCGAGCGCTGGCGGGCACTCCTCCTCCGCGCGCTGGTCCGGGCATGCCGTGAGAGCGCTCGCCGGGATGCCGCCGACTTGCCTTCTCGCTTGAGCGCCCGGCTGACAGCCCGGGCGCGCCTGGCGGAGGGCCGCTTGCGCCGGATGGTTTTCCTCGTCGCGTTGCGGCTGGCCGCGCTGCGGCTCCGCCTGCCGCTCTTGGTCCGCTTCGGGGGCAGCTTCACCCCCGCGCGCCGGGCCTTGGACAGACCGATCGCGATGGCCTGCTCGGGCGATCGGGCGCCGTGCTTCCCCTCCCGGACGTGGTGAATCTCCTCTCGTACGAACTCGCCCGCCTGGGTCGACGGGGACTTCCCCTCACGCGCATCCTGGCGCGCACGCTTGATCGTCCTGCGCTCCGGCATGTCGCCTCCTAGAAGTCGGCACTCGGTGCGCACGCTAAGACATCGGCCGGTGGCCTGACGTGGCCCGGATCACGTTCGCGCGGAGGAGGAAAAAGATTGCTAGCTTCTGGGAGCGCGTCTCGGCTCACCTCACGACAGGAGTCCGCACATGGCTACCACGGACACGAGTCCCGGCGACACGGCCGCAGCCGGCGCGGCTCCATATGCGGTCGCACCCGATGGGTATCGCCTTCCCGCCGAGCTCCGGTTGGGGCCGGTACGGCTCCAGATCGGCGATCTGGGCCGCTCGCTGGACTACTACGAGCGGGTGCTTGGCTTACGGGCCATCCAGCGCAGCGGGGCCGGAGCCACGCTGGGGGCCCAAAGCGATGAGACATCCCTCATCGAGCTGCGCCTGCGGAAGGGAGCGGTGCCGGTACCGCGCCGGGGTCGTCTAGGCCTCTATCACTTCGCCCTGCTCTTGCCGGATCGAGCCGCATTGGGGCGCCTCGTCGCTCAACTCGAGGCGCTTGGCGTCCGCATCGGTGCGTCCGACCACCTGGTGAGCGAGGCGCTCTATCTCAACGACCCGGACGGACTGGGTATCGAGGTGTATGCCGATCGGCCGCGGCACACCTGGCGGATGAATGGACCCACGCTGGCCATGGCCACCGACCCTCTGGATCTCGAGGACCTGGTCCGAGCGAGTGCCGGCAAGGCCTGGACCGGCGCGCCCGCGGGAACTCGAATCGGTCACGTCCATCTCCATGTCGGCGGCCTGGAGCGCGCCGCCGCGTTTTATCACACCGGACTGGGACTCGACCGCATCATGCTCGACCTTCCGGGGGCCCTATTCCTGTCGGCTGGGGGATATCACCATCATCTCGGCACCAATACCTGGGCCTCGGGCGCGTCGCCCGCCGCTCCCGGGGATGCGCGGCTCCTCGAGTGGACCATCCAGCTGCCCCGCCAGTCCGATATCGGCGACGCGGCTCGTTCGCTCGCCGACTCCGGCTACCAGGTGGAGCGCGAGGAGGGTGACGCGGTCGTGGACGATCCCTGGGGCACAACGCTGAGGCTCACCCGGCAGTAGCCCGGGGCCCCGCCCCGGGTGACAGCCACCCGCCCTGCCCCTACCTTTCGGCACCTTCCCCAGGAGCAGACATGGGTTCCCTCATGCTCGGCGGCGCGATTCTCGTCGCCGCGTTTCTGTTGTTTACCGCGGCCGCGGGCCGTCGGGCCGCCTCCTCCACGGCCAGCGGCACATTGCTTCGCACCGGCGGGTGGCTGCTGGCCATCGTAGGGACGCTGATCGTCCTCACATCCAGCGTCGTGGTGATCGACGCCGGACAGGTCGGAGTCCGGCATGCGTTCGGGGAAGTGGATCCGCAGCCGCTCCTGCCGGGAGTGCGGTTCGTCACCCCGTGGTCCAGCGTGGAGCGCTTCTCCACCCGGGAGGAACAGTTCCCCCGGAGCAGCAGCGACGCGGAGCAGATCAGCGCGCTGTCCAGCGAGCAGATGGGCATGCAGGTGGACGTGGCGGTGCGCTGGCAGATCGATCCGATGCAGGCGCCTCACATCTTCCGGGAGCTGGGGTCGCAGGAGCAGATCCAGAACGTGGTGCTCAACGCCATTCGGAACGGCGTACGCGACGGGATGGTGCAGTATTCCATCAATGACATCGCCCAGCGCAATCGGATCGCCGGCACCATGTCTGGGGAGGTCGACTCAGCCCTGGTCACGACACCCCGAGCCGGCGGCGAGCGATTCCGGATCGCGACCGTCACGGCCTTCTTCCTCCGAGACCTTCAGCCGCCGCCGCAGGTGGTTCAGGCGATCAACAACAAGATTGCCCAGGAGCAGCAGATCGCGACCGAGCGCCACCGGGTGGAGGTCGCCCGGCTCCAAGCGGAGCAACAGCGCCTGCTCAACCAGACGCTCACCGCGGAGGCGCTGACCAAGCAGTATCTGGAGGTCCTGCACGATCTGCGGACCTCGAATAACGTGGTGATGATCGTACCGACGGAAGGTGGGATGCCGGTGCTGGATATCGGGGCGCTGCGGAAGAACCTGACGGCCAAGTAGCGCCAGCCGAACTTCGATACCTCATCCCGAGCGCCGCGAGGGACCTACTCGGCCGATGTTCGATGGCTGCGGAGTAGGTCCCTCGCTGCGCTCGGGATGAGGTCTTACCTTCGGTCCGCCTGACCGCCTGCCCTACAGCGTCGCCCGCCGGCTTTGGAAGAACCGCTTCAGCAGATCCCCGCAGTCTTCCGCGAGGAGCCCGCCGACCACCTCCGGCCGGTGGTTGAGCCGCGGGTGACGCAGCAGGTCATACACCGACCCCGCCATTCCGCACCGCGCGTCGTAGGCACCGAACACGATCCGGCCGATCCTGGCGAGCACCAGCGCGCCGGCGCACTGCGCGCAAGGCTCCAGCGTCACGTACATCGTGGCCAGGTTGAGCCGATCCTCACCCACTTTCTGGAGCGCTCGCTGAAGGGCCAGCAGCTCCGCGTGCGCGGTCGGATCCCGCCGCTGCACGGTCTCGTTGTGGGCCTCGGCGAGAATATCGCCGTCGCTGACGATCACCGCGCCGACCGGAATCTCCTCGCGGACCGAGGCGGCCCGAGCCAGGCGGAGCGCCGCCTGCATCCCGGCCAGGTCGCTGGGAGAAGGTGTTCCCCTACGCACTCGCCCTCGCCGGGGCGGCCGACGCGTGGACCAGCTTCAGGTGTTGATCGTCGTGCTCCACCCGGATGGTGTCTCCCTCCTTGAAGCTTCCTTCCAGCAGCTCCAGTGCGATGCGGTTCTGGAGCTCCCGCTGGATGACCCGTTTGAGTGGCCGAGCGCCGTACACCGGATCGTATCCCTGCTCCGCCAGCAGCTCGCGGGCCTCCGGGGTGACCTCGAGCTTGAGTCCCCGCTGGGCTACCAGCTGGTTCAGCCTGACCAGCTGGAGGTCCACGATGCTCACCAGGTCCGACCGCGAGAGAGGTCGGAAGACGATGATGTCGTCCACCCGGTTCAGGAATTCGGGCCGGAAGTGGTTGCGCAGCTCGTCCCGGACTCGCTCCTCGACCTTCTCCCAGGCGGCGGCGCCCGCCTCCACGATGTACTGACTGCCGATGTTGCTGGTCATGATAATGACCGAATTCCGGAAATCCACCACCCGGCCCTGACTGTCGGTGAGCCGTCCGTCGTCGAGGATCTGGAGCAGCACGTTGAACACGTCGGGGTGCGCCTTCT
This sequence comes from Gemmatimonadales bacterium, assembly GCA_036556625.1. Taxonomy (GTDB): domain Bacteria; phylum Gemmatimonadota; class Gemmatimonadetes; order Gemmatimonadales; family GWC2-71-9; genus CAVVWJ01. Next base: position 67,842 of record DATBJC010000006.1, read on the forward strand.
CGATCTCGTCGAACAGGATGACGCTGTACGGCCGCCGGCGCACCGCCTCGGTGAGTTGGCCGCCCTCTTCGTAGCCCACATAGCCCGGCGGAGCGCCGATCATGCGCGCGACCGAGTGCTTCTCCATGTACTCCGACATGTCGAGCCGCACCATGGCCCGCTCGTCGTCGAACAGGAAATCGGCCAGCGCGCGCGCCGTTTCGGTCTTCCCCACACCGGTCGGGCCCAGGAAAATGAAGGAGCCGGTGGGCCGATTGGGGTCGCCCAGGCCGGCCCGACTTCTCCGCACCGCATTCGCCACCGCCGTGACCGCCTGTTCCTGGCCCACGACCCGCTGAGCCAGCTCCGTTTCAAGGTGTGCCAGACGTTCCCGCTCGCTCTCCATCATCCGGGAGACCGGGATGCCGGTCCAGCGGGACACGATCTCCGCGATGTCCTCCGCGTCCACCTCTTCCTTGAGATAGCTCCCCTTGGCCTGAACCTCGTTGAGCCGCCGCTGTTCCTCCGCCAGCTGGCGCTCCAGCTCGGGAATGCGGCCGTAGCGCAGCTCCGCCGCGCGTTGGAGGTCGCCCGATCTCGTCGCCTGCTCCACCTCGCTGCGGACGTCGTCCAGCTCGGCCTTGATCGCCTGAATGTGGTCGATCGCCTCTTTCTCCGCCTGCCACTGCGCCTTCATGCCGGCGCTCTGCTCCCGCAGCCCGGCCATCTCCTGCTCCACCGTGGACAGCCGCTCGCGGGCCGCTTTGTCCTTTTCCTTGAGCAGCGCCTGCCGCTCGATCTCGAGCTGCACCAGACGCCGCTCCACCTCATCGATTTCCTGGGGCAGGCTGTCGATCTCGATCCGCAGCCTGCTCGCCGCCTCGTCCACCAGATCGATCGCCTTATCGGGCAGGAAGCGGTCGCCGATGTAGCGATCCGAGAGCGTCGCCGCCGCAACCAGCGCGTTGTCGGTGATCCGGACGCCGTGATGAACCTCGTACTTTTCCTTGAGCCCGCGGAGGATGGCGATGGTGTCCGCCACGCTCGGCTCGCCCACCAGAACCGGCTGGAACCGGCGCTCCAGGGCGGCATCCTTCTCGATGTGCTTGCGGTACTCGTCCAGCGTGGTGGCGCCGATCACCCGGAGCTCACCGCGCGACAGTGCCGGCTTCAGCATGTTGCTCGCGTCGATCGCGCCCTCTGCGGCACCCGCTCCGACGATGGTATGGAGCTCGTCGATGAAGGTGATGTACTTCCCCTCGCTTTCGGTCAGCTCCTTCACCACGGCCTTCAGCCGCTCCTCGAACTCGCCCCGGAACTTGGCGCCCGCGAGCAGCTGGGCGATGTCCAGTGCCACCAGCTGCCGATTCCGCAGCGACTCCGGCACGTCCCCATTCACGATGCGCTGGGCCAGCCCCTCGACGATCGCGGTCTTGCCGACCCCCGGCTCGCCGATCAGCACCGGGTTGTTCTTGGTGCGCCGAGAGAGCACCTGCATGACACGACGAACTTCCTCGTCGCGCCCGATGACCGGGTCGAGCTTTCCCCGTCGTGCCACGTCGGTGAGGTTTCGGGTATACCGCTCCAGCGCCTGATACTTCTCCTCGGGAGACTGATCGGTCACCCGATGGGACCCGCGCACCTCCTGCAACGACTGGCGGAGATCAGTCGCCGAAACACCCTGGGCGCTGAGCAGGTTGCGCGCGGAGCTCCCCTTCTCCTCTGCCAATGCCAGCAACAGATGCTCGGTGGAGAGGTAGGCATCGCCCATCTTTCGGGCCTCTTCCTCGGCCCGGTCGAACACGCGGTTCAGCTCCCGGCTGAAGGTCGGCTCGGCGCCCGACCCCTGCTGCTTGGGGAAGCGGGCGATCTCCCGCTCGACTTCCTCCATCAGACGGGTCAGATTCACCCCGGCCTTCTGCAGCAGTGGCTGCACCACCCCCTCCGGCTGCTGCAGCAGCGTGAGCAGGAGATGGGCATCGTTCACCACTGGGTTCCCGCGCCGGCGGGCCTCCTCGCCGGCATCGCGGAACGCCTCCTGCGCCTTTATCGTCATTCGGTCCGGTCGAATCATCACGGCCCCTTATCACGGTATCGGTAGCTGACAGCGTCCTCGGCAAGCCCCATTCCCTAAATGTCTGCCGAAATGACAGCGGGCACCCGGCAAACACATAGGGCGACGTTTCCGTCGCCCTATGGCTGGTTCGTCACCCTGCTCTGCGCGATCATCTTCCGGGTATACCGCTCACCGTCAACCGAGAGCTGGTAGTAATAGATGCCCGGTGTGGCCTCCCGCTTGCCATCCTGGTACTTCCCATCCCAGTACGCCTGGTAATCGCCGCACCGCAGGCGCAGGCTGTCCAGTCGCTCAGCCGAACCGTCGGCCAATACCGGGATGGCGACCATCTGCACCAGCACGTTGTAGATCTTCAGACTGACCACCGGCTGATGTCCCCTGCTGCAGACCTCCTGGGAGATCGAAAAGGGAATCGTCGTCGCCGGAAAAAAAGGATTGGGGTAGTTCTCCTTCAACTCGATTCGTGGCGGGGGCAGGTTCGCCTGTGCCGCAGCCGGAGAGCCGACCCCCACCAGAAGCCCGAGCCACCACCCCGGCCACGCAACGCGGACCATGGGCGCTCCTCTATCTTCATACGGGATGTGGAACGGTGGGCACCTCCAAGATGGGTGTACGCAAAACGATACAGGTATTGGCAAGATGGCAAAGCGCCGCTTTGAGTGTCAAGCGGGCGGTGCCACCCGCACTCTCCGTACCCCTCCTTGCCATAAGGTAACTCCTTTCAAGTCAGCCCATTCGAGAAGCGGAATCAAGTACTTTCTCGTGATCCCCAGGCGCTCCCGGAGGTGGGAAGGCACCACTTCCTTTTCGCCTCCGATCTCCCGGAGCGCCTGCACAAACCGATCCAGCGCCGGCCGGGCGTAATAACGGTCCCGCTCGACCGCCTCCACCCTCCCGTCAGCCGCAGCCAACCGCAGCACTGCGCCCGCGTCGCGGCGGCCGGTGAGGCGCTCCAACTCTGGAACGCTTGGGGGCGTGAGTCCTGCCTCCTCCAGGACCCGCACCAGCTGGTCCACGGCAACGTCTCCCCCCGCTACCCGAGGAACGAAGCCCGCCAGGGCTACCACGCCGTCCCGCCTGCGGATGCGACCGACGCGCTCCAAATCCGCCAGCACCGCCTCAGCTGCAGGCGCCGGCCCCCGCAGCGATCTCCGGAGCGTCTCCAGCTGCATGCCCCGCTCCAGCGGCTGCTCGCGATGGAAGCGCCCGAGCAGCTCGAGGTATCGGGTACTCTGTTGTTCCAGCGATTCCGTTGTCACCCAGAGATCCCCCACCAGACGCAGTCCGCTCGCAGCCTCCGCAACCGAGCGAGCGGGGCCGGCCGGGATGCCCAGTAAAATGGGGAGCTTGGCCGTGGACACCCCGCCCGGTCTGCGTTCCACCAGGGCCCTCAGCCGGAGGGGCGGCTCCCCGGAGCCCAGGCCGGCCGGCCACCGGGTGCGTCGTGACGGCGGCAGCGGGTCGACCACGACCCCGCCACCGATGGTGTTGACCGGACTGAAGCTTCGAATCACGAACCGATCTTCGCCCCGGGCGACGACCAGGGCCTCCAGTGCCAGGCGAGCCAGGCCCTGCCCTCCGGGCTCGATCGTCGAGCGGGGAAACACTCGACCGATGGTCTCAGCGGTGCCGAGGTGCACTCGGATTCGGGTGCGGTGCGTCAGCGGGCGCGGCGCGGTGCTCTCCAGCGAGAGCTGCACGTCCAGCGCAGCGGAAGGCTCCCACGCACTTCCGGCGGCGACCAGGACCGAGCCCCGAACCACGCCGTCTCGAGCCAGGCCGGCGATCCCGACGGCAGTGCGCGAGCCCGGCTCGCTCCGCTCGCCCGGCCGCCCGTGCATCTCGATCGATCGCACCCGGCCGGAACCGCCCATCGGCAGCAGGGCGACTTCGTCACCCAGGGCAATCCGACCCGACCAGGCGGTACCTGTCACCACGGTTCCCACCCCGGCCACTGAGAAGGCGCGATCCACCGGCAGTCGGAACAGGTCGCCCGAAACGCGCGGCTCGAGGCGGGAGGCGCGTTCGCTGATACTTCGCCGGAGCTCCTCGATGCCCTTGCCTGTCCTGGCCGAGACACACACGGGCGATGAAAAGTCGACCGGCGATTGGGAGAGTCGCTGCTCCAGTTCGGCGGCCACCAGCTCCAGCCATTCCGGCTCCACCAGATCGGCCTTGGTTACCACCGGGATCCCGAAGGGAACGCGGAGCTGTTCCAATACCGCCAGATGCTCCAGCGTCTGGGGCATGATCCCCTCGTCGGCCGCCACGACCAGCAGTGCCAGGTCCACACCGGAGGCTCCAGCCACCATGGTGCGGACGAAATCCTCGTGACCCGGCACGTCCACTACGCCGGCGATGACGCCGGTGCCCAGCTCCAGGGGCGCGAAGTTGAGATCGATCGTGATCCCCCGGCGCCGCTCCTCGGCAAGCCGGTCCATCGCCCGCCCGGTGAGCGCCGTCACCAGCGCCGATTTTCCGTGATCGATGTGTCCCGCGGTGCCGATGATCATGCCGCCACCCAGGGCCGCCGGAGCCAGAACTCGAGCGCGGGCAGCTCGGCTCCCTCAGCCAGGTGATGGCGGATGTAGCGGGCCAGCAGCCGACGGTGGGATTCCGCGTGCCGGCGGTCCAGCCTTGGCAGGGTGGCGTGAGGATCCATCAGGGTGCCCAGGTCGGCGCGCGCATCCGGCGGAAGCTGGGTCGCCCCGTGAGCGGCCGCGCAGGTCGGACAGAGCGCGCCGCCCTCCCGGGTGCTGAACGCGAGCCCGCCTTCGGTGGGCAGCAGCATGCCGTCGCGGACGCAGGCGTCCAGCTCCGGGGCGAACCCCAGCGCGCTCACCAGCTGCCAGAGCACCCGGAATCCGAGTGCGTCCAGCTCCGCGGCTGGGGCGAGTTCCAGGACCCCCAGGGCGTCACGCAGCAGATCGTAGCTCTCGGGATGGGGCTCGGCGGGGGCGAATCGCAGCATCACCTCCGCCAACGCGAAGGCGGTGGCGGATCGCTCCAAGTCGTCCGCGAGGCCCAGGTGCAGGCGGGTCAACTCGAAGCTCGCCAGGATGTGGAGCTCGCGATGGTCCTTGACCAGCAGCCGCGCCTGTCCCTCGCTCAAGGACTGGAGGGCGGCACCGAATCGACTCCGCGGGCGGAGCGCTCCCTTGGCGATCGCGCTCTGCACGCCGTGCTCCCGCGTCGCCAGCCGCACGATCTTCGAGGTCTCGCTGTACCGCAGGCTGGCGAGCACGATCGCGGGCGTATCGAGCTGGGGCATGGCAGAAAGATACCGGCACCGCTCAGGGATGTTGCCGGCCTCTACGCTCTTCCATCGGTGGCGGGAATCGAGGTACCCGTGTGCCCTCACGGCAGATCTGAACCTCAGTTGTCCGCAGCCTCCTTCGTGGCGATTCGGGGCCTCAGCGGCAAGCTTTCGCGCAGTCGCTGTGGTTCTCGACTCTGCCGCCGAGCCGCCGCTCGGCTTCGAAGACCGGTTCAGTGCCCCCGCGCTCTCCACCCAATTTCTGGGAGGCTCGACGTGTTCAATGAGTTCTCGACT
>DATBJC010000007.1:0-40267 GCA_036556625.1 Gemmatimonadales bacterium
GCGCTCTCCTGCTCTTACCGCACTCCGAATCGTGACGGGATTCCTCTTTTTCCAGCACGGCTACCCGAAACTCTTCGGGAGCCTTCCGGGGTCGGGCGAGAGCGAAGCCGCCGAGCAATTCCTCTCGGTCTTCTGGGTGTCTGGTTTCCTGGAGGTTGTGGGTGGGATACTGATCCTGGTGGGGCTGTTCACCCGACCGGTCGCGTTCATCCTCGCTGGAGAAATGGCGGTCGCCTACTTCTGGCGTCACGCCCCCCGGGGGTTCTGGCCCGGCAGCAACAACGGCGAGTTGGCCGCCCTGTACTGTTTCGTGTTTCTGTATCTCTGCGCGGCTGGTGGCGGGGAATGGAGCCTGGATGCCTGGCTCCGCCGCCGCCGAAGAGACTAGCTCACAGCGCTTCCACGGGGGCCACGGTGGAAGGATCGGTGGCCTCGAACACCCGTCCGAGCCGAACCAGGACGATCCGAGCCTCCAGGCCGGCCACTACCAGGGCCGCCGCCGTCGCCGGCGCGGCCGCCCACCATCCCAGCGCCGACTCGAGCCCCACGAACACGCCTCCTCCGGCGACAGACGGGAAGATCAGCAGGACGAGCAGCACCGCCAGGAATCCTGCCATCACCAGGATGTTGTGGCCCAGCGCTTCGATGCCGATGGGCCGATCCGGACCGATGCGCACCCAGCCTGGCAACAGGAGCGCGGTCCCGTTCTGGATCAGCATGGCGAGAAAGTTTATCGCCGGCAGAAACACGATGGCCCCGGCCAGAATCCAGCTGCGCACCCCCAGTGGTGGGTCTTCCACCCCTGCAGCCCACAGTGCCAGATAGGCGATGCCGAGGAGGCCCAGCTGCAGCCCGGTCAGCACCGTGGTGGAGCCGGCCGTCTCGGCGGCGACGACCGTGCGACCCCGCAACGGATAGCTCCGCAAGACCGCGAGGCTCCCAAGGTCGGCCCGAAGATCGTTTCTGATCCACTGGGGGCCAAGGACCAGCAGGAAGCCCGCCCACATCGCAGTGAGCCACCCCGCGATCTCCAGCAGCGTGGCGCTGGATCCGCCAACCGAGAGCACGGCAATCGCCGCGATTCCCCCCGCGAAGGCGTACCCCGCGACGCGAGCCCGACTGGTTCGCACCACCGCTGCCAGGCTCTTCCACAGCAGAGCTCCCCCCGGCCATCCGGTCGCCGCCAGGCGGGGGATCGGCCGCGCGGTGAACCTCGCGTCGCGACCGCTGCGCCGGGCGGACGGCCTGGCGAGTGCTGCAGCCGCCGCCGATTCTTGGAAGGCGGCATCGGACCGGACCGCCCAGATGAAATGCGCCACCAGCATCGCGGCGGCCGGCAGCAAGGCTTGAGCCCATCCGCTCCAGCTCTCCGCGAGCATCGGGCGAACCATCCACCGGAATGGAAGCAGCAGCACGCTGGCCACCGGGCGGCCGGCGATCTCACGGGCGGCCGCAACGAACTTCTCCGGCCCGAGCTCCCAGGCGCTCCGCAGGGCCGGTACCGCGCCCGCCGCATCCACCAGAACGACGACCGCCAGCAGCATCACGATGGCGATGGTGATGCCCCGCGTCCGAACGCCGGCTCGGCCGTGCTCGGTCAGGCTGCCCCGAAACAGCGCCACTCCCAGGCGGTGCAGCCCCAGTGTGGTAAGCAGGATCCAGATCGCGGCAGCGCGCCGCCAGGGCTGGGCCCCGGCCCAGCCGCGAGAGAGCAGAAAGGTCCACAGAAAGACGTTGAACAGGATGATGAACTGGCCACGCAGCAGCTTGTACTCGATCAGCTGACGCCGCGTGAGGGGGGCCGGGAAGAGCCAGGTCACTTCCGCCCGGGTGAACGCGAGGGCCCGACGGTCGCCTCCAAAAATCCAGATCCACAGCACGAGGAGCATCACGCCGAGGGCACCCAGCAGCTCCAGCACCGCCGGGGAGACATCCGGCGGACCGGACCGAGGCCGCTGGCCAACCCCGACGGTCCAGAGATATGCCAGGCCAAGCAGGAGCGCGATGGCATAGCGGGGAGTACGCAGTCGCCGAAGCTGTCGGAGAAGCCGATTCCGCGCGGATCGGCCGGCCAGATAGCCCAGCGGCCCTATCATGGCTCCTCGGTGCCCTCGTGGCCGACCAATCCGAGGAACACGTCCTCCAGCGGCCGGCCTGCCAGATCGGGGCGTGCGGTCACGATGTCGTCGATGGTCCCGAACGCCAGCACCCGCCCCTGCCGCATGATCAGGACCCGGGTACAGATCTCCTCTACCAGGTGTAACAGGTGGGAGCTGAGAAGGACGGCGGCGCCGCCCCGGGCGTGCTCCAGGATGGTGGCCTTCATCCGTCTGATCCCGACCGGATCGAGTCCCGTCAGCGGCTCGTCGAGCAACAGGGCGCGGGGATCGTGGATCAGGGCGCAGCCGATGGCGAGCTTCTGCTTCATGCCCCGGGAGAGCTCCTCCGGGAGCGCGCCGCGACGCTCGTACAGCTCCAGCTTCCGCAGCACGGTGGGGATGCGGCGGTCCACATCGGCAACCCGGTAGAGCCGGGCCACGAAGCGGAGGTGCTCTTCGACCGTCAGGTACTCGAACAGGTGGGGCTCGTCGGGGACGAACGCGAGGGCCGACTTGGCAGCCACCGGCTCCGCGGCGAGGTCGTGGCCGGCCACCCGGACCCGGCCGCTGGTCGGAACGGTGATGCCGGCCAGACAGTGCAGGGTGGTAGTTTTCCCCGCGCCGTTGGGACCCACCAACCCGACCACCTCTCCGGGGTGCACCTGGAAAGAGAGGTCCTGGACCGCCGCGATATCGCCGTACACCTTGTGCAGGCCGGAGGCCTCGATCACTGAAACTTTCCCTTGCGTTGGGGCGTCTCTACTTGAAACATTCCAACACCCTGGGGCGACTTTGGCCGTACCCCCGGGGCTGAGGTGCGTCGGTCCGGTCGCGGGAGTGAATCATGCGAAATTACTGGCTCAAGATCCTGTTGGGCGCCCTGGGCATCTTCGTGCTCGGGATGATCGGGGTCACCATAGTCCGGAGCGGCATCGCCAAGGTCAATAGCGTCGTCGAAGGCAGCGGCCCGATCACCATCCCGCTGGGCCTCATTCCATTCGTCCTCGGCGGTGAGCGCCTGGGCAACCTCGACCGGGTGACATTGCACCGGGAATCACCATCCCGGGTGGACCAGGTGGAGCTCCAGGTAGATCTCGCCGATTCGCTGCTGGCCCACGGCCTGTCGGGGTGCCGCTTGGCCGCCAACTTCGAGGACGGTGGCAAAGGGGGCGTCGACGTCCGGGTCGGACGCGACCAGAACCATACTTTCGAATGCGTGCGGGAGGACTCCACGCCGCCCAACATGATCGAGTACGGTACCGCCATCTTCCGCCCCGGTGACGTCGAGGTACCACTGCTGCTCCCCGCCGACGTGGTCACCGAGCTGCAGTCGCTCGATTTCGCGGTCGACTCGGCGCGCGCCGCGGCGGGCGATTCGCTGCAGGTCCCGGTGCCCAACACCGACTCGATCCGGGCCCAGGTAGAGCGTCAGCTGGAGCGGGTGGATTCGATCCGCTCTTCCAGCCGGCGGTTCGCTGACTCGATCCGGGCCGAAGCCCGCAGACAAATGGCGGAGCAGGCAAACCCGGAATAGCTTCAGCGGACGATGCTCCTCGTCCTGGACAACTACGACAGCTTCACCTACAACCTGGTCCAATATGCCGGCGAGCTCGGGGCCGAGCCGGTGGTTTACCGGAACGACGCCCTCACCGTTGAGGCCGCGCTCGCGCTGCGCCCCGCGGCCATCGTCGTTTCACCTGGTCCTCGCACGCCGGGAGAAGCCGGGATCTCGGTGCCGCTCATCCGGGCTGCCGCCGGCCGGATCCCCATCCTCGGCGTATGCCTGGGCCACCAGGCGATCGGGGAAGCATTCGGCGGCAAGGTGGTGCGTGCCGACCGGCTTATGCACGGGAAGACTACGCCGGTCACCCACACGGGGCACCTTCTGTTCCGGGACATACCCGCTCCCTTCGAGGCCATGCGCTACCATTCGCTGGTGGTCTCGCCGATCGGCCTCCCCGACGACCTGGAGGTCATCGCGTGGTCCCAGGACCGCGCCGCCGGCTCCGAGATCATGGCCTTGTCCCACCGCTCCCTCCCCGTGGTCGGAGTGCAATTTCACCCCGAATCCGTGGGTACGGCACCGGGGAAACAGCTGCTCGCCAACTTTCTGAGCCTGGCAGCCTAAGCTCCGCACTTCCAACCGGATAGCTGCCCGCTCCTGGCTGATAGTTCCTTTTGACTCCGCTCTGCCGCGCTGTTAATTTCCGTGATGCGCGTCCTAGGTGTGATTCCAGCACGTCTTGGCTCCACCCGACTCCCCAACAAACCGCTCCAGATGCTGGCCGGCGAACCGCTCATCACCCGGGTCGTCCAGCGCGTCCAGGAGCATGGCTTGGTGGATCAGCTGGTGGTGGCGACGGACTCGCCGATGGTAGCCCAGGTGGTCGAGCGCTCGCAGGTGCGCGCGGTGCTGACCGATCGGGGCCACCTGACGGGAACCGACCGGGTCGCCGAGGTGGCGGCGAAGCCGGAGTTCGCCGGGTTCGAGACGGTGGTGAACATCCAGGGCGACGAGCCGTTCCTGGCGAGGGAAGCGTTGGCGGGGGCACTCGATCGGGTGGGGCAGGGTGCCGACATCGGCACGGCCGCGGCGCCCCTGGACGCCGACCTGGCTCGCGATCCTTCGCGGGTCAAGGTCGTGACCGACGCGAGTGGGCGGGCGCTCTATTTCTCGAGAGCGGTCATCCCCCACCGTCGCGAGATGTCCGGCTCTCCTTCGGAGCTGTACTGGCAGCACCTGGGAATCTACGCCTACACTCGCGAGGCGTTGCGGCGCTGGGGCCGACTGGAGCCCAGCCCCGCGGAGCTGGCGGAGCGACTGGAGCAGCTCCGAGCGCTGCACCATGGGCTCACCATCGGCGTCGCGTGTCTGACGGAGCCGGTCGAGCCCGGGGTGGATACCATCGAGGACCTTCGACGGGCGGAAGCCCACTGGCACGCACTTCAGAGGTGAGGCTATGAATCCGGGTCCGAACGCGACCAAGTACATCTTCGTCACCGGCGGCGTCGTCTCTTCCCTCGGGAAAGGCATCGCCGCCGCGTCGCTTGGACGACTGCTCGTGGAGCGCGGCTTGAGCGTCACGATGCAGAAGTTCGACCCGTACATCAATGTGGACCCTGGCACCATGTCGCCGTTCCAGCACGGCGAAGTCTTCGTGACCGATGATGGCGCGGAGACCGATCTCGACCTCGGCCACTACGAGCGGTTCATCGATCGCTCGCTCTCCCAGCAGAACAACATCACCACCGGCCGGATCTACCAGTCGGTCATCAACAAGGAGCGGCGGGGCGAATACCTGGGCAGCACGGTGCAGGTGATTCCCCATATCACCGACGAGATCAAGAACGCGATCCGGCGCACGGCCCCGGGCCACGACGTGGTGATCACCGAGATCGGCGGGACGGTAGGCGACATCGAATCGCTGCCGTTCCTGGAAGCGCTGCGACAGTTCCGCCAGGAGGTAGGGCGCGACAACGCGCTCGTCATCCACCTCACCCTGGTGCCCTTCATCGCCGCGGCCGGGGAGCTCAAGACCAAGCCGACCCAGCACTCGGTGCGGGAGCTGATGCAGATCGGAATCCAACCCGACATCCTCATCTGCCGCAGTGAGCAGCCGATCTCCGCGGACATCAAGCGCAAGATCGCGCTCTTTTGCAACGTGGACTTCGACTGTGTGGTCGAGAGTCCCGATGTGAGCTCGATCTACGAGATCCCCCTCCGGTTCCATGACCAGGGACTGGATCGGGTGGTGTGCGAGCGGCTGCGGCTCGACACTCGGAAGCCCGATCTCCGCTCCTGGGAGGCGATCGTGGGCCGGGTGCTCCGGCCCTCGCACCGGGTGCGGATCGCGGTGGTCGGGAAGTACACCGCCCTGCACGATGCCTACAAGTCGGTGCAGGAGGCGCTGGTGCACGGCGGGATCGCGAACGATGCCCGGGTCGAGATCGAGTGGATCGCGAGCGATCGCTTCGCCGATCAGGCCGCGGCGGGCCAGGCCCTGGCCGGATTCGACGGCGTGCTGGTGCCCGGCGGGTTCGGCGAGCGGGGCATCGAGGGCATGGTCAACGCGGTGCGCTGGGCCCGGGAGAACGATCTGCCGTTCTTCGGCATCTGCCTGGGATTGCAGGTGGCCATCATCGAGTTCGGCCGCAACGTCTGCCGGCTGCCCGAGAGCAACAGCACCGAGTTCGCCCCGGAGTGCGCCACGCCGGTCATCGCGCTCATGCAATCGCAGCGCGATGTCTCCGACCTGGGCGGCACCATGCGGCTCGGGGCGTACACCGCCCGGCTCCGCCCTGGATCCCGCGCGGCGCAGGCGTACGGGACCAACGAGATCAGCGAGCGTCACCGCCACCGGTGGGAGGTCAATAACGCCTACCGCGACGTGCTTGCCGAGTACGGCCTCCGGCTCTCGGGCCAGTCGCCCGACGGCGGGCTGGTCGAGGTGATCGAGCTTCCCGATCACGCCTGGTTCATCGGCTGCCAGTTCCATCCCGAGCTCAAGTCGCGTCCCACCCGGCCTCACCCGCTCTTTGCCGGATTCATCGGCGCGGCGCTGAAGCGCCGCGATGGTGGAGGGAGCGGGGAGTCGCCGACGCCCAGGACCATGGTGGAAGCCGGGCGTTGAGCGGGTGGACGTTCGGTCGGTCACCGTTCGTGATCGCCGGACCGTGCGTCGTCGAGCCCGGCGATGTATTGCCGCGCGTGGCCGACGTGCTGGCCCGGTTCGCCCAGCGACGCGGGGTGCCGGTTTGTTTCAAGGCGAGCTTCGACAAGGCCAACCGTTCCCGATTGTCCGGCGTGCGGGGCCCCGGGCCTGACGAGGGCCTGCGGGCACTGGAGATGGTGCGCGCTGCCAGCGGGCTGCCGCTCCTGACCGACATTCACGAGCCGGGGCAGGCGCCCGCTGCCGCTGCGGTGGCCGACGTGCTCCAGATACCGGCGTTCCTCTGCCGGCAGACCGACCTGTTGGTGGCCGCCGGACGCACCGGCCGGCCGGTCAATGTGAAGAAGGGACAGTGGATGCCGGCGGAAGGGATGGCCGGCTCGGTGGAGAAGGTCCGGAGCGGCGGCAGCCGCGAAGTGGCGGTCACCGAGCGCGGCACCTTCTTCGGCTACGGTGATCTGGTGGTGGACATGCGGAACTTCGTCCGGCTCCGCAACGCTACCGGCACGCCGGTCATCTTCGACGCTACCCACTCGGTGCAGCGGCCGGGACGAGGCGAGCACGGCACCAGCAGCGGGGACCGCGAGTTCATTCCGGCACTCCTCGCCGCCGCGGCCGTCGCGGGGGCCGACGGGTTCTTCCTGGAGACCCATCCGGAGCCCGGGCGGGCGCTCAGCGACAGCGCCACCCAATGGCCGCTCGATCAGCTCCCGGACCTGCTGGACCGCACTCTCGATCTCTGGGCCCGGGCGCATGGAGATTGAACCGGCGAAGGCCGTGCGGGTCCGCCTCGTGGCGCTGGACGTCGACGGCGTGTTGACCGACAACGGCATCTGGATCGGTCCGATCGCCGGCGTCCGGGTCGAGCTCAAGCGGTTCGACATCCAGGACGGATTGGGCATGCGACTGCTGCGCACCGCCGGGATCCCGGTGATCTGGGTGAGCGGTCGGCACTCCGAGGCCACGGCGCTCCGCGCTCAGGAGCTTGGGGTGGACGAGCTGCTCCAGGTACCTGGTCCCGAGAAGCTGGAGGCGCTCAGCGGCGCGCTGGACCGGCGGGGACTCGACTGGGAGGTCCTGGCCTACGTCGGTGACGATCTGGCCGATCTCCAGGTGATGCGGCGCGCCGGCCTCGCCATCGCGGTAGCGAATGCGGTGCCGGAGATCCGGGCGGTGGCGCACGGGGTCACCAGTGCTTCCGGCGGGCATGGCGCAGTGCGGGAGATCGCCGACGCGTTGCTTCAGGCGAGAGGAGTCTGGCCCGAGATGCTCGAGCGGTATTTCGCCGAGCCGGTGCGGCGCGATGGCTGAGGCGGGCGCGCTGATCGAGCTGGGGCGTCGCGTCCTCCGGCTGGAAGCGGACGCGGTCTCCGCCGTGGCGGACCGCCTCGATCAGGCGTTCGATCGAGCCGTTCGCCTTCTGGAGTCCGCCAGTGGACGGGTCATCGTATCGGGCGTCGGCAAGTCCGGGGTGGTGGCTCGGAAGATCGCGGCCACCCTCACGTCCACCGGCACGCCAGCCAGCTACCTGCATCCGATCGACTCCCTGCACGGAGACCTCGGGATCGTCGGCGGCAACGATGTGGCGGTCATCCTCAGCAAGAGCGGCGACTCGCAGGACCTGTTCGGACTGGTGGGCTCGCTCCAGCGACTGGGCGTGCCGATCATCGCCATCACCGGCGGGCTCGACTCACCGCTGGCCCGGGTAGCGACGGTGGTGCTGGACGGCTCGGTGGCCGAGGAGGCCTGCCCTCACGACCTGGCGCCGACCGCCAGCACCACGGCTGCCCTCGCGCTGGGGGACGCCTTGGCCGTGGCGCTGCTGGAGCTGAAGGGCTTTCGCCGGGAGGATTTTGCGGCGTTTCATCCGGGCGGCAGCCTGGGGCGCCGCCTTCTGCTCAGGGTGCGCGATGTGATGCTGCCACCCGGCCGGCTCCTTCCGCCCGACGCTCCCATGCGGGAGGCAGTGGTGAGCCTGGCTCGGGACCGCGGCCTGGCGATGGTGGGCAGCGAAGGCCGGCTGACCGGCGTACTCACCACCGGCGACCTCACCCGGCTGGCGGAGCGAGACCCGGACTTCCTCGGCCGGCGCGTCTCCCAGGTGATGACCCGAACCCCCAAGACCACCGGCCCCGACGATCTGGCCGCCGCCGCGGTCGGGACCATGGAGCGGAACGGAGTCATCGTGCTCCCGGTAGTTTCCGATGGCGGGCGGGTCGAGGGCGTGGTGCACCTGCATGATCTGATGCGGGCGGGGGCGGTGTGATGGGCGGCGGACCGGCAGACCGGCGGACCGCCGTCCTCATCAGCCTTGTGGCCATCATGGTCCTCTGCGCCTGCGAGGATACGGGCGCCCGGCCGACCACGACGATCCAGGCGCCGGACAGTGCCGACCAGATCCTCGAAGGGTTCACACATTATGTGACCACCGACGGGGTCCGGCGGAGCCGGGTGGAGGCGGACACGGCCTACTTTTACGAGGGAACCCAGGTTACCAATCTCACCAATCCCAAGGTGACCTTCTACGATCTGAAGGGGGTCGAGAGCTCCACGCTGACCGCCAAGCGCGGCGTTTACCGCTGGCAGGACGGCTCCATGGAGGCGAACGACAACGTCTTGGTGGTCTCTCCCGACGGCCGGCGCCTCACCACCGAGCGGCTGCGGTACGACAGCAAGACCAACCAGATTTCCACCGATCGGCACTTTACTTTCGACCGTGAAGAGGAGCATCTGGAAGGGAACAGTTTCCGCTCCGACCCCGACTTCCGGAACGTCGTCACCGATCGCCCCAGGGGCGTCGCGGGCGACGGCATGCTGCTGCCCGGGCAACGGGGCGAGCAGTGAGCCCGCTCGGGACGATCGCGGCCTGGCGGCGTCGGGCTGCCCCGGTCCTGGGGGCTCTGGCGGTTCCGGCTGCCGCCGCCGCCCAGACCGAGCGCTGTGTCTTCCAGATCGACAACGTGGATCGGCAGGGGAGCGTGGTCGAGACCCCCAGGGGCACCAACTACTTCGCCGGCGGCAACGTGCAGCTCAGCTGCCGGGGCAGCCAGGTCTCCATGCGAAGCGACAGCGTGGCAGCGTACGGCGGCAACGTGGTGCAGTTCATCGGACGGGTGAAATACCGCGACTCCACGCTCACGATGGACGCCGACCGTGGTACCTACCACAAGAACGGCGAGCGCTGGGAGGCCAGGGGCAGGGTCACCACCAAGAACCTGACCACCGGCTCCACGCTGACCGGCCCCGCACTGGACTACCTTCGCGTGGTGAAGGGTGTGCGCGACACACTCGAGATGTACGCCACCGGGCGCCCCCGGATTCAGTATTTCCCAACCGATACCGGAGGCAAGGCTGAGCAGCCCTATCTCATCGTGGGCGACCGGGTGCGGTTCAAGGGCAACGATCGAATCTTCGCCGGCGGCAAGGTCACGGTGGACCGGAGCGACTTCGCCTCCCGCTCCGACTCCATGCGGCTCGACACCGGCGCCGGAAGCGACGGCACCCTCATCGGGGGGCGGCCGGTGCTCCGCGGGATCGGGGCGGACAGCTTCTCCATCACCGGCAACCGCATCGACCTTACCCTCGACCGCCGGGACCTCACCTACCTGCTGGCCAAGGGCAACAGCCGCGCCATCAGCAGGGAGTGGGACCTGGTGGCGGACACCATCGCGCTCGATGTGAATCAGCGGAAGCTGGAGCAGACGCTGGCCTGGGGTGACGGCATCCGGCCTTCGGCCACCTCCCCCAGCTATGCGATGAAGGCCGACTCGCTCGCCCTGGACACGCCGGGACAGCGGCTCCGTGAGGTCCGCGGTTTCGGCAAGGCGTGGCTGGGCGGCAGTGTCTACCAGCCCACCAAAGACCGCGACTGGATGCGGGGCGACACCATCGTGGCCCGGTTCGCCAGCCGCGATTCGGCCGGTGCGCAGCGCGCGGTGCTCACCCGGATCGACGCTCGCCTCGCGGCCCAATCCTATCACATCGAGCCCAACGGACGCACCCCGGCGCGGCCTTCGATCAACTATGCCCGGGGGGACGCCATCACCGTCACCATGAAGGACGGGGGCGCCCCCGGCGACAGCGGCGTGGATCGGGTGGACATCCGGGGCAAAGTGGATGGCATTCAGATCGAGGCCGCCGGAGATTCGGTGACGGCCCCACCGGATTCGCTCCGCGGCAGAGGAGCGGGGCGATGAGCGCGCCGGAGTGGATCATCGCACTGGGCGACCGCGATCCTTCGGTGCCTATCGCGCTCGCGGCGATCACCAAGGCCGCGGGCGCCTCGGATCTGGTCAGCTTCAGCGACCTGGTGATGAGCTACCGCGAGGCGCACATCGCCTGCCATCGGTCACTCGACGGGTCGGCACAGGTGGAGATCAGCGGCGACCAAGTGCGCGACCACCTGACCCGGTCGGTGCTGCCGCGGCTGGCGACCGAGGGGTGGATCCTGGACCCGTCGGAGGGCAACTGGGACCCGGTCAGACCCGCGGTGCCCTGGTGGGGTCAGACCCCCGAAGTGCGCCAGAGCGTCTACGAAGCGCTGGTGGATGCGGCGCGGCGAGCGGCTCAGCGGGTCAAGCCGGTCACTGCGCAGGCGGCCTCCGCCAGCGTGCTGGAGGGCCTCGACCTGCTCAAGAGCTTCAAGGGTCGTCGGGTGGTGGACGAGGTGACAGTCCGGCTCCAGCAGGGTGAGATTGTGGGGTTGCTGGGACCCAACGGGGCGGGAAAGACCACGACCTTCTACCTTATAACGGGTCTCATCCGGCCCGACGCCGGCCGGGTCGTGCTGGACGGGCTCGAGCTCACCCGCGCCCCGATGTACCGCCGGGCCCGCGCGGGGATCGGGTATCTGGCGCAGGAGCCCTCGATCTTCCGCAGAATGACGGTCGAGGAAAATATTCTGGCGATCCTGGAGACTCGCGACCTGAGCCGGTCCGAGCGACACCAGCGGCTTGACCGGATGCTCGACGAGCTCTCTATCAAGCATCTCCGCCGAAGCAAGGCGTACTCCCTCAGCGGCGGGGAGCGGCGCCGGCTGGAGATCACCCGGGCCCTGGTGAGCGAGCCCAAGTTCATGCTGCTGGACGAGCCGTTCGCCGGAGTGGATCCGATCGCCGTGCATGATATTCAGACCATCGTCGCCGGGCTGCGGCACCGCGGCATCGGCGTGCTCATCACCGATCACAACGTCGAGCAGACACTCGACATCGTCGACCGGGCCTACATCATGTTCGAGGGCAAAGTGCAGGCATCCGGCAGCGTGCGTGACCTGGTGTACGACGACCGTGTGGCCCAGCTCTATCTGGGCCCGACCCTGACGGCGCGCCTCCGGTCCCGGCTCGAGGCCGTGGCATGAAGACCGGCCTGTCGCAGCATACCAGCCTCCGCCAGGAGCTGCGGGTCAACCCCCGCCTCTACCAGGCGATGGACATGTTGTACATGCCCATGATGGACCTCCAGCAGCATCTGAAGCAGGAGTTGCTGTCCAACCCCTTCCTCGAGCTGCTGGAGCCGGAGGAGGAAACCCCGGAGCAGAAGGATTCGGAGCAGGAGAAGGAGCAGAAGGAGAAAGAGGAGGAGATGGACTGGGAGGAGATCCTCCTCAACGGGTTCGAGGTCGGCGGGACCCGCGAGCAGTTCGAGCAGCTGGAGTACACCGAGCCGGTCACGGTCGAGACCAAGGACCTGATCGACCACCTCCGCGAGCAGCTCCAGATGCTCACCCTCAGTCCCCGCCAGCTGCTCCTGGCCGAGGAGTTCCTCGGCAACATCAACGAAGAGGGCTACCTCGCCGCTTCGGTCGAAGAGATTCTCGGCTCGGTCAACCAGCTGGTGGCCGCCCACGTTCGAGGGGAGGCGGGCGAGGAAGCCGGAGGCGAGGTCGAGGCCGGGGAAGGGAACGGGGAGGTCGCCGCGCCGCTTCCGGCGGAGCTTCCGTCGCCGCCCTATTACTCGACGGCCGAGATCGAGGAGATGGTCGGGATCATCCAGAAGCTGGACCCCCCGGGGATCGGCGCCCGCGACCTGCGGGAGTGTCTCCTGATCCAGCTCCGGGAGGAGAAGGACACCGAGTCGCTCACCTTCCGTCTGGTGGACGAGGCGTTTCCCGATCTCATCGCGCACCGCTGGAACGATCTGGCCAAGCGCTTCGGAGTGGAGCCCGCCGCGGTCCAGTCCGCGGCCGACGGCCTTGCCCGCCTCGACCCCAAGCCGGGACTCAAGTACGCCGAACAGAACGACGGCTACATCATACCCGATCTCATCGTGGAGAAGATCGGCAACCGGTACCAGGTGTTCCTCAACGACACCGGGATGCCGCGGCTCCGCCTCAGCCGCTCGTACCAGGAGATCGCCCGGGACAAGAAGAAGATGACCCCGGAGAACCGCGAGTTCATCGCCTCCAAGATGAACAGCGCGAATTGGATGATCCAGGCGATCGAGCAGCGGCGGCAGACCATGCTCAAGGTGATGAACTTCATCGTGGACCGGCAGCGCGACTTCTTCGAGAAGGGGATCGAGTACCTCAAGCCGCTCACCCTGCGCGAGGTCGCCGAAGTGATCAACATGCACGAGTCCACGGTGAGCCGGGTGACCAACGAGAAATACGTCCAGACGCCGCGGGGGGTACTGCCACTCAAGTTCTTCTTCTCCAGCGCCCTCGCCACCGCCTCCGGCGAGGAGGCCAGCGCGCGCTCCATCCGCGCCAAGCTGCAGAAGATGGTCGCCGAGGAAGACAGCGGAAAGCCGCTCACCGATCAGCAGATCGTCCACCTCTTTCAGGAACAGGGCATCCAGATCGCGCGCCGTACCGTGGCCAAGTACCGGGATCAGCTCGGCATCCTCCCGGCGCGCATGCGCAAGCGCGTATGACCCTTCCTGCCGAGGCGCTGGATGTCAGCGTCCTCGTACCGGCCAAGGACGAGGCCCCCAACCTTCCCGAGTTCGTGCGGCTCTGCGCCGAGGCCCTGACGCCGGCCGGATTCTCCTTCGAAGTAGTGATCGTCAACGACGGCTCCCGCGACGAGAGCGCCCGGGTGCTGCGCGAGCTCGAGCGGGAGCACCCGTTTCTCCGGGTGGTGACCCACCGGCGGCAGCGCGGCATCGCCGATGCGCTCCGCTCCGCCGGGGGCGTCGCCCGGGGCGACATCTTCGTCTTCTATCCCGCCGACCTGCAGTATCTCCCGGCCGATATTCCCGGTCTGGTGCGGCCGATCCTGGAAGGCCGGGCCGACATCGTCACCGGCACCAAGCAGGGCAAGTACGAGCGGGCCTTCGTCTCCCGAGTCTACAACGCGCTCTGCCGCTGGCTCTTCGGCGTGCGGGTCACGGATCTGAACTCGGTCAAGGCATACCGCCGCGAGGTCATGCTCAACGTCCCCCTGCGGCCCGACTGGCACCGGTACATGGTGGTGATCGCTGCGGCGGACGGCTTCCGGCTGGACGCGCTGCCGGTGCCGCTCTATCCCCGGAAGGCCGGCGTCTCGAAGTTCAACTGGCGCCGGATCCCGGTCGGCGTCTTCGACCTGGTGTCCGTCTGGTTTCAGCTCCGCTTCGGACGCAAGCCGATGCTCTTCTTCGGCGTCGTCGGCGCCATCCTGTTCGTGATCGGCCTCGCCGCCGGCATCACGGCGCTCGTGCTCCGCTTCGGGTACGGCTTCGGGTTCCGCCCGCTGCTCGAGTTGGTTCAGACGATGATCATCAGCGGCATCGTGCTCTTCGGGTTCGGGCTGCTCGGCGAGATGATCGCCGGCATCCAGGAAGAGACCCGCGAAGTGGCCCGCACCCTGGCTCGTCTGGACAAGTTCGACGTGCGGGATTGAGCGGTGCGGGTAGTCTTTCTCACCCACAACTATCCTCGGTGGGCCGGCGATGTCTCCGGCGCCTTCCTCGCCACCCTCGCCGGAGGGCTGGCGCGGCGGGGCATCTCGCTGCGGGTGATTGCGCCGAGTGACCAGGGGAAGGGAGGTGAGGAAGAGCTCGAGGGCATCCCGGTGCGTCGGGTCCGCTATGCCTCCGCCGGCGCCGAGACCCTGGCCTACCGCGGCACCATGCAGGCGGCCCTGCGAGCCCCAGCGGGGCTGAGCGCGCTTGCCGGACTCTGGCGGGCGCTCCGGCGCGCCGCTCGCGAGGAAGCCGAAGCCGGCGCTGATCTCTTCCACGCCCACTGGTGGGTGCCGGGCGGGCTGGCGCTTCCCAAAGGCAAGCCGAGCGTGCTCACCGTGCACGGCACCGACGCGGCGCTGCTTCGCCGCTCACGAATCGCACGCACCCTGGCCCGTCCCGTCTTCCAGCGGGCCAGCGTCGTCACCACGGTGTCGCGCGAGCTGGCCGGGTGGGTGCAGGCCGGCGCCGGCCGTTTCGTGGATCAGGAGCACGTCCAGGCCATGCCGGTGGACACCCGCAAGCATCCCTGGTCGGTCGGAGGCGGGGGCGCCGTGGTCATCGCGCGGCTGGTGCCTCAGAAGCGGGTGGACCTCGCGATCGAGACCGTGGCCTTCCTGGCCTCCTGCGGCCACGAGTTGCCCCTCACCATCGTCGGCGACGGCCCCGAGCGAGGCGCGCTGGAGCGCCTGGTCCAGAAGCACGGCATTGGTCCCTTCGTGAACTTCGTCGGGCCGGTCGCGTCGGTGGAGGTTCCCGGCTATCTGGCCCGCGCCGATCTCCTGATCTTTCCGGCCCGCGGCGAGGGATTCGGGCTGGTGGCGGCGGAGGCGCTGATGGCCGGGGTCCCGGTGGTCGCCTGCTGGGATGGGGGCGGAGTGCTGGACGTGGTGCCGCCCAGCGGAGCGGGACGCCTGAGCCTCCCTGCGCCCGAAGCCATGGGCGACGCGATCCTGGGGTTGCTGACGGAGCACGACCGATTCGACATGGCACGCTTGGTCGGCGAGTCCTGGCGCGCGCGGCTGGATCCCGACCACGTCGCCGAGATCTGCGAGGGCTGGTACCGTGAGGCCCTGAGTGCGTGATCGCCGGATCCGCGCGCTCCAATGGCTGCTCGGACTCACCATCGTCGCCTTCGCGGTCCGCTCCCTCGTGCGGAACTGGGACGACCTCCGGGCTCAGCCGCTCGAATGGAGGATCGAGCCGGGCTGGATTATCCTGAGCGCGTTGCTCGTCTGGCTGATGTACGCGATCCTGATTGCGGCGTGGAGGCGGATGCTCGCTGCCTGGGGCAGGGGACTCGATCTCTGGTCGGCCAGCCGGATCTGGACCGTATCCAGCCTGGGCAAGTATCTGCCCGGGAAGGTCTGGGCGGTGGCCGGCATGGCGCTGATGGCCCAGCGCGCCGGCGTAGGGGCCGGCCCGGCGACGGGCTCGGCGGTCATTCTGCAGGTGCTGGCGATCGGAACCGGTGCGGCGATCGCCGGACTCTCCGGCTGGGGCGCGCTGCGGGCCGCGTATCCCGGCGCTGTCGTGGGCCTCGGCGCGCTGGTCGCCGCATCAGTCGCCGCCATCGGTCTTCTGCTCTGGCCCGAGCTGGTGAGCCGCGTGATGCGGATCGCCGCCCCCAACGCGCCGCCCGTACCGCCGCCGAGGGGGGCCGTGGCGTTCGGCATCCTGGCCAACGCGGTGGCGTGGGTCGGCTACGGGGCCGCCCTCTGGCTACTCGCTCGGGGACTGCTGCCGGATGCCGGCCTGGAGTTATTGCCGGCCATCGCCGTATTCACCGCGTCGTATCTGGCGGGCTTTCTTGCCTTGTTCGCCCCCGGCGGCATCGGGGTTCGCGAAGGAGTGTTCATCCTGATGTTGCAGGGACCCATCGGTATCGGGGCCGCCACGGCGCTCGCGATCGCCTCCCGCCTGCTGCTCACGGTCACCGAGCTGGGGGCCGCCGTGCCGTTCCTGGTGTTCCCCCGCGGGAGGCCGCGTGTCCTCGGCTGACCAAGCTCGGAATCTACTCGAGCCCAGGTACCCCAAGTTATTAGCGCTGACCTGTTTCGTCATCGCTGCCCTGACGATGTGCTGGCCCATTCTGGAGGGGCGCTTCCTGCTGGGTGACGATCAGTACGTCGCGGGTTACAGCTTCCGACTCTATGGCGCGACGATGTTCCGGGAGACCGGGGCGATCCCCCAGTGGAACCCGTACATCTTCGGCGGGCTGCCATACATCGCCGCACAGCACGGCGACATCTTCTATCCCACGGCATGGCTCCGCTGGATCCTGCCGGTGGATCTCGCGATGAGCCTCGGGTTCGCCTTGCATCTCGTGCTTGCCGGCTTCGGGATGTACCTGCTGCTCCGCGCTCTTCCGGTGACCTGGACGGCCGCGGTCATCGGGGGGCTGGCGTATGAGCTGACCGGAATCGTGGCCTCGCTGGTGAAACCGGGGCACGACGGCAAGCTATTCGTCTCCGCCCTCGCTCCCGTAGCCTTTCTCGCGCTGCTCAAGGCAATCCGCGGGCGAAACCCAGCGGGATACGCGCTCCTGGCGCTGGTCGTTGGTCTCTGCATTCTGAGCCCGCAGTATCAGATGGCGTACTACCTCTTGGTCGCCTGCGGGCTGTGGACCCTGTACCTGGTCTTTCTCGACCCCCAGCGCCCCGGTGGATCCCGCTGGCCGGTGGTGCTCGCCCTGGCACTGGCCGCCGTGGGATTGGGGGTGGCCCTCGCAGCTCTCCAGGTGCTGCCGTTTCTGGCCTACGTGCCGTTCTCGCCCCGCGGGGAAGGAGGCCCCAGCGGTGGCTGGGAATACGCCACCGGTTTCTCCATGCCGCCGGAGGAGCTGGTCACCACGGTGCTGCCGCAATTCAACGGAGTACTGAGCCATTACTGGGGGCGCAGCTTCTTCAAGCTGCACACCGAATATCTGGGCGCCTTCGTGGTGATCCTGGCGGCCCTGAGTATTGGCGATCGCTCCCGGCGCGGGCTGCTTCGGATCTTCGGGATCATCGCCATTCTCTTTCTGCTGGTCTCGCTGGGCGGATATACCCCATTCTACCGGCTGTGGTACGAGGTCATGCCGATGATGAAGAAGGTCCGGGCTCCGGGCATGGCGTTCTACCTGGTGGCGCTTCCGGTGACCGTGTTCGCGGCGTTGGGTGCAGAGCGCCTGCTGCGCCGTGAGGTGTCGCTCCGGGCCTGGCTGGTACCGCTGGGTATGATCGGCGGGCTCGGGCTGCTGGGCCTGATCGGGGTGCTGGAGAGTCTGGCTAGCCTGTTGGCCGCGCCGGAGCAGGTGCCGCGGCTGGCGGCCAACGCCCCCGAGCTCCGCAGCGGAGCGCTCCGGCTCCTGCTCATGGTGGCGCTGGGCGGAGCCGCGACCTGGGCGGTATGGACGGGGAAGCTCCGGGGCTACGCCGCCGCCGGAGCGCTCGGTGCGACGGTGCTGGTGGACCTTTGGAGCGTGGACCGGCAATTCTTCGAGTTTCGTCCTCCCGCCTCCCAGGTGTTCGCGGACGATCCGATCACGGCCAAGCTCAGGTCCGAGCCGAAGCCGTACCGCGTCCTGGATGCCGGGGTGTACCAGGGGTCGGTGCTGATGGCGTACGAGATCCAGAACGTGCTCGGCTATCACGGGGTCGAGCTGCGCTACTATGACGAGCTCCTCGGCGGCAAGAACGAGTGGCGCAATCTGGCGAATCCCAATCTGCACGATCTCCTGGCGGTCCATTACCTGATCCTGCCCGATTCTCAGGCCGTCTCCGGGTTCCAGCCCATCTCCGGGCAAACCGCGACGCAGGCAGGGTCCACCGGCATCCTCTACCGGCGCGACCGAGCGGCTCCCTATGTGCGGGTGATACCGTCCGCAGCGAAGCTGCCCGAGGATCAGATCGTCCCCACCGTGATCGATCAGCGTTTCCCGGTGAATGGCGTCGTGTTGTTCCCGGACACCGCCTCGGTTTCCCCGGCGCCGATCCGGGGCGGCGCGCCGGATACCACGGCGCTGCGGGCCAGGCTCACCGAGTGGAAACCAGGGAGCATGCGGATCGCGCTGGAGGGCACCGATACTCGGCCGAGATATCTGCTGGTGAGCGAAACCTGGTATAAGGACTGGCAGGCAAGGGTAGACGGCAAGCCGGCGGCCGTCCTCCGAGGTAACCATGCGCTGATCACTGTCGAGATTCCACCCGGCGCCAGGCAGGTCGCCCTGGACTTCGATTCGCCGGAATATGCCCGCGGGAAGTTGATCAGCCTGCTGGCCCTGGTCGCCATCGCCGCACTCTGTGGCTGGGCGGCCTTCAACCGGCGGCGTCCGGCCCATGCCTGACCGGGCGCTGGTGGTCGTTCCGACGTACAACGAGGCCATGAATCTGCCGCTGATCGTGCCCCAGATTCTGGCGCAGGATTCGCGTATCGACGTCCTCATCGTAGACGACAACTCGCCGGACGGCACCGGTCGAGTGGCCGACGAGATGGCCGCCGCGGACCATCGGGTTCACGTGTTTCACCGGCCCGGGAAGGGCGGCCTCGGCAAGGCCTACATCGCGGGCTTTCGCTGGGCCCTGGAGCGGGACTACGAGTTCGTCTTCGAGATGGATGCCGACTTCAGTCACGACCCCCGGTTCCTGAGCGTGTTCCTGGAGGCGGCCAAGGATGCCGATCTGGTCATCGGCTCACGCTACAAGACCGGCGTCAACGTCATCAACTGGCCGATCTCGAGGCTGCTGCTGTCCTTGGGAGCCAACCAGTATGCCCGCTGGGTCACCGGGCTTCCGATCGTGGACTCCACCGGGGGGTTCAAGTGCTTCCGCCGGCGCGTGCTCGAGGCGATCGACTTCGACCGGGTCCGCTCCAACGGGTACTCCTTCCAGATCGAGATGAGCTTCCGGGCCTGGAAAAAAGGGTTCAGACTGGTGGAGATTCCGATCGTGTTCACCGACCGTGTCGAAGGGCAGAGCAAGATGAACAAGCGGATCGTCCGCGAGGCCATCTGGATGGTGTGGTGGCTTCGGATCAAGTCACTGGCGGGCCAATTGTGAGAGGGACGGTCCTCTACAAGATGACCGGCTCGGGCAACGACTTCGTCATGCTCGACGGGCGGTTTACGTCCCCTGAGCTCTGGCCGGCCACCCGAGTGGCCGCGATCTGCGACCGCCGCTCCGGAGTGGGCGCCGACGGCCTGGTGATCCTCACTCCGGACGGCCCGGGGCGGGTACGGATGACCTACTGGAACTCCGACGGCTCTCGGGCGGCAATGTGCGGCAATGCGGCGCTGTGCAGCACCAGGCTGTCGGTCTATCTGGAGCTGACCGAGCCGGGGGAGCTGTGTCTCCTCACGGATGCCGGCGTCGTGCCGGCCCGCTCGAACGGCTCGGGGGACGGCGCCGAGATCAGGCTGCCCGATGCCGAAGTGCCGGCGGCCGTGCTCGGGCTGGAGCCCGGAGCCGGCGAGCGGTGGCTGGCCTTCGGCACAGTGGGGGTGCCGCACCTGATCGTACGAGTGGACGATATCGAACGGATCGACCTGACCGGCCGGGGACGCGCGCTGCGTTTCGAGCCCAGCCTCGGGCCGGCGGGTGCCAACGTCAATTTCGTAGCCCCCGGCGAGGGGGGCAGCGAGCCTTGGTCCATCCGCACCTATGAGCGCGGTGTGGAGGGCGAAACCCTGGCGTGCGGGACCGGAACCGTGGCTGCGGCCATCGCGCTGGCGGTGCGGCAGGAGGCAGCTTTGCCGCTCAGATTCCGCAGCAGGGGCGGGCCTGAGTTGCTGGTCCGGGCCGAGCTGTCAGCCGGGCGGGCTCACGATGTCTGGCTCGGGGGGCAAGGGCGCCTGCTATTCCGGGGAGTGTGGGAGGGGATCTAGTGCCGTTTCCACGCCGTGGCTTGCTGTTCCAACCGTAAGTATATCATCAACTTACAGAATCAACTAGTGCCCAGCTGCACAGTTCTCCACAGTTTTCCCCAGACCTACTTAACATAACATATCTTATACGTCGTCGTTTCCGAGCCATAGCACCACCCCGGCGCCAGCAATTGACTGGCCTCGGCCCAGCCAGTTCGGGATCGGCCATGGATGTCAAAAGAGGAGTTGCGTGAGGCGAGGAGCCTTCGGCGGGCCGGGCAGCCAGTCGCAGTCCAGACCCAAAAAAAGGGGCCCACAGGGGCCCCCGCTTACGACACACTGGCTACGGGCTACATCTTACCGTCGGTCATCTCGGCCAGTCTGACCCGAGCCTCCGTGAAGCTGGAGCTCTTGGGATACGTCTCGATGACGGTTCGATAGG
Organism: Gemmatimonadales bacterium; assembly: GCA_036556625.1. Lineage (GTDB taxonomy): Bacteria > Gemmatimonadota > Gemmatimonadetes > Gemmatimonadales > GWC2-71-9 > CAVVWJ01. The sequence continues at coordinate 20,935 of DATBJC010000007.1, forward strand.
CCACCTCGGCTTCCTTCACCTTCCCCGCCGCCTTGTACGCCCGGCCGGCGTCAATCAGATACCGGGCCTTCAGGTACTCCAGATCAGCGGACTTCGATGCGTTGCTGAAGGCCTCCGCCGCCTCGGCGGGCTTCTTGGAATTCTCCAGGGCCGTACCGAGGAGTCCGTACGCCGGGGCCAGATATTTCTGGGGCGGGTTCTTGGCCAGAAATTCCCGAAGGCCCACAGCAGCCAGCTCGCCCTGGCCATTGATCATCCGGACCTGGTTCAGGGTGATGACGGCCTCGGTGGCCGCGTCGGTGCCGCCATAGGTGTCGATCAGCCGCTGCAGCTCGCTCGAGGCCAGCGGCAGGTTGCCGGCCTCGGCGCTGGCGCGCGCCTGATTCAGGCTGCGGGCAGCGAACTCCTCCTTGCGCCGGTTGCTGCTCATCACCACCCAGATCAGTACCCCCACGAGGAGCAGCGCCAGTGTCACCGACCCGATCAGGTTGCGCCGGTCCCGGTACCAAGGCCCGGGCGCCGGCGATTCGGCTGAGTGTCCTCGAGTTGTCGCTTCTACCATCGTTGCCATGTCGTATCACGAGTGAAGTTGGACTGCGCCGGGCGAACGCCTAGGTTCGAGTGCCCCCGGCGTGACTCGAACACGCGGCCAACAGTTTAGGAAACTGCTGCTCTATCCATCTGAGCTACGGGGGCGAGCTGCCAGCTGCTCCGCAACCGTCAAAGATCACCCGCTAGGTGCTGTTCGGGCAAGCTTTCGCACGGTCACCCCGCGTGCGCGCAGGGGCACAATGGCTCGATCACCGAGCGGATTCGCCGGCTACGCCGCCGGCGAAGATCCGGATGCTGTCGGAGATTGATCTGGGCGGGGGGCTTCGATCACTTCTCTTCAGTCGAGCTTCTTTCTCGCTTCCTTGTGACCCTGGTCAGCGGCCAGCTTGTACCACTTTCTCGCCTCCACCTCCGACTTCGGAAGCCCCGCTTCGCCTTTCGCGTAAAACTCGCCGAGCCGGAACTGGGCGTCCGCTTTACCACTCGCCGCCGCCTTGAGGTACCAGGTGGCTGCCGTAGTGCGACTCCGCTTCACGCCCTGCCCCCGGTCGTACGCCTGGGCGAGCGCCAACTGGGCATCCACCTGCCCCTGATCGGCACTCCGTTGGAACCACTTGAACGCCGCCTTTTCGTCCTTCTTCACCCCTCGGCCCCCACCGAGCAGCACGCCGAGGCGATACTGGGCGAATCGATCCCCCGACTCGGCGGCCTTGGCGTACCACCGCCCCGCCTCTACCGGGTTCGCTTCGGTGGCAAGACCCCGCTCGTACATCGTCCCAAGCGTCCGCTGTGCCGCGGTGCCCCCCTGCCCCGCCTCCCGCTGGCACGCCGTGAGCGCGCGGGACCATTCCAGTCCCGAGAACAGCGACGCACAGGTGGCGCCGACCGTGGCGGTGGGGCCGCTGGGGACCGACTCCCGGACCGTGGGCGGTAGCGGCTGGTTGATCGCCAGTGGACTGGTATCGACGACTGCCGGCCGAGGCGGCTGCGGCCTGGGTGGCGCGGGTGCCTGCGGCCGCGGCGGTGGCGGCGCCGCCGGCTTGGGCCGGTCAGACGGGCCGCCCTTGGCGAGTGGCGGCGTCCACAGCATGGTCTGCCCCGGCTTGAGCTCGATCTTCTGCTCTACAGCGGTAAACCCCGGTGCCGTCACCTTGACGACATAAGTACCCGGTGGAAGCCGTACGGTCCCGCCGCTCACGGTCCGTCCGTCCACCGTGGCGACCGCGCGAGGTGGAAGCGAGCCACCCAGCTGGAGCTCGGCCGAATCCGCCAGCGCGGGCGGCGGGACGGTATCGGCAACTACAGCCGTTTCGGCCCCTTGGCGACCCCGACTGGTCCAGAGGGCGAAGAGGACGAGGAGCAGCAACGCGGCCGCGCCGAGACCGTACGCGACCAACCGTTGCTGGCTCACCCGCCCGGGAGCCGCGGCTGCCGGCTTCGGCGCGGAAGGAACCGGCGGAGGCGGCGGTGCCGCCGCTGCCTCCACTTCGAGCTTCTCCGCCTGGTCGTCCCGCAGCAGCGAGCTCACCATGGACTTCAACATCACGGTCTGCCCGAGATTGTAGCGCTCGCGACCATCGGCCGCGGGTGCGTCCTTCTGGAGACGCAACGCGACGATGTTTCCGCCCTCCTTGTCCCGGGCAAAGTAGACGACTCCGCCACCCTCGGTCCGGTCCATCTGGCCCAGCACCTCGTAGCGCTCGCCAGCGGCATTCTTCACCGCGTCGAGGAGGCGGTCAACCGAGGTATTCGCGCCGGAACCCGGGGCCACGCCCGACAAGTCGGCGCCGCACTGACTGCAGAACCGTCCCCAACCTCGAGTCACCTGACCGCAGCGAGGACAGGTGCCATCGGCCGACGGGACCGATCCGTCCAGCTTGCGGAGCACGTCCAGCCACATCTCGCCTGCTTCGGGCCCCTTCTCATCGGGAAGCAGCTGCAATGCGACCAGGTGCTTGCTCGCCGTCTCCCGCGCCAGGTAGACGATCTTCCCCTTGGCCCCACGGCCGAGCTCGCCCAGCACCTCGAAGTCGCCGGCCACGGCCCTTTGGACGGCGCGAAGGAACCGGTCCCCCGGCGGGCTTTGGAGCACGTCCTTGCCGACAAACAGGCGAGTGGTCGACGAGAAGTCGGCCATCATCCCCCTCGCTTCCAATATTGGACGATGTAGTCCCTCTGGTTGACCCTGGCATTGCCCCGGCCGATGAAGCAGAGCATCGAGTGTTTCTGGGCGATATCCCAGGCCTTCTGCGCGTCCTTCTGGGTGTCCGCCGCAAGGAGCCGGGAGCGACCGTCGGTGAGCACGAACCCCTGGGCGCCGCTCTCGGCGATTCTGAGCGCTGCCGGATCGTACCGGACGCAGTCCTCCGCGTCGATCACGGTGGGTGCTCCGGTAGGGGCCTCCCAGTATTCGATGATGTAGTCGCTGCGGTTGGGCCGGGTGTTGCCCCGTCCGAGGAAGCAGTGGCTCTTGTGTCGGCGCGCGAGCGCCAGGGCCCGCTGCGCGTCACTTTCGTTGTCGAGAGTGAGCAGGTTGGTGCTGCCGTCGGTCAGAACCCAGCCCGCGCTGCGATCGCTCACCACCCGGAGGGGAGCCGGATCGTAGTTGACGCAGTCCTGCGTTTCGCCGGCGGTCTGGCCCGGGGGAAGCTCCGCCACGGTCACGTCGGCGGTGGCGGTCTTGGCTTCGCTCAGGGCCGTGATGGTCGCGCTGCCCGGGCCCTTGGCGGTCACCCGTCCGTTCCCGCCGACCGTGGCCACGGTCGGGTCGCTCGACTGCCAGGTGAAGTCACGCCGGAGGATGCGGCCGGCGCCATCCCGAGCCTGGGCTCGGAGGATGACGCTGCCGCCCATCTTCATGGTGAGCGTCTTGGGCGCTAGAGTGACCGCCTCGACCCGGGGGGGCACCACGGACAACTGCGCGGTTGCAGTGCGCTTGGCGGTCCGGGCGACGATCAGCGTCGAGCCCTCCCGGAGGCCGGTTACGACTCCGCTGTCGGAGACCGTGGCGACGGTGCTGTCGAGAGACTCCCAGGTGACCGGCTGGTTGGGCATCGCCTCGTTGCGCCAGTCGGTTACAGACGCGCTGAGGAGCGTCGAGCCGCCGACCGAGATCTGTGCCGTGGGCGGTTGCAAAGCAATCTGGACCTGCCCTCGGTTGCGGAACAGGAAGAAGAGTGCCACCCCGACCAGCAGGAGCAGCGGCGGCAACCAGCCGGGGATGAGGGCGCGCTGGATGAACTGCCCTTGCACCACCAGTGGCGGCTCGGCTGGTGCCGCACCGGCGATGGCGCGCTCGCCTTCGGCTCGGACCGCGAACATCCGGTTCTCTGCCGAACCGATCCAGCGCAGCGGGGCGGTCGTGCGCAGCTTCACCGTCGCGCTTTGACCGGCGTCGAGCGGCACCTGTCGTTCGGTCACGTCCCACCGCAGGACCTGCTCCTCGTCGCTCCCGGTCAAGCTGTACCGGGCCGCCGAGTTGCCCTGGTTCTTGAGGGTGGCCCGAATGCTCGCGCGGCGCCAACCCCGAACTCGAGACGGTGAGAGGGTCAGCAAGGTCTGGGCGAACGGAAGGACGGTCCAGATGGCCTGGGCGCTGCCGGCCTCGCCGGGCTTCTCCCTCGAGCGGGCGCGAATGGTGACCGGATAGTCCCCGGCGCGTCCGTCGGAGCTTCGGGGAACGGTAACGGTCAGAGGCACCGAGGCCCGCTGTCCCGGATTGAGCTGAGGCGGCTGGGGCGGACCCTTGACCCACCCGGACGGGACACCCTCCACTTCAAGGTTGAAATGGTCGACCGTGCGCCCGCCGTTGTTGAGCGTGATGCTGAAGACGGCGGGCTGACCGGGGGTCAGCGAAAGTGTAGTTCGGTCGAGGGCGACGCGGATGCGTTTGGAGTCGCCGGCGGGTGCCTGGCGCGCCGCGTCAGGGTAGGGATCGGCCGGCACGCTCGGCCGCATGTGCCGTTCGGCGTCGAGGTTCACTTTGATGCGGCCGCCCGCGGGCGGGCCAGACGCGGGTGCCGCCGATGCCGACGGACCGGCGGCCTCCACCTCCACGCGGTAGCGGTCCTTGGGCGGCGATGCCGCCGGGGACGGCCCATCCCGCAGCCGAACCTCGGGCCCTTCCGAAGCACCGCGACCCGCCGGAACGTCGGCCGCCTTCCCCGCATCCTTCAGCCGTACCACGGGGGGCACCTTCAGTGTGGGCAGGATCGCGTCGAGCGCACGCATCAGCTCACTGGCGCTGCTCCAGCGCTCCTGTGGGGTCTTCGCCAGACAGCGCAGGATTATGCGCTCCAGCCCCTCCGGAAGGTCGCGCACCAGGCTCCGGGGAGCCGGCGGCGGCGATGAGGTGTGCTTGGTGAGCGCGTCCGCCAGGGTCTTTACCTGGAACGGTGGGTACCCCGTGGCCACCTCGTAGAGCACCACGCCGAGGGAGTAAATGTCGGCCCGTCCATCAGCCGGCAGACCGCGGCACTGCTCGGGGCTCATGTACGCGAACGAGCCCAGCGCCATGTTGCCGCCGACCGTGACTCCGCTCTCGGTGAGACGGGTGAGTCCGACATCGGCCAGTTTGGCGATGTCCCGGTCTTCGTCCGAGAGGCGAACCAGCAGATTCTCCGGCTTGACGTCCCGATGCACCAGGCCCTGCGCGTGGACAAAGGCCAGAGCATCAGCCGTTTGCCGGACCAGATCCACGCCGCGGCGGAGCGGGAGCATCTTCTCCCGGCGCTGCATCAGGGTGCGCATCGAACCGTCGGGCAGCAGCTCCATGATCACGTAGAACTGACCGCCCTGCTGGCCGAAGTCCTCGATGCGCACGATATGGGGGTGGTGGAGGCCGGCGGCGGCGGCCACGTCCCGCTTGAATCGCTCGGCGAAGGTCGGATCGGACGCGAGGTGGGCGTGCATGATCTTGACCGCCGCGGTCCGGCCGTCGCCACGGACGCTCTCGGCCCGGAAGGTTTCGCCCAGCGCGCCGGAACCCATCGTGCTCACCAGGCGGTACTCGCCGACGACCCGCCCGAGCAGGCTGATCATACCCCCACCTCCAGCACGTAGCCGACGTGGGCCGGCTTGTGGGTAAGGACGAGCTGCTCGATGAGCTCCCTTTGCCCCGTCGCCTCGGAGGGGATCCGCACCCGGAAGGTGAAGGGGTCGGCGCCGGACTCCACCACCTGCACCCCGTGCCCGGTGCAGACCTCGATCATCCGGGTCAGCCCGTAGGGGGTGCCTCGCCAGCGGTAGAGCTCCATGGCCTCGTCGAGCAGCCGACGGCGGCGATCCTCGGGCCAATGCGGATTCACCGTGAGATTGAGCCACCCCGCCAGCCACTCCAGGAACGAGGCCGGGCTGGTCCGAGGATCGAAGTACAGATGGTAGTGATCCTGCCGCCATTCCAGCGGCTCCCACACCGCCTCGAAGATCATCAGGAGCCGGCCCAGAAACTTGTCCTCCTGAAACATCGCCGGGAGATGCTGCAAGTAACGGCTGGGCGCCTCGGTCGGCAGCGGTACCGGATAGGTGGGTCGCCTGCTGTCGGGAATCAGCAGCTCCTCGATGACCTCGGGGGCCACCAACGGTCCCGATGGTCCCCGCTGCTCGGCCACCTCGGGCTGCTCCGGCAGGACGGCGTGGGCCGGCGCGTTGGGGGTGAAGCGCAACACGTAGGGCCCGATCCGAACATCCGAGCCGGCCTCCAGTGCGACCGGCTGATTGGCTGCGAGCCTCACACCGCCACAGGACGTGCCCGCCGCGCTGCCGAGGTCGGTCAGCACCGGCCGACCGTTCTGGATCCGCACCTCGGCGTGCTGTCGCGAGACGGTCGGGTGCGGCAGCACCATCTCGTTGTCCGGCAACCGGCCGATGCGCAGCACCCGGTCGGTCACCGGCATGATGTGAACCAGAGAGCCCTCCAGTAATGCGGAGAGTACTCCGTACGAGATCGGCGGCTTGGAAGGCCTAAGATCTGGTAACGCGGTGGACATCGGAGCAGACCAGGCCGTGAGGTGGCAGCGAGAGCCGGGGCGGGGCCGCCGTCGGCGGGGCTCCCGATCCGGGATCCCGAACCGCGATATGGAGCTCGTCTACGAATTCGATGTTCGGCACCCGCTGCAGGAGTGCATACAGCTCGGACACATGGAGGTCGCGACCGAAGGGCCATCCGGTGCCGGTCGGCCCCCCGACGTACGGATTGAGATAGCGGTACAGCTCGGCTTCGGCGCGCTTGCGCGTCTCCACCGTCAGCGCCGGGTCGGCCCGATCGGGAAGTCGGATCCGGGCCTCGATGGACACCCACACGAACTGCGGGCCCCGTACCTCCAGCTTGGTCCCGATCAACCTGCGCTCATCCAGGAATCGCTCTACTCCCTGCTTGAGCTCGGCGGAAAGCGTGAGCCGTTCCGGCGCGATGTAGCCCTGGGCATCGTCCACCTGGGGAAGGACGGCGACGACTACCTCCCCTGGTCGCGGGGCCCCCGCCGCGGCCGGCTGGGCTCCGGGAGCGAGACAGCGAGCCCGCTCGACCCCGGGCACCTGGCGCGCCAGCGTCTCGAAATCGTCGGCGGTGACCGCCCGGGTGCGGGTCCGGAGCGTCTGGGGGGCACGCAGCTTGGCGTCTTCCAGGCTCTGGGCGTCGCGCCCGCCGACGGCAGGCTGCCGATTCAGCACCCGGGCCACGTAGGGAATCGAGGATTTCAGCACCGAGAGCATACCGCGCGGCACGTTGCCGATCACGCCCCCACCGTGCTGGTACCGGCTGAAGCGAAGGGTACTGCCCTTGTCGGGAACCGAGCCGAAGCGGTACACCGCGCCGTCCGGCTGCAGGATGGCCGGGCCCAGCGTCAGCGATCCATCAATCGCGTCGAGGGTGTAATGCCGGTCGTCGGGGCCGGAGTCGCCGAAATCGGCGACTTCGGTCCAGCGCTCGGCCCGCCCGCCCGGCGGCTCGACGATGAGGTAGTCCCGCGCGGGGTCGCGTGCCAGGATGGGCGTCTGGAGCAGGCGAAAGCTTTCGCCCGGCGCTCCCGCGGTGCGACCGAGCACCTCATTCGTCGCGGTGACAGCGTGACGCGCCATCACGGTGCCACCCCGGGTCTCCAGGCGCAGCCTCGCGAGCTCGGGCGACACTTCGTAGCTCGTCGTCCCGACCTTGGGCTCCACCAGGCGGCACCGGAGCCAGTAGGCGGGAACCTCGCGGAAGCCCACTTTCGTCATGGCGGGCAGGTGAAGCAGGATCTCACCCGACCAGTTGAATCCGCCGGTCCCGTCGCTTTCCACTTCGCAGGGCGCCCAGCGCACCGAGCCGCCCTGCCACACTTCCCACTGGATAGGGGGCTGGGTAGGGTCTACCCCTGCCCCGCCGGCCAGCTCGCAGTCCACCAGAAGAGCGAGGAGGTGGTGGCTCAGGTCGTGCTTGAACGCCAGATAGAAGGCGTCGCCGGGATTGGGGGTGCCGGCGAACACCTGGACCCGGGCGCCGGGGAGGTCGATCTGGGTCAGGTCGTGCTCCGACCATTCCCCCTCGCCCCGATGCTCCACATCGCGGGTGAAGGCCCCGGTGAGGAGTGGCGTGCGGATCACCAGGTCGTGCTCGGTCGAGAAGAGAATTGCCGGGCTGCTCTCGGTTCGGACCGTCGCCACCTCGGTATCCTCGGGGATGGTCACCTCGGAGGACTGGGCGGCGGAGAGATAGAAGGTGACCGGCGCCCGGGCCGCGCGGGGGGGCTCCAGCCGCACCCCGATCAGCTCCAGGAACTTCACATACATCTTGTCGGGCGTCTGGTTGACCCGATACAACAGCAGGTCCGTCATCCAGCTGAACAGCTCGATGAGGGCCACACCGGGATCACTGACATTGTGATCGGTCCACTCGGGGCAGTAGTGGGGGATCAGGGTCTTGGCCTGATCCACGATGTCCTGGAAGTGGCGGTCGTCCAGCGTGACGGTCGGCAAGGGCATATGCGATCCAGTCAGGACGGGGCCGGCTTCAGTCGCCGGGGATACGATAGAACGGGAACACCAGGGTACGTCGGTCGTAGGTCGCCTTGACCTCGTACTCGATCTCGATCAGGAGCCGCTCGGGTGCAGCGCGGTCGGGCGCCGCCTGCACGCTCAGCACCTCGATCCGCGGCTCCCACATCGCCAGCGCCTCCTCCACGTAGTAGGTCGCGAGACCCTCGGTGGTCGCGTCGTTGGGCGCGAAAACCAGCTCGTGGATACGGCAGCCGAACTCCGGGCGCATCACCCGCTGGCCCTTGGGCGTGAGGAGGATCATGATGATCGCCTCCTCGATGTCACGCTCCCGGCGGGAGAGGGCGATCCGGCCGCGAGCGTCCACCCCCACCGGAAAGGCCCACCCGGAGCCGAGGAAGTCCCGCTGAACCGCGCTCATGCGACGAACACCGTGCCGACCGCCACCACAGTCCCGTTGGGCAGATCGACGGGATCGTTGCAGGTGAGGGCGGTGTCGCCGTTCCGCGCCACCGGTTTGCCGTTGATCATCACGGTTGGGCTCCCGGTGATGATCTGTGCCTTGTTGGTCGGCGGCTTGGAGAAGCTGCCCCCCATGGGGATATGCGGCGGCAGGTTGTCGGCCATACTCCCCAGCGTGGCCGCGGGCATGCCCATGATCATCACGTTGGAGCTCAAGCTGGCGGTGATCATCCCGTTGAAGGGATGAGGAATCGGCGTCGGCACCGGGCCGCCGGGCGAGGGCACCAGGATGATGTGGGTGTCCACCGCGACGACCTTGTCGCCCTGCTTGGCGGCTGGCTGCCCCATTTCGCGTCTCAGTTCAGATTGATGACAGACCCGCTCACGTCCACCGTTCCACCGCCCCCGTTCACTTTCACGCCCATGCCATTGACCTCGACCGCTCCGGTGGCCTTGAGCTTGATCGACCCGGTGGCCTCCAGAGTGATGTCGCCCTGCACCTTGGCGTTGAGCGCGTTGGTGGCGGTGTCAAGCTCCACCGTGTTGCCCTTGGCATCTTCGATCTTGATGCCGCCCCCGCCGTCGTTGTCGTCCAGGGTCACCATGTGGCCGGTCCGCGAGCGGATCACCCGCCGCTGCACCTTGCCCCCACTGACCGCCTTGCCAGTGTCGAGGGGAGGCTTGTCCTGGCCATTCCACAGTCCACCGAGCACGTACGGATGGTGGACGTCGTCCTGCTCGAAGCCGACCAGCACCTCGTCGTTGATCTCGGGGAGGAACTGGATACCCCGCTCCGGCCCGGCCCCGACCGACACGACCCGCGCCCAGTGGCTGGCGTGATCCGGCGTGAGCCAAGGGAACTTCACCTTGACTCGCCCCCGGCCATCGGGATCCTGGTTGTCCGTGACGATGCCGACCACGAGCCCTTTGGTAGGGGTCCCGTTGGGTCCCGGTGCCAGGAGGCTGAGCAGCGTGGGTGAGTGCTGCCCTGAAATGGTGAAGTGGGTCTTGTAACCGTCGGTCGCCGAATAGGTGTGGCGCGCCGCGGTCACGACGTACTTCCCGCTGAATCGGTCTCCCAAGGCAATGAGCTTGAGCGCGGTCCCGGCGACGATCCGGGCATCCCCGATGCACACGCCCTCCGCCTCGATGTAGCGGCTGGAATGACGGTCCGCCATGGCCTGGGCCAGTCGGTCCGCCTCCGCTTGGGTGCGGACCGGCCGGTCGGCGGTGAGGGTAGGCGCCTCCAGATTGAATGCGCTCTGCGCCAGCTGGCCGGCTTTGCGGCTCTCACCCACCTCGGGCGTCCCGTTGCCGTTCTGGACCCGGCCGACGATCGCCTGACGGGTATCGGGGTCCCAACCGCGTACCGTGCTCGCGGTCACTTGCCCGACGGTCGTGAGCCTGGGCCGGAACTCCGTGAGGTTTTCGGCCCACTTCATTTCGATCGGGTCGCCTTCGGCGGCGGGCGCTTCGCAGTGCAGCGTGCCATCGTGCACGAACAGCACGAAACCCAGCGCCGCGGCCCGATCCTGAAGGAACTCGAGATTGCTCTGGTTGTTCTGGAAGACGTACGGATGGACCACCGAGGTCTGTCCGACCTTGGCGCGCAGCCCGACTTCCCCCGCCAGTTTCTGTACCAGATCCCCGTCGCTCACGTTCTGGAACGAGCGCACGTGCTTGCCTCGGGCCAGCCGGTGCAGCGCGTCGAACGCCCGCACCACCAGGTGCTGGGCGCTGGCGCTGAAGTCGGGCTCCAGCTCGATGATGTCGCCCTCGAAGAGCGGATGCTCGCTCGCGCTCTGGGCGCCCTTGGCCGAGACCTTCAGTCGCTTCCCCGGCTCCAGCGCCTTTTCATCGATCCAGCGTAACGACGTGTCGCTGATCCGCAGCGTCGCAACGTCGGGAAGATGGAGGCTGCTCTCGACCGATACGGAGAGCAGCGCCGCCTGAAGCTCGATCAGCGGCGGCCCGGTCAGCCCTTCCAGCTCCAGGTAGAACTGGCTGATCAGGTTCTGCTGGTCAGCCATTGGGCACCACGAGGACCGTGCCCGGCACCAGCCGCCGCACGCTGCTCAGATGGTTGGCATCCGCGATCAGCCGCCACCGACCGGTGTCTCCGTACTCCTGGTGAGCGATCCAGCCGAGCGTGTCCCCCTCGGAGACGGTCCACAACCGCTCGCCGCCCGGCGCGCCCGAGGTCGGGTTCTGGGACGGCAGGTTCTCCGTGTCCTGGACCTGCTGGAAGGTCACGTTGGCCGTCGCCCGCACCGGCGTGCCGTCGGAAAGGAACAGGGTGAACTTCACCTGCAAGGAGGTGATGACCGCCTCGAAGATCCACGCCTTACCCCAGGTGAATCTGACCTTGGGCGGGCGCCCCTTCTTGTTCTTCTGTTTGTCGGCGAGATCCTTCACGACGTACATCATCTTCCACAGCTTGTCGGTGTATTCCTTCCGTACGTCCTTCGGCTGTCCGCCTTCCGGCGTATCGATGTAGGTATCGAACAGGAGCTCCATTTGGAGCGTGGCGGGCTGGCCGCCGCCGAACGAGAGGACCGGTGAATTGTGACCCGCCTTCTGATCCTTGGGCCAGCTGTTGGACTTGGCGAAGGCGTACTCTTTGGGCCGAAAACGGCACTTGAGCGACTCCTTGGCGTCCAGGTTTTCGATGATGGCGGGGGTCGGTTGGGATGACATGGAGCCCTCGGATTAGGCTTCGCGGCGCCGCTCGGCAGCGAGCCGGCGCTTGAGAACGTCGTAAACCTGCCGGGCCAGCGTGTCCAAATCGGGAGGCGGCTCGGGCCCCGCGGCCGGCGCCGCCGCGGTGGACGGCGCCGGCGACTCGTCTACGCTGCGGTCGGCCGCCGCTCGATGGACCGGGGCAGGTGCGGTGGACCCGTTGGATCCGGACGGCGCGCCGAACGATGCGGGGGATTCTCGCTCCACCATCGGTAGCGGCTCCCAGGGGGCCGGGAGATTCCCCCATGGAGGCCCCTGCCCTTCCGCCTCCACTGGCTCGGACCTGACGGGCTCCTGGCGCACTGGTACGGGCGGTCGCCAGGAGGGGGCGGCATCCACTGCGCCGGCCTGAACGGTAGGAGAAGCCTGATGTCCCACGGCTCTCGCCTCGGACCGGACCAGTCCCTCGACCTGGCGCGCAAGAGCTTCCTCGTTGCTCGCCGGCTCCGCTCTAGACAAGCCCGAGCTCAGCTCCGCACCTCCGGCGGGACGCCCGGCCAATCCGGGTAGAGCCCGCGATCCTCTTGCGATCGGTGGCACGAAGCGGGGATCGCGCCGTCTCGCCACGTGAGTGAGCTCGTGCGCGAGCAAACCCAAGCCCTCAGGCGTGCGCTCGTCATGCGTGGCCGGGAAAGCGACCTCCTCGCCCACCGTCAGCGCATCGGCTCCAGCCGCTTCGGTCGCCTGCCGGACGGCGACCCCTCGATGGACCCGGACGCTATTGGGATCGACGCCGACCAGCGGCCGGAGAAACCGGCGAGTCTTCTCCAGCACCGGCTCGGGCGGGGCAGCGGGAGCGCTTGGCTTGGGGCGAGTGGGGCGGCGTGGCGGCCGACCGGGAACCGGCGGTTCGGCCGTCGCCTCGAACAGGAGGCGCCGCCACTCGCTCACCGGCCGGTCGGTGGTGCGCCCGAACAGGTCAGCCGCTGCCGGCGCGGCTTGCGCAGCGGCTCGGTTGCCCGACCGGGGCGGCGGCGGCTTCGCTGCCTCCGGCTCAGGAGCGCTCGGCAAACTTCTTGGAGCTGGACGTCGAGCCTGGCGCTGCTCTGCGACGCGTGGCGCTTCCGGGAGCGCCGTGGAATGCTCCTCTGCCACTGCCGGCGTCTGCGCCTGGGTCGGGCTGACGATCTCCCCCGGTTCTCGGGCGGCAATCCCGCCGCGAAGATCCGGCTCCTCGCGGGCGGCCTCGGCGCCGACTCGATCGGCTCCCGATTCGAGGTCCGCCCGCGATTGGGCCGCTTCGACTAACCGGTCGAGCTCCGGCGGCTTCCGAACTTTCCCCCTGGTAGTACTCTCGGGCTCGCCGGCATCCGGCAGGCGCGCGCCTGCCGGGGCCGCAGTTGGTTCCGGCTCGCTCGCTCTGGGCGGCGTTGCCACAGGCGCGTGTGGCACAGGTCGAACCGGTCCCGGCGGCTCCGTCGGCGACTCGCTGGGAAGCCCCGGTTGGCGGGGTGACCCGGCCGGTTGCTGGGGCCCGGCCGCTCCTGCCGCCAGTGGCGGGGGTTGAACCGTGGCGCGCCGCTCGGCGTAATCCGAGGCACCGCGGGCTGGAGAGGAAGAGACGGATTCCGAGCCGGCCGGAGGCACCTGCCTCGGCTTCGCGGGGCCCTGCTCGCGGGCGGGTGTCGGCACGGTGACGTTCGCCGGAAGGGGACGGCGGGGCCGATCGATCATGGGCTCGGCCGGCGCTGCGGGGCCAGAGGCCGGGGCCACGTTCCTGGGCACGCCCGCACCAGCCGAGGCTGCCAGTGGCGCGTCCGACTCCTCGGCGACGAGAGGTGACACCATGGCCGAGGGTTCCGCCACCTGGGGGGCCAGATTCTCCTCCAGCCCGGCGGGGCCGGCCGCGAGGCCATCGTCCTCCAGCAGGGGGAGGGCGAGACGACGGTATCCGGGGTAATGCGGCGCCAGCCCGAGATGCTCGAGAATGACGCGTCCAGGCGGGGTCCGTCGCAGCAGCGGGTGGCGGAACCGAATCAGGATCTCGAGCCGGCGCTGCTGCCGAATCCAGGATCTCAGCCCTCGGCGCCTCATGACTTACTCGAGCAGCCCGTCGTGGGCCAGTTCGAGAGTCTCGATGGCGACGGCCTTACCGTCGGCGGTGAGCTGCGGCCCGACCCACTTGACCGGAAAGGCTCGGCTGAAGCTCCACTTGGCGATCTCGTTCCCGGAAGGGTCGAACATCACCACGTCGAGATTCTTCCGCTCCAGCGAGCCCTGAAGGATCTTGAGGTACCACTTGAAGAAGTCGTTCGATTTGGTGAGCCCGCGTTTGAAGGTCAGGTTACTGACCTTGCTCCGCCCTGGCAGCCGGTGCACGAACCCGTTGTTCCCCCCCTCCTCGTAGTCGGTGACGGTGGTTTCGATCTGGAGTCCACTCATCTCGGTGAAGACCGCTTGGGCGTAGCCGTCGATCTTCACGTAGAACCGGCAATTGGCGACTTCCTCCTCGGCCATGTCTATCCCTTCCGCGGTCCGAGACCCGCGCGCGCCACCTCCAGGCGCACATCGTCCAGGAGCAGGCGGTACACCTTCTCGGTCAGCGCGTCAATGTCCACCGGCGGGCGATCCCCTCCGCCCGCCGGTCGTCCGGCACCGGCCGCCGAATCCGGGTCCACGGTACCGGTCCTCGATCAGGTGGTAACGGCCTGGGCGGTGTCGATGGGAAACCGTGTGCCGCAGGACGGGCACTCGGTCTCGATGACGCTGCCGCCCTCATCGTTCAACTGCACGAATAACTGCTGGAGGTAGATGAAGTCGGCCGAGAACAGCCGTCCGATCACCTCCGGTGTCGCCGGCTCGTAGCTGCCGAGCCGGGTGACGACCCGGCTCAGCAGCAGGATGCTCAGGTACGCCTCGTTGGCCCGGACTCGGGGGTCCCGCATGGCATCCACTTCGTCCAGGGCCGTGGCCAGGCGCATGGTGCCGTCCCGGTGCAGCGATCCATCCTCACCCACGTATCCGAAGGGAAGCGTGAACTCGTATTCGGTCTGCAGCATTACGCCCCCAGATCAGTTCTCGCGGGTGTAGCCCTCGTGGGTAATCTCCAGCTCCTCGATCCCGACCTCGTTGTTCGTGGCATTCGCGGTCGGGCCGGTCAGCTTGCTGGGCCAGGCGTTGACGAAGTTCCACCGGGCCACCGCCTGATTCTGCTGGTTGTACATCACGATCGACCCGTTGGTGCGGGCGTCATCCACCTTGCCGTCCTCGACCTTCTTCCGCCACTTCCACATGTCCATGGCATCGGTGATGCCCCGCTTGAGCGTGATGTTGTTCCACTTCATCCGCCCAGGCACTTTCTTCATCACGAACTTCCCCTTATCGCCGCTGGCCTTGTACTCGACCACCTCGTTCTCGCTCCCGAGGCCGGTGCACTCCCGGAACGCGCCGACCACGGAGCCGCCGAAATCGATGGTAAAGAATGCTGATACCAGGGGATCCTTGTCTGCCGCCATCTCACCCTCCGAAGGGATCAGGTCGCTTGTCGCTCAGGCACGAGAGGACTGGGCCAGCCGGCAGGCTCACGCGCCGCCGCCGGCGTACTGGCTGAACCGGAACACGATGAACTCGGCCGGCTTCACCGGGGCCATCCCGATGTCGATGATGAGCTGGCCGCGATCGCGGACGTCGGACGGATTGTTTTCCGCGTCACACTTGACGAAGAACGCCTCCGCCGGGGTGGCCCCGAAGAGCATGCCGTCCCGCCACACGCCGGTGAGAAACGCGCCGACGTCGCGTCGCACCCGGGCCCAGAGATCAGCGTCGTTCGGCTCGAACACTACCCACTGCGTCCCCCGCTCGATCGACTCCTCGACGTAGTTGAAGAGCCGCCGCACGCTGACGTACCGCCAGGCCGGATCGCTGGACAAGGTCCGCGCGCCCCACACCCGGATTCCGCGGCCCACGAAGGTGCGGATGCAGTTCACCCCCAGGGGGTTGAGGACGTCCTGCTCGCCCTTGGTGATCTGGATCTCGGGACTGAGCGCGCCCCGGATGACTTCATTGGCCGGCGCCTTGTGGACGCCCCGCTCGTTGTCGTTCCGGGCGTACACTCCGGCGATGTACCCGGAAGGGGGGACGTCGATGGGGCTGCCGTCGGGACCGTCCACCCGGATCCACGGGTAGTAGAGCGCCGCGTACTTGGAGTCGTAGTTGGAGTCCCTCTCCCGCCACTTCTTCATCTGCTGCGGGGTCAGGCCCGGGGGCGGATCGATGAGCGCGATGCGGTCGCCCAGCCGCTCGCAGTGGGCGATCATCGCCAGCTGCACCGACTTGATCTTGTCCAGGGCGTCCTTCTTCGCCTCGTCCGTGTCATCGGGCTTGATCGGGAAAGCGGAGAAGACGTCGGGGCAGCAGACCATGGTCACATCGTCCGCCACCTCGAGGCCCTCCAGCCCCGAGCGCTCGGTCACCTCGCCAACGAAGTGCTGCGACTTGATCTGCGGTACCACGGCGGTCTGCTCCGGGCCCTTCAGGGTGTAGGTGCCCAGCCCCGGCGTCCGCTCGGCCAGGGAGGCCTGCCCCGGAACCTCGAGCAGCGTCACCAGCTTGCTGGCCTGGTTGACGGTCTCGACCACGTTCTTGGCCCCCCGCTTGGCGAGGCTCACATTCTCATAGGTCTCCTCCGTGGCGCCCATGCGAATCTTGAGGGTGAAGGTGCCCTCGGGAGCGGGCTCCTCGCCGGTGGCGGTCGGCGGTGTCACCTCGATCTGGATGTCGGCGGACGGGGTGGTCTTGGCCGTGGCGGTGAGCGAGGCCAGGCCCTTGGCTGAGCGGCCGGGTATCTGCGCCGCCGGCAGCTTGCTCGCCGCACCCTTGCCATTGGTCCGGCCGTCGCCGGGGGCGATCCGGGCCACATAGCAGCGGCCGCCACCGTTGAGGAAATAGCCGTGCACCGCGTGGGAGAGATAGGCGCCGCTCAGGTGCGGATTGCGGCGGCCGCCGTCTTCCGTGCTGCCGAACGTGTCCACGTACTGTGACCAGTTGGTGATCAGCACCGGCTGATTGGCCGGCCCGCTCGGCGCAAAGCCCACAAACGCGGCCATGGCCGTGCCGACTCCCTCGATCGGACGAGGACCTGTGTCGACTTCCTGGATATAGACACCTGGGGAGAGGTACTCGGGCATGGCACGCTCCTGTGACTGACGGTTAATCGGCTACGATCTCGTAGGAATCCGAGGGAACCTGCACCTTGACCAGCTTGGGGACGCTCCGGTCCCGCACGACTCGGAGGGTCACTGCGCCGGTCGGCATCCCGGCGAGGGTAAACTCGCCGGCCGCGTTCGTAGTGGCTTCAGGGGCTACCCGACCCTCGACGGAGACCCGCGCCCCGGCGATCGGCAGGCCCTTCCGATCCCGCAGCACTCCGCCAATGTGGGTACCGACGTCCTGCCCCGCGCCCGCCTCCAGCACCTGCGCATACCGGGCGGTCCGGGTGAACACCAGCGGCGCCTCGATGGCAATCTCCAGGTCCACCGGCACGGTGACCACGTACACCAGCGAGGGCCGGGGGGGCGACTCCAGGGCGCTCCAGATATCGAGCGGTCGGGGGCCGTCCTCGGCCCGGGAGACGTTGGCTTGGACCGGCAGATCGTACCGGCTGATGGATTCGGGAAGGAACTCGACGGGCAGGACTGGATGCTTCAGAAGGGTGACCATCGCCCTCCAGAGCAGCAGGTGCTCGTCCATCACATCGGTGGTGAGCGCGCTGACGAGGTAGCTCAGGTCGAATCGGCGAGGAGGCATGCGGTGGACCCCGCGACCGTTGCCACGGGTCGTCTCCATCCCGGTCTGACGCAGCTCGGTGTTTTCCTGAAGGTCGAACAGAAACAGGTTCAGGGTCGGCTGGGTCCGGCCGGCCACCCAGCTCTTGACGGGGGGATCGAACTCGATGGCGACATCGCGCGCGTCAAGCAGCCCGCGTTCACGCAGCAGGTGCTGGAGGGAGACATGCAAGTCCGCGAGCATCGAACTCACACCCCTTCGGCCAACCTGCCGAGTCGGGGTCGCTGCTTTGAGGGATTAGAAGGGATGCGGCTACCCATACTATCACCAAATTTCGAAGCTGCCAAGAGCGTTGCGCCTGCCAGCGGCGCTGGGTCATCTGTGGTCCCGAGTGATCCTCCGGGCTTGCCGGACGGCCTCGCGCTCGAGCGCATCGCCCGGGTCGCTCATCAGCACGCCGCCGGGCGCCGGCCGGCCAGCCACCGGGCCGGTTGCCTGCTGCACCGTATGCACCGTCTCATGCGCCAGCAGCCGCCGGCCCTCGGCCGAGCGCGGATCGTAGGCGCCGCTGCGGAAGAAGATGTCGGGGCCGGTGGTGAAAGCGCGGGCGTCGAGGACCGAGGCCAACTCGTCGGCCTCCGCCCCGGTGTGAATGCGAACCCCGGAGAGGTCGGCGCCGAGCTCGCGGGCGAAGCGCTTGCCCAGTGGTTCCGGCAGGGCCGCGCCGCCGCCGGCGGCGGCGCGGATGCGATCGGCGGTGCCTGGCGACGGCGTCGGCTCAGTCCCGGCTTCGTGGGCGGGCTCGCGCTGGGCCGACTCGGGGGGGCCACCGATCGGGTTGGACGAGCCGGGCCCGAAACCGAGCGCGGACGGCAGCAGGCTGCCGACATCGACATGGATGCCGACCATCAGGTTGTCAGGGGTGGTGTTGATCTCCACCCGCATCCAGGGGACCTTGGGCACCGGCAGCACTTTGCCGTTGATTTGGCCTAGCGCGAGCTTCCGCGCCTCGGGATCGGACGCGATCCCGGCGACGACCCCGGCGCCGATGACCGCCAGCGAGCTCACGGTGATGGCCTTCTCGCCGGCGCTCAACCGTGACCAGTCGGTGGTGACCTTGGCCTTTGCCTGGTCCTTGAGGCCGGTGAGGGCCTGCTCCACAGCCGGCACGGCCGCCACGGCCTCGGCGATGTCGCCGGCTTCGGCCGCCTTCGGCTGGTTGGGCCCTGCCCCTTTGGGGACCACGGGCGCAGGCTCGGGGATGGGTGGCAGGCTGAAGGGGTTGACCGCCGGCGCGGCCGCCCCCCCGGCCGGCTGGCCGGCGGCCGCCGCCCCCGCCGGCGTGGGCAGCTTGGGGAAGCCGGGACCCATGTAGGACACCTTGCCCAGCGCGGGCTTTACTTTGGTCGGATCGAGCTCCTGGTCGATCTGCTGCCAGAGCCGGGCCTGGAGGGCCGGGTCGAGCTCCAGCTTCAGGTTCCCGCCCAGCCGGTATTTGGCGGCCGGGTCGGACTGGCCGACGCCCGGGGTGTTGAGGGTGAGGGGACCGTCGCGCTGGACGGGGACGGCCGACCGGGGCACAGCCGAGTGAAGTCGTTGGACTCTTGTTCGCTCGCGTGTGCTCACGATTCACCTCGCGGTAGGGAGGCATTGACCGGGAGGCCTCCCCCTGTTCCAGCGCCGATTACAGTCCCATCGCCTGGTTGAGCTCGACCTGATACTTCCGAACTGTGCTCTGGTCGGCCTTTAGATCCTCGATCATGAGCTCGACCGTCTTGTTCTGCCCCGTGTCACCCTGGGCAGACTTGGGCCCGCCGCGGTTGAGATGGCAATAGATGGTGGTCACTTCGTACTTGCCAGCGACCTTTTGAGCCTTGTAGAAGAG
>DATBJC010000008.1:0-1820 GCA_036556625.1 Gemmatimonadales bacterium
GTGTATGTCTGGACCGCGAACTGGCCGTACCGGCACCGCGGCAACGACGCAGCGGCGGAGCCCTCGATGCTGTTCCGGTTGCCGCTCGACGGCAGCTCACCCTCCGCGCTGGGCGTCGACGGCGCGCCGGTGGACCAGTTCTCGTTTCTGGAGAGCGAGGACGGGCACATCAACGTGATGGTGCAGCCGGAAGGCACTGGCGACTGGATGTGGACCGCGGAGCGGGGGCCGCTCGGGGCCGACAGCCTGAGGCTGCTCCGAGCGCCGATCGCCCGGTTCGACGCCGGCAAGGCGCGGGCGGAAGAGGAGTGGTATCGCGCGCTTCCGCCGCCGACTCAGGGCGCGCTGCACAACCGCTTCGTCGGCGATCACCTGCTCTACGGCAGCGGGAACGGGTGGTGGAACACTGGCAGCGAAGTCGGCAGCACGGTGTTCGTGGTGCCATGGCGAGGGCGGAGCGGCGAGGTCACGCCGCTGGGACTGCCCCACGGCGTGGACCGGATCGAGGTGATGGGTTCCGACGCGGTGGTGGTCGGCGCGCGGGGCGGCGATCTCCACTTCAGCGGCGTCCGGCTGGGCGCGCGGCCGGTGGTGGCGCAGCGGTTCGTGCTGGACAGCGCGTCGCAGGGGGAGACCCGGAGCCACGGGTTCTTCTACCGTTCCGATGATGCGGGGAGAGGGATTCTGGGACTGCCGGTGCGTGGGCCGGGACGGCCGGGGTGGGAGCACCTGGTCGAGGGGTCGGCGTCGATCGTGTTCCTGAGGAACGAGGCGCGGCGGTTCACGCGGCTGGGGGCGCTGGCGCCGAGCGGCGTGGCGCCGGTGGCGGACGGGTGCAAGGCGTCGTGCGTGGACTGGTACGGCAATGCCCGGCCGATCTTTCTCCGGGGGCGGGTGCTGGCGTTGCTGGGGTACGAGCTGGTGGAGGGAGCGGTGGACGGGGCTGGGATGTGGGAGCTGCGGCGGGCGAGCTTTGCGCCGGAGGCGGTGCGGACGACCCTGCGGGATTGAAGGCCGCGTACCAGTGGTCGGCCCCGTGGCGGCAACTCGGGGCCGGGAGCGCCGAGCGGAACGTCACGGCTTCGCGGGCAGCAGAGATGGTATCTTTCTCCTGTGGCGGAGAAAACCCCCCGGCAGGGGTAGCCGCAGGCAGGAGGTCCCATGAATCGCCCCCGTCTCCGAGCAGGACTCCCTTCCACGCTGCTCTGTATCCTGGCGTGCGGCGGCGCGCGGCAAGAGGCATCGCTCCCCGGACCCGCGAGAACCGCAAGCGCCGAGACTCACGTGCTGACCGCGACCTGCCGGTCCATGAGTTATGACGGCGATGAAATGGACGTGATCACGGGCCTGTCGTTCTCCCTGCGGGTCGTCCGGTTCCACGTCGACGAGACGACCGACGTGGTAGTCGCAGGGGACCCTGCCGAGCTGACCGACCTCGCACCGGGCAAGCTGGTGCGCATCCACTACCGCAAGACATCCCAGGGCAACCACGCCGACCGAATCGAGGAGCTGCTGGACTCCACCGAAATGAGGTGATTCATGCACCGGCCCGGGAACGCGGCCCACACCCTCAGTGTCCTCGCGGGATTCCTCGGATTGCTGGGCTGCTACGGGTCGCCGGAGGCGGGCAACCCGCTAGACGAGCTCACCGGTGACGAGCGGGATCGGTTCAAGAAAGGCCGCGTGGTCTTCAACCAGGTCTTCACCCCGAAAACCGGTCTGGGCCCTCTCTTCAACGGCACCGCCTGCGCCGACTGCCACAACGAGCCGGTGCCCGGCGGCGGCGGTTCGTTCACCCAGCTGAACGCCAGCGTGCTGCA
>DATBJC010000009.1:0-5935 GCA_036556625.1 Gemmatimonadales bacterium
CGCAGCGCAGGCCACCCGGCGTGCGTCTCCAGACATCGACACGAAACCGAAACGGCACTCTACCGGCAGCCACGCGACCAGCTCCCGCCGGCTGCCGTCGGGACGGAGCCGCCAGATCGAGGCCTCTCGGGCGGGATGCGAAACGCGATCGCGCTGGCGGTCGTTGAAGAGATAGATCCACCCGTCGCGCCGCCACACCAGGGGCATATTGTCGCCGGCCGGCACGTCCAGCTCGACCCAGCGGTCGCTCCCGACGGCCCCCCGGGCGATCCGGAAGCGCTCGCCCCATCGGCGCACCTCGGCGGCGACGATCTCGCGGCCGTCCGGAGAGAGCACCCCACCCAACCACAGCCCATTCGAGTCCGGCGCCATGGTGAGCCGCTCAGTGCTCTGACGGAGATCCAGCACGACCAGCGTTCTCCCCCACCCAGCCAGATACAGGATGCTGCGACCGTCGGCTGACCAGCTGATCCGGAAGAAGCCGATCGTCGCGGGTGTCGTACTGCCGACCGTGAGCCGCCCCCCCGACCGGTCGGTCAGCACCAGGCGCGAGCCCAGAGAATCGGTCAGCACCAGGGCCAGCCGGCGGCCGTCCGGCGACCATCCGGGACTCCCCTTCTCCCCGGGGCCGATGGTCAGCGGTGTGAACTCCCCCCCTGCCGCCGGCACGATGAAGAAGTTGCCCTCGAGCCATTTGTCCAGGCCGTGCTGCATGACCGCGATCCACTCTCCATCGTAGCTTAGCGCCGGCCAGTCGTACGCGCGGCTGTCCTTGGAGAGCCGCTGGGCTACGGCCGTATCGCGCCCCGGTTCCAGCCGGAAGGTCCACAGGTGCTGGCTCTCCGCGCCGTTGATGTACGCCAGCGTCCGGCCCGACCGGGTCAGGTCGAAGAAGACCTCCGCCCTGCGCCGGATCGGAATTCCGCTCAAACGGGTTCGCTCTTCGCCCGCGGCTCGACCGCTGCGTGTATCGATCGGCAGCCTCAGTATGTCGTAGCCGCCGCGCGCCTGCGAGAGGTAGTACAGCGCATCGCTGTGAGGTGCCCAGCGGATCGTGCTGAGCCGGTCTCGAGCTACCACCGTGGAGCTGCCCCCGTCCGCGGAGGTCACGACTATCTCGCCGGAGGTGTTGTCCGATGCGATCCACCGCCCATCGGGGGACCAGGCCGCCTCGAGCGGGAAATCCTCGATGAAGCGCATCGCGGAGTCGGGGTCACCGGGGAGGTCGATCCGACGCTGCTCGACTCCGGTGACGGCATCGTGAAAGACCAGCTCGCCGGGAACAGCCCGGACGAGTATGTGACCATCCGGAGAGAAATCGACCAAACCGATCGTCTGGACCACCTTGTGGGGCGTCCCACCCCGGCCCGGCACGCGGTAGATCGCCGGCGAGTCGGTGTTGTTTCGCAGCATCGTGAAGTACACCCATTGCCCGTCCGGGCTCCAGCGCGGCAGGAAGATCCAGCTCTCGGCCTGCACCAGAGTCGTTGGGCTGCCGCCATTCACCGGCTCGAGCACCAGCTCGCGGCGCTCCCGCACGTAAGCGAGCGATTGGCCGTCCGGCGACAAGGCCGGGTCGCTCGCCTGACCGCTGAACGTCTGCTGCCGCTGCCGCAGGACGCCGGCGGGCTCTCCCGATCGTGGCGTCGCTCCTCGCAGGAGAAAACCAGCGAGCGCCACACCCGCGACGGCCAACCCCGACAGCGGTAGCATCAGCCTCGAGGGCCGACTGCGCGGCGGCTTCACCGGGCTTGGCACCGCCGCGAGGTCGGTCGTGAGTGCCTTCGCAAACGTCCGGGTGGAGATGAACCGATCGGCCGGTGACTTGGCCAACGCACGAGTGACCGCCGCCTCCACGGCGGGGGGAACCTCGCGAAGGGTGCCGAGGCGCGGCACCGGCTCGCTCAGTCGCTTGGCGATGATCGCCTGCGCGGTTGGCCCGGTATACGGTGGCTCTCCCGCCAGCATCTCGTACAGCACACACGCCAAGCTGTACTGGTCCGTCCGTGCGTCCAGCTGCCGGTCCGCCGTCGCCTGCTCCGGGCTCATGTAGGCCGGCGTGCCGAGCGAAAGCCCTGTCCCCGTCAGCCGCCCCCCAGTTGCCTCCGTCACCGCGAGGGCGATGCCGAAATCGGCGACGAGCACGTGGCCCCGCGAGAGCAAAAGATTCTCCGGCTTGATGTCGCGATGGATCACGCCCTGGGCGTGCGCGTAGTCGAGCGCGTCGGCTGCCTCCTGGCCGAGCCGGATAGCCTCATCGAGCGGCAATTGACCGTCGCGCTCCAACCGCTGTCGCAGCGACTCTCCTTCGACGTACGGCATGACGTAGTAGAACAGGCCGGCCGCCGCGCCCGAGTCGAGGAGAGGAAGAATGTTGGGGTGCTGGAGAGTGGCGGTCAGGCGGATCTCGCGCAGAAATCGCTCGGCCCCGAGCGCGCTGCCGACCTCCGGCCGGAGGACCTTGAGCGCGACAGGGCGTCCGTGCTTCAGGTCCCTCGCCAGGTACACCGTCGCCATACCCCCACGCCCGAGCTCACGCTCGAGCGCGTAGCGGTCACGAAGAGCATCAGCCAATGACGGGTTGACTGCGGTCACACGACCTACGGCCTTTCGCCGAACAGGAACCTGAGTGGATCCTCCAGCCGCGCCCGCCACGAGGCCTCGTTGTGGGTGGCGCCCTCGTACCGTCGGATCACGAAGTCCCGTCCCTCCACCAGTCCTTCCTTTACTAACCAGGCCCGCACCTTCTCGTGGGTCGGCCCGTAAGCCGAGTCGAGGCTCAGCGTCCCGTAGTCGAACCAGTACCGGGCGCCCTTCGGCACGTCGAGCCCGGCGCGGATGTCGCGCACTACGTACGGCGTGGTGTCCGGGACACCATTCACTGTCGAGCCCGGAAACACCTGCGCCGCGACCGCTTCCGACAGCGGGAAGTGGGTCGAGACGCAGCCGCAGGCGCCGAAGACGTCCGGATGATGGGTGACCAGGTAGAACGACAACAGCCCGCCCATCGAGGACCCCATGACCGCGGTGTGCTCGGGCCCGGTGAGGGTGCGGAAGGTCCGGTTCACCCTCGGCATCAGCTCTTCGATCAGGAACCGGGCGTAGTCCGGCGCGCCGTCCCACGGCGAGTACTCGAACCCTCGCCGGTTGCTGCTCCATACACCGACCACGATGATCGGCGGGATCACGCCCCGTTTCGCCAGCCGCACTACCGCCTCGTCCACGCCCCAGTCCACCCCGGTGTTGGCGATCCGCGGGTCGAACAGGTTCTGGCCATCGTGCATGTAGAGCACCGGATAGCGCTTCGACGTGGCGCTGTCGTAGCCCGGCGGGAGCCACACTTCGACGTGGCGGGAGGGACCGAGGAACTTCGAGCGGACGTCGGTCCAGTAAACCAGCCGGCCGAGGACGCCGGAGTTGCGCCAGTCGGCGATGTAGTCGCGCGGGTCGCGCTTGAAGGCGGGGACCTCGTGAGTGACCACCGTGTCGCGGGCGACGGTGAGCCGGTAGTTGGCGGGGATCTTGCCCGCGGAGGTCAGCGCTTCGCGGTCCCAGGAGCCGAGAGTGAACTTGTACTCCAGCGTGGTGCCCGGTGCGAGAGGGACCTCGACCGTGCGATGGCGGCCGGTGCCGGACATGAGGCGCGCGTCGGCGCGCCAGGGACCGAGCTCGGGGATACTGCCGGAGAGATAGATCTTGCCGGTGCCGTCGGGGACTCGGGCCCGGATGGTCACGGTGCAGCAGGCGCGATTGGCGTACTCGGGCTGCCGGAACGGTGTAATGCTGTCGAGGAAGACCCGCATCTCGTGCAGCACAAGTCTAGGATGCGACCGAAAGATCGCGTGGGTGGCGCCAGGTATTTCCACGATGCGCGCGCCGGGAAGGGCTCGCTCGATGCGTCGTCGACCGGCCAACAGCTCACGCTGAACGGTTGCAGTCACGAGCGCCGCTCTCGCCCGACCGGCCGAGTCCAAGCGGGCGGCCTCGGGGAACATGTCCTCGATGCCACGGACCGTAGCATAGAATGCGAGCACCGGCTGCTGCACTGCCGAATAGGGGAGTCGCTCCGAACCGAGGAGCACGCGGAAGCCCACGACCGAATCGGCAGTTACCGGCCCCAGGTAGCGGCCGGTCGACGAGACACGGCTGGTAGCGCAGACCTCACTGAGCGGGTTCCCGCCGTCGGGCGAGGAGCGCTCCGCCTCCAGCACGTCGTGCAGCGTCTTTGGAGGGCGCGGCGGCGGGCTTGCCGGCCACGGCATGGTGTCGGACCCGGCGAACGTCCCGGCGACGAGCGAGTTGTCGAACGAGTCGAGCAGTATCACGCTCCGCACCCGCTCAGGATGACGCACGGCGAGCCACGTGGCCTCGTTGCCCCCGTATGACCATCCACCGACGTGGGCGGCAGGAATGTGCAACGAGTCCATCACAGCCACGATGTCGCCGACCAGCGTCTGACTGGCGTAGCCGTCCGGCGGCTGGGTCGATCGGCCCCATCCCCTCCGCGTGATTCCCAAGACCCGGTAACGATCAGCGAGCCGGGGCGCAAACTCGTCGAAGGCGTGCGCGGTCCGGCCCATGCCCGAGAGGAACAGCAGCGGTTCCCCCGTCCTGCTCCATTCCACCACCTCGACCCGCACACCGGCTGCGACGGGGATGAGACGCCCGCCGGGAGTGGGACATGTGGGGGTAGGTTGCGCGAACGCCGCTGGGGTGGCAGTGAGTATGATGGCGAGCAGGCAGGCAGATCGGATCATCGCCAGTCGAGAGCGCCTTACCGCCGCCCGGCGCAGGCGGCCAGGAACCGCTCGCGATAAGTCTCCACGCCCGCGATGGGGAACTCGGCCACCGTCTTGGACGACCCCGCGCCATCCTCGTACGCGATCACCGCCCTCTGGTGGCCGCCGAGCACGGTGAGCAACGATTCCTGCGGGATCGTCAGCACCACCTGACCGCCGGACGGCGTGGTGCCGGCAAAGCCGGGCAGCGCGAGCGGGGGCTCCTGATCCACCGTGAGCCTGGCTTCCACCGTCCCCTGCCGAAGCGCCTGCTCGGTCATGATCCTTCCGCCGGTGTTGTCCGCCAGACAGTCGAAGCTGAGGATCACCGATCTCTTGCGCGGCTCGCCCTCGGGCCCCTCCTGGCCCACCACCCGAAGCGACGCGACCGAGTCGTCCTGGAACTCCCATTCACCTGTGCCCGGCTCGCGGTCTCCGCCTCCGCAGGCGCTCGCTACGGCGATGGCCACGGTGGGCCAGAGGCTCGCTCGCATTCCCCAAGATCACTGCCACAGCCGAGGAAAGGGTAGTCCCCCGCTTCGCTGGTAGCGTCCCCCCGGGCCTCCTCGGCCCCTAGGCGTGACGGGCGGCCGGGGACCGCATCTCCGCGGGCACCGACCTTCGCGCCATCATCCAGCCCAGCAGGATGAACCCGACGCCGCCGATGGCCAGGAACAGCCAATCATAGAGCGGGACGTGAGCGGGAAGGTCGCGCACATGATGCAGGCCGAGGATGTGATGGTCGATGATGCCCTCGACCAGGTTGAACAGTCCCCACCCCAGTAGCAGCAGTCCGGTGAACGCCTTGCCATCCGGCAGCGGCAGACCGCGCCGAGCATCCATCAGAAGCCAGTAGACGCCGATGGTCGTGAGCAGCCAGACGGCGGCGTGAAAGAAGCCGTCCCACTGCATGTTGTCAGCCATCGCTTCCATGGTCGTGGGCGGCACCACCGCGGAGCCCATGTTGTGCCAGTGGACGATCTGGTGCAGGAGAATCCCATCGACGAATCCACCCAGACCCAGGCCGAGAATGATACCCGCCCGCTTGGCCACCGGCAGTCCCCAACTGTCCATACCCGCCTCACCGTAGAGGAAAGATCAGATTGCGCTCTTCCAAACGGGGTCGGATTGCTGCCTGGTACCGTAAGCCCTGTCAC
>DATBJC010000010.1:0-22395 GCA_036556625.1 Gemmatimonadales bacterium
GAGGGACCCCGTGGCGGATCCCTCTTCACTTTTCACGCTTCACGCCGTCTCTACTACTTGTCGCCCTCCTCGATCACTTCGGCATCGTGGATATCCTCGGCGCCGCGATTGAGCTGCTTGTTCTGGTCGACGGCCCCGCCGGGAAGCAGCCCCATACGCTGCTTGAGCGCGATGAGCTGCTGGTCGGAGCTGCCCTTGTATTCCAGGGCCTCGAACTGGCGGACCAGATGGTCGCCCGAGAACTCCTCCTGAATCTCGGCCGCCGCGATGGCCTTGCGCTCGCTGGCCTCGATCTTCTCGGTCATGCGCTCGAACGACTCGAAGGCGCTCTTGTCGGACATCCCGGACATGGTCTCCTGGATCCGCTGCTGGGCCTCCGCCCGCTTGGCCCGGGCGACCAGGATGTTCTTCTTCCGCTTGGCCTCTTCGATCTTGTCGTTGAGCTGCCGCAGCGAAAGCTTCAATGCCTCGGTCTCGCCCTTGTGCTTGAGCCAGGTCTCGTGCAGCTGCTGGGCGCCCTGGAGATGCTCGTTGTACCGGCCGAGGGCCTGCTTGGCCAGGTCGTCGCGCCCCTCCTGCACCGCCAGCATGGCGCGGCGCTCCCAGTCTTCCGCCTGCTTCTTCATCGCCTCGGCGTCGGCCTGGAGCTTCTTCTCGTCCGCGATGGCGGAGGCGACCTGCTGCTTGGCCTTGGCCAGCTGCGTCTTCATATCGACGATCAGCTGATTCAGCATCTTCTCGGGGTTCTCCGCCCGGGAGATGAGGTCGTTGATGTTGGACCGCAGCAGGGTCGAGAAGCGATCAAAGATTCCCATGGAGGGTCACCTTTCGCGGTAGGACGCGAGGGCGCCGAGATGCGAGGCGAGCGCCAGAGTCATCGATTCGAAGCTGGCCTCGAACTCGCTGAAGTCGAGGTTCTCCAGCTCGAGGGTGTCGGTCAGAACGACGTGGTCGCCCTCCAGGCCGTAGGAGCCGTGCACCAGGTCGCGCGCATTGTACTCCAGCAGCTGGCGGAAGAGCTCGCCGCGCCGCGGCTCGCTGGCCGGCAGCTCCATGACCCGGACCCGCAGGATCACCACCGGAGGGGCATAGCTCACCACGACTTCCGCATCGTCGGGCGTGCGGAGCAGCCAGATGTTCGGCTCGATCTCCATCACGGTGAGATTGCCGCCGTAGAGTCGGTCGAAGAACGACTGGATGTCCTCTCGGGTGATCATCTCTGGATTCCCCCTTGAATCTGATCCTCGTGTCCCCCGCGGGCGAGGAGCCGCTCGGCGAAATCTAAGCGCTCCTCGACTTCGGCCAACCGGTTTCGAAGCTCGTCCACCTCGGCGGTGACCCGCTCGCTCACCTGCTCGATTTCGGCATGAGCTTCACTTTTCGTCGGGCGACCTCCCAGTCGACGAGCCAGCGCGCCGCCGACCGGACCGAAGAATATGCCAAGCGCGGCCGCTCCGAGCGCGAGGAACATTGCCAGCTCGCCCGGCGGGCTCATCAGCCTCTCCTTTCGACATCAGCACCCAGGCGCGCCGACTGGGCCGGCTGGGCCAGGAGGCGCTCCGTGAAGTCCAGCCGCTCCTCCAGCTCCACCATCCGGGTCTGCATCTCCTCGAGCCGGTGCAGCCGCTCGCGGAGCGCGTCCAGCTCCTCGATTACCACGGGACCCGGCGCTCGCTCGGGCCGAACGCCGCTCAGGCGTCGTCCCAGTGCCGCGGCGATCGGACCGAAAATCTTGACCGCCGCGAACGCGACCGCGATCAGGCCGATGGTTTCCCCTGGACCCACGGGCATCGCCTCCTAACGCTGCAGCCGGTCGGGCTCGCGAGCCTGAGCCACGATCCGCTCGGTAAAATCCAGCCGCTCCTCCAACTCCGTCATCCGCGGAGGGACCTCCTCCAGCTGCCGGACTCGTTCCCGCAGCGCATCCACCTCGGTCTGCAGCTGCGCGCCCACGGCTCCCCCTTCGATGCGACGCGCGATGGCCCTGATCAGGGGCCAGAGCAGCGCAGCCAGGATGAGCCCCGCACCCAGCAGCAGCACTACGGCGGCCAGGCCCTCGAGGCTCCCGGTGACCGACATCTCGGAGCCGGGAGGCGGGGGGGGAACCGGAGGCACAGCCTGAAGCGTGAGCATCATCGCGAAGGGTTGCCCGGCAGTGCCGCCGGGGGTTGGGCCCGAGCCAGCATCCGCTCGGTGAAGTCGATGCGCTCCTCCAGCTCGGCAACCCGCTGCTGGAGATGGTCCACTTCGCCCAGGCGCTGCTGGAGCTGCTCGAGCTCGGCGCGAACAGCGGGATCTCCGCCGCCCCGGGCTTCCAGCCGGCGGCCGAGCGCACGCATCACCGGCCAGAGAATAATGGTGGCGGCCAGGAGACTGAGCGCGACGATCAGCACCAGGACCGGCGCGCCCCACTCGCTCATGAAGAAGAGGTTAGGATCGAAGGGCGGTGACGGTATCTCCGGGGGGGCCGGTGGGGTTCCCTGGATCACGACTCCATTCCTCCCTTCGCTACCTGAGGCCGCTCCGGCTGTTGCGAGAGCAGGCGCTCGGCGAAATCCACCCGCTCCTGGAGCTCGGAGACGTCCCGGCGCAGCGCGTCCACCTCGGCGAGGAGCTCGGGATCGTGCATCGGCACTGCCCCATGCGAGCGGATGCGCTCGGCAATGGCCTTGCCGATGGGGCTGATCGACAGGAGGAAGGCGGTTCCCCCTCCGAAGATGAGCGTGATGGCGAGAATACCTTCCATATCCATTCCCGTTGCCTCCGGCGGCCCCTACGGGGGGAACCACCGGCGTGTTTCAATGCGAAACGGGCCAGAGTCCTCGCCTCCCCGCCGGGTGGTCAGGCGGAACGATCAGACCAGCTCCACCGCCTCGATCGCGCCGAGGGACACGGCGATCTCGGTCTCGTCGCTGCCGGCCGGACGCAAATAGACCTCATGGGCGGTGACGTGGGTGTCCACGCTCATCGGAATCCCCACGACTTCGGTCCGGTCGGTAGTCGTGATGCGGACCTTCTGCTCGTGCCCACCAGCGTACCCCAGCAGTGCGACGATGTCTTCGTAGGTCATGGAAGGCTCCGCAGTGAGTGGATCTCCCAATTTAGGCCCCGGCCGCGGGGGTCGCCATTGCGCCGCCGCTACTTACCGGCGGCCGCTCGCTCCTGCCGGGCCGAGCTGGGCGACCCGCCCATCAGGTTGCGGTCCAGGAATCTCGTCACCAGATCGAACAGGTGGGCCTGGGTGCCCTTCCCCTGGCAGATGCAGTGAGTCCGGTTGGGATACTCCATCATCTCGAAGGGACGGTTGGCGGCCACCAGCGCGTTGATCATGATCTCGCTGTTCTGGAAGTGCACATTGTCGTCGCCGCCGCCGTGAATCAGCAGCAAGCTGCCCTTCAGTCCCTTCACGTAGCTGAGCGGACTGCCCCGGTCGTAGCCCTCCCGGTTGTCGGTAATGAGGCCGTTGTACCGCTCGGTGTAGAC
Source organism: Gemmatimonadales bacterium (assembly GCA_036556625.1). GTDB lineage: Bacteria > Gemmatimonadota > Gemmatimonadetes > Gemmatimonadales > GWC2-71-9 > CAVVWJ01. The sequence goes on from DATBJC010000010.1 coordinate 3,484, forward strand.
ATTGTCGTACAACGACCAATGGGTCACCGGCGAGACGGCCACGCCGGTCCGGTAGAGATCGGGGTGTTGGAAGAGGGAGTTGAGTACCATGAACCCGCCGTAGCTCCAACCCCAGATGCCGATGCGCGCCGGGTCCACATAGCTCCGGCTTGCCAGCGTCCGGGCCGCCACCGCCTGATCCCGGGTCTCCAGAACGCCCAGTTGGCCGTAGACGACCTTGCGGAAGCGTCTGCCGAGAGGCGCAGGTGTGCCGCGGTTGTCCACCACGGCGACCAGATATCCCTTCTGGGTCAGCATGGTGTGCCACAGGAAGTACCCACCCCACGCGTCGTTGACCTCCGTGTTGCCCGGTCCTCCGTACACGAAGAAGAGCAGCGGGTACTTTCTGGTGGAGTCGAACTCGGCCGGCTTGAGCAGCACACCCGGCATCTTCGCGCCGTCCTCGGCCTCGATGGTGAGCCACTCGACGGGCCCGCGCCGCAGTGCGCTCACCCGTGAGCGGAGCTCCTGGTTGTCGACCAGCGTGCGCAGCGACTGATGCTTGGGCAGCTTTACCAGGCGGATGATCGGAGGGTTGCCCAGGCTGGAGTACGTCTCGATGGCGTAGCGGTAGTTGGGAGCCACATCGTACGCGTGGGTGCCGGACTCCCGGGACGGAGTCAACCGCTCCGGCCTGCCCTTGCCGTCGAGCCGGGCGCGGAAGAGATAGCGCTGCACCGGATTATCGGGAGAGGCGATGTAGTAGAGCCAGCCTCCCTTGGGATCGATCCCCTTGATGTCGAGCACATCGAAATCCCCGGGCGTGACCAGCCGGGTCTTGCTGCCGTCGCGGGACACCGCGTAGACGTGCTTCCAGCCGTCACGCTCGCTCATCCAGGTGAAGCTCTTGCCGCCATCCAGCCAGACCAGATTGTCCCACAGGTCCACCCAGGTGCTGTCCTGCTCGACCAGGATCGTGCGCACCTTGCCCGACCTGGCATCGCCCAGCATCACCTCGTTCCGGTTCTGCAGCCGATTGAGCCGCTGCAGGATCACCTCGCCCGACGAGGCGGCCCAATCCATCCGGGGGATGTAGTGATTGCGGGGGTCGCCCTCGATGTGGAGCCACCGGGTCGCGCCGCCTGCCGCGCTGACCACGCCGATGCGGGCGGCCGAGTTGGTTTCGCCCACCTTGGGGTACTGGATCGGAATGACCCTGGAGTAGATCGAGTCGGTGTTGTTGACCAGGTGGAAGTTCTTCACCGAATCGGCATTGAGCTGCCAGTACGCGATGCTGGCGCCATCGGGACTCCAGCGCCAGCCATCGGCGTAATAGTTCATCAGCTCTTCTTCGTAGACCCAGTCGAAGGTCCCGTTGATCATCGTCCTGGAGCCGTCGGTCGTGAGCGCGATGATCTTGCCGTTGGCCAGCTCCTCCACGTACAGGTTGTTCTCCCGCACGTATCCCACTCGCCCACCATCGGGAGCGAACTTGGCGAACATCAGGCTGGAAGGCTTGGCTTCGCTGCCTCCCAGCTGGCGGAGCTTGCCACTGGGGCGATCGAGCACCCAGTAGTCGCCCCGAGTATTGAGGCGCCACACCGGCTGGGTGTTGGTGAAGACGAGCAGCTGCGTGCCGTCAGGAGACCAGGCGTAGTCCTGGATGTGGATCGGCTCGCTCCCGCCCGGCGGCACCAGCCGGCTCGCCGGCACCAGGACTTCGCGACTTCCCTTCTCCACGTCATATCGCACGAGGTCCTGGCCCACACCGTCAGCGGCCGGTTCCACGGTCGTGTAGGCGGCTCCATCGGCCAGCCATCGGGCCGGACCGAACGGCTTGGCGACGAACTCGGGGGAGGCGTAAATCCGCTGCACCGTCAGGCGCGAGGGGTCGGTCTGCTGGGCGGAGACAGGGAGCGCACCAGCCGCGGAGACGGCAACCAGCAACGGCAGGACACGATTCACGGTGGAGACTCTGGTCGAGGGTGAGTGTGGACAGCCGGGGAAGGATACCCGTTCGGGAGGGATCCCTGTAGCTTTCATCGAGCTTGCCCGCTCATGGGCACACCCTTCGGACCTGGGGGCCGTGAGGTTTCACGGCCCCTTCGGCCGCCTCCAACGAGGAGTTCGATGGCTCGCGTCCTTCCGGTATTCACTGCTCTGATCCTCGGCTTGCCGTGGGCGGCCGCCGGGGCCCAGGAGCGCCCCAAGTACCTCAGCTGGGACCCGGCCAGCAAGACCGCCACCTTCGAATTGATCGCCGGCGGGGAGGGTGCCAAGAGCCCCTTCAACTTCAACGGCTACACCGACGGCCAGGCCAATCTGGTGGTGCCGCCCGGCGTCAACGTGGTGATGAACTTCGTGCAGAAGGACGGGACGCCCCACAGCGCCGTGGTGATCCCCGATAAGGACCCGATGCCCAACATGGACGGGGAGGCGGCGATCCCGAAGGCGTATACCAACAAGGTCCTGGAGGGCCTGCCCCAGGAGGCCAAAGACGTCATCCGGTTCACCGCGCCGGACAGCGGCAGCTATCGGATCTTCTGCGGAGTGCCGGGACACGGGCTCAGCGGCATGTGGATCCGATTCACCGTCGATGCCGCCGCGAAGGAGCCCAAGTTCGTCACACCCGACCCGTAAGCACCCGCCGGAGGAAGCGGCCAGTGTGACTCTGCTCCACGGCCGCCACCTCCTCCGGGGTCCCCTCCGCCACCGCCCGGCCGCCGCCCTCCCCACCTTCGGGACCCAGATCTACGATCCAGTCCGCGGTCTTGATGACGTCGAGGTTGTGCTCGATCACCACCACGCTGTTCCCTTTATCTACCAGGCGGTGCAGCACCTCCAGCAGGAGTCGCACATCCTCGAAGTGAAGTCCGGTGGTCGGCTCGTCGAGGATGTACAGAGTTCGGCCGGTGTCGCGCTTGGCGAGCTCGGTGGCCAGCTTCACCCGCTGGGCCTCGCCGCCGGAGAGCGTGGTCGCGGCCTGCCCCAGATGGATGTATCCCAAGCCCACGTCGTTGAGCAGCTCCAGCTTCTCCGCGATGCGCCGCTGATGGGCGAAGAAGTCGAGCGCGTCGGCCACGGTGAGGTCGAGCACGTCGGCGATGCTCCGTCCCTTGTAGCGGACCTCGAGAGTCTCTCGATTGTACCGCCGGCCCTTGCACACCTCGCAGGGGACGTACACGTCGGGCAGGAAGTGCATCTCGATCTTCACCAATCCGTCGCCCTGGCACGCCTCGCAGCGTCCGCCCTTCACGTTGAAGGAGAACCGTCCGGGACCGTAACCCCGGAGCTTGGCGTCGGGCAGTTGGGTGAACAGCTCCCGGATCGGGGTGAAGAGCCCGGTATAGGTGGCGGGATTGGAGCGCGGGGTGCGGCCGATCGGGCTCTGATCGATGTCGATCACCTTATCGATCCGGTCGGTGCCCTCGATCCGGGTGTGCGCGCCGGGAATCACCTTGGCACGATAGAACTGCCGGGCCAGGGCCTGATAGAGGATGTCGGTCACCAGGGTGGACTTTCCCGAGCCGGAGACCCCGGTGACCGCCACGAACAGACCCAGCGGAATGTCCACCGTCAGATTGCGCAGATTGTTGGCCCGGGCACCCACCACCCGAAGCCGGTGGCCCCGTGCCCCCTCGCGTCGTCCCGGGGGCACCGGCACCCGCAGCTCGGAGCGCAGATACCGGCCGGTCAGCGAGGTGGGATGATTCCGGACGTCGTCCACCGTGCCTTCCGCCACGACCTCTCCGCCGAAGCGACCGGCGCGGGGGCCCAGATCGATGACGTGATCGGAGGCCAGAATCGTGTCGGCATCGTGCTCGACCACGATCACGGTGTTCCCGAGATCGCGAAGCCCGCGCAGCGTGCCGAGCAGCCGCTCGTTGTCCCGCTGGTGCAGCCCCACGCTGGGCTCGTCCAGGATATAGAGCACGCCCACCAGCCGTGAGCCGATCTGGGTGGCGAGCCGGATGCGCTGGGTCTCGCCGCCGGACAGCGAGGTGGCCCCCCGTCCGAGCGTGAGGTAGTCGAGCCCGACGTCCCGCAGGAAGCGCAGCCGGTCGCCCACCTCCTTGAGAATCGGCCCGGCGATCTCGGGATCCAGCCCGAGCCGCCCGTTGGAGCGGAGCGGCACGGTCTCGAAGAATTCCAGGGCCCGCTCCACCGGCAGCTCCACGACGTCACCGATGCTGCGCCCGTTCACCAGCACCGCGAGACTCTCCGCCTTGAGTCGCCTGCCGCCGCAGGTCTGGCAGGGCTGCTCGATCATGAACTCCTCGAGCGTGGCGCGGACCGCGTCGCTGCTGGACTCGCGGTAGCGCCGCTCCACGTTGCGCAGCACCCCTTCCCACTCGCTCTCGTACTCGCCGTGCCGGGCTTCCGTCTGGAACTTGAAGCGACCGGGAGCTCCGTAGAGCAGGGCTTGCCTGGCCGACTCGCTGTGCTGAGACCAGGGCGCGGCGAGATCGAATTTGAACGCCTTGGCCAGGGTCGGCAGCACCACCTTGCGGAGATAGCCGGAGGGTTCGCCCCAGGGGAGAATCACTCCCTCGAGAATCGAGATGCTGGGGTCGCCCAGGATCAGCTCGGCGTTGACCTCGCGGCGGGTCCCCACCCCATGGCAGTCGGGGCAGGCCCCGAACGGCGAGTTGAAGGAGAACTGCCGCGGCTCCAGCTCCGGCAGCGAGAGCCCGCAGACCGGGCAGGCGAACCGCTCCGAGAACACGACGTTCCGTCCCCTCGACAAGCTCGGGGCCGGCGGTTGCGCCGTTCCGTCATATCTCACCACCTCTACCATTCCATCCGCGGTCTTCAGCGCCGTTTCGACCGAGTCGGCCAGCCGTCCGCGGTCCGCCACCCGGACCACCAGCCGGTCCACCACCACCGCGATGTCGTGGTTCTGACGCCGATGGAGAGTCGGCACGTCGGCGAGGTCGTAGGTCGTTCCGTCCACCCGCACCCGCACGAAGCCCCGCTTCCGGACGTCCTCGAACAGGTCGCGGAACTCACCTTTGCGTCCCCGCACCATGGGCGCCAGAATCTCGATCCGGGTCTCCTGCGGCCAGCCCAGAATGGTCTCCGTGATCTGCGCCGCGCTCTGGCGGGTGACCGGCGTGCCGTCGTTGGGGCAATGCGGGACGCCGGCCCGGGCCCACAGCAGCCGGAGGTAATCGTAGATTTCGGTGACGGTGCCGACGGTCGAGCGCGGATTCTGCCCGGTGGTCTTCTGCTCGATGGAGATCGCCGGCGAGAGGCCCTCGATGGCATCGACATCGGGCTTCTCCATCAGACCGAGGAACTGGCGGGCGTACGCCGACAGGGACTCGACGTACCGCCGCTGGCCTTCGGCGTAGATGGTGTCGAAGGCCAGGGACGATTTGCCCGAGCCCGAGAGACCGGTGATGACGGTCAGCCGGTTGCGGGGAATGGCGACGGAAATGTTCTTGAGGTTGTGCTCGCGGGCGCCCCGCACCACGAGGTGATCTTGAGCCATAGCCCCGAAAGGTACCCGAAGCCCGCGCCGAGGGTCAACGGGTTCCGGTTTGGGCGAGCAGTCTCTACCATATACCATCCCCATGACCATCACCCCTGACGAGCGCGCCGGTTCGGCCACGGGACTGCTCCTGGAGCGGGCCGATGCGGCTGCCTCGGCGTCTCCCGACCAGGCGGTCGCCCTCTATCGGGAGCTGCTGCAGGCGATCCCGGATCACACCGAGGCGCGGCTGCACCTGGCTCGCCTGCTGGAGCGGAACGGGGAGCTGGAGGACGCGGTACGAACCCTCTCCACCGGGCTGCGATGGACCCCGGAGGAGACCGAGCTGCTGCTGCTTCGCGGCTCACTGCTGGGTCGGCTGCGCCGGTACCGCGAAGGCGAGGCGGATCTGCGCAACGTGCTGCGGCTGCACCCCTCGCACGGCCCGGCTCACTTCGAGCTGGGGCAGCTCCTGTGGCGGAAGGGCCTGGCCTCCGAGGCCGCCACCCACTTCACCAAGTCGCTCGAGTATCAGCCGGGAAACGGACGGGCGTTCTACTATCTGGCCGAGGCGCTCAACATGATGGGCGACCTCGCCGGAGCCAACGCCGCCCTGGAGCGGGCCCTGGAGGCGACGCCCCAGGACGGCAAGGCGTTCCACCTGCGGGGACGGGTGCTCGACCGGCTGGGGCGTCCCGACGAGGCCCGGCAGATGTATCAGCGGAGTAAAGAGCTGCAGGACCTGTGATCACCGTTGTTGTCGAAGATCTCGCAACGCTCCGCGTCGATGCATTGCTCCGGCCCGCTGGGGAGTCACTCGAGCCGCTGACTCCGGCCGCCAGCCGGCTGGATCAGCTGGCCGGGCAGCGGTTCGCCGAGCAGCACCGGGTCACTTCGCCGCTCGAGGCCGGCGCGGCCGTCGTGACCAGCGGCGGCGACCTCCCTGCCCCGTTCGTGATTCATGTGGTGATCCGGGACTCCAGAGCTCCGATGGCAAGCGCCACGGTACGTCGGGCGTTGGTCTCCGCGTGGCAGCAAGCGGGCGCGTGGGGTCTGGGCCGGATCGGCGCGCCTCTGGTGGGTACGGAGGGCGGGGCGCTGAGCCTGGAAGAATCCGCCACCCTGCTGGTCGAGACGTTCCCGCGGAGCGGCCCCGCGGACAGTCCCGCCGAACTCTGTATCGTGGTGGAGCGGCAGGAGGATCGGGACGCGGTGGAAGCCATCGTACGGAGGACAGCGTGATCCGGTTGACGGACCTCACCAAGAAGTACGGCAAGTTCACGGCGGTGGACGGCATCTCGCTGGAGGTGCCCCGGGGTGAGCTCTTCGGGCTGCTGGGTCCCAACGGCGCGGGGAAGACCACCACCATGCGCATGATCGCCGGGATCCTTCAGCCGACGAGCGGCTCGATCCAGGTCGCCGGCGTAGACATGCTGAGTCGTCCGCTGGAAGCCAAGTCCCGCCTCGGTTTCATCCCCGACCGCCCCTTCGTCTACGACAAGCTCACCGGCGGCGAGTTCCTTCGCTTCGCCGCGGCCCTGTACAGCCAGGACGGCCCGACCGTGGAGCGCCGGATCGACGAGCTGCTGGAGGTGTTCGATCTGGCCGCGTGGAAGGACGAGCTCACCGAGTCGTACAGTCACGGCATGCGGCAGAAGCTGATCATCTGCGGCGCGCTGGTGCACCGCCCTGAGCTGATCATCGTGGACGAGCCCATGGTCGGCCTGGACCCCAAGAGCGCCCGGCTGCTCAAAGACTTGTTCCGCCAGTTCGTGGGCCGGGGCGGCACCGTGCTGATGAGCACGCATACACTGGAGGTCGCGGAGGTGATGTGCGACCGGATCGCGATCGTCTTCCGGGGCAAGATCGCGGCCCAGGGCACCATGGCGGAGCTGCGGCAGCAGACCGAGTCGGCCGACATGAGCCTGGAGAACCTCTTCCTCAAGCTCACCGGCGGGCACCGGGCGCACCGGCTCGACACCGTGTTGGAGCGCTGAAGATGAGCGCCGAGCGCACGGAGCCGGGCGTCTGGACCCTGCTCACGCCCAAGTGGCGCGGAGCGCTGGCCCGCCTCCGACAGGAACGCAGCGGATCCTGGGCCAAGCTGCTGCTCTTCGTGATCGCCGGGGGCCTGTTCTGGACCGCGATCTTCGGGATCGCGTTCCGGGTACTGAGCTATATCCAGAAGGTGGCCGACATCGGCGACCTGCTCGCGGGCAAAGTCCTGGGCATCATCCTGCTGACGCTCCACTCGATCCTGCTGCTCTCCAACGTCATCACCGCTCTCTCCACCTACTTCCTGGCCAAGGATCTCGATCTCCTGGTGGCCGCCCCGGTGGGTTGGCTCCGCCTGTATCTCGCCAAGCTGGGCGAGACCATCGTGCACTCCTCCTGGATGGTGGCCCTGCTGGCGCTCCCGATCTTCACGGCGTACGGGATCGTGTACTCCGGGGGGCCGCTCTTCCCGCTGGTGGCCATCGCGGCGTTCCTGCCCTTCCTGGTGCTGCCCGCGGCGATCGGCGCGATTTTCACCGTGCTGCTGGTGAACGTGTTTCCCGCGCGGCGCACCCGGGAGCTGCTGGGCCTGGTCGGCCTGGGCGCGCTGGGCGCGGCGGTGATCGTGCTTCGATTCATGCGGCCCGAGCAGCTCGCCCGGCCCGAGGGCTTCCGCTCGTTCGTCGACTATCTGGCCGAGCTCCGCACCCCGACCAGCCCGCTCCTGCCGAGCGAGTGGACCGCGGAAATGATCATGAACTGGCTGTTGCGGATCGCCGATCCCTGGCCGGTGGTCATGCTGTGGGGGACGGCGCTGGCCGCACTCACGGCGGGCGCCCTGGTGCATCGGCGGCTCTATCACTCCGGGTTCTCCAAGGCGCAGGAGGGCGCTGAACGGAAGGTGCGGCGGGTGCTCCGCGGCCCCTTGGGCGCGGCGCTGCAGAGCATGCCCGCGGCCAAACGGGAGTTCATCTTCAAGGATCTGCGGCTCTTCTTCCGGGACAACACCCAGTGGAGTCAGCTCATCCTTCTCGCGGTGCTGCTCCTGATCTACATCTTCAACATCAAGTCCCTGCCGATTCATTCCGGCGAGCGGATTCCGTTCAGTCTGGTCATCGTGATCTCCTTCCTCAACCTGGGCCTGGCCGGCTTCGTGCTCGCCGCAGTGGCGGCACGGTTCATCTTCCCCGCGATCTCCCTGGAGGGGCGCCAGATGTGGCTGCTCCGGTCCAGCCCGCTGGAGCCGTCGGCCATGCTCTGGAGCAAGTACTGGACGGGCACGGTGCCCCTGCTTCTCCTCGCGTTGGCCATCACGGTGCTGACCAACTGGCTGCTCCAGGCCGGCGTGTTCATGATGGCGGTGAGCGTGTGCACCGTCCTGCTGTATACCCTCGCTGCCAGCGCGATGGCGCTCACCTTCGGCGTGTTCTATCCCCAATTCGGCAGCGAGAACGCGGCCCAGATCCCGACCAGCTTCGGCGGCGTGGTCTACATGATGGCCAGCCTGAGCTTGCTGGCCCTGGTGATCATGCTCGAAGCGCCCCCGGTGGCGATGCAGCTCCGCGCCTACCAGCGGGGTCAGGACCTGGACCTCACCCCTCAGATGCTCATCACCGGAGCCGCCGTGGTGGCGCTCCTCTGCGGCGCGACCATCCTTCCGCTCCGGCTCGCCGTGCAGCGGATCGAGCGGATGGAGATCACCTCGGGCGGCGTGGAATGAGCTCCGCCATCGCGGTGGATCTGTTCAGCGATACCGTCACCCGTCCCACCGCGGCCATGCGGCGCTTCATGTGCGAGGCGGAAGTGGGCGACGAGCAGCAGTTCGAGGACCCCACGGTCAATCGGCTCCAGGACATGGTCGCGGAGCTGCTGGGCAAGGAGGCCGCGCTCTTCCTGCCGTCGGGGACGATGTGCAACCAGGCGGCCTTCTCGGTGCACTGCCGCTCGGGCGACGAGATCCTGCTGCACGAGACGGCCCATCCCCTCCTGTACGAGGCGGGCGGGGCGGCGGCGCTGATCGGCGCGGTGTTCCGTCCGCTGCCGGGCCCGCGGGGGATGTTCACCGCCGGGCAGGTACGCCAGGCGGTGCGCCCGCCAGTGCACTTCATGCCGCGGACCAGGGTCGTCTCCATCGAGCAGACGGCGAACATCGTGGGGGGAGCCTGCTGGCCGCTGCGGGAGATCGAGGCGGTGTGCCGCGCGGCGCAGGAGGCGGGGCTGGCCAGGCACATGGACGGCGCCCGGCTGATGAACGCCGTGGTGAGGACCGGGACGCCGGCCAGGGTCTTCGCGGCTCACTTCGATTCGGTCTGGCTCGACCTGACCAAGGGCCTCGGCGCGCCGGTCGGCGCGGTGCTGGCGGGGTCTCGCCCGTTCATCGAGCAGGCCTGGGTCTTCAAGCAGCGGCTCGGCGGCGCTATGCGGCAGGCCGGCATCATCGCGGCCGGCGGGATATACGCGCTGCAGCACCACGTGGACCGGCTGGTGGAGGACCACGAGCGGGCGCGACAGCTCGCGATCGGCCTGGCCGAGGTGCCCGGCATCGCGCTGGACGCCGATCGGGTCGAAACCAACATCGTTATCTTCGACGTCCGCGGCACCGGGCTGAGCGGCGATGAGTTCGCCGGCCGCACCCTCGCCTCGCACGGGGTCCGGTTCAGTGTCATCGACCGTACTACCGTGCGTGCCGTCACCCACCTGGATGTTCCCCCGGGCGGTATCGAGCGCGCGCTCGAAGCCGCTCGCGCCGCCACCGCCGAGGCGGTGGGTCGCTGAGGAGACTGCCATGCATCGATTCGCTCCGCTCTTCCTGCTGATCGCGCTCGCCTGCCGGCCGGCCCAGCGCTCCTCCCAGCCCTCGTCCCTGACAGACCTGCTCAGCGCCGGAACCTGGGTGGACCTCTCGCACGACTTCTCCAGGGAGACGATCTACTGGCCCACCGCCAAACCCTTCTCACTCGAGGTGGTGTCGGCACAGCAGACTCCGGCGGGCTTCTACTACGCGGCCAACAACTTCTCCTCCGCGGAGCACGGCGGCACCCATCTGGACGCCCCGGTGCATTTTGCGGAGGGCAGGCACACCACCGACCAGGTCCCGCTGGACCGGCTGATCGGGCCGGCGGTGGTGATCGATGTGGTGGCCCGGGCGGACGCCGGTCCGGATTACCGGCTCGACCTTCCGGCGCTGGAAGAATGGGAACAGGTGCACACCCGCATTCCCGACAGCGCGATCGTGTTGATCCGAACGGGGTGGTCGTCTCGCTGGCCGGACCGGGCCCGCTATCTCGGGACCAGCAAGACCGGTCCCGCCGCGGTGGCCGAGCTGCACTTCCCCGGTATCGACTCGTCCGCGGCGCGGTGGCTGGCCGTCGAGCGGCGGGTGAAGGCGGTCGGCATCGACACGCCCAGCATCGATTACGGTCAGTCCACCACCTACGACACCCATCGGCTGCTGTTGGGGCAGAACATCCCCGCCTTCGAGAATGTCGCCAACCTGGAGCGGCTGCCTCCCACGGGCTCGTTCGTCGTGGCTCTGCCCATGAAGATCAAGGGTGGAAGCGGCGGGCCGCTCAGAATCGTGGCGCTGATTCCAGCGAAAGCTTCATCCTGAACGCAGTTGAAGGAGACCTTTCCGAGCAGCGCCGCCTTCGCTTCGCTCAAAGTGACATCGTCCCGCTCTTTCCCGTCCGTCCCCGCATAAACCCGGTCCCGGTACAGCGCAACGCACGGCCTACCTTGGGCGCGCCATTGGAACCCCGCGCCGCATTCGGGCGCGATCCACCCAAGGAGGCCCCATGTCTCGCACCCGCCTGGCGCTCGCGGCCATGCTCGCCCTCGCCGCCTGTACCGATCGCACCAGCCCCGACTCACCGGGAGACACCGCCACCCTGAGCCGAGACGCACCCGCCGCGGCCCGCGAGCGATTGGCGCGCCGGATCGCTCTAACGCTGAAAGACGAGGGCTTCCGCGCTCGGCTGAAGCAGGATCTTGATCGCTCCCCGGTTCGCGAGGGCAAGCTGCACTTCCAGCGCTATCTCTCCTCCTCGCACGCGCGCGCCACCGGCGACATTGCACGGGTCACCGGCGAGTCCAACACCGCCGTCACGGCCGACTCTCGCCGCGCTCCCCAGTTGGAGCTCTATCTGCCGGTGGCGGCCCATCGCGCCGCCTGGAGCGGAGACCAGCGCGTTCTCGTCGCCACCGTGGGAGACGAGCGGCAGCCGCCGGTGGCCTTCTCACCCAAAGGCGAGCGCTACGTGCTGAGTCCCCACCGTCCGCCGGACACTCCCGTGCTGGCGCTGGTGCCGGTCGAAACCGATTTCGATGGTGCACCCACCCCATCGCGGTTCCTGGGCGACGGCGGCGGGGCGGGTCCGACTCCACCAGCCGGTCTCTACATGACGAACTCCCACTTGGTGGACAAGTTCGAGAGCTGGGTCAAGGGCGCCCCCGAGATCGAGGTTCACATGCTCGGTCAGGCGGGAAGCACCGACTCGTTGACCACATACTCCTGCGCCGGCGGGGCTGTGGCTGGCTACTCCCAGTTCGATCAAAACGAGCTGGATTGGAGCGGCAACGTGCTGCTGATCAATCAACACCAGCTGAACGGCTACAAGGCCGCGCACCCGACGCAGAACTTCCGGGTCTTCTTCGTCGAAGACGACGATACTCCCTGCCAGATCAAGACCGATCCGGCCCGCTTTTCCAGGCTGGTCAAGGCGGTGGAGGCGGCATACCCGAAGCTCGCCGGCGGGCGGGACAGTACCACCAGCACCCTGCAGAAACTCTGGAAGCGGGCCCACGCCATACAGCAGATCCTCAAGGCGCTGGCCTCCCTGATCAAGACCGATGACGAGCTGATCGGCAACGCCGTGGAGAGCACCGTGACAGGCGAGTTGCATCCCAACAGCAACTGGATCATCAAGGGAGACAACAACAGAACCAACGGCTGGATCAAGCTGGTCATGAAGTAGCTGTCCGGCCGCTTGACGATCGGTTGATGGTGGCGCCGCACTATCCCTCTACCACCCACCCGAGACCGTCCATGCGGCTCCCTCACTCCATCCTCCTCTCCCTCCTCATGGCCGCCCGGCCCACCGCCGCCCAGTCGCCGACCGGCACATTCGGTTGGCATCTGGGCGGCGGGATCGAGGCGGTCCGATTCGGGCATGTCGCGGTCAGCCAGGCCGTGCCCGGCGTCCCCGCCGAAGTTCGACCGACGCCGCGGCCCGCGCTGCACCTCACCGTCGGCCGAGCCATGGGCCACTGGCGCGTGGACCTGGAGACTGGCTGGGCGGGCGGCTACCTGGAGGCCGGCAATGACGTTCTCGCGGTGCAGGACAAGGGTGCTCAGGTAGCGCGCTATCGGCTCGGCCTGGCCATCGCCCGCCGAGTCGCTACCACCGGGAGTGGCACCATCGAGCTCGCGCTCATGCCGACGCTGGATCTCTGGTCGGTGGACGGCGATGGCAGGGTGCGGGCCGGCGCGGAAGGACAGATGGTACTGCGGGTGCCGCTCGGTGCCGTGGAGCTGGTGAACCGGCTGAGCGCCGGTCTGTCGGGCAATCCGATCCAGGCCGAAGACCTGGGAGACGTCTCGGACCTACGTGGACTCCGGGCGCTGTCGGTGGGTATCGGCCTGAGGTTCCCGATCTAGGGCCGCGGCATGCCGATCAGGCGGCTACCCGGGTGCCGCAGCCTTCGCAATACCGGCTGTTGGACGAGAGCACCGTCCCACAGCGGGCGCAGGTGGCGGGAGGCGGAAGCCGCCCGCCGCAGCTGGAGCAGTACATCGCGTCCGGCTCGGGACGTGGCCCACAGGAGAGGCATGCCGGGGCGCCCGGCGCCGCCGCAGCGGAGCGAAGCGCACGTACCCTATGAGCGATCATGGCCTCGATGTCGCCGGGCGCGCCGGCTTCCTCCTCGGCGCGCAGCGCTTCGAGCGCTTCGGCGGTGTACTTGGCTTTGAGATGCTGGTAATCGGCGTCGGAGAGCTTGCCGGTCTCTCGGTCGAACTCGATCTCCTTGAGCGCCAGCAACGCCACTCCCTTAGGGGTTTCCTCCTGGTCCGGCGGCTCTTCCACCGGATCGGGCGGCCTGGGCGGCCCGAGCAACGGGCGCAGCGCCAGCCACAGGGCCGCCAGTCCCACGAGCGCCGCGGCCACTGCTTCGGCCAGCATCAATCCTGAACCTCCGCCAGCGCGCGGCGGAGGCGTTCCATCTCTTCCGGAGTCGCTGGCGGCTCGACCGATCCGCCGGGTCGGTCGAGCCGACCGCCGTCATCCGGCACGCGCGCAGACCTGGTGTCACCGCCACTCACACCGGCAACGGCAACCCGCCTGCGGGAGATGAGCGCCACCAGCGCGCCACCGGCCAGGAGAATGGCCGACCCCGGAAGCAGGTAGCCCCAGAGATTGAAGCCTTCCGGCCTGGGGGCCATCAGCGCCTTCTCGCCATATTCCGCCACGAAGGCGTCGAGAATTTCCTGCGCCGTCCTCCCGGCGCGGTCCATCTCCACCACCTTGCGATGCAGCTGGGGTGAGTAGGTGCAGGTGAAGTCGGTCGTGCGGCAGGTGAAGATGTCGAGGGTGCAGCCGCAGGAGCACGCCAGGCGCTGCTCGATCGCCTTGATCCGCTCGTCGTAGTCGGCCAGCTCAGTCGGTGCGCGCGGCCGGCCGGCGGCGGCAGGATCCCGCAACGAGCCGGCCTCACCTCTGCCGGCGAGCGAGTCCTGACCCTGGATCGGAAGCAGCGCGGCCGCCGCCAGCCGGCCGAGAAAGTGCCGCCGCGTCAGGTCGCTCATTCGGCCGCCGTCCCGGCTCCCGCCAGCGTGGCCTGGTAACCCGGCTGCGCCCGCCGGGGAGACGACACGATGGTGGGGCCGCCGGGCCACATCGTCACCAGGCCGCCGAACGCCAGCACGAAGCCACCGAACCATACCCACCAGACCAACGGGTTGATGGTGAAGCGGTAGACCGCCTCCTCGGTGCCGCCCACCGCGCCGGCGAAGGTGATGTACAGGTCCTCCTGGAGGTTGCTGCGAATGCCCACCTCGGTGGAAGGCTCGAAGGTGGGTCGGCCGAAGCTGTCCACGTGCTGCCGCTTCTCCGAGGTCATGAGCCCCAGCGAACGGCCGTCCTTCGACACCGACACGGTGGCCGCACTCACGATCCGATTGAGCGCCTCGAACTGCGACACGCCCATATGGGTCAGCTTGTAGGTGTGGCCGAAGGGACTGGCGATGGTGGCCGACTCACCCGGCTTGAGGGTGGCCTCGATCTCCCGCCGGAACGCCATCCCCGAGAAGGCCACGAAGTACACCAGCACTCCGACGTGAACCAGGTAGCCGCCGTACCGCCGCCGGTTTCTTCCCACCAGCCGCCCGAACGCCACCGGCACCGACTCGCCATGCATCCGCCGCCTGGCCCGCACCCCGCGGTGGAACTCCTGCCAGAGGGTTCCGGCCACGAAGCCGGCGAGCCCCAGGGCCATGAGCGCGTAGAGGTCGCGGGCTCCCGCCGCAAGGAGCGCCGCGAGGGTCACCACGCCCGATGCCACCGGCCAGGTGAACTGCCGCCGGAGGTTGGCCGGAGACGCCTTCCGCCACGCGATGAGCGGGCCGATGCCGGTGAGCCCCAGCAGCAGCAGGCCCAGTGGCACGTTGACGCGATTGAAGAAGGGAGGGCCGACCGTGATCTTGCTGCCCCGAACCAGCTCCGAGAGGATCGGGAACAGCGTGCCCCAGAGCACCGAGAACGCGATCCCCACCAGCAACAGGTTATTGAAGAGGAACGCCGCTTCGCGGCTCAGCACCGACTCGAGCTGGACCTCCGCCTTCAGCGAGGGCCAGCGAGTGTGGAGCAGGGTGAAGGAAAGGATCCCGCTGATCACCAGGAAGGCGAGGAAGAAATAACCCACGCTCGACTGGGTGAAGCTGTGCACGCTGGCGATGACGCCGGAGCGGGTGATGAAGGTTCCGAAGATGCTGAGCAGGAAGGTCCCGATGATGAGACCCAGGTTCCAGCGCTTGAGCATGCCGCGCTTCTCCTGGATCATGACCGAGTGCAGGAAGGCGGTCATGGTGAGCCAGGGGAGCAGGCTCGCGTTCTCCACCGGATCCCAGGCCCAGTAGCCGCCCCAGCCCAGCTCCACGTAAGCCCACCACATGCCCAGGGTGATCCCGATCGAGAGGAAGAGCCAGCTCACCAGGGTCCATTTGCGGATCGCATGGATCCACCCGGTGTCGAGGCTTCGGGAGAGCAGCGCGGCGATGGCGAAGGCGAAGGGAACCGTGAGGCTGATGTAACCGAGGTAGAGCATGGGGGGATGGATCATCATCCCCGGGTTCTGGAGCTGGGGATTGAGCCCCCGGCCGTCGGCGGGCGTAAAGGCCATCCGCTCGAACGGGTTGGCGGCGAACACCATGGTACAGACGAAGAAGGCAATCACCGCGGAGGTGACCCCACCCACGTACGGCAGCAGGGCGCGGTACCGCCGGGGGGTCAACAGCTGGGCCAGGGCGCCGAACAGCGCGAGCACGACGGCCCAGAAGAGCAGCGATCCCTTCTGTCCCGCCCAGAACGCGGAGAAGATGTACCCGGAGGGCAGATTGCGCGACGTGTAGGAGGCGACGTACTCGATGTTGAAGTCGTGGGTGACCAGTCCCTTCCACAGAGCCAGCGACGCCACGACCAGGGCCGCGAAGATGCCATAGACCGCGCCCGAGATGCTGTCGGCCAGCTGGGGCCGGTCCTGCCAGCGGCCCGAGAAGGACACGAGGGTCGCCCACACCCCGAGCAGGAGGGCGACCCAGAGCGAGAATTGTCCCAGGAGCGTCATGCGATATCAGGCCTTGGCGGCCTTGTAGGCGGCTTCGTAGCGGGACCCACACTTGGCGAGCACTTCGGTGGCGCGGAACACCCCGTCACGGCCGAGGCGCCCCTCGACGATCACCTCGATGTCGTTGGCGTCGGTGAAGGTATCGGGGACCAGACCGCGATAGGTGACGGGATAGGTCTTGATCCCATCGCTGACCCGGAAGTCCACCTGCCGGTTTCCATCATCCCGACGAATGGAGCCCGGCACGACTTTGGCGCCCATCTTCAGCCCGACATCATAGAAAGTCGGGTCGGCGGTGGTCTTGGCGGCCAGCTCGCTCGGGGTGAGGAAGTAAACCCCGGTCTCTTTCACGCCCTGCGCAATGAGAAGCACGACGCCAGCGACGATGATGCCGGCGCCGACCAGGAACCGATGACCTGCCTTCATGGCAACTCCTGGACGTTCACCATAACGAAGTTGAAAGGTTCTGCTTCGCATCTCGCGAATCAAGACCCGTGCGCACTGGAGTGGGATCGGACGGCGGCGGCGAGAGGCTTCCCCGCGTGAGAAGCAACCTGAGCTGTGCCACCCAAGTCGCTATTCGGTGCGCAGATAAGAGCTGAGCCTAATGCTATCGCTCCGGCTCGATCCGGCGTGCTTCCCGCTCCTGCACCATCAGCCGTTCGGCGAAATCCATTCGCTCCTGCGTCTCGGCCAGCTCGCGCCGGAGGCTGCTCACCTCGCCTTCCAGCTCCTCCAGGCGCTCCTGCCGCCCGACGCCCTCGGGCGCGCGACCCAGCCGCTGGGCCCATGAGAAGAAGGCCAGTGCCAGCGCCGCATGCACCCCGGCATGCAACGGCTCGGCCGACGCGGCGGCGGCGCCGACCGCCACCAGGTTGAGGACGCTGAGCCCGGCCGCGATGGGCCGCCAGATCGCAGGCTTGAAGGTCATACCCGTACCCGTGGCCCCTCAGGACGAGCTTCCACGGCCTTTTGTTCCATGCTAGGAACGTACTCGAAACGCGATTGCCTGGAACACGCGCTGTCGAACGGGCACTCCTTGGCGCGTGGCCGGGCGAAAGCTCGCTCGCTCCCACGCCCTGATCGCCTCACGAGCAAACCCTTCGTGATCGGCCAGCAGGATCCGCACGCTTCCCTTCTCAACCCGCCCATCCGTATCGACTACGTATTCCGCCCACACCCGACCCGAGGCCTGGTAGGCGATCAGCTCATGGGGATACTTCGGTCTCGGCATCTTGAGTTGAACCACCGGCTGCACCCCCGCGCTCCGGTCGTCCACGACGATACTGGAGTCGGTGGGCGGTCGGGGCGGCGGGGTACGGGCGACCACGTCCTCGATTGTGCCCAGCAGCTCATCGATTTCCCCCGGACTCACGAAGCTCTTCCAGCGAA
Source organism: Gemmatimonadales bacterium (assembly GCA_036556625.1). Classification (GTDB taxonomy): domain Bacteria; phylum Gemmatimonadota; class Gemmatimonadetes; order Gemmatimonadales; family GWC2-71-9; genus CAVVWJ01. The sequence continues at coordinate 21,161 of DATBJC010000010.1, forward strand.
TTCCCTCGGCCGAATCGGAGACGACGAACTGAAACCGGCGATCGTCGCGTGTCGCTCCTGTGGCTCTGGCGAGGAGGAAGAATGGTCCGCCGTGACGGTTCTCAAGCCGCGGCGTGGTCTTGAACGGAACCTTTGCCGGGTCCACCCCGAGGTCGGGGGCGTGGACCAGCGCGCGTGCAGTGTTCGCCCATTGGAAGAGAATCAGAGGATCGACCGTGAGGCCTACGATCTGGGAGCCCTTGTCCCGGGACCCCTTGTCCCATTGCTCGGTGGATGTGTTGGGGGCCACCAGTACCCATACGCCGTAGCAGGTATCCGGCACCAGGACCACGTCGGCCAAGGGCCAGCGGACCCGCGCCACGGCGCTCGGGCCACTCTGGGCCTGCACCGGAGCGAAGGTCGACAGCAGCAGCCCGAGCACCACCCCGCCGAACCGGGCGAGACGCCGCCACTGCCGCACCCATTCAGGCATGGCGCATCGACTCAGAGCGAGGATGAGGATCACGAGCGCATACCGCTCCCTTCCGGGCAGGTTCATCATGCGCTCCGCAGGGTCGGCTACGCCGATCATCGGCTAGGCCGATCAGAGGTATTGCTCTATGTGCAGGATTAGTGCCTGAATGTAGCTTCGCCGGCTTGGAGAAGCACCAACTCGTCACCATCTCGTTTGATGCGGTACACCCGGACGAAGTAGCCGAACCCGGGCTGAAGTGGTTCGGCGGGCCGATCTTGGATGATCCCCGGCGGAACCTCTCCGAACCGCACCGGCGGTAGCAGCGCATTCCGGCCAACCGGCGAGTCGATGGACCACAGGCCACCCGCTGAACTGGAGACCTGCAAAGTGGCAACCTCACAGACGGGACTCCAGGTGAACACCGGAATGGGGCCTTCGGCAACCTGGAGCTCGACATCACCCAGGCAATCGCTGGGTCCCTCGACTTCACTGCAACCGGTGCCGAGCCAGGCAACTGCCGCAACCCACGGCGCAACGCCTCGTTTCACGGAGCCTCTCCGGTCAGGGGCCGTCGCCTTTAGGAAACTGACCCCCAATCAGCGCGCCGAGCAGGCCACCGAGCACCCCTCCGGTGACGAAGCCCGCGGTGAGGGTGCCGCCACAATCATCCACGTTGTCGGAAAGCCCGCGACAGAGGCCGTCGAACAGGAACGCAAGACCGAGTCCCGACGCCAGACCGCCAATGAGCGCCCCCTCCTTCCAGTGGGTGGGCCGAATCTGG
>DATBJC010000011.1:0-3437 GCA_036556625.1 Gemmatimonadales bacterium
CGGATCAGCGCCTCGGAGCTCCGGCCATACCCCAGCAACAGCATCGCCGAATCCTCGGCCGGATCCAGGTAGTAGTCGCTCATCGCCGTGAGCGCCACGCCCCGTCGTGCCGCCTCGTCCCGGATGGCCCGCCCCCGATCCCCCGGCAGCAGCTGCACCGTCACGTGCAGCCCCGCCCGGATCCCGTGCACCCGCACCTCCGGCAGCGCCTCGACCAGCGCCTCCACCAGCGCGTCCCGCCTGGCCCGGTAGCGGGTCCGCATCCGCCGGAGGTGCCGGTCCAGCTCGCCTCGCGTGAGAAAATCGGCGAACGCGTGCTGCTCGATCCGCGAAACTCCGAAGTCCGCCTGACGCTGCTGCCGCCGTACCGCCTGCACCAGCCTGGGCGGCACCACCAGCCAGCCCAGCCGCATCGCCGGCGCCAGCGTCTTGCTGGCCGTGCCCGCGTACACGATCCGCTCCGGGTCCATCGCCTGGAGCGCACCCACCGGCGCCCGGTCGTAGCGGTACTCGGCGTCGTAGTCGTCCTCCACCGCGATCCCATCGCGCCGGCGCAGCCAGTCGAGCAACGCCAGCCGCCGCGCGCCGGAGAGCACCGCGCCGGTCGGGTACTGGTGCGCCGGCGTCACGAACACCACGTCCACCGCGGTCCGGTCCAGTGCGTCCACCTGGATCCCCTCGCCGTCCACCGGCACCGGCACCAGCTCCAGCCCCGCGCCCGCCGCCGAGGTCCGCACCTCCTCGTGACATGGGTCCTCGATCCCGACCCGCTTCGCTCCCATCGCCGCCATGGCGCGGAGCACCAGCGTTCGCCCCTGGCCATATCCACTGGTGACCACCACGCGTTCGGCATCGCTCACCACCCCGCGCACCCGGCCCAGATAGTCCCTCAGCGCGAGTCGCAGCACCTCGGTGCCGTGGGGATCGGTGTAGCCGAAGTCGGCGTCGCGCATGGTGGCGAGCGCCTCGCGCACCGAGCGCAGCCAGGCGGAGCGAGGGAAGGAGGCGAGATCGGGAACGCCGGAGCGGAAGTCGTAGCGTGGCTCCGGCACCGGCTGCGCGCGAGTGGTGGCCGGCGGCTGGCAGGGGCCGGCGCAGCCGGTCACCCGAGGTCGGGTCCCCGGCCGCAGCTCCAGGTAACCCTCGCCGGCGAGCTGGGCGTACGCATCCACCACGATGGGGCGGGAGATGCCGAGCTCGCGGGCGAGGTCGCGGGTCGACGGAAGCCGGGCGCCGGGCCGGAGCGTGTCGTCCCGGATCGCCTGGCGGAGCTGGTCCTCGATCTGCCGGCCGAAGGTGCGAGCGCTCTCCCGGTCTATCGAGACCAGGATATCAACCGGCCTGCCGCTCATTTGACCCGCGGCAGCACCAGCTTGGCCAGTTGCTCCAGCTTCGGCCGGGTCGCCGACAGCGGCTCTTCTCCCTCAGGATCCATGGTGAACGTCACGATCCGGGGACCCAGAAACACGGCGAGAAGGCCGCGGCGGCGGTACTTGTCGTCCGGGTAGACCTCGGTGAAGAACGCCCGCTCACCGAGCCCCTGCACCGGAGTCCGCTGCTTGCTCGCGTTGGTCAGCCCGAGCACCCGCTCCAGCTCATCGCTGGGCGACTTCTTGGTGAACAGGTCGATCGAGCCCTCCGAATAGTCGCAGTGCGGCCCCCAGGCCATCTCGGTCGCGGTCGGCTCATTGGGAATGATGCCGATCTGGGGATTGATTCCCTGCGCGCGCTGGAACTCCTCGTCGGTGGCCAACGCGCACACGTCGGCCCCGCCCTGACCTGCGGGTGTCGCCTGCGCGCTGAGCGCAGTGAAGTTCGCTGCGCTCGCCATGATGCCGGGCAGGATCGTCCATCTCCACCATCCGCGCATGGTTACCTCCAGAGCTGGGGACTCGCCGTTACTCACCGCGGCCACGCCGCCGACTGGTAAGCTTTTTCTCTCCACAACTGGATCTTCTAGCTTTACCAGTCTGGCTCTAACTTGGGCCCATGTCAACCGCGCGGGTGGTGGCACTCCTCCTTATATGCGCGGCGCCGGCGGCTGCCCAGCAACCCCCCGGCTCGGGCGTGTCGCGCGACCAGGCCTGGCCGCTTCCCCGGCTCCAGGGCGAGATCCGGGTGGACGGCCGGAGCGACGAGCCCGCCTGGCAGGCCGTGGCACCGCTCCCCATGACGGTCTACCTCCCGGCCTACGGCGCCGCGTCTACCGAGCGGACCGAGACCCGCATCGCCTACGACGCCGACGCGATCTACGTCATGGTGGACGCCTGGGAGCGGCACGCCGGCAGCGTGCGCGCCAGCTCGATGATCCGTGACGACGACTCCCCCGGCGACTTCGTCAACGTGCTGCTCGACACCTTCGGCGACCGGCAGAACGCCGTCACCTTCAGCACCACGCCGGGGGGGCAGCGGAACGACTGGACCATCAGCAACGATGCCCCGAACGATGCTTCGCTGAGCCCCGCCTGGAACGGCATCTGGGACCTCGCGGTGCGCCGCGAGCCCGACGGCTGGCACGCCGAGTACCGGATCCCGTTCACCACGCTGCGCTTCACCGCCCGGAACGGCCGGGCGGAGATGGGGCTCAGCATCAACCGGCTCACCGCGCACTCCAACGAGCGGGTCACCTTTCCGGCCATCGAGCCTTCCGCGCCGCTCGCGCTGTGGAAGCCGTCGCGATGGCAGCGGGTCAGCATCGAGGACATCAGCGCCGCCCGGAGCTTCCGGGTGATGCCCTACGTGATGGCCGGCACCGAGGGTACTCGCGCGCCCGACCCGGTGCTCTCGCCCTGGCAGCGCGACGAGCGGTTCGAGGCCGGCGGCGACCTCAAGACCGCGCTCTCGCCCAACCTCACTCTCGACCTCACGGTCAACACCGACTTCGCCGAGGCCGAAGTGGACGACCAGCGGGTCAACCTCACTCGCTTCCCGCTGTTCTACCCTGAGCGGCGGGCCTTCTTCGTGGAGCGCGCCGGCACCTTCGAGGTGAAGACCGGCGAGGTGGACTTGCTGTTCAACAGCCGCCGGGTGGGCCTCACGCCCGACGGCGAGCCGGTCCGCCTGCTCGGCGGCGTTCGACTGGTAGGACAAACGTTCGGCTGGGACCTCGGCCTCCTCGACGTGCAGACCGGCCGGACGCCCGCCGGCACGCGCGAGAACCTCGGCGTGCTGCGCGCGCGGCGCCCGCTCCTCAACCAGCGCTCCTGGGCCGGGCTCATGGTGACGTCGCGGGTGACTCCGGATTCGGGCCAGGTCGCGCTAGGCGCCGACGGCGAGCTGAACCTGGGCGGTGACGACTACCTCGGCTTCGCGCTGGTGACGTTGGCTGGAGACGCGGGGCTGGGCCCGAGCGACGGCGTGCTGCCGCGCGGGGCGATGCGTTTTCTGGCGGAGCGACGGCGCAATCGTGGGATGTGGTACCTCGCCGGCGTCGCCAC
>DATBJC010000012.1:0-9388 GCA_036556625.1 Gemmatimonadales bacterium
CGGGTAGTGAGCTGCTCCAGCGCCGCCATGGTCCTGGTGAGCTGGGCCGTCGGGCCCTTGTTAGGATTGCCGTAGACGCCCATGGTCCGCTCCGCCGCCTTGAGGGTGCCCTGCAGCGCGGTCAAGGTGGCATACAGCTCATCGGCGGTCCGCTTGTTCACGATCTGCTGCGCGCCGAGCAATACGCTGTCGGCCCGGTCGCCCAGAGTCTGCGCCAGGTCGCTGAGCCCTTCCGCCTGGCTGCCGATGATCACCTTGTCTCGGGAAAGCCGCTGCGGGGCCTGGCCCGGGTTGAACTCGATCGCCGCGTCGCCCACGAAGCCGACCGCCACGATCTGGGCGGAGGCGTCCACCCGCGGTGTGAGATTGCCCGGCAGGGTCACCATCACCAGCACCTTCCCCACGTCCTCCAGCTGGATCCGCTCGACCTTGCCCACCGGCACGCCGGAGATCCGCACTGGCGAGCTGGCCTTGAGGTTGCTGGCGGACTTGAACTGGATCTTCCAGAACTTGTCTTCATCCGCCGTGATCGACTTGCCGCTCAGCCAGCTGGTACCGATCACGAACAGGACGATCGCGAGGATCACCAGGCTGCCGACGGTCACTTCCTGCCTATAGCTCAAATCCATGTCGGTCTCATGCGGCGAAGGTGGCGTCGGGGAAGTCGCGCTCCAGGAACTCCTGCACCTTGGGATTCTTGGATGCCAGGAATTCCTCCTGGGTGCCCTGCTGCACGATCTTGCCACCGGTGAGCAGGGCCAGCCGGTCGGCGGTCCGGAAGGCGCCGCGCACGTCGTGGGTCACCATGACGCTGGTGACCCCCAGCTCGTTGTCGAGGCGCTTGACCAGGCTGTCGATCACGTCGGCGTTCACCGGGTCGAGGCCCGAGGTCGGCTCGTCATAGAGGAGATACTTGGGACTGCCCGCGATCGCCCGGGCGATGCCCACCCGCTTGCGCATGCCGCCGGACAGCTCGGCGGGGTACTTCTCCATGACCGCCTCCGGCACCAGGTTGACCAGCTTGAGGCACTCGGCGACCCGCTGCCGGGCATACCCCTCGTCCCGGTACTTGTCCTCGTCGGTGATGCCGAGCCGCACGTTTTCCATCACGCTCATCGAGTCGAAGAGCGCACCGTTCTGAAAGACGTAGCCGATCCGGGAGCGGAGGGCGGCGAGCTCCTTGCGCCGGAGGTGCCCCACGTCGTTGTCATCCACGACCACGGTACCCCGGTCTGGCCGGATCAGCCCGATGATGTGCTTGAGGAGCACGCTCTTCCCGGTACCCGAGGGGCCGAGTAGCGCGAGGGTCTCGCCCTCCTGGACATCCAGGTTCACCCCGTCCAGGACCACGAGGCTACCGAACTGCTTGTGGACGTCACGGAGAACGATCATCTAGTTGAGCAGGAGGTTGGCGAGCAAGACGTCGAGCAGCAGGATGAGCACCGAGCTGGCCACCACCGCGCCGGTGGTCGAGCGGCCCACACCCTCCGCCCCCTGCTTGGTATTGAACCCCATGTAGCAGGCGATGATGGTGATCGAACCCGCGAAGAAGAATGCCTTGATCACCGAATAGGTGGCATCGAACGGCCGCCAGAACGAGCGGGCCCCGTAGGTGAAGTCCTCGTTGGTGATCGGGAGCACCATCGTCATGGAGAACCAGCCGGCGAAGATCCCCATCACGTCCGCCAGAATGACCAGCACCGGGATCATGAGGAAGCCGGCCAGCACCCGCGGGAGAATGAGGTGCGACCCGGGCGAGCGGCCCAGACTCTCGAGCGCGTCGATCTGCTCGGTGACCCGCATCGTCCCCAGCTCGGCCGCGTAGCGGGCGCCGATCCGGCCCGCCAGCACCAGCCCGGTGAGCACCGGCCCCAGCTCCAGCACGATGGACTCGACGATGACGCCGGCGAGATAGTAGATCGGGATGGTGCCGGTGAATTGATAGCGGGCCTGGAGCGCGGTGACCGCGCCCGCGAAGCCGGAGATGAGGAGGACGATGAAGAGGCTGCCGACCCCGATGTTCCAGGCCTCGGTCATGGTGCGGGGCAGCCAGACCCGCCACTCGGCGAGGCTCTTGAACGCGTCCCAGACCAGCAGCGAGACCCGGCCCACGTGGGATGCGGCGTCCAGTGCCCAGCGGCCGACGAAGCGGCGGAGATCGAGCGTCTGTGCATCCATGATGGCTGATCGCTCCTTCGGGACGTATCTTCGCTCCCCATGCGCCTCAAGTCTAGGGCCGACCGCACACGCCAGGTTATGCTGTTCCGGCGGCGACTGCTGCGCTGGTTCCGGCGCCACGGACGCGACCTGCCCTGGCGGCGCACCCGTGATCCCTATCACATCGTGGTGTCGGAATTCATGCTGCAGCAGACGCAGGTGTCGCGGGTCGAAGCGTATTATCACCGGTTCCTGGATCGTTACCCCACCATCGAAGCGTTGGCGGCCGCGCAGCCGGCCAGCGTGCGGGAGAGCTGGGAGGGCCTCGGTTATTACCGGCGGGCAGTCAACCTCCATCGGCTGGCGAAGGCCGTCGTGGAGGAGCACGGTGGCGTGGTGCCGTCGGACCCGACGGAGCTGGTTCGCCTGCCCGGCGTGGGGCGGTACACAGCGGGAGCGGTGGCCTGTTTTGCCTTCGAGCGCCCGATTGCGGCGGTGGATACCAATGTCGCGAGAGTGATCCGGCGGGCGTTTCACCCGAGAGCAGCCAGCACGCGTCGGATGTGGAACACAGCCGAGGCCATTCTGCCTCGGAGAGGGAGGACGGCCTGGGAGTTCAACCAGGGGTTGATGGAGCTGGGCGCGCTGGTATGTACGGCGAGGATGGCATGGTGCGCGGAATGTCCTGTGCGGGCGGGCTGTTTGACTGGGATCAAGAAGGGCCGAGGGAAAACGGTAGTGTCACCCTGAGCGAAGCGATCGTACGCCTGGTTTTCCTCGAGCGGACGACCGACGTTCGGGATGCGATCAAACGCGAGAAGCAGCTCAAGGGATGGAGACGGATGCGGAAGATCGAGCTGATCACGCCTTGGTGGTCACGCCAGCATTGCCCCACCGACCAGTGCCGCCAGCGCGAAAATGCCGGCCACGCCTCCGACGATCCGCTGCCGCTGGCGCAGCTCGTCGAAGTAGGCGGCATTGGGGCCTTCAGGATCGACTCGCGCCAGCTTTGCAGCGGTCGGTAGGCCCACCATCAACACGATCAGCGCGCCCACCAGTCCGGTGCCCTGCATCAAGACCAGCCAGAGGTTGAATCCCGGCTCGCCTCCCCGCAGGCTGGTGACGGTGAAGGTCAGCATGAGCCCCGACAACACAGCCAGCAAGGCACCCGGCGCTACCAGGATCCGGTGCATCGCCGCCTGGACCCGCACCACCGCGCCCAGCCTGCCCCGGTCCTCCCCCTTGGAGACGATTCCCGCCACCATCGATGCCAGCCCGCCGCCGATCCACAGGGTGAAACCAACGATGTGCAGAAACAGCCAGAGGCGGATCACGAGGCCGGCATGGCGGAGAGAATGGCGCTGTCGATCGGCTGCCGACCGGAGAAGCCGGCGTCGATCTCATGCCAGTGGGTGATGCGGTCCTCGCCCAGCTTCCAGCAGAGAAAGATCGGGCGATCCTCCCGGAGCGAGTAGAAGTCCACCAGCCCCGCGTCGAAGCCCTTGAAGACGCAGCCCACCGCCTCCAGCTCCTGGAGGTATCGGTTGATCCGGTCGGCATGGCGGCCGACCGCCTCCCGGGCCGCCAGCAGCTCGCCGGTCTCTCCCCAGTCGGCGCGAGCCCCGCCGGTCAGGAGCTCGAACCGGGACACCGCGGCCCGCCAGGCCGGGTACTCGTTGGTGAGATCCTGCACGATCCGACGAACCAGCGGGAGCGTGCGTTCCGCTTCCTGAAGGCTGAACAGCTTGAAATCGGGCATGAATCAATTCCTGGTGGGCCGACGCCTTCACCCTACCCCCTACACCCAGTCTACATCATCCCCACACAATCTCCACACCCTCCACCTGCTCCGGGTGACTGATGAAGCCTACCACTCGCCGATCGCCGTCCACCACCGTGATCGTCGGCCTGAGGTGCGACTCGTTGGGATCGAGGTCCATCCGGATTCGATACCCGTCGAGCTCCTGATCCGGCCGGACCACCGGCGAGTTGGTCCGCATCAGCGTGTCCGCTCTGGTATGCCAGGGATGCTTCCCCTCCGCCAGGCAGCGGGTGACCAGGTCGCGGTCGCTCAAGGTGCCGAGAAAGCGGCGGGTCCGGTGGTCGTCCACCACCGGCACCACCGAGATGTTGCGGGTCTTGAGCATGATCGCCACTTCGCTGGCCATCGCGCCGGCCACGGCGACGTGCGGCTCGGGTACCATCGCGTCCGAAGCTTTCATGAGGCTCAATTTGGTCCCTGAGGCATGAGGGTCAAGCCCGCCGCAGCGCCCGCAGCGCGTCGCGGGTGGCTCGATAACCGTCCTCGGCGTAGCCGCGCACTCGGTCGATCCGGAAAGTGGCGTTGCGCTCCACCCGGGGCCGCACGTAGACCAGCGGCGGCCTGGTCGCCTCCGCCCGCCAAAGCGCGAGCTGAAGCGCCGTCGCGTGCGCCATCAGCATCCCGACTGCTTCGTCGTGCGCCTGGACGACAGGAGGTGAGTGAGCTTCCGCGCTCCCCGACACCTCATCGAACCCGGGGCCCACGTCCACCGCCACGACTGTGTCCCCTGCCAGCCGGCCAGCGACGTCCAGCGGAAGCGGGCCCCGAAGCCCGCCATCGCCGCAACGGCGGCCGGCCACCGTGGCGGCCGGGAAATACACTGGAAGCGCGCAGCTGGCGCAAAGCACATCGATCAGCGGCGCGTCCTCCCCGCCCTCGCCGAACAGCACCAGCTCTCCGGTGTCGAGATCCACCGTGGTCACGGTGATCGGGACCGACAGGTCGGCGAAGCGCCGGGCAGGCACCAGCTGCTCCACTGCCCGCCGGAAGGGCGCCGGACGAAGAAGCGACCGGGCGAAGAGGCCGCGCACCACGGCGACCGGCTCCCGCACCACACCGGCCCGCCCGGCCTCTCCCAGCCGCACCAGCAGCTCCTCGCTGCCGCAGCCCCCAGCCAGAGCCGCCGCGATCACGGCGCCCATCGAGGTGGCGACATAGCGCGACGGCGGGGCTCCCGCTTCTATCATCGCCCGCACGGCGCCCACGTGGGCGGCGGTCTTGGCGCCGCCGCCGCTCAGCACCACCGTGACGGCCGCGCGGCTCATGCCCGCTTCTGGCGGCGCCGGTACTCCTCGGCCCTGGCGTAGCGCTCCCGCTCCTCGTCGGTCTCCGGTACCAGTCGGGGCACCCGGCGCGGCCTTCCCTCCTCGTCCAGCGCCACGAAGACCACGTGAGCCTCGTGGGTGTGCCGCCGCTCCCCGGTACTCACCTTCTCGGCATACACGTCCACGTGGATATCCATCGAGGAATTGCCGACGAAGTCCACCGTCGCGCTGCAGGTGACCAGCGCGCCCACCGGGATCCGCTCCTTGAAATCCACCCGGTCGATCCGCGCCGTCACCGCGGGGCCTCCGGCGTGACGGATGGCGGCGACCGCCGCGGCCTGATCCACCAGCGCCATCAGTTCCCCGCCGAACAGATCACCGCGCACGTTCTGCATGTGCGGCATCACGAAGGTGGTGATGGTGCCGGTAGCCTGCGACATCGGACGCGACTGGGGGATCATGGGAGAACCTTCCCGGTTTCCCGCTCCCGCCGGATGCTCTCGTCGGGCCCATAGGGATGCCCGCCGAACCCGTGGCGCATCATGGCGATCGCTCGGGCCCACAGGCGCCTGTCGTCACGCGAGGCGAAGAGCTGCATGACGGATTGGGCAATGACCGGGATCGGTACCTCCAGTCGGAGTGCATCGGCCACCAGCCAGTTCACTTCTCCGGTGTCTTCCACGTACGCCGGGATGCGCTCCAGTCCCCCCTCCGAGCGGTACGCCTCGTCCATCAGATCCACCAGCCAGGAGCGGATGACCGAGCCGTGCCGCCAGCAGCTCAGTATGGCGGACACCTCGAGCCGCGCGGGATGACGCTCGAGCAGATCGATCCCCTCACCGATCGCCTGCAGCATGCCGAACTCGACGCCGTTGTGGACCAGCTTCGCGTAGTGGCCTGCTCCCGGCGGGCCGGCGTGCACGTAGCCTCCGGGCACAGCGAGCGCCTGCAGGATCGGCGCAACCCGGCTCACCGGCTCCGGGTCTCCTCCAGCCATGAAGCAGGCGCCTCGCCGGGCTCCCTCGATCCCACCGGAGGTCCCCACGTCCAGCAGATCCAGCCCTCGCTCCCGAAGCCGAGCGTGGCGGCGAACGGAATCACCCCAGTAGGAATTGCCGCCGTCTACCACGATGTCGCCGGGTTGGAGCGCTCCGGCGAGCAGGTCGAGCGTCTGATCCACGACCGGACCGGCCGGAATGTACAGGAATACGACCCTGGGCGCGGCGAGCGCGTCGCCAAAGCCCGCCAACTCGCGGACCTCGTTGAGTCCGGCGCGGATCAGCTCGGGTCCGGCGCCGCCGAGGCTGAATCCGGCTACCTTCATTCCCTTCTCCAGCGCCTGCAGGGCCAGTCCCCCGCCCATGCGTCCCAGACCCACCACCCCGAATTCATGCCGCGCCTCCATCATGTCCCTCTCCTGAATAGGCCGTCACCCGATCAGCACTGCCCTGGCCGGCGCTCCATCCAGCCCTTCGAGCCGCAGCGGCAGACAGATGAACTGATAGACCCCGGCCGGCACAGCCGACAAATCCAGTCCCTCGACGATCACCACCCCGTGCTCGAGCAGCAGATGGTGGACGGCGAAGTCATGGGATCCGTATGGCTCGATCGAGAGATAGTCGATCCCTACCAGTTCGACCTGACGCTCGAGCAGATACTCGGCACCGTCAGGAGCCAGCGCGCAATACTCGCTGGTGAAGTCCGGCGTGGCCGGCAATGTGGAATTGCGGGTCCGCAGCAACACGCGGCGGTGACCCCTGAGGTCGTGCCGCCGCAGCTCCGCCGCGCCGATCGCCGTTCCGGCATCGGGCAGGTCGAGCACCACCGCCGGCCCGACCAGCCGCGCGATGGGGATGGTGTCTACCGCGTTGCCATCGGGAAGGAAGTGGCTCGGCGCATCCACGTGGGTGCCGCTGTGGGAGCCGAACGCGAGCGAGGAGACGTTGGCAGGATCTCCCCGGGCGATCGAGGTGTGCGACCGCACCCGAATCGCCGGGTCACCGGGATAGATCAGACCGCCATCGTGCAGTGGTCGGGAAACGTCGTAGATCCGCCCCGAAGCCGGGCTCATCAATCGAATGATTGGACCGTCCTTACGGGTTGGCAAGAGAGCCCGGGCGGTACATACCTTCGACATGAGCGGATCGCCCGAGCAAGCCCGATGAAGGCGGTGGCCGTGTGGCCACGGAAACGCAAGGTCGAGGTGGAAGAGCGAGCCGCGCCCGCCATCGGCTCGGCCACCTCAGTTCGGCTGCACGTGCTCGACGTCGGCGTCTGCGGGACCGACGCGGAGATCTGCCGGTTCGACTACGGCGGCACTCCTCCTCAGGGCGAGGATCACCTGGTGGTGGGCCACGAAGCGCTGGGTCGAGTGGTCGAAGTGGGATCGGGTGTCGCCCGCCTGCGGCCGGGTGATCTGGTTGTCCCGATGGTGCGCCGCCCCTGTTCGCGGCCCCAATGCCGTGCCTGTACCGCCGGTCACCCCGATTTCTGTGAGACCGGCGCCTACACCGAGCGGGGCATCGTGGGGGCCCACGGCTTCCTTGCGGAAGAGATGGTGGAGGAGGAGCGCTATCTGGTGCCGCTGGAGGGCGAGCTGCGCCCGGTGGGGGTGCTGACGGAGCCGCTCACGATCGCGGAGAAGGGGCTGCGGCAATTCCTGGAAGTGCGTCGGCGGCTGCCTTGGCTCGGCCGGGCCAGCGAGCCGGAGATGCTGAGCGGCGGTCAGGCGCTGGTGCTGGGAGCCGGGCCGGTGGGACTGCTCGGGTGCCTGCTGCTTCGGCTTCGCGGATTGCGTGTCGCGGTCTACTCCCGCGGACAGACCAGTGATCCCAGGGCCCGGCTGGTCGAGAGCGTCGGCGGCACCTATCTCTCCTCGGCCGAAGTCCCCACCTCCGAGCTGGCCGCCCGCCTCGGCGACATCGACCTCATCTACGAGGCAGCCGGGGCCTCGCAGCTGGCCTTCGACGCCCTGGAACAGCTCGGTCCCAACGGCGTGTTCATCTTCACCGGCGTGCCGGGACGGAAGCACCGAATCCAGGTGGCGGGAGACGGAATCATGCGTCGGCTGGTACTGCGGAATCAGACCGTGCTCGGCACGGTGAACGCGGGCCGGGTGGATTTCGAGTCCGCGGCCAGGAATCTGATCGGCATCCGCACCGCGTGGCCCGGGGTTCTCGAGAAGATCATCTCCGGCCGCTTTCCCATGGCCGAGTTCTGCCGGCGCGCGACGGATGGGCCTGGCATCAAGGATGTGATCGCGGTGTCCCCGGAATGAGGCGGGGCACCGACGGGCGCTATCCCGCGATCGAGTCACACGCCATCATCGGGGATCTCCAGACGGCCGCGCTGGTGGCGCTGGACGGCACGATCGATTTCCTGTGCCTTCCGCACTTCGACTCCCCATCGGTCTTCGCCAGTCTGCTCGACGCCGAGAAGGGCGGCTGCTTCAGGATCAGCCCCGCTCTCGAGCAGCCGCGCCACAAGCAGCTCTATCTCCCCGATACCAACCTGCTGCTCACCCGGTTCCTGGCCCCCGAAGGCGTGGTGGAGATCTCGGACTTCATGCCGATCCACCCTCCGGAGCACACCAGCCGACTGGTTCGGCGGGTGAAGACCGTACGAGGTGAGATCCGCTACCAGATCCGATGCGCTCCCCGCTTCGACTACGCTCGCTCAGCCCACCGACTGAAGCTGGAGCTGGGTAAAGCGGTGTTCACCGACGGCAATATGGTCCTGCGGCTCGCCTCCTCGGTGCCGCTCCGCGCCGACGGCGCCGATGCGACAGCCGACTTCACGCTCCGAGCCGGGGAGACCGCCACCTTTATCCTGGAACAGGTCGGCGAGGAGCATGACCACCACCCCACGGACCTCGACGGATACGTGAAGGGCTCGTTCAAGCGGACCATGAACTTCTGGCGCGAATGGATCGGCCTCTCCACCTATGCCGGCCGCTGGCGGGACGAGGTGCACCGCTCCGCCCTGGCCCTCAAGCTGCTCAATGCCCGGTGGAGCGGCTCGATCGTCGCGGCGGCGACCTTCGGGTTGCCGGAGACGATCGGCGGCGGGCGCAACTGGGACTACCGATACTCCTGGATCCGGGACGCGTCGTTCACCCTGTACGCGCTGAGCCGCCTGGGCATGA
>DATBJC010000013.1:0-59532 GCA_036556625.1 Gemmatimonadales bacterium
GAAGACTTCACCGTCGCCACTGCGGAGGAGGCGAGCCAGCGCCCCATCATCCGCCTGGTGGACATGATGCTGGCCGACGGTGTGGTGAGCCGGGCCAGCGACATCCACGTCGAGCCGATCGAGGGCGGCGTGGTGGTCCGCTACCGCATCGACGGCGTGCTTCGTCAGGTGATGAAGATCCCCCGCAACGCCGGGTTGCCCCTGATCTCGCGCATCAAGATCATGTCCGGGCTCGATATCGCCGACCGGTTGCGGCCGCAGGACGGCCGGGCCCGCGTCTCGGTGAACGGCGAGGCGGTGGACCTGCGGGTCTCGACGCTCCCGGCGTCGCTGGGCGAGAAGGTCGTGATCCGGATCCTGAGCCAGCGGGCGACGGTGCTCAACCTCGAGTCGCTGGGCATGCTCCCCGACGAGCAGGAGGCGGTGCGGCGGCTGCTGACCAACAAGGAGGGGATCATCCTGGTTACCGGGCCCACCGGCTCGGGCAAGACCACCACGCTCTACTCGGCGCTCCGGCTGGTGCAGAACGAGGGCGTCAACATCGTGACGGTGGAGGATCCGGTCGAGTACCGGTTGGGCCAGAACATCGTTCAGGTGCAGGTGCACGAGAAAACCGGTCTCACCTTCGCCGCGGCGCTGCGCTCGATCCTGCGGCAGGACCCGGACGTGGTGCTGGTGGGTGAGATCCGCGATCAGGAGACGGCGCAGATCGCGCTCCAGGCGTCGCTCACCGGACACCTGGTGCTCTCCACCCTGCACACCAACGACGCGCCCAACGCGGTGACACGACTGGTGGACATGGGCATGGAGCCGTACAAGATCGCCTCCGCGCTGCGCGGCGTGGTGGCGCAGCGGCTCATGCGCCGGCTGTGCAAAGCCTGCGTGCAGCCGAGCGAGGAGCCGGTACCCGAGCGGCTCGCGCGGTTCATCCCGCCGGGGAGCAAGCTCTTCCGGGCCGTCGGCTGCGCCGACTGCGCCCAGACGGGATACCGCGGTCGGTTCAGCATCATGGAAGTGCTGACCATGAACTCCGACCTGGAGCGTCGGATCGGGAAGGGCGCCACCGCGGACCAGATCGCCGACGGCGCGCGCGACAACGGCATGCGGTCACTCTTCGACAGCGGACTCCGCCACGTCCTGGCCGGCGACTCCAGCATCGAGGAGCTGCTGCGGGTCACCGACATCCCGCTGGAGGAGCTCGCCCCGCGCCCGGCGCCCTCCGGACGCACGCGAGCCGCTCCACCGCCTGCCGCACCCGCCGCCACCCCGCCGACCGGCACTGCCGCGGCCGCACCGCCGCTTTCGCTCGATTTCGTCGACTCGCTCGAGCTGGTGGACGACCTCCCCGCCGGCGAGACCCGGGGGCCAGGCGGCCGCGGCGAGGGCACCTGCGTGCTGCTGGTGGAAGACGAGGACCAGCTCCGCCGGGTGATGAAGGATCTCCTGGAGCGCGACGGGTATACAGTCGAGGAAGCACGCGACGGCGTGCAGGCGCTGGATCAGGTGGACCGCTTCGCCCCGGATGTCATCATCCTCGACCTCAACCTGCCCGGGCTCGATGGCTACAGCGTGCTGACCCAGCTCCGCTCCCGGCCGGCCACCCGGTCGATCCCGGTCATGGTGCTGACGGCAAAGGGCGACGAGGACAACGAGGTCCGGGTGTTCGAGCTGGGGGCCGACGACTTCATCACCAAGCCGTTCCGGGCGCGCGCCCTGTCCGCACGGCTCGAGGCGGTCCTGGGCCGCCACCGCGCTTGAGCCGGCCTCCGACCTCAGCCACTCCCTCCACCCCCGTCCGACCGATCGCTCGCGAATCCACCGGCCCGGGGGACGCCCTCCCCGACGGCGCGGACGGAGTCGCGCTGGTGAAGCCGACCGTGCGTGGCCAGGCCGGGTACACGCTCAGGTCCCAGCCCGCGGCGCGGAAGCTCAACCAGAACGAAAGTCCGTTCGATGCGCCCACCGAGGTGAAACGGGCGGTGCTCGAGCGCGCGGCGGCGGTCTCCTGGCAGCGCTACCCCGAGTTCGCGCCGGCACGGCTGACCCAGCGGCTCGCGGGTCACTACGGGTGGGTCGGGGACGGTGTGGTGGTGGGCAACGGATCCAACGAGCTGATCCAGGCGACACTCTCGGTGGTGCTCGCCGAGGGCGACACGGTGATCGCGCCATCCCCGACGTTCTCGCTGTATCGGCTGCTCACCGGGGTGCTGGGTGGACGCTATCTGCCGGTGCCGCTGGGCCCGGGATTCCGGTTCGAGGTGGACCGGATTGGGGAGACCGCGGTACGGGAGCAGGCGAAGGTGATCGTGCTCAACTCGCCCAACAATCCCACCGGTTCGGCGCTGCCGGACGGAGCGGTGGAGCGGTTGCTGTCGGAAACCAGCGCGTTGATCCTCTGCGACGAGGCGTACCAGGAGTTCGGCGGGCCCACCGCCGTCCCGCTCCTGTATCGCACCAGCCGGCTGGTGGTGCTCCGCACGTTCTCCAAGGCGATGGGCATGGCCGGTCTCCGCTTCGGGGTGGGGCTCGCCCATCCGGAGGTAGCGCGGGAAGTCGCCAAGGGAAAGCTGCCCTACAACGTGAATCAGGTGACGCTCGCGGCGGCCGACGTCGCGCTGGATCACACCGCCCTGTTCGCCGGCCGCATCCGGGAGGTGATCGCCACCCGGGACCGGTTCGTGCCCCGCCTGGCGCGGGTACCGGGCATCGAGGTCTTTCCCAGCGCGGCCAATTTCGTGCTCTTTCGCTGCCGCGCCCGGCCCGCCGTCGAGATCTTCCGCCGGCTCTATGACGAGCACGGCATCCTGGTGCGCGACGTGTCCGGGAGCGCGGAGCTGGCCGAGTGCCTCCGGATCTCGATCGGGACCGACGACGATATGGAGGCCGTCCTGACGGCCCTGCACGGGATCCTGGGGTCGGGCGAGGAGGCGAAGTGACCGCGCGAGTGGGTGAGATCCGGCGGACGACCAAGGAGACCGATCTCTTCGTCCGGGTGGCGCTCGACGGCCGGGGCGAGGCGGCGGTGAAGACAGGTATCGGGTTCTTCGATCACATGCTGGAAGCGCTGGCGCGCCACGGCTTGCTGGACCTGACCGTGGAGGCCCAGGGCGATCTGCATGTGGATGGACATCACACCGTGGAGGACACCGGGATCGCGCTCGGCGCCGCGATCGGCCGGGCGCTGGGCGATCGGGCGGGAATCCGCCGCTACGGCGATGCCCTGGTGCCGCTGGACGAGGCGCTGGTGCGGGCCGTGGTGGACGTGTCGGGCCGGCCGTACATCCACTACGACATCGAGATCCCCAAGTGGCAGATGCTGGGGGATTACGACGTCTTCCTCACGCCCGAGTTCTTCCGCGCGGTGGTGCTCAACGCAGGACTCACCACGCACCTGGACCTGGTGCGGGGCGACAACCCCCATCACATCGTCGAGGCCGCGTTCAAGGCCTTCGCTCGGGCGCTGGATACGGCCACCTCCATAGACCCGCGGGTGGGTGGCGTGCCCTCCACCAAGGGGGCATTGTGATCGCGGTGGTGGATTACGGCGTCAACAACCTGAAGAGCGTGGTGCGCGCGCTCGAGGTCGGGGGCCACGCCGCGAGGCTCACCGCCGATCCCGACGTGGTCCGCGCCGCCGACCGGGTGCTGGTCCCCGGCGTCGGCAACTTCGGCCAGGGCTCGCGCAACCTGTCGGGAAGTGGGCTGGGAGAGGCGCTTCGCGAGGCGGCCTGCGCGGGTCGGCCGGTCATGGGCATCTGTCTGGGGCTCCAGCTGCTGTTCGAGACCAGTGAGGAGGCGGCGGACGCGCGCGGGCTCGCCCTGCTGCCCGGGCGAGTGCGTCGTTTCGTGACCTCACTGCCCGTGCCCCACGTCGGCTGGGCCCGGGTGGACCTGACCGAGGTCGGACGCCGGCACGCCATGCTGGGACCACTGTTTCAAGGGGAGCCTCGCTTCTTCTACCACGTGCACAGCTACTACCCCAGCGAGCTACCGGCTGAGGCGGTGCTGGGCACCGGGGAGTACCAGGCGGTGTTCCCCACGCTGGTGGGGCAGGGGAGTGTCGTCGGGGCCCAATTCCATCCGGAAAAGTCGCAGCGGGCCGGGATCGAGCTGCTGGACGCCTTTGCGCGGTGGACCCCATGACGTCGATCCGGGTGTCGCTGGTGGATCTCTACGTGCTTCGGCGGCGACGCAACGAAATCGAATGCCTGGTCCTTCGCCGTGCGGCAGGCACCCGCTGCCCCGGCTCGTGGGAGACGGTGCACGGCCACATCGAGGACGGCGAGCGGCCCTCCCAGGCCGCCTTGCGCGAGCTGGAAGAGGAGACCGGGCTCGCGGCCGAGCGGCTCTACAACTTGAGCCGGGTGGAGACCTTTTATCAGCACCGGCTGGACGAGGTGGCGTTGGTGCCGGTCTTCGCCGCGTTCGTGTCGGCGGATGCCGACGTGCGGCTCGGTCCGGAGCACGACCGGCACGAGTGGTTGTCGCCCGCGGACGTGGCCGAGCGGTTCGCCTGGCCGCGCGAGCGCCGCGCGCTGGAAGATGCCTTGCGCCTGCTGGGCTCCGGTGATGCGGGTCCGGTCGAAGACGTGCTTCGGGTATGCTAGCGCGGCGCATCATTCCCTGTCTCGACGTGGCCGGTGGCAGGGTGGTGAAGGGGGTGCACTTCGAATCGTTGCGGGATGCCGGCGACCCGGTGGAACAGGCCGCGCGCTACGACGCGGAGGGCGCCGACGAGCTGGTGTTCCTCGACATCTCCGCCAGTCCGGACGAGCGGCGAACCACCCTGGAGATGGTGGCGAGGGTGGCGGAGTCCATTTTCATTCCGTTCACCGTGGGCGGCGGCATCCGTTCGGTAGCCGATGCCGGGGCGGCGCTTCGGGCGGGCGCCGACAAAGTGTCGGTCAACACCGCCGCGGAGCGGGATCCCCAGCTGGTGTCGCGGCTGGCGGAGAGCTTCGGGAGCCAGTGCGTGGTGGCAGCGGTGGACGTGAAGCGGGTCGGCGGCAAGCTTACAGTGGTGGTGAACGGGGGGCGCGAGGTCACGGCGCGGGAGGCCATCGCGTGGATCCGGGAGCTGGAGGCGCTCGGCGCGGGTGAGATCCTGCTCACCTCGATGGATCGCGACGGCACCGGCCAGGGATACGACCTCGAGCTGCTGCGCGCCGCGTCGTCGGCGGTCGGCATTCCCATCATCGCCTCGGGCGGCGCCGGCAAACTCGGTCATCTCGCCGAGGCGCTGGAGGCCGGCGCGCACGGCGTCCTGGCCGCCACCATCTTCCACTATCGCGGCTCGTCACTCCCCGAGGCACGGGCGTTTCTGCGCGAGCGGGGCTATCCGGTACGGCCATGACGCTGCTGTCGTTCCTGCTGATGCTGTCACTCGACGCCGGTGAGGCCGGCGCCCCTTGCATTCGGCCGTCCCGCGCCGGGACCCAGGTCCAGGGAGAGGTGCGGATCTGCCCGGGGCGGTACCGGATCACCGACCGCAACGAGCGCGGCGTCATTGTGGCCGCGGCCTCGGGTACCCGGATCGATCTCACCGGGGTGGTGCTGGAGAGCGGTGACTCGGTCCCGGCGGCCTTCGTGGGCTATGGGGTGGTCAGCAAGGATGTGGACGCTGTGTCGATCCAGGGTGGAACCATCCGCGGCTACCGGGTCGGTGTCCGTCTCGAGGGCGGTCGAGGACACCGCGTAGCCGGATCGGACCTCTCGGGCAGCCGGCGCGACGCGCTCCGCTCCACCGCGGCACAGCCGGACATCGCCGATCGGCTGGATCCGCTGCGCCTGGTCGCCTTCACCGGCGCGGGCGCGGGCCTGGTGCTGGTGCGAACGGTGGGAGCGAGCGTAACCGGCGTGACGGCCCGGTCGAGCCAGAACGGCATCGGCCTCATCGAGGCGCGGGAGAGTTACCTGGCCGACAACGAGCTCAGCGGCAACTCCGGATGGGGGATCAGTCTCTGGCGTTCGTCTCGCAATCAGCTGGTCCGCAACCGGGTGCAGCGTACCATGCGGTGCGCACCACCGACGGTAGACTGCGGCGCCAGCGCCCTTCTGCTGCGCGAGGGGAGCGACTCGAATACCATCGCCGAGAACGATCTCACCGCCTCGAGCACCGGCCTGCGGGTCACCGGCCAGGAGCCGCTGACCCGGCCCTCGATCGGCAACCTGGTCTATCGCAACGACGCCTCGGGGGCGGGCACCGGGTTCGCCGCGACGCACACCTGGAGCCTCACCTTCCTGGAGAATCGGGGCGACAGTGCGGCGTACGGCTTCCGCCTCGATCGCCTGAATGGCAGCGTCGTGCGGTCGAATACGATCATCGGCTCCCGGATAGCCGGGATCGTCATCGAGCACGGCAGCGACAACACCCTCGAAGCCAACGTCGTCCTGGGAGGACGAGTCGGGATCATGGTGACGGCCACGGGCCGCAAGGGGCCATCCAGCCGGAGCCACCGGATCGACGACAACGTGGTCGGCGGGGTCGAGCAGGGGATCGTGCTTCAGGGAACCAGCGGCAGCCGCATCCGGGGCAATCTGCTCGACGGGCTGGTGGACGGGCTGGTGATCGACAATACCGGCCACGGCACGGAAGTCACCGGCAACGTCTTCCTGCGCGCGAGCGGCTGGTTCATCGAGGCGCCCGACCTGGCGGCCGGCGGCAATTACTGGGGCACGGCGGATGCGGCGGCGGCCTCCGCCC
The DNA here is from genome assembly GCA_036556625.1 of Gemmatimonadales bacterium. GTDB lineage: Bacteria > Gemmatimonadota > Gemmatimonadetes > Gemmatimonadales > GWC2-71-9 > CAVVWJ01. The sequence goes on from DATBJC010000013.1 coordinate 6,704, forward strand.
GGGTCAAAGGCCGGATCAGCGTCCTTCCGTGGCGGCCGGCGAGCGCGGCGGGCTACTAGCGAAGATCTCCTGAGCCAGCGCGTTGAGATCGCGCAGGCTGAACGGCTTGCGCACCAGGTGCACGCCGTTGAGCGCGGCGTCCGCCAGGTCGCCGTTGGCCGACACGCCGAGGACCAGGCGCGCGCAGGTGTGCGGCTGCTGGGCCGCGAGGGCCTGGGCAAAGCGCTCGGTGGGCCCCGCCGCCGCCATGGCGTCGGCGACGATGAGATCGAAGTCGCGCTCCTTCAGCATCAGAAGACCCTGCGCGCCGGAGCGCACTGCTTCGACCACGTGCCCCTGAGGGGTGAAGAGGGCGCTCACCAGCCGGTGCACCGCCGGGTCATCGTCCACCACCAGGATTCGATGCGCCGCCGCCGCCGCGGCTCGGCGCGACTGCTCCAGCAGCCCGTCGTCCGGCGCGTGATAGGCCGGCAGGTTGATGCGAAACTCCGCCCCTCCCTCGGGAGGTGGCTCGTAGGTCAGGATCCCGCCGTGTGCCTTCACCAGACCATAGCTCAGTGACAACCCCAGCCCGGTGCCCTCGCCGGGCGCCTTGGTGGTGAAGAACGGGGTGAAGAGGTAGGAGACCAGGTGCGGCGGCACGCCCGCGCCGGAGTCGCGTACGCGGACCACCGCGGTCCCGTGCTGGAGCGCGGTCTCCAGCCGAATCCGGCGAGGACGGCCGGGCTCGAGCTGGGTCACCGCGTGCACCGCGTTGTTCACCAGGTTCAGGAGCACCTGCTGCAGCTCGTACCGGTCGCCGAGAACGATCACCGGCTCGGAACTCAGCTCGGATTCCAGCTGGATCCCATGGAGCTGGAGTTCGTAGACGATGAGCAGCGAGGTGCGGGCGGCCACGTCGTTCAGATCCACCGCGGTCTTCTCCACCACACCCTTGCGCGCGAAGGTCAGCAGGTTGCGCACGATGCGGCCGGCCCGCTCGGCCTGATCGTGGATCACCCGCAGGTGCTCGTGAGGAAAGTCGGGATTCGGCGCGCGCTCCAGCAGCAGCTCGGTGAGGCCGGCGATGGAGGTGAGCGGGTTGTTGAGCTCGTGGGCCACGCCGGACACCAGCTGGCCGATGGAGGCCATCTTGTCGTTCTGGATCAGCTGGGCTTCGAGAATGCGCTGCTCGGTCACGTCCTCCACCAGGATCACGACCGTGCCCGCATCGGCGGTGGCGGGCCGGCCCGGCTGGTCGGCGAAGGGCGCCGCGGTGAGCCGCAGCTCCCGCTGGCTCCGCTCCAGTCGCACCACGAGCGGCGCGGTGCGCTGCCGCCGATAGGCCGCCCGGATCAGCTCCTCCACCGCTTCCGAAGTGCCGAAGAGCGTCTCACAGAATCCCCGGCCCATCAGCTCGCTCTCGCTCAGCTCGGCCAGGGACGCCAGCGCGCGGTTGGCGCGGAGCACGGCCCCGGTGGGACCGACTACGGCGATGCCTTCGGTCAGCGCGTTGAAGGCGGTCTCCCATTCCTCCTTGCTCTGCCGCACGATCTCGTACAGCCGGCTGTTGGCGAGCACCACCGAGGCATTGGTGGCGACGGTGGAAAGCAGCCAGAGATCTTCGGTGGTGAATGGCCCGCCCTGGCGGTCGGCCACCGCGAGCGCGCCCATGGTGACGCCCTGGGAGCGGAGGGGAGCCACCGCCGCCGACCGCACCGACAACCCACCGATGAGATTCACCGCGGCCGTGTCGCCTCCCTGCGCCACCTCGATGCGCTCACGGCTGATGGCGAACCGCACCAGACCGGCGTCGTTCTCGTCCGCCTTGCAGCCCTGCAGCGCCTCCAGGGTCCCGGTGGCCGCCACCACGCGGAGACGCTGCCCGCGGTCGTCGTCGGCCAGCACCACGATGGCCCCGTCGGTCTGGAGGAAGCGGCCGGCGTACCGGACCACCTGGTCCACGATGCGATCGAGCTGGATGGACTCGGAGAGGACGTAGCTCAACTCCTGGAGGGAGAACAGCTCGCTGATCCGGCGGTCGAGCTGGCTGGCGAGCGCGTCGGTCTTGCTCTCCGCCTCGCGGGCTCGGCGGCGGCCCCGCGCGATGGCCACCCAGAAGCTGGCCGAGATGGTGATCACGGCCAGCAGGGCCAGCCACCAGTTGCGCTCGTCCACCAGCCAGACGACGACGCCGAGGAACGCGACGCCGGTGACATGGAGCGGTACCTCCCACTCGCGACGCCAGGCCGCGAGCAGGACGATCAGTCCGCCGGCGAGCCCGGCCCCCAGGGCGAACGCCCGAGGCATGCCCCCGAGCGCCGAGGCGACGAGGGCGCTCGCCAGGAGCGCCCAGGCGGCCAGCGCGGAGGGAGAGAGGTACCAGCGCTCTCGGTATCGGGGCAGAGTCAGGACTCCTGCGGCTCGTGCCGCGCCACCCGCTCGGTGACGTACGCCTCGGGCGGAGCGTTCGGCTTGACGCGAATGGACTTCGCCGGAATGCCGACGTTGACGTGATAGGCGCGCACGTTCTTGGTGGCCACGGCCACGGCTCCCACCATCCCGTTGCGGCCCACCCGCACGCCGGCCAGTACCGTGGCATGGTAGGTAATACGCACGTCGTCCTCCAGCACCGTGCGGGCGTTGGTCACGTCCTTCTGCTCCACGATGCTGTGGGTATGGCTGTAGATGTTGGCGTAGTCCGAGATGCTCACCCGGTTCCCCAAAGTAATGCCGCCGCGATCGTCGAGGAGCACGTGGCGGTGGACCACCACGTCGTCGCCTACCTCGAGGTTGTAACCGTAGGAGAATTCGGTGTGCTGGAAGCACTTGAAATTGCGGCCGCAGCGGGCGAACAGATGGGGAGCGAGCAGCCGCCGGAAGCGTACGCCCAGGTGCACGTTCTGTCCGCCGACCGGCGAGCGGTCGAAGCTGTACCAGAGCCAGAGCAGCGGCTTCACCCGGGCGAATCGCGCCTGGTCCACGTCGGCGTAGTACTCCGGCTCCAGGGTGATGTTGCGGGGATCCAGGGAGAGCAGCGCGAGGCGGGCAGCGGCCGGTGTCCGGGGATCCGCCAGGCGCTCGTCGTAGTCGCCGAGCCCGGGGTAGTAGAGCTGGTAGAGAACGTCGCGGGTCAGCCGCGCCCAGTCGGCGCCCGGCTCTGCCAGCCGGCCCTCGATCTCGCCGAGCCACGCGTCATAGACCCGGTTCGTCGCGTCGGACAGGGTGACCGTGCGCAACGGCAGCAGTGGCATGGGATCTCCGCGTGCGAGGAGGGGGGCGCACCGGCAAACGCTGGAAATCTTTCCAGGCGGTGTTTGACAGGCAAGGCAATGGGGAGTAGGTTGTTACTAATTCCAAGTTGTAATGATTCTCATTCTCAATACGCCACCACGTTGCCCCTCCGCTCCCTGGCCCCCCTCCTCTGCCTTCTCGCTACCCCGGCGGGGCCACAGGTCTGGGTCGAGCGCGAAGCCTTCGTCATGGGCACCACCCTCCGGATCGGAGTGCGGGCCCCGGACCGCAAGGCGGGCATCGCGGCGATCGAGGAGGCATTCCACGCGGTGCGCCGGGACGACAGCCTGCTCAGCACCTGGCGGGACGACAGCGAGATCACGCGGCTCAACCGCGCCCCGGCCGGCACGCCGGTCGTGTTGCCGGTCGAGCTCTACCGCCTGCTGCGCGACTGCCAGCGGTGGAGCCGTGAGACCGGCGGCGCGTTCGATCCCGGCATCGGCGCGCTGGTCGACGTCTGGGATCTCCGCCGCGCGGGCCGGATCCCGTCGGCCGCCGAGCTCAGCGCGGCGCGCGCCCGGAGCGGCATCGGCCGCTTCAGCTTTGCCGATCGCTCCCACAGCGTGACCAGATCACGAGCCGGCGCCTGGATCGATACCGGCGCCTTCGGCAAAGGAGCCGCGCTGGGCTCCGCCCGGTCCGCGCTCCGCCGGCATGGCATCGAGTCCGCATTCCTCAATTTCGGCGGTCAGGTCCTGGCCCTGGGGGCCGATCGCGGTGCCGACTGGATCGTCCCGGTGGCGGATCCCGCGCGGCGGGCCGAGCCGGTGATGCGCCTGCGGCTGCGGGGCCGCTCCGCCTCGACCAGCGCGCAGTCGGAGCGCTGGGTGGAAGTAGAGGGCCGCAAGCTGGGACACATCCTCGACCCGCGCAGCGGCGAGCCGGTGCCCGCCTGGGGCAGCGTCACCGTCGTGGCCGAGGACCCGACGCTGGCCGACGTCTACTCGACCGCGCTGCTGGTGCTCGGACCCGAGCGGGCCATCGCCTGGGGCCGCTCGCGTCAGGACCTCGGGGTGCTGGTGCTGGAGGATCGCCAGGGCCGACTGGTGCCGCGCTGGAACAATGGACTCACGCCGTTTCTCCTGCAGGACTCGACCACTCGAGGAGGCTAAGTGATCCTGATCTCCCGGTGCCTGTGTACGATCGTGATCCTGGGGACGCTGCGCATGGCCCCCGCCACCGCGCAGGAGCGCGATACCACCGAGCTCAAGCGATTGCGCGATCAAGTGGAGGCCATCTCGCGGGAGCTGGAGGAACTGCGCCTCGGCCGGGACGTGGTGGTCGAGGCCGACAGCAGCGTCTACGGGTTCGGCCCTGCCGCCTCCAAGGTCTACAAGGTTGGCCAGGGCGTGTCGATCGGCGGCTATGGCGAGGTGCTGTACGAAAACTTCGCCGGCACCCGGGAGGACGACCAGCCGTCGGGAGAGACCGACCGATTCGATGCCCTGCGGGCGATTCTCTACGCCGGCTACAAGTTCAACGACAAGATCCTGTTCAACTCGGAGCTCGAGTTCGAGCACGGCAGCACCGAGAACGGCGGGTCGGTCTCCATCGAGTTCGCCTATCTCGACTACCGGATCTCACCGCGGTTCGGGCTCCGGGCCGGCCTCCTGCTCCCGCCCATGGGATTCATCAACGAGCTGCACGAGCCGCCCACCTTTCTCGGGGCGAGGCGCCCGGAAACCGAGCGGTTCATCATCCCGTCCACCTGGCGGGAAAACGGCATCGGGGTCTTCGGTGACGCGGGCCAGCTGTCGTATCGCGCCTACCTGGTGAACGGCTTTGACGCGACCGGCTTCAACGGCGAAGAGGGGCTGCGCGAGGGACGCCAGAGCGGGGCCGAAGCCGCCGCCGCGAACTTCGGCGCGGTCGGCCGGGTGGACTACCAGGGCGTACTGGGGTTGACGGTGGGCACCTCGGCCTACCTGGGCAACTCCGGACAGGGCGCCGTGCTGCCGTCGGATCCTTCCCGCACGGTCTCGGCCCGGACCTTCATCTGGGACCTGCACGGGGAGTACAAGGTCCGGGGCTTCGACCTGCGAGGCCTCCTCGCGCTCGCCACCCTGGACGACGCGGCGGAGATCAACGAGCTCAACGGCCTGAGCGGGCCGGGGTCGGTCGGCGAGCGGATGCTGGGGTTCTACTTCCAGGGCGGCTATGATGTGCTTCGAGGCTCTGCCGGTGGACAGCAGCTCCTTCCCTACCTGCGCTACGAGCAGCTGAACACCCAGGACAAGGTACCGGACGGCTTCCTCGCCGACGCCGCCAACGACAGGAGCCTGGTGACGCTGGGCGCGATGTGGAAGCCGGTGCCCAACGTCTCACTGAAGGCGGACTACCAGATCGTGAGCAATGACGCCGATACCGGGGTCAACCAGCTCAATGTCAACCTGGGCTATCTGTTCTAGGCATCCTCGCCGCGCCGGGAGAGGCATCGCGGCCGCAATGGCGATGGCCGCCCTCGGCGTCGCTCCGCCGCTCGGCGCGCAGATCACGCAGCAGGAGGCTCTCGCGGCCGCCTTTCCCCCTCCCGCGACGGTGGAACGGAAGACGGCCTACCTGAGCAAGGGCGCTCTCGACTCGGCCCGCGCGGAAGCGGGACCCGATGCGCCGGTGTCGCAGTCGGTGGTTTCGTACTATGTCGGCAGCCAAGACGGGAGGCCGGTAGGCGTGGCCTACTTCGACAGCCACCGGGTGAGAACGGTCAACGAGGTGCTCATGATCGTGGTCGGCCCGGGCAATCGAATCCGCAACATCGAGGTCCTCCGCTTCGCCGAGCCGCCCGAGTACAAGCCGGCCGACCGGTGGCTGGCTCAATTTCAGGGCAAGACGCTGACGCCGAGGCTCTCGCTCCGCGGCGACATCGCCATGATGACCGGCGCCACGCTCACCTCCAACGCCGTCGCCCGGGCCGTGCGCCGGGTGCTGGCGCTGCACCATCAGATCCGGCCGTTCGCCGCCCCGTGACACGCTTCGAGCGCTGGTCGGTGTGGTCGAGCTCGGCCCTGACCTTCGTGACCGGGGTGATCTATCTCTGGCTCAAGTACGGGGTGGCGACGGACGACCCGTTCGCGGTGATCAATCACCCCTGGCAGCCGGTGGTGCTCAAACTCCACATCCTGGTGGCACCGCTGCTGGTCTTCTCGGTGGGGATGGTCGCGCTGCGCCACGTGTGGCGGCATCTGCGGACCGGGTCGCGCGAGGGGCGGCGCAGCGGCCTGGTCACGGTGTTCATGGTCGGCCCCATGATCGTGACGGGCTACCTGATCCAGGCGATCACGGCGGAAGGGCTGCTGCGCTCGATGGCGTGGGCGCACATCGGGTTGGGGCTGGTGTACGGGGTCGGGCTGCTGGCCCACCAGTTCGCCGCGGGTGGACGGGAGGCTCGAGCCGCCCGGGCGCGCGAGCGTCGCTCCAGGCGCCGGCAGCGTCTCTTGCGCCGCCGCGGGGAGCGCGGGCGCGCGGGCCTAGGGTGAGCCGGCCACCCTCGCGCTGTCCCGTCGAGTTCCCCGCCAGCGGGCGGTGGCCCGCCCACGCTCCCGCTCCAGCGTCCGCTGCTTGTCGTGCCAGCTCTCCGAGCCGAGGCCCTGGTACTCGAAGGTAAAGTCGTCGTTGACCGGCAGCAGCTCCTCGAACAGAAAGATCGCGCTGACCTGCTCTCGCACGTTGAGCTGCTGCGAGGTGAAGCGGGGCGACAGCGGCACGATCCCCCTCGGCCGGAGCTCGCGATTCCGGATGACCAGCGAGAGGGTGGATGGATCGAAGCGCGCGCCCTCCCGTCCTGCGAAGAAGGTCACCAGCGCCAGCCCCGGCGAGCTGATGCCGTACATCTTCGCCACCGAGTCGATCGACGCGCGGCGGGAATGGACCAGGCTCTCGAGCGACTGGTAGGCGTCCAGGGCCAGGAGCCGGGTGACGCGCTGATCCAGCGGCACCAGGCGAACCTCGAGCTCGTCGTTGCGCACGTGGAGCGCCAGGTCGCTCTGCCTGAGCGAGCCGAAGCCCGGGGGCGGCAGCGGATCCAGGGCTCCCTGGCCCTGCGCCTGCATCGGCTCGGCGGCCAGGAGCGCCCAGACGCATCCCAGGCCCGCGATCCTTCTCATCGTTCTCCTCCGACCGTCGCGAGTATGCTCTCCCCCAGCTCGGCGATGCCTGCGCGAGACTTGCTGCTGACGAGCTGCACCTGATTCTCCTGCAATCCCAGGGCCGCGGTGAGCTCGCGGGCGCGCGCCTGCCCCAAGCTGCGAGTCAGCTTGTCGGACTTGGTGAGCGCGGCGAGCACCGGCCGCTGGCTCTCGATCAGGAGCCGCTGGATCTCCAGGTCATCCTTCGAGGGCTGGTGCCGGAGGTCGAGGAGCCAGACCACGCCTGAGAGTCGAGAGCGTTCCCCAAGATATCGCGTCACCAACCTCCGGTAGCCTGCCCTCGCCGTCTTGCCGGCGCGGGCGAAGCCGTAGCCGGGCAGGTCCACCAGGTAGAAGTCGGGAAGCCGGAACACGTTGAGCAGGGTGGTCTTGCCCGGCGTAGCACTGACCCGGGCGAGCCCCGGCCTGCCCACCAGCACGTTGAGCAGGCTCGACTTGCCGACGTTGGACCGCCCGATGAGCGCGACTTCCGGGAGGGCCGGCTCCAGCTGCACCAGGGGGTCGGGGAAGGAGCCCACGAATTCGACGGGGAGGTCCCGCAGGGGCGACAACGGGACAGCGGGACGGCGGGACGGCTGAACGGCGGAAGGTACCCGAGGCACCTGTCCGCCGTTCGCTCGTTTCGTCGCTCCGACCCGCTGTCCCGCCGTCCCGCCGTCCCGCCGTCTCACGCCTCCCGCTTGGTCCGTGCGCGCTCGGTCACCACCAGTGGAGCGATGCCCTCGGTGATCGCCTCCTTGGTGATGACGATCTCCCGGACGTCCTCCCGGTGGGGGAGGTCGAACATGATGTCGGTCATCATGGTCTCGAGGATGGAGCGGAGCCCGCGCGCCCCGGTGCCGCGCTTGAGCGCTTTCTGAGCCACGGCGCGGAGCGACTCCGGGTCGAACGTGAGGCCCACGTCCTCCAGCTCGAACAGCTTCTTGTACTGCTTGGTGAGCGCGTTCTTGGGCTCGATGAGGATCCGCATCAGCGCATCCTCGTCCAGCGCCTCCAGGGAGACCACCACCGGGAGCCGGCCCACCAGCTCGGGGATCAGCCCGAAGCGCAGCAGGTCGTCGGGCTCGACCTCGGCGTAGGGGTTCTTCTTGCTCAGCTCGGGCGCGCGCTTGCGGTCTTCGTCGGCGAAGCCGATCTGCTGCCGGCCGGTGCGGGCCTCGATGATCTTCTCCAGGCCGTCGAACGCGCCGCCGCAGATGAACAGGATGTCCTTGGTGTTGATCTGGATGTATTCCTGCTGGGGGTGCTTCCGGCCGCCCTGGGGCGGCACCGAGGCGATGGTGCCCTCGAGAATCTTGAGCAGCGCCTGCTGCACGCCCTCGCCGGAGACGTCGCGGGTGATGCTGGGGTTCTCCGACTTGCGGGCGATCTTGTCGATCTCGTCGATATAGACGATGCCGCGCTCGCACTCGGCCACGTTGAACTCGCCGGCCTGCAGCAGGCGCACCAGGATGTTCTCCACGTCCTCGCCGACGTAGCCCGCCTCGGTGAGGGTGGTGGCATCGGCGATGGTGAAGGGCACGTCCAGAATCCGGGCGAGGGTCTGCGCCAGGAGGGTCTTGCCGACCCCGGTGGGGCCGAGCAGCAGGATGTTGGACTTGTCGAGCTCGACGTCGGTGTCCCGGCCGTTGGAGGCGTTGATCCGCTTGTAGTGGTTATACACGGCGACGGCCAGGGTGCGCTTGGCTCGCTCCTGGCCGATCACGTACTGATCCAGCACGTCCTTGATCTCACCCGGCGTGGGGACCTGGGTGATGCTGTCGGCGACCTCCCGCTCTTCGTCCTCCGCCAGGATCTCGTTGCACAGCGTGATGCACTCGTTGCAGATGTACACCGAGGGCCCGGAAATGAATTTCCGGACGGAGTCCTTCGATTTGCCGCAGAAGGAACAGCGGAGGTGCTTGTCGTTGGACATGAACCCGCGTCGCCTGGAGAGGTGGATGGGGTGCCGGAAAGGTGAATCCCGGCGCCGGGGGCGTCAAGTCTCCTTCTTGCCGTCCGGGCTGGGAACGAGCTCCTTGCGGGGCGTAAACACACTGTCGATGAGGCCATACGCCTTGGCCTCCTCGGCGCTCATGAACCGGTCCCGGTCCATATCCCGCTCGATGGTCTCGATCGGCTGCCCGGTGTGCAGCGAGTACAGGGCATTCATCTTGGAGCGGAGATAGAGGATCTCCCGCGCCTGAATCTCGATGTCCGCCGCGGTGCCCTGGGCCCCGCCCGAGGGCTGGTGGATCATGATCCGCGAGTGGGGCAGCGCGCTCCGCTTGCCCTTGGTGCCTGCCGCCAGCAGGAACGAGCCCATCGAGGCCGCCATTCCCATACAGATCGTGTTCACCGGCGCCCGCAGGTGCTGCATGGTGTCATAGATCGCCATGCCGGCCGAGACCACGCCGCCCGGCGAATTGATGTAGAGATAGATGTCCTTGTCCGGATTGTCCGCTTCCAGAAAGAGCAGCTGGGCGATGATGATGTTGGAGACGTCGTCGTTGATCGGGGCGCCCAGGAACACGATCCGGTCCATCAGCAGCCGGGAGAAGATGTCGTAGGTCCGCTCGCCCCGGCTGGAGCGCTCGATGATGTAGGGCGGATAGAGCGTGGCCATCGTCAGGATGCCTTCTCGACTGTGGATTGCTTGAGCAGGAACTCGAACGCCTTTTCCTCGGTGATTCCGCGCTCCAGCTCGGCCAGCCGGTTGTTCTTCTGGAGTGAGCTGTAGAGCTCGCCCGCGCTGGCCCCGCGCGCCTCCGCCAGCGCGGCGATGCGGGCGTCGATCTCGGCCTCGGTGGCCCGGAGGCCCTGTTGCTCGACCAGGGCGTCCAGCACCAGGTCGCGCTTGACCTGACGCTCCGCGACGGCGTGGAACTGCTGCTCGAAAGCCGGAACCTGGTCAGGCGGGATCCGGTAGATCTCGGCGTAGCCGTGCATCAGCCGGTGTACCAGCGACTCCGGCGCCTGCACCCCATTGGCCTCCACCACCTGAGTGAGCAGAGCCTGCCGCACCTCGGCGTCGGCCTCGCGCTCGGCCTCACGCTCCAGGTCGCGCCGCACGGCGGCCCGGAAGGCGTCCAGGCTGTCGAAGTCGCCCATCTCCCGCGCGAAGGCGTCGTCCAGCGGCGGCAGCTCCTGCCGCTTCACCTCATGCAGAGTGACCCGCACCTTGCGGCTCTGTCCCCGCCGGCTCTCGTCTGGATGGTCGTCGGGGAAACGCACTTCGGTCTCGGTGGTCTGGCCCGGCAGCAGCCCCATGATCCGCTCCTCCAGCTGCGGAATCGCCTGGTTCTCACCCAGCACCAGGTCATAGGGCTGTGCGGGGCCGGCGGTGCCGTCTTCGATCGGCGCCACCTCCACCCGCACCATCTGGCCGGGCGTCGGCTTTTCGCCCGGCACCGGGATCCAGGCCGCCTTGGCCTCCTGGAGTGAAGTCACCCGCTCGTCCACCGAACTCTCGGGGACCGCCGCCACCTTGCGATCCACCCTGAAGCCAGCGACCCGGTCGAGCTTGATGTCCGGGCGGACCTCCACCAGCAGGTCGAACTCGATCGGGCTGCCTTCCTCGAACTTGAGATTGCGCACCGACGGGTCTGCGATGGGCTTGAGTGACTCCGAGGTCTTGGCCGTCTCCCAGCCCTCGCGGAGGAGCTCCTCCAGCATGGTCTGGCGGATGGCGTCGTTGAACCGCTTGCGGACTACCGCCTCGGGCGCCTTGCCCGGACGGAAGCCCGGCAGTCGGGCGCGCTTGGCGTAGTACTGCACCGCCTTGGCCTCGGCCTCGCGGACCCGGTCCACCGGAACGGTGACCCGAAGGGACTTGGAGGCGGAGTCTTCCGCGGTCTTTTCTACGGTGATCTGACTCATTTGCGGGGGAATCTAGCCGGGGCCGCGTAGGGGGTCAAAAAGACAAGGCGGCCCCCGGCCGAGCCGCCTCGTGGCGTTCAATTGTGGACCAGTTTCACTGCGGAGCAGCGACCGGCACCGGCGCGTTGCGGTCAGTCGTCGTGCCGTCACCCAGCGGACCGCCGAAGTTATTCCCCCAGCAGTACGCCGCCTGATCGGTCGAGACGCCGCAGGTGTAGAAGCCGCCTGCGCTCACCTGGCTGAAGCGGAGACCGCCGGTCACCGCGACCGGCCGAAGACGCGGCGTTTCCGTGCCGTCACCCAGCCCGCCATAGGTATTGGAGCCCCAGCAGTAGGCCAGTCGATCCGTAGTCTCACCGCAGGTGTGAAACACGCCCGCGCTCAGCCGGGCGAAGGCGAGCCGACCGGACACCGCCCGGGGCCGATCGCGCCTGAAGGTCCTGCCGTCGCCGATCTGTCCTTGTCGGCCACTGCCCCAGCAGAAGCCCCGGGCGTCCGTGGTCACGGCACAGGTGTGGTCCCAGCCGGCGCTCAACTGGCGATACGCTCGCCCGTCCGCGACCGGCACCGGTACGAGACGCTTCTTGACCGTGGAGCCGTCGCCGAGCTGTCCATGCTCGTTGCTACCCCAACAGAACGGCTTATTTGCGACGGTCACGGCGCAGCTATGGAGAAAGCCGGCGCTCACGAGGCGGTAGGTGCGTGCGCCGGACACCGGAACCGGTCTGAGATGGCGCGTGGTGGTGCCATCTCCAAGCTGACCGAAATTGTTCTCCCCCCAGCAGTATGCCCGGTCGTCCCGAGTGAGACCGCAGGTATGGTCGAGCGCGGCGCTCACATGGCGGAAGGCGAGGCCGCCGGCAACTCGGGTCGGCGTCAAACGCCGGTTGGTCGTCCCGTCGCCCAGCTGGCCGGAGAGATTGTTGCCCCAGCAATAGGCCCGGTCGTCGGTAGTGACACCGCAGGTATAGCCGTTGCCGGTACTCAACTGGCGGAAGCGAAGTCCTCCCGCGACCGCGACCGGGGTATAGCTCTGGTAGGTAACGCCATCGCCGAGGCCGCCGGTATTGGTTCCCCAGCAGAAGGCACGGTTGTCCGAGGTGACCCCGCAGGTGTGATTGTTGTCATGGCTCGAGCTCACCTGGTGGAAGGACAGGACGACGGCTGCGCTGGTGCCCCCGGTCGCTTGCGCGGCGCCCGAATCGGCAGGCCCGGAGACCTGCTCGCCACTACAGCCGATGACGCTGAGAGCCGTGCACGCCGCCAAGAGCGTGCATACCAGCGGTGAAGCGGGAACAGGAATTCGCCTCGTCATGGGGCCTCCCCTTTCAGGTCTCGGACACTCGTCTCCAGCCTCTGCCCAGACTAGCGCCGCTTCCTCAAGCGGACGTCAAGTGTCGCCGCGACTGTGGAGTCCCTGGGGTTCGCCGGGGGGCCAACGAAAGTCAGCGCCGGTTAGAAATCCAGCAAGTGCAGGAAGTCGTAGCTGTGCCGAGCGAAGGCCAGCGGGTCTGCGGGATGGTCGTGCTCGACGTAGAAGTGCCTGAGGCCAGCAGCCTTCCACTGATGCAGGATCCTGCGGAAGTCGATCCGGCCGGCTCCCACGTCCACCATCTCCCCTCCCCGATCCATGTCCTTGATGTGGCAGAGATGGAACCGGCCGGGGTAGCGCTCGAAATACGAGACCGGGTCGGCACCGCCCCGCGTCATCCAGAAGAAGTCCATCTCGAAGTACACCAGCTCCGGATCTGTCTCGCTGAGGAGCAGGTCGTAGGGGACCCCGCCCGCGATCGGTGCCAGCTCGAAGTCGTGATTGTGATAGCCCACCCGGAGCCCTCGGCCACGTGCCGCCTGCCCGGCCCGGTTCAGGCCCTCCGCCACCTGTCGAAAATCGTCCAGAGTTCGTCGGTCCTCCGGATCGAGCGAGGGGACGATGAGGTAGCGGTGCCCGATGGCCGCCGCGGCGTCGAAGATCCGCTCGGCGTCCCCTGTCAGGTCGGTGAGGGAGACGTGGCTGGACGGTGCCTGGAGACCGTGGCTGTTCAGGAGCCCGCGGATCCGCGCGGGCGACTGCCCGAAGTAGCCGGCGAACTCCACCTCCCGGTAGCCGATGGCCGCGACCTGTTGCAGGGTGCGGGCGACGTCCCGCTGCATGAGATCCCGAACCGAGTAGAGCTGGAGTCCGACCCGCGGAAGCCGATCGCCGGGATGTCGCAGCAAGCTCAGGGCTGGAGTCGCAAGCGGCGCGCTCATCGCCAGGAGGAAAGACCTTCGATGCATGTCGCGTCGCTCTCAGGCTGCGGAGGAGATCGCGAAGCAGCAGCGGGGATTGGGACCCTGCTTGCAGCACTGCGTCACCGGCGAGCCGATCATCTCGGCAAGAAGTCCCTGCATGGCCCGGCAGGTCTCCGGATGCCGGGCCACGGCTGCAGACAGCGGACAGCCCGAGGACTGAATCCGATAGCCGGAAGGATCCGTGAGGACCGCCGTGTCGCCGCCCAGCTCATTCAGCAGCGTCGCGGCGCCTCGAACCCGCTGCTCCAGAGAGCCGGTGCGGTGGGGAAGTGATGCCCCCAGCCGCCGGCCGGTGGCAAGCATCAAGGGATCGACCTGCCCGGTGCCCAACCGGCCTGCCAACTCCTCCAGCAACGCCGTGAGGACGGGCGCATAGGCTCGGGAGAGTCGGACGGCTACCTCCGGCCCCAGCGCGTATACCGAAGCCGGCTTTCCGGCACCGGCGCCCCGGCGAATGCCTTCCTGACGGACCAGCCCGTCCCGCTCCAGGGTGGCCAGGTGCACGCGGATGGCATTGTCCGTGAGCCCGAGCTCGGCTGCCAGCTCTTCGACCGTCCGTGGCCCACGCCGCAACAACCCGATGACCCGGCCGCGGGTCGTTTCCCAGAATCGCTGCGAGAGTTCCGTGGTCAAACCTGTCCTCGATGTAACTGAGAGGGGACAACTTACGAGGAGGGAAGGACGGATGTCAAATATGTCAAATAAAAACTTGACAAATTAGGTAGAAAGGGCCATTGTGAAGCGCCGGCCAATCAAGGCCCGGCACATCCTCACCCATTCAGGAGGCATCACCATGCGCTGGTCATCCCTCGCTCTCGTTGCCGGCGTCTCGGTCATGTTCAGCACCGTCGTTTCCGGAAATGCCCGGGCCCAGGAAGCCGCACTGGATGACGCCACCATCGTGGCCATTTTCGACGCCGCGAACACGGCGGAAATCGAGACGGGATCCCTGGCAGCGCAGCGTGGATCTACCCAGGAAGTGCGGGACTTCGGCGCGATGCTCGCCCGCGACCACAAGGCGGTCCGGCAGCAGGGCCGCGATCTCGCGGCGAAGCTCGGGGTCACCCCCACGCCACCCAAGGACGATCAAGCGGCGAAGGATCACGCCGCTGCGATGGCGCGGCTCCGCAGCCTCGAGGGCGCGGCCTTCGATTCGGCGTTCCTGAAGCATGAAGCGGAGTTCCACCAGGCGGTGATCGGCGCGGTGAATACGACGCTGCTGCCGGCGATCCAGAGCGAAGAGTTGAAGGCGCTGGTGGTGAAGGTAGCCCCCGCCTTCGAGGCCCACATGAAGATGGCCCGGGAGCTGGAGAAGAAGGCGGCCCAGCGGGCCTAGGTCGCGCGCTCGGCCGGTTGCCGCTCAGTCGGGCGCAGCGCCTGCCGTCGTGCGCTGACGCCCGAATGTGCGCTGGAAGAAGTCCCCTTCCTTCCACGCCGGCCGCTGGTCCGCGTTCGCAATTTCAAGCCCCACCAGAAACTCGAGCTGCGCGTTCCTGGCGCCCGCCTCGAGGTCCATCGGCTGGTCGACGTCGTCCTGCGGCGTGTGATAACGCGTCGCGAGCCATTCCTTGAAGCGCGCCGGGGCGTCCACCCCCGAGTCGCTCCGCAGGCCGGGGAAGGGAAACACCGACGGCACCCCGCGGCGCACGAAGGAGAACTGGTCGCTCCGCACGAAGAAGACCTCCTGGGGGAACGGATCCGGGGCGATGGTCACTCCCAGTCCCCTCGCGACCCGCGACACCGTCGAGTCCAGAGTCGTATGGTCCGCCCCGAACGCGACCATTTCCCGGAAGGGATACAGAATGGCGAGCCCATCGATGTTCACGTTCGCCACGATCCGCTCCAGCGGCACCGTGGGATATTGGGCGAAGTAGTCACTGCCCAGCAGTCCCTCCTCCTCGCCAGTGACGGCGAGAAACAGGACCGACCGGCGAGGCGCCTCCCTCAGCGTGGCGAAGGCTCTCGCCACCTCCAGCAGCGCGGCGCTGCCCGAGGCGTTGTCGAGCGCGCCGTTGTAGATGGAGTCGCCCTGCACCGGCTCGCCGATCCCGAGGTGATCGAGGTGCGCGGTGTAGACCACCACCTCGTCGCGCAGGCGAGGGTCGGAGCCGCGCAGCAGTCCGGCGACGTTGGGACTCTGGAGCCGGCTGTGTGCGGTCACCGTGCGCAGGGTCGCTCGGAGGGGCAAGTCGAAGGCGGGCGGCCTTCCGGCTTCGGCGGCGTCGAGAACCGCGGCCAGCGGCTGCGGCGCGCCCTCGAAGAGCTGCGCCGCCACGCTGTCCGAGAGCGTGCCGGCGCCCCGTATGGCCGGTGAGACGTCGGCAGGCGCGCCGCTCCGATCGACCCACCGCATATTGCCCCGGCGGGACTGTCTCACCAGCCGGTCCCAGGGGAAGCTCTGGTCGCGAGTTCGTACCACCAGCACGCCGACCGCTCCTCGGCGAACCGCGTTCTCCCGCTTCATCCGGCCGTTGGCATAGTGCGCGCGCTCGGCCGGAGGAAAGGAGGAGGGTGCGCCGGTGAGCAGGACGACGATCTTCCCCTTGGCATCTACCCCTCGGTAGTCGTCGTAGCCTCGCTCCGGCGCGGTGACCCCGAAGCCGGCGAATACGAGCGGCGCCGTCACTTCGGCCTGGGCAGCGACGAAGTTGGGCTGGGGTACATAGTCCCGGTACGCCGTGAGCTCGCGGTGTCCCGACCGTCCGGCCAGGACCAGACTGCTCCCTTCGACGGCGCGGGCATGGCGGAAGGGAACCGGCTGGAAGTACCCCTCGGTCCCGGCCGAGTCCAGGCGGAGCGCGGCGAAGTGCTCCGCAACGTAGCGGGCCGCCGAGTCGTAGCCCGGCGTCCCGGTCCCGCGGCCGGCGAGCCGGTCGCTGGCCAGGTAGCGGATGTGCTCCTCCAGGCGCGCCGGGCTCACCTGGAAAGGCTCCCCGCTGGAGACTGCGTCGGTATCGCTGCAGCCGGTGGTGATGAGCAGCAGGACGGGCAGGCAGCGCAGCGCGCACTGGATGTCCATGTACATCTCCGAGGTGACGGAGGGGGGAGACGACGAACGTGCAGCGTGACCCGGCCGACGTCAACCGGGTGGCATGAAGCTATCTTGCCGTCCACTCAGCCCGGGGAGGGCGTTTATGGCTCGCGGTATCCTCGACCCATGGAAGCTCCACGGAGACGGCCGAAGCCCGGCGCCGGGCGAGGTGGTGGCCCCCGACGAGCGGCTGAGCTGGCCCCGCACCGTGGGGCTGGGCGCCCAGCACGTGATCGCGATGTTCGGCGCCACCTTCGTCTTCCCGCTGGTCATGGGGCTGGATCCCAACCTCGGGGTGATGATGTCCGGGGTCGCGACGATCCTGTTCCTGTTGATCGTGCAGGGCAAAGTCCCCAGCTACTTAGGCACCAGCGCCTCCTTCGTGGGCGGCGTCTTCGCCATCCGAGCCGCGGGGGGCGGCGACGCCGTGGTCACCGGCGCCATCCTGGTCGCCGGGTGCCTGCTCGCGCTGGCCGGGCTGGCGATCCACTTCCTCGGCACCCAGATCATCCACAAGGTCTTCCCGCCGCCGGTCACCGGTGCGGTGGTGATGCTCATCGGCTTCGGCCTGGCCTTCGTGGTCGCCGACGTCTACTGGCCCCAGGACCACTGGGTCGCGCTGTTCACCATGGTCTTCGTCTTCGTGGTGATGGTGTCCTTCCGCGGGTTCATCGGCCGGATCTCCATCCTGCTGGGCTTGATCTTCGGCTTCGCGCTGTCGTGGGTGCTGGACCGGTTCGGCCAGGTCAACTCGGTGCTCCCGGGCGCGAACCTGCGGGACGCCGCGGGCAATGCCTGTCCGGTCGAGGGACTGTACTGCATCGCCACGCCCTTCCCGCACGACCGGGTGAGCTTCGCCGCCCTGAACGACGCGCCCTGGTTCGGACTACCGGACATGCACGCGCCCGACTTCAGGATGGCGGCGATCCTGCTGGTGGTGCCCGCGGTCATCGCGCTGATTGCGGAGAACACCGGGCATGTCAAGGCAGTCGGCGAGATGACCGGGCGTGACCTGGACCCGATGATCGGCCGGGCGATCTTCGCTGACGGCGTGGGCACCATGGTCACCAGCTCGGTGGGCGGCTCGCCGACCACAACCTACGCCGAGAACATCGGGGTCATGGCGGCCACCCGGGTCTACTCCACCGCCGCCTACTACGTCGCCGCGATCATCGCGATCCTGTTCGGGCTGTGTCCCAAGTTCGGCGCGTTGGTCGCCGCCGTGCCGGGAGCCGTGCTGGGTGGCGTCTCGGTCATCCTGTACGGGATGATCGGGTTGCTCGGGGCCAAGATCTGGATCGAGGCGCGGGTGAACTTCGCCGACCCGGTGAACATGGTCCCAATCGGGGCCGGCATCATGCTGGCGATCGGGCCGGTGCTGCACCCGATCAGCGGAGCCTTCAAGCTGGAGGGCATCGCGCTGGGGACCATCGTCGTGCTGGCCGGGTACCACATGTTGCGGGCTATCGCCACGCGGGTGAGCGGCCCGGAGGTCTCGTACGGCGAGATCGGGTTCGAGAAGGACGCAGGTGGACGGACCGTGACGCGAAGGGGCTAGAATGCAAAGAGGAGGGTCGGAGATGTATGCGAACGCCGGGAGTCGAACCCGGACCCCTTGCGGGACAGGATCCTAAGTCCTGCGCGTCTGCCAGTTCCGCCACGTTCGCGAGTGATCCAAAGATAACGGGGCCGCGAATCACACCCCACCCTTGATAGATTCCATCACATGGCACGATCGCTTCCTACCCTGGGCTTCGTCGGCTCGAGCGGGAGCGGCAAGACCACGCTTATCGAGAGTGTCGTTGCGCTGCTCTCCGACCGGGACGTGCGCCTGGCCGTGATCAAGCATGCCAAGGCTGGCTTCGATCTGGATCCGGATCCCCGGAAAGATTCGCATCGAATCAGAAGCGCCGGCGCCGCGCAGGTGATGGTGGCGTCGCGCGACCGCTGGGCCCTGATGGCCGAGCAGGCCGATCCGCTGGACGAGCCGTCACTCGACACGATGCGGCGCCATCTGGATCGAGAGCAGGTGGACGCGGTGCTGGTGGAGGGCTTTCGTCACGAGCGCTACCCCAAGATCGAGGTCTATCGCCCGTCTCACGGCAGGCCGCCGCAATGTTGGCCCGACGATCCGGACGTTGTCGCGGTGGCCTCCGACGTTTCCCTCGCCACCGGCCGGCTACCCTGGCTCGATCTCAACGATGTGGCGGCGGCGGCGACGTTCGTCGCTCACCAGCTCGGGCTGCGTCTCACCGGTAGGTTCGAATGCCGGTCGCCTTGAAGCTGGCATGGACCAGCATTCCCTCGTGGAGCGAGAGCGCGGCCACGGCCTCGCGAGTCACCTCCGCCACCAGTGCGGGATGGGTGCCGAGTACCACTCGGACGCGGTCGCCGGTAGGCGGCTCGGGTGCGAGCTCCAGAATCGGCCCGACGAAGACATTCTGGGCGCTGCCCTCCGGAGCCTGAGGGTGAATGGTGATCTGGCCGGGGTCCACGGCCAGAAACACCTCGCCCGGTCCGCCCGGGTCCGACACTGACACCTCGCCGTCCGCCGTTTGCACCCTCCCGGCTCCCGACCGCGGCACCCTGCCCGCCAACAGATTGGTTCCCATCAGCGCCGCTACGTAGCGCGAGCGAGGATGGCGGAGGAGATCGTCCCGGGTGCCGATCTGGGTGACCCGGCCATTCTCCATCACCACGATCCGGTCACCGAAAAGCAGGGCTTCGAGCGGGCTGTGGGTCACGTACAGCGTGACGCAGCCGAGGTCCCGCAGCAGGTCGCGCAGCTCGCCACGAACCTGCCGGCGGGTCTGAAGGTCGAGCGCGGCCAACGGCTCGTCCAGCAGAAGGAGCCGCGGGTCCAGCACTAATGCGCGGGCCAACGCCGCACGTTGCTGCTGCCCCCCCGACAGCATGGCAGGCCTGCGTCGGGCCAATTCGCCGATGCGGGCTCGCCGCAGTGTCTTCGCCACCCGTGATTCGATCTCGCCGCGACCGATTCGCTTCGCGTCCAGTCCGAAGGCGACGTTCTGCGCCACCGTCAGGTGGGGAAACAGCGCATAGTCCTGCGCCACGTAGCCGACGTCACGGCGCCACGCCGGCACGGCGATACCGGCGCCCGGGTCGACCAGCACTTCGTCGTCCAGACGGATGCGGCCGCTCTCGGGTTGATCGAGTCCCGCTGCCAGTCGGAGAAGGGAGGTCTTGCCGGCACCGCTTTCCCCCACGATGACCGTGGTGGCGCCGGCCGGAGCCTCGAACGCCACGTCCAGCGCGAACTCGCCCCGGCGACTAACGACTCGCAGCTCGAGCACGGGCGCCCAGCGGGGTGAGCTCGGGCGCTGCCAGCCGGACGGCGAGCAGCACCCCGAGCGAGAGCGCCAGCAGCAGCACCGACATGGCGACCGCGGCGTCCAGATCGCTCTGTAACGCGATGTACACCGCCAGCGGCATGGTCTGGGTCACGCCTGGCATGTTGCCCGCGAACGTGATGGTCGCGCCGAACTCGCCGAGCGCCCGGGCCCAGGTCATGGCGGCGCCGGCGAGGAGGGAAGGGAACGCGAGCGGCAGCATCACCCGCAGCAGCGTGCGGGAAGGCGACGAGCGCAGCGTGGCCGCCGCATCGAGGTAGCGGGGATCGACCTCGCTCAGGCCGGCGCGAGTGGCGGAAACGAAGAAGGGGGCCGCCACGAACACCTGGGCCACCACGACCGCCAGCGTGGTAAACGGCACCGAGATGCCGACGGCGTCGAGCGCGCCGCCCGCGAGTCCCTGGCGGCCGAAGGCGAGCAGCAGCCCGACTCCCGCGACAGTCGGCGGCAGCACCATCGGCAGCTCGATGAGCACCTCGAGCAGTCGCTTCCCCGGGAAGTCGCGGGTCGCCAGCAGATAGGCGATGGGAATGCCCAGCGCCACCACCACGACGGTGGCGGCGACACTGGTGATCAGGCTGAGGCGCAGCGCTTCGAGCAGGGCCGGATCGAGGAGCCGGCGGATCAGCTCCCCGGGCGGAACCCGAAGGACGAGGGCGGCGAGAGGGAAACCGAGGAACCCGACCAGCACCGCGGACGCGCCGGCGGCGACAATGGTGCCGAGGTCGCCGGCGGTACCAGCCGGGCCACGAGTGCTCACGGGCTCAGGGGGTGGCGCCGGCCGGCAGCAGGCCGTGCGCCGCAAGCACCTTCTGGCCTTCCTGGCTCAGCACCAGATCGACGAAGGCCCGGGCGGCCTTGCCATTGCTGCTCCCCGCGACGACCGCGATCGGATAGCTGGCGAGCACATTGGACTCGTTCGGAATCTCCAGGACGTCGAGATACCGCGCCACCTGGCGGGTGACGTCGGATCGATAGACGAATCCGGCGTCGGCTTCGGCCAGCTGCACCTTGGCCACGACCGACTTCACGTTCTCCTCCTGGGAGACGACATTCGCCAGAACCTTGTCTCCATACCCGGGCGGAAAGCCGGCCTGCCCGGCCAGCTTCTGAATCGCGTCTCGGGTGTACTTCCCCACCGGGACCGCCTCGGCGCCGACGACGAGCTTGACCCCGCGCTTGGCCAGGTCCTCCAGCCGGCGGATCCGGGCCGGGTTCGACTTCGGCACGATCACGACCAGCCGGTTGTGGACGAAGATCCTCGGCTCACGGTCGACCAGCTTGCGCTCCCGGAGGTACTCCATCCACCGCTGGTCGGCGGCTGCGAAGACGTCGGCCCTGGCGCCCTGCTCGATCTGCACCGCGAGCTGCTGCGACCCGGCGAAGTTGAACCGCACCGCGGCACCATTCTCCTGGCCACTGAGCATCGGACCCAACTCCCGGAAGGCTTCGGTCAGTGAAGCAGCGGCGAACACGGTCACCACTCGGGCGGGGGCGGCACCTTGAGCCATGGCCGGGGAGGCGAGGAGCGCGGAGAGCAGGACGACCTGCCGAAGCCTCATCATCGCGCCGCCGACTCCTTCCCGATCATAATCTCGGTGGATTTGATCACCGCCAGCACCTCATCGCCGACCTTCAAGCCGAGCCGCTCGACCGATCCGCGGGTGATGATGGACACCAGCTCCTGATCGCCGATGCGTACCCTGACCTCGGCCATCACGCCCTCGACCGTGAGGCCGACGATCCGGCCCCGGAGCTGATTGCGCGCGCTCAAGTCGACTCCGCCGACGCCGGCGCCGGCGGTGTCGAAGGTTCCCAGCGTCCGGTCCAGGTCGCGCTGGTCGAACAGCCATTTCCGGCCGATGCGCCGCCCCGGCAGCCTGCCGGATCGGGCGAGAGCCTGGACCCGTTTGACATTGAGATGGAGGTAGCGGGCGGCCTCATCGGCACTCAGGAGTTGCATCGTTACCTCATTTTCCCTTATTGTACCTTACTCGGGTAATTCTGCAACCTTGTAGTCCTTAATGTGACCGAGGTGCCCATGGGGCTGCTCCGCCGGTTACGTGCCCTCCTGCTGCTCGCGCCACTTGCACCCGTCGCCGCGCCCGCCCAGTCCGCCCCCACGGTTCGATGGAGCGGCTACATCCAGGGGCGGGAAACCTATCGCGACGGCGTCGGTCTGTCGGGATCGATCAATCGGGCGCGACTCAGCGCGGCGGGTGGCGGCGCCAAGGATGTGACCTGGCGCGTTCAAGGCGAGTTCCGCACCGGCTCGGTGGGGACCGGTCGAGCCAGTGTCTCCCTGCAGGATGCCTACGTCCGATACAAGCCTGGGGCGTTCGGGATTCAGGTCGGGCAGTTCAAGACCCCGTTCACCCGCGAATTCATCACCTCGCTCACCGACATCGAGACCGCCGACCGCGCCACCGTGGTCGACTCGCTCGCCCCCAAGCGAGACATCGGGCTCATGGCGGACTACGCGCTCGGCGCGGTCGCCACCGCGTTGCTCGGCGTGTTCAACGGTGAGGGGCAGAACGTCACCTCGAACGCGGACTCCAGTTTGCTGGTCGTCGCCCGAGTCGCCGGGCGGCCGGTGCCCTATGTCAATCTTGGGTTGAACGTCGCGGACTACGGCGGCGACAGCACCCGTTACGGCCTGGACGGGTCGCTGGAATACCTGGGGGCGGTGTTGAGGGCGGAGTACATCACCCAGCGACGGGATGGGATCGAGATCGATGACAAGGGATGGTACGGGCTGGCGGCGTATCGGGTGGTGCCGTGGCTCCAGCTGGTGCTGAAGCAGGAGGACTTCCGCCGCACGGCGATCAGCGCGGGCAGCCGCAACCGGGCGACGACCGGTGGCGGCAACGTCGAGTTCCCTGGTGGGAGGGTGCGGCTCACGGTGAACTACGTCTCGCGGAGGATCGGACTGCCCGGCGTGCGTGAGGGGTCGCTGATCGCCCAGGCGCAGGTCAAGTTCTGACCCGGCTCATGCGGTGCGCTCTTCGCTCCACTTCACGAAGAGCTGCTCGCAGTAGGCCTCCTTCTCGGAGCTTACGGTCTTCACTCTGCGTCCGTCCGCCAGCACGGCAAAGGCGCAGAACTGTGCCACGGTGGGCTTGCCGTTGGGTCCGGTGCACTCCGGTACCGCCTGTTGGTTGACAGTGACCCACACGGATCGTCCCGGGTTCTCGCGCTGCCACCTGGCGCACTTCCCGCCCACGTCGAGATCAACCTGGATGCCCGCGGGCTGCACTTCGATCCGGCTGACCCGAGCGGCCGGTTGCGGCGTCTTTTCCTTGGTCGAGACCGGCGCCGAGTCGGCCTGGGTCTGCCCGGCGGACGGACGGACGTATTGCCAGGGGGTACAGTTCTCCCGGGCGAGTCTGCCCCGAGTCATCGGCGCCACGCAGGAATAACCGCTCGCGGTCTGTCCCGGCGCCGGAGCCGGCACCCTGAGCGTGTCCGAGTGCTCGTTGGCCGGCACCGAGGCCACCTGGGAGAACTCCCCATCGTTCACGCCGACTTCCACCCGCGCCGATTCCGCCACTTCGGGTCCGCGCGGCATGACCAATCGCCAGTCCACCACCACCCGAAGCGAGTCCCCGTCCTGCTCGACATTGGAGCGGACGTCGGCGGCCTCGACCGGCGGCGCCGACCGCTTCTGGGGCCGGAACTGGTAGTACCAGACGGCCGCGCCGCCGACCACCAGAACCAGCAGCGGCACGATGAGTCGCCGGCACCCGGCAAACCGACCGGCCGGCTCGATGTCTACGATCTTGGGTTGACGCGCCACTACTTCCCTGCCGCGAGCACGTCCATGCCCTGCTCGAACACGATGTCCACCGGGATGCCCTTGGTGCCGAGCCGATCCAGGTCGCGCTGGAGCTCCGCCGGAATGGCACCGCGCTCGGCCATAAAGCGCTTGACCCCCTCGTAGTCGCCGTCGCCCTGGTAGCGGAGGATGGTGCCCGCCATCGAATCCACCGCGGCCCGCATGCGCGGGAAGTCCACCCGGAATCGTCCGCTCGCCGAATCCCGAGTGAACGCGCCCCGCTCCTCCAGGAAGGAGAGCTCGGCCGCGTTGGCGCGTCCGTGCGCGCTGGCGGCGCCGAAGCGGATCGAGCGGAAGATCCCCGCCAGGAAGGTGACGTAATTGTCGTCCAGGTTCACCTCGGGAAGCTCGCCGTCCTGCTGAAGCCGGGTGATCATGTAGAGGCCCAGGATATCGGCCTTGCCCTCTTCCAGCGCACCGGCCTGTTCCTTCAGCGCGTCGCGCACCGTGCCCTTTCCGGCGATGGTGTTCTTGATGCCGAGGCCGTGGGCCACCTCGTGGAACATGACGTTGGCGAAGAAAGAGTCGAACTTGATGTGGCTCCGCTGCTCCGGTGCGATCATCTCGTCCGCGATGGGCACCAGGATCCGGTCGAACTTCGCCCGCATGGCGTTCTTCAGCTGGAGCCGCCGGGTTCCCTTCTTGAGCTGCACCTGCTCGTCGTTGGGCAGATTGATGGCGATGGTCTTGGAACCGGCGTTGGCCTGGCCGGTATAGTAGAGCGCGTCGTACGCGTTGAGATCCGAATCGGTGCCGGGCCGCTCCCGCTTGTAGGCTTGCGGGACCGGGAGGCCGCGCTGAAGCGCTGGGAGGAGCTTGGCGTAGCGCCCGAGCCGCTCGCTCCACTCCCGGTCCTTCAACAGCACGTAGCCCTCGTGCGCCGCCTTGTACCCGAAGAGCTCGTCGTCGTAGGTCTCGATCGGCCCGATGACGATGTCCACCAGGTTCGACTTCATATCCATCCAGGCGAGATCGCTGGCCCGGTAGTCATCGCTCTCGAGCGCACCAGCCCGGAGCTCGAGATAGCGCTTGAGGCCCTTGTCGTCGGCCAGCTTGGCCGCCTCGCGCAGCTTGGCCGCGGCGCGGAGGGTGGCAGCGGGGAACGCCTGGTGGTAGGGAAGAGCGACCAGCTTTCCCGCAGAGTCGCGTCGGACGACGGAATAGAGATTCCGCAGCGAGGCGCCACCGTCGGGCGCCGCCTTGGCCGCGGCTTCGAACTCCTCCTTGCTCATGTCCGCCGGGTAGAACGCGGCCCCGGCCGGTCGCGATCGGACGCCGGGCACGAACGGCTCGTTGTTCTGGAGCCGGTCCCAGGGCCCGTAGTTCAGCTCGACGTAGGCTCGGGTAGCGGAATCGGAGATGGTACCAAGCAGGGAATCACGAGCGGGATAGACCTGCTGCCAGAAGATGGTATCCATCTCCTGGACGGCCTGGATGAGGAGCGGGATCATCCGCCGCTCCCGATCGCTGAGGCCGCTGAGATCGGCCGTGAGCCGAACCGGGGTGTACTGGGCGAGCCGCTGGGCCATAGTGGGGCCCGCTCCCGCCTGAGACACCACGGCGTCGTCCGCCTCCGATCCTCCGCAGGCGCTGGCCGCGAGCGTCACGGCCGCGCAGCAGGACCATACCCACCGGTTCATGTGCCCGAGCTCCGTTCGTCGAGAGGTTGCCAACCTGGCAGCACGATCCGTCCCTCGACGTGGAGTCGGTCGGCGGCCGACTCCAATCCTATACGCCAGGGCACTCGGGCTGAACCCTCAGCGTCCTTCCAGCTCCCGCTCGCCGGGCACGTGCCGGTCCGCCCGTCCCTCGCCGGGGTGCGACTTGGCCTCGTGATACCGCTCGCCCTTGAGCCGGATGAAGGTGACGAACTGCTCGTATTCCTCCTCCGACAGCGCGTCCGCTATCCCCGGAATGAGCCCCTTCACCAGGGTGATCCGCTCCTCCAATGCCAGCGCACTGGCCTGATCCACCAGGGCCCTGATCGCGGGGTGATTCATCCATGCGGTCTCGGGGGACGTGGTCATGGGGGGGCTCCAGGGTGGAAAGAAGATCGTCGTTCTGAGAAGCTATCAGGTATCAGCTATCAGACAGGCACACCGTGGCTGGCGGGTGTGCCTATCTGATAGCTGATTGCCGATACCGACGGCTGTTACTCCCCCAATCGAATACGCTCGACGCGCCGGCTCTGGGCTCGGGGATTATAGACGCGGAGCGTCACGATGCTGCCGGGCTTCTCGGCCTGCAGCGCCTTGCGGAGATCGGCCTCGGTGCGCACCGGCTTGTCCTCGATCGAGAGGATGATATCCGGGCCGCCGCGCTGGGGGTCGTCGAACAGGACATCCCAGGAGGGCCCGCCCGGAGTGACGTCGGTCACGATCAGTCCCCGGGTGTTCGACGGCAGCTGGAGCTCCGCCGCCGCGTCGGGACCGACCGGCTCGACGCTGATGCCCAGCCGGTTCATCGCGGTCCCGCCCGCGGAGTCCCCGTTGGGGTGGCCCGGCCCCTCACCGGAGGCCACCTGCGGCGTATCGCTCAGGGCCTGGAGCTTCACCTGGAAGCTCTTCCGCACGCCTCCCTTGCGGGCCACCTCCACCTTGACGACCTCACCCGGTTCCCGGAAACCGATGACCTGCTGGAGCTGACCGACGTACTCGACCGGCTTGCCGTCGACCGCCACGATGATGTCGCCGGCCTCGATTCCGGCAGCCTTGGCGGGCGAGTCCTCGCTGGGGATGTCCTTCACCACGACCCCGCGGATGGCCGGCAGTCCGACGTATTCGGCGTCGGCCAGCGACACGTCGGCGATGGAGATGCCGAGCGCCGCGCGGTGGACCTTGCCCGACTCGATCAGCTGGTTCATCACCGTCCGGGCCAGATTGATCGGAATGGCGAAGCCGTAACCCGAGTAGAAGCCGGTCTCACTGGCGATCGCCGAATTGATCCCGATGACCTCTCCCCGCACACTCACCAGTGGGCCCCCGGAGTTTCCCGGGTTGATCGCGGCGTCGGTCTGAATGAAGTCCTGAATGCTTCCCTGGCCCCGGCCCGGCAGACCGTTCAGCGCTCGACCCTTGGCGCTGACGATGCCGGAGGTCACGGTGAAGGTGAGTCCTTCACCCAGCGGATTGCCGATCGCGAGGACCCATTCGCCGACCCGGGCGTCGTCACTGTTGCCGAGCGCCATGGGCGGCAGGTTGGTGGCGTCGATCTTGAGGACCGCGACATCGGTATTGACGTCGGTGCCGATCACCTTGGCCTTGAACTCCCGCCGGTCCAGCAACCGCACGGTCACCTGCTCGGCGCCCTCGACCACGTGGTTGTTGGTCAGGATGTATCCGTCGGCCGACACGACGAACCCGGACCCGCTGCCCTGCTCGATCTCGGGCTGCTGGCGGAACCGCGGGAAGAACCGTTCCATCCCCGGCGGAACTCGCTGCTGGGTGGTCTGTTCGGTTCGCCGCGAGCGGATGTACACCACGCTGGGTTTGACGTGCTCCGCGACGGCCGCGAACGACTCGCTCAGGTCCTGAAGCGGTCGGGCGGCGGGAATGGAAGGCGTCGGCACCTTGGCAATCGCGGCCGATCCTCGGACCTGCTCCTGGGCCGACGAGCGGCTCGGCAGGTCCAGCAGCCCGGCGAAGAGCAACCCCAGCGCGAAGGCCAGGGCCACCAACCCCCCGAACTTGAGCCAGTTCAATGATCGTGCGGACATCAGCGGTCCTTCGGAATGACGTGAGAGTCGGTCCTGCAAGCTTCCTAATACTACAACGGAAACGGTCAGGTTGTGTCCGAACCCACAGGCCCCTGTGTTGCTGTCGATTTGGCAGGAGCCGCCCGTTCCTCAGTCGCTACTCATGGCGTCATCCTCGCTCCGGCTGGTATGTTCCAGCCATGGCTGACATTCCCAAGCGAGGCATCGTCACCCCCTCCAGGGCCGGCCCGCTCGACGTACCGGTGACGCCCCGGAATCCCGGCATGCCGCTCGAGCTCGAGTGGGTCGAGGACATGCGGGTGAATCGGAGTGCGGTCGAGCGGCGCGCTGCCACCCTGCGCACCCGGCGCACGGTCAAGAAGGAATGGCAGGCCGCGTGGCTTCTGCGTGCCGTCACCTTGATGGACCTCACGACGCTGTCGAGTGACGACACAGCGGGCCGGGTCCGGCGGCTCTGCGCCAAGGCTCGCCGCCCGGTGCGCGATGACCTGCTCGAGGCGATGGGAGCCGAGCAGCTCCCCATCAGGGTAGCGGCTGTGTGCGTCTACCACGCCTTCGTCCAGACCGCGGTCGAGGCGCTGGAGGGATCCGGCATTCCGGTCGCCGCCGTCTCCACCGGGTTCCCGGCCGGCCTCTCCCCCTTCGAGCAGCGGATCGGCGAGATCCGGGCCTCGGTGGCTGCGGGTGCCGAAGAGATCGACATCGTCATCACCCGAGCCCACGCGCTCACCGAGAACTGGCGCGCTCTGTACGACGAGGTCCGCGCCATGCGCGAGGCCTGCGGTGATGCACACATCAAGACCATCCTCGGCACCGGCGAGCTGGGCACGTTCCGCAACGTCGCCCGGGCCAGCATGGTGTGCATGATGGCCGGCGCCGACTTCATCAAGACCTCGACCGGCAAGGAGAGCGTCAACGCCACGCTGCCCGTCGGGCTGGTCATGGCCCGCGCCATCCGGGAGTACCGGGAGCGCACCGGCCATCTGGTCGGCCTCAAGCCGGCCGGAGGAATTCGCAGCGCCAGGGATGCTCTGGACTGGCTGGCGCTGATGAAGGAGGAGCTGGGCGACCGCTGGCTGCGTCCCAACCTGTTCCGCTTCGGCGCGAGCTCGCTCTTGACCGACGTCGAGCGGCAGCTGGAGCATTTCGTGACTGGACGGTATTCGGCCGGCTACCGGCATCCCACGGGCTGATTGGTGCTGGCACATTGTGATCTGTCATCCCGAGCGCAGCGAGGGATCTTGCCGGGGGTGGTTCGAATTCGGCGTACCAGATCCCTCGCTGCGCTCGGGATGACATCCTCTTGTCCTGCGACCTGAGGCTTACCGTGGCATCCATCCCCGAAATCTTCGAGACGATGGCGTACGGCCCCGCCCCCGAGGCGGTGGGCCCGGCCCATGCCTGGCTGGAGCGCCACGGGCGGCGGTTCGGGCTCTTTATCGGCGGCGCCTGGACCGAGCCCGGCACTGAGACCTTCGAGACGCTCAACCCCGCCACCGGCAAGCCGCTCGCACGCTTGACCCAGGCCGATGGCTCCGAGGTAGACCGCGCGGTACGCGCGGCGCGCGCCGCGCAGCCCGAATGGTGGGCGCTGGGCGGACACGGGCGTGCCCGGTATCTCTACGCCCTGGCCCGTCACATCCAGAAGCAGAGCAGGTTCTTCGCAGTGCTGGAGTCGCTGGACAACGGCAAGCCGATCCGAGAGTCGCGCGACATCGACGTGCCGCTGGTGGCCCGGCACTTCTATCATCACGCGGGCTGGGCCCAGCTCATGGAGCGGGAGTTGCCCGGCCGAGTCCCGGTCGGCGTGATCGGCCAGATCATCCCCTGGAACTTCCCGCTGCTCATGCTGGCCTGGAAGATCGCGCCCGCGCTGGCGATGGGAAACGCGGTGGTGCTGAAGCCGGCCGAGTTCACCTCGCTCACGGCCTTGCGATTCGCCGAGCTGTGCCAGGAGGCGGAGCTGCCGGCAGGCGTGGTGAACATCATCACCGGCGACGGGCGGACCGGCGCGGCATTGGTAGACCATCCCGACGTCGACAAGATCGCGTTCACCGGGTCCACCGACGTGGGCCGGATCATTCGCACGGCGACCGCCGGGAGCGGGAAGAAGCTCTCGCTGGAGCTGGGCGGGAAGTCTCCATTCGTGGTCTTCCCCGACGCCGATCTCGACAGCGTGGTCGAGGGAGTGGTGGATGCGATCTGGTTCAATCAAGGCCAGGTATGCTGCGCCGGATCGCGGATCCTGGTGCAGGAGGGCGTGGGGGAGCGACTGGTCGCGAAGTTGAAGGCGAGGATGGAGGCGCTCCGGCTGGGCGACCCGCTGGACAAGGCGGTGGACATGGGCGCGATCGTCGCCCCGGTGCAGCTGGAGCGGATCGAGGGTCTGGTGCGCCAGGGGAAAGAGGAGGGGGCCGCCATGTGGCAACCCTCCTGGAGCTGCCCCCAGGACGGTTGGTTCTTCCCACCCACACTCTTCACCGAGGTCTCCCCCGCGGCGACCATCGCGCAGGTGGAGATCTTCGGCCCGGTCGTGGTGCTCATGACCTTCCGCACCCCCGCCGAAGCAGTCGAGCTGGCCAACAACACCCGCTACGGCCTGGCCGCCAGCCTCTGGACCGAGAACATCAACCTGGCGCTCGACGTCGCGCCCCAACTGAAGGCGGGCACCGTCTGGATCAACTGCACCAACGTCTTCGACGCGGCGAGCGGGTTCGGCGGCTATCGGGAGAGCGGGTTCGGGCGGGAAGGGGGACGGGAGGGATTGAGGGAGTATGTGAAGTGGGAGGAAGCCGGCGGACCGGCGGACCGGCGGACCAGCGGAAGCGCCCGTGCTACAAAGAAAGGTTCTCGTCGGTCGGCGGCGCGGTCCGCCGGTCCGCCGGTCCGCCGGTCCGCCGCATTATCGGCTTTACCACTCATCGACCGCACCCCCAAGCTCTACATCGGCGGCCAGCAAGTCCGCCCTGATTCGGGGTACAGCCTGCCGGTGCGCGACGGCGAGGGTCGGACTATCGGCGCGGTAGGGCACGGCAACCGCAAGGACATCCGCAACGCGGTCGAAGCCGCCCACAAGGCGGCAGGGTGGGCCCGGATGACCGCCCATCAGCGGGCGCAGGTGCTGTTCTACATCGCGGAGAACGTGGCCGCTCGCGCCGACGAGCTCGGCCGCCACGTGGGCGAACGTGAGGTCGCCCTCAGCATCGAGCGGATCTACACCTGGGCCGCCTGGGCTGATAAGTACGATGGGCTGGTCCACCACACGCCCTATCGCAACGTGACACTCGCGATGCCCGAGCCGATCGGGGTGCTGGGCATCGTCTGTCCCGACGCCTGGCCGCTGCTGGGCCTGGTCTCCACCGTGCTGCCGGCTATCGCGATGGGGAACACCGTGGTGGTGATTCCCTCGTCCGGAGCCCCGCTTCCGGCGATCGACTTCTACCAGGTGCTCGACACGTCCGACCTCCCGGGTGGGGTGGTCAACATCGTGACCGGTTTGCGCGACGAGCTCAGCCCGGTGCTCGCGGCGCACGACGACGTGGAAGGGATGTGGTACTTCGGCAGCGCCTCCGGCTCCGCCGAGGTGGAACGGCTGGCCGGGGGGAACATGAAGCGAGCCTGGGTGAGCCACGGGCGGGATCGCGATTGGAGCGATCCCCGGCAGGGTGAGGGCGAAGAATTCCTGGAGCAGGCCACTCAGGTCAAGAACATCTGGATTCCGTATGGGGAGTAGGATTCTGTCACCCTGAACGAAGCGAAGGGGCCCATGTCGGCATGGGCCCCTTCGCTTTGCTCACGATGACAGCGGGTTACTTCTTGCTCTCGTCCACGATCTCGTAATCGGCCTCGACGACGTCCTCCTGACCGCCGCCCTGCGCGCCGCCGCTGCCGCCGGTCTCGGTAGCGCCCTGCGCCGTCCCGGCTTCTGCAGTCTGCTCCTGGGCCTGTCCGGCCTGGTAGAGCGAGGCCCCGGCCGCGGAGTAGGCGTTGTTCAGCTCGTCGAGCCCCTTGCGGATCGTATCGGGATCGCCGGTGCGGAGCGCCTGCTTGGCCCCCTCGAGCGCCGAGTCCAGACGACTCTTGGCGTCGGCCGGTAGCCGGTCCACCCACTCCTTGCTGTCCTTCTCGACCCGGTAGACCAGGCTGTCGAGCTGGTTGCGCTGCTCGATCTGCTCGCGCCGCTGCTTATCCTCGCTGGCGTGCGCTTCCGCGGCCTTCACCATGCGGTCGATATCCGTGTCGCTCAGACCGCTGGAGGCCTCGATCCGGATCTTCTGCTCCTTGCTCGTGGCCTTGTCCTTGGCGCTCACGTGCAGGATGCCGTTGGCGTCGATGTCGAAGGCGACCTCGACCTGCGGCATGCCCCGGGGTGCCGGCGGGATGCCGGTGAGCTGGAACTTGCCGATGGTGCGGTTGTCCTGGGCCATCTGGCGCTCGCCCTGGAGGACGTGGATCTCGACCGTGGTCTGGTTGTCCTCCGCGGTGGAGAAGGTCTCCGACTTCTTGGTCGGGATCGTCGTGTTCCGCGGGATCAGCACCGTGGTCACGCCACCCAGCGTCTCGATGCCGAGCGAGAGCGGGGTCACGTCGAGCAGCAGGACATCCTTCACCTCACCGCCCAGCACACCGCCCTGGATGGCGGCACCGATCGCCACGACCTCGTCGGGGTTGACCGAGCGATTGGGCTCCTTCCCGAAGAAGTCCTTCACGATCTGCTGAATCTTGGGGATCCTGGTCGAGCCGCCGACCAGGATCACCTCGTCCACCGCCTTGGGATCCAGCCCGGCGTCCTTCAAGGCCTGCTGCATCGGGGCGATCGTGCGCTGGATCAGGTCGTCCACCAGCTGCTCGAACTTGGCCCGGGTGAGGCTCAGGTTGAGGTGCTTGGGGCCGGACTGGTCGGCCGTGATGAACGGCAGATTGATGTCGGTCTGCGTGGTGGTGGAGAGCTCCATCTTGGCCTTCTCGGCGGCTTCCTTGAGCCGCTGGAGCGCCATCGGATCCTTCGACAGGTCGATGCCCTGGTCCTTCTTGAACTCGGCCACCAGCCAGTCGATCAGCCGCTGGTCGAAGTCGTCGCCGCCCAGGTGGGTGTCACCGTTGGTGCTCTTCACCTCGAACACACCCTCGGCCAGCTCCAGCACCGAGATGTCGTAGGTGCCGCCGCCCAGGTCGAAGACCGCCACCTTCTCTTCCTTCTTCTTGTCCAGCCCGTACGCCAGCGCCGCCGCGGTCGGCTCGTTGATGATCCGGAGGACCTCGAGACCGGCGATCTTGCCGGCGTCCTTGGTGGCCTGCCGCTGGGCATCATTGAAGTAGGCGGGTACCGTGATGACGGCCCGGTCCACCGTCTGGCCCAGGTAGTCCTCCGCCGTCTGCTTCATCTTCTGGAGGATCATCGCGGAGATCTCGGGCGGGCTGTAGCGCTTGCCGGCGATCTCCACCGCGGCCAGACCGTTCTGGCCCTCCATCACTTTGTACGGTACCTTCTTGATCTCCTCGGTCACCTCGTTCATGCGCCGGCCCATGAACCGCTTGATCGAGAAGATGGTCTGCTTGGGGTTGGTCACCGCCTGGCGCTTCGCCACCTGACCGACCAGGCGCTCACCGTCCTTGGTGAACGCCACGACCGACGGCGTGGTCCGACCGCCTTCGGCGTTGGGGATGACGACCGGATCGCCGCCCTC
The DNA here is from genome assembly GCA_036556625.1 of Gemmatimonadales bacterium. Taxonomy (GTDB): domain Bacteria; phylum Gemmatimonadota; class Gemmatimonadetes; order Gemmatimonadales; family GWC2-71-9; genus CAVVWJ01. The sequence continues at coordinate 39,914 of DATBJC010000013.1, forward strand.
CATCACCGAAACGACGGAGTTGGTGGTTCCCAGGTCAATGCCAATGATTTTCGACGCCATGGCGACTCCAGTAGAGCGTGTAAGTTCTTGATTTTGGTTGCCGTTCTGACACACGTCTCGTCAGTCGGCCGTGCAGGGGGCAATTCCTATACCCCGCTTTGCTGCCAAAATGGCAGTCCAAGCGCGGCTCTCGGCCGGACCGGTGCGTGACCCGTCTCACGACTGTTTTTCAAGGGGTTGGCTAGTATGGCTTCCGGCCCCGTGGACCGGCGCGATCGCCGGATCGCACGGTGCCCGCCGGGAACGTCGGACACCGAAATCCAAGGAGGCGATTCATGTTGTGGACGATCTTCGTGATCCTCCTGGTCCTCTGGCTGCTGGGAGTGGTCTCGTCCTACACGCTGGGCGGCTTCATTCACGTCCTGCTGATCGTGGCGGTGATCCTGGCAGTGATGCAGCTGGTCCAAGGCAGAAGGGCGTTGTAGCGAGGGCAAGACGGGCAGGCCGGAGGGACGGAATAGTTGACCGTCGTGCCTCCGCCTGCCCGACGTGTGTCCGGCTCTGCCGCTCCTCTATGAGGGCCCCACGACTATGAGGGCCCCACGACCGGTACGGGAAACAGGCGTCTGGTCGTAGTCCCGTCACCCAGCAATCCGCCGTTGCCCCAGCAATAGGCGCGGTTGGTCGTAGTGACGGCGCAGGTGTGGACCAGGTTGCTCGCCGCGATCGCTTTGAGTGCCAGGGGGACGGCCAAGGCGACCGGTGTCAGCCGGCTGTTGAGCGTGCCGTCACCGACCTGGCCCTGGCTGTTCCGGCCCCAGCAGAATCCCCGTCCTTGCAGGGTCACTCCGCAGCTGTGGGTGGAACCCGCACTCACGTTAGCAAAGCGGCGCGAGCCCGCCACCGCCCCCGGCGTGAGTCGGTCCGACAGGGTACCGTCACCCAGGGAGCCGTCAACATTCCGCCCCCAGCAGTAGGCCAGGTCACTGGTGGAAGCGGCGCAGGTGTGCTCCTCTCCTGCTTCGACCTGCCGGAACTCCCGTCCGCCTGATACCGGAATCGGCCTGAGGCGGCTGATCGTCGTGCCGTTCCCGAGCTGGCCGTGTTCGTTCCAACCCCAGCAGAAGAGCTGGTGGCTCTGGGTGACCCCGCAGGTGTGCGCCCCACCGCCGGTGAGCTGGGCCCAACGATGGTTGCCCAGCACCCGCACCGGTACGTCACGATTGACGCCGCTGGTGCCGTCTCCGACCTGACCGCGGATGTTCTCGCCCCAGCAGAACGCCAGGCCGGCCGGGGTGATCGCGCAGGTGTGCGAATAGCCCGCGCGCACCTGCCGGAAGCGGTGTCCGCCGACGACTTCGGCCGGCGTCGGAACCTCAAAATGATCGCTGCCTTGAGTTCCGTTCCCGAGCTGCCCGAAGAAGTTCTGGCCCCAGCAGTAGACCCGATCGTCGGTGGTCACTCCGCAACTGTGCTCGTATCCCGCGCTGACGTGCCGGAAGCGAAGCCCACCGATGACCGCGCTGGGCGTAGTGCGCGGTGTGGTGCCGAAGATGGTCCCATCGCCCAGCTGCCCCGCGTTGTTGCCACCCCAACAGTACGCCCGGCCGTCCGCGGCAACGCCGCAAGTGTGGAAGGCGCCCGTGCTCACCTGGACGAAGGCCAGGGGCGCGGCCAGGGCGGCGCCCTCCGCCGACGTCGGCTCCGGATCCGTGGGCGATCCGGCGTCCTCGCGGCAACCCAGGGTGGCGATCATGGCCACAACCAGGCCGGCCGCGGTGGTGCCCGTGAGTCGCCGTGAATGACACCGGCGAGACCCGCCCTGCGATCGCATAGGCTTATCCTCGCTTCCTGACCGCTGTGGTGGAGAGTCACGCCGCGGCTCATCGCCGGGGACTTGACGCGGGCCAACCTGTCCTGCTCGCATCAAGCCGATATCAAGCGGCCTGCCGGAACGGTCCGGCGCCCGGACGAGCCCGCCCCACCAGTTCAGCCCATGCCTATATTGCCAGCATGTTCCCCTACCGTGACGACAATCCGACCCTTGGAACCCCGGTTGTCACCTTTGCGCTGATCCTGCTCAACGTCGTTGTCTGGGTGCTGGTCCAGGGTATGGGCGCCGAGCCCTACCTGTCGAAATCGGTGTGCGAGCTGGGTCTCATCCCGGGGGAGTTCCTCGGGCGGATTCCGCCGGGCCATGCCGTCCCTATGAGTGAGAGCACCACCTGCGTGATGGACGCCGACCAGGAATGGTTCTCACCGCTCACCTCGATGTTCCTCCACGGCGGCTGGTTTCACCTGATCGGCAACATGTGGTTTCTCTGGCTGTTCGGAAACAACGTCGAGGACAGTCAGGGGCATGTCCGATTTGCGGCGTTCTACCTGCTCTCGGGGCTGGCCGCCGCCGCCGCCCAGACGCTGGCCAATCCCAACAGTGCGATTCCGATGGTCGGCGCCTCTGGGGCGATCAGTGGAGTGATGGGAGCCTACATCGTGCTGTACCCTCGGGTGAGGATCCACATGCTGGTGATCCTGGGATTCTTCATCACCCGCATCGCCGTCCCGGCCTTCCTGATGTTGGGCTACTGGTTCCTCATCCAGCTGCTCGGAGGCCTGCCTACGCTGGGAGAGGAAAAGGGCGGGGTGGCGTTCTGGGCCCACGCCGGCGGGTTCATCGCCGGAGCGGCCTTGATTCTGGTGTTCAAGGATGACGCGCTGGTAGCCAGGCACCGGGCACTGGCCCGGACGGTGGATGGCCTGGGATATCGGGAGCGATACTGACTCGATAAGAGGCGAGCTTGGCCCTGCCTACTGAGTGCGGTCGGTCACCACCACGTCTCGTCCCAGCAACTTGGCCATCACGTCGGCCTTCCGCGACGCGCCCCAGCACTCGAGACCCAGATCGGCCTGCGAGCTCGCGGCCCGGACGGTGAGCAGCAATGCCCGGTCGGTGAGCTCCGCGCGCACCGAGTCCACGGCCGCCGTATGGCCCCGGTCCAGGCCGTCGGCCAGCCGGAGAACCGCGCTCAACCGCCGCACGATGGCCTGCTCCTCGGGGGGCAGCGCGGCGAACTCCGGATGCTTCTTGCGAGGCCCGGTGCGCCGGTGATAGCGGCTCACCATGGCGACCAACTCCCGCTGCCGCGGAGACAGGCCCAGTCGCTCGGCGTGAGTGATGAGGCTGTAGCTGTGCCTGTGGTGCTTGGGATAGCTCACCAGCTGACCCACGTCGTGCAGCAGGCTCGCGGCCTCCAGCAGCAGCTGCTCCTCGGGGCCACAGCCCAGAGTCTCCCCCAGTTGCTCGAAGAGCTGGAGCGCCAGGCGGCGGACCTGCTCCACGTGCCGGCGATCGGTCTGGCAGCGCTCGGCGAACTCGCGGAAGAGCCGGAGCGGGTCTCGCACCACCGGCTCCTCCGCCCCCGCCATCTCCAGCAGCAGCCCCTCCCGCAGCCCGAACGCGCTCACCGTGATGCTGCGGGTCCTCACCCAGTCGAGCAGCTCCGCCGTCACCGCCAGGCCGGCCAGGATGATGTCGGCCCGCTCGGGATTGAGTCCGGGCACCTGCCGCCGCTGCTCCGGGCTCCGGCTGGCGAGCCAATCGAGCAGCCGCTCCACCTCCCCGGTCTCCACCGATACGCCGTGCACCGTGTCGCCGGGCGGAAGTCCGCGCCGCGCCTGCGTGACGCGGGCCAGCGTGGTGAACGTGCCGCCGGAGCCGATCACCCCGGCCGCGGCCCACTCCCGGCTGGAGAGTCCGCGCTTGAGCTGCTTCCGGATGTGCTTGCGGAGGTCGGTGAGCTCGCGCTGGATGCTCCGCTCTCCGGGCAGGTGAAGCTCAGTGAGCCGCACCGCACCGAGCGGAAGCGAGAGGGTCAGCTCGACCAGGCCGTCCACCGCGCCGATCAGCTCGAGACTGCCGCCGCCGATGTCGGCCACGAGGGCCCGCTCTCCGGCGAGGGGGAAGTGATGGGCGACCGAGCGGTAGGAGAGGGCCGCTTCGGTTTCGGCATCGATGATCCGGAGCGGGATATCGAGCTCCTGACGGACCCGGCGCACGAACCAGGGGCCGTTCTCGGCCTCGCGGACCGCGGCGGTCGCCACCGCGGCGATCCGGCGAACGTTGCGCCGCTGGCAGACCTCGCGCATGCGCCCCAGGGTCTGGATGGCGCGGTCCATGGCCGCCTCGTTGAGGCAGCCGGTGTTCGCCAGGCCGGCGGCGAGCCGGGGCTGGTCCTTGAGCTCATCGATGACCGTGAGGCCGGAGGCCGGGTCGTACTCGGCCACCAGCAGACGGACGGAGTTGGAGCCGACGTCGATCGCGGCGATCCGCTCCCGCTCGGCGCCGTTGCCGCCATCGGTCATGCGGTGGCTTTGGCCTCGCCCCGGTCCTCGGCGTGATGCTTGATCGATTTGCCCTCCACCAGGAACACGACGTCCTCGCCGATGTTGGTGGCGAGATCGGCCACCCGCTCCAGGTTCCGGCTCACCAGGAAGAGCTCCATGCCCGCACCGATCATGTGCGGATCTTCCATCATGTGGGTGAGCAGAATACGGAACACCGATCCGTGGAGCTGGTCAACCTTGTCGTCCCTGAGGCAGACCTCGCGTCCGCCCGCCGCGTCGCTCCGGATGAAGGCCTCCAGGGCATCCGACAGCATGTCGCGGGCGAGCCGGGCCATCTCGACGATCTCGGGCTCGGGGGCGATCGGCCGGCTCTGGTTCAGCCGCTCGGCCGACTGCGCGATGTTGACGGCATGATCGCCCACCCGCTCCAGGTCGTTGGCGATCTTGAGCGCCGAGGTGAGCATCCGGAGGTCCCGCGCCATCGGCTGCTGGAGGGCGAGCAGGTTGATGCACTGCTCCTCGATCTCGACCTCCATGCTGTCGATCACCCGGTCGCCCTTGATGACTCGCTGGGCCTTCTCGCTGTCCCGCTCGAGCAGCGCCTCCACCGCCAGACTGAGGGCCGCCTCCGCCTCGCCCGACATGGTGAGGAGCCGCACCTTCACGTGGCTCAGCTCGTCGTGGAAGTGACGATGGACATCGAGGCTCATCCGAACCTCCCGGTAATGTAGGCCTCGGTCCGCTCGTGCGCCGGGCTGGTGAAGATCCGCTCGGTCTCGTCGAACTCCACCAGCACGCCGCGGTCGAAGAACCCGGTGAAGTCGGAGACCCGGGCGGCCTGCTGCATGTTATGAGTGACGATGACGATAGTGTAGTCCCGCTTGAGCTCGAAGATCAGCTCCTCCACCCGCTGGGTGGCCACCGGGTCGAGCGCGGAGCAGGGCTCGTCCATGAGGAGCAGCTCGGGCTGGTTGCCCAGCGCCCGGGCGATACAGAGCCGCTGCTGCTGCCCGCCGGAGAGGCCGGTGGCCGGCTCGTCCAGCCGATCCTTGACCTCGTCCCACAGCGCGGCCTGCCGCAGACAGCGCTCCACCAGATCGGGCAGGTCCCGGTTGGCCACCAGTCGGTTGAGCCCCGGGCCATAGGCCACGTTGTCGAACACCGACTTGGGGAACGGGTTCGGCCGCTGGAACACCATGCCGACCCGCTGCCGCAGCGACACCAGGTCGGTCCCGGTCGCGTACACCGACCGACCCTCGACCAGGATGTCGCCTTGGTGCCGGGTGGCGGCGATCAGATCGTTGAGCCGGTTGATCGAGCGCAGGAAGGTGGACTTGCCGCAGCCGGAGGGCCCGATGATGGCGGTGACCGCCTTCCGCTCGATGGAGAACTCCAGGTCGCGCAGCACCTGGCGCTCCCCGTACGCGAAGCTGAACCCTCGGACGTCCACCGCGGGCGTGCCACGCTCCCCCGGCGCCGAGGACGGCGGCCGCGGCGCCAGCGTGGCTCTCGGGGTGGTGACGAACGAGGTCTTCGGCTTCATGATCGCGCTCATCCGAATCTCCCGGTAATGTAGGCCTCGGTCTGCTCATTGCGCGGCGCCGTGAAGATCTGCCGGGTGGGACCGGTCTCCACCATGGTTCCCAGATAGAAGAACGTGGTGGTGTCCGACACCCGCGCCGCCTGCTGCATGTTGTGGGTCACGATGATGATGGTGAAGTCCCGCTTGAGCTCGAAGAGCAGCTCCTCGATCCGCTGGGTGCCCTGCGGATCGAGCGAGGCGGTCGGCTCGTCCAGCAGAATGACGTCGGGCGAGGGCGCGACCGTCCGCGCGATGCAGAGCCGTTGCTGCTGGCCGCCGGAGAGCGCGGTCGCGGGCGCGCGCAGGCGGTCCTTCACCTCGTCCCACAGCGCCGCCTGCTTGAGCGAGCGCTCCACGATGACATCCAGCTCGGCCCGGGGGATCCGCCCGTGCACCCGAAGCCCGGCGGCCGCGTTGTCGTAGATCGACATCGTGGGAAACGGCGTGGGCCGCTGGAATACCATCCCGATCCGACGCCGCAGCTGCATGGCGTTGACCCGCGGGGCGTAGATGTCGTCGCCGTCCAGCAGCACCCGGCCGGTGATCCAGGCGCCCTCGACCAGCTCGTGCATCCGGTTGAGAGTCCGGAGGAAGGTGGACTTGCCGCAGCCGGACGGCCCGATGAGGGCATGCACCCGAAGGCCCTCGAACCCCAGCGACACGCTCTTCACGGCGGTGAACTTGCCGTACATCGCCGTCAGCTTGTCGGTTTCGATCCGCACCTTGGACGAGGCCGGGATCGGCGCGGCCGGCGGCGCTGGCACGGCGCGCAAGGTGGCGTCAGCCATTGAGCGTGAACCTCCGGCCGATGGCGAGCCGGGCACCCAGGCTCAGCACGAACACGACCAGGATGAGGACCAGCGCCGCGGCCCAGGCATAGCGATGCCACTCCTCGAAGGGACCGGTGGCGTAGGTGAACACCGTCAGCGGGAGCGCCGCCATGGGCTGGTCGATGTCGAAGCTCATGTACTGGCTTCCCAAGGCGGTGAAGAGGAGCGGCGCCGTCTCCCCCGCGATGCGGGCGACGGCCAGAAGGCTCCCGGTCACGATGCCGGGCAGCGTCGTGCGGACCACGATGGTGAGACTGGTTCGCCACCGCGGGTAACCCAGCGCCAGCGCCGCCTCCCGCAGCGAGTTGGGCACCAGCTTGATCATCTCCTCGGTGGTCCGGAGCACCATCGGAATCATCAGCAGCGCCAGCGCAGCGCTTCCCGCGACGGCGGAGAAGTGCTTCTGCGTCGCCACGATCCAGGCCCAGGCGAAGACGCCGACCACGATGGACGGGGTTCCGTTCATCACGTCGGCCACGAAGCGGGTGAGCCAGGTGAGACGACTCCCCGGAAACTCCGCGCAGTAGATCCCGGCGGCGATTCCGATCGGCAGGCCGATGAGGCTCGCGGTGCCCACGATGATGAGCGTCCCCACGATCGCGTGGGCCACTCCTCCGCCGCTCTCGCCCGCGGGGGCCGGCATCTTGGTGAAGAAGTCGAGCGAGAGACTTCCCGCGCCTTTCACCACCAGATCGAAGAGAATGAAAAAAAGCGGGAGCAATGCCACGATGACGGCCAGGACCATGATCCCGACCATCGTGTTGCTCACCATCCGCCGCAGCCGACGCCGGTTCATAAGGCCTTGCTGCCGACGCCCGAGCCGCGAGCGACCCGCCAGATGAGGAGCCGCGCGCCGGCGTTCACGAGCACCGTCACGATGAAGAGCAGGAAGGCGACATACGCCAGGGCGGAGAGGTGCATGTCACCTACCGCCTCCGTGAACTCATTGGCGATGGCGGCGGCCATGGTATAGCCCGGCGCGAAGAGCGAGGCGGCAATCTCGTGCCGGTTGCCGATCAGCATCGTTACCGCCATGGTTTCGCCCAGCGCGCGTCCCAACCCCAGGATGACGGCACCCACGATCCCCGAGCGGGCGTAGGGAAGGATCGCGGTGATCACGGCCTCCCATCTGGTCGCACCCAGGGCCAGCGCCGCCTCGCGCTGGGTATCCGGGACTGCCAACAGGACCTCCCGGGAGACCGACATGATGTAGGGCATTACCATGATCGCCAGGATGATCCCAGCCGAGAGCATGGATGGCCCGTAGATCGCTCCCTGAAAGAGCGGCAGAAAGCCGAAAAGACCACGGAGAACCGGGAAGACATCGCTGCGGAGAACGGGGATCAGCACAAAGATCCCCCAGAGGCCATAGACCACGCTCGGGATGGCGGCGAGCAGACTGATCAGGAACGCTATCGGTTGCCGCACAGCCTTGGGGGCGAACTCGCTCAGATAGATCGCCACTCCGAGCGACAGCGGAACCGCGATGACCAGCGCCAGCAAGGAGGAAAGGAGCGTCCCAAAGATCAGCGGAAAGGCGCCGAACTCCTCCGCCACCGGGTCCCACGTGCTGCTGGTGACGAACCCCAGCCCGAACCTGCCGATGGCCAGTCGGGAGCCGATCCAGAGCTCATAGACTAGGAAGCCAAGCAGGACAGGGATGGCGAGCGCCGCGATGGTCAACAGCCAGCGGAACACCCGGTCGCCATAGCTCGCCACCTCGAGCGAAGGCGGCTCCTGCACCGTGGGCCGGGGGGCCGACTCGCGCACGAGGGTGGTGGACATGGCGTGATGTTATCCGGCCCACCCCTGGGGAAGGTCACAGCTTTGTAACGGATGGGTCACGGTGAGGGGGTAAACCGGAGATCCTGAACGGTGCCGAGGAAGGGTGAAGGGGCCGATCTCCCTTTCACCCTTGACGTTTCACGCTTTACGCCTTCCGCCGTTCACGGCTTTCCTATCTCGCCCAGCCTCTTCTGCACCAACTCGATCACCGGCACCGGCAATGGCGCGTAATGCAGGTCGGCCGCCATCCGCTGCGCCTTCGGCTCGAGCATCCAGGTGATGAATTTCTTGATCTCCGCCCCCTTCGTGATATCACGAGGCTGACGCTGGACCAAGAGCCAGGTAAACGAGGAAATGGGGTAGGCTCCACTCCCCTTCGGGTTCGTGATGGACACCCGGAAATCGGTGTCGGGGGGAAGCTGGGTGGCGGCAGCGGCGGCGGTCACGCTCTTGAGTGACGGCTCGATGAACTCGCCTTCGGCATTCTTGACGTCGGCATATGGCAGCTGGTTGGAGATGGCGTAGATCAGCTCGACGTAGCCGATGGAGCCATCGGACTGCTTGACCTGCTGGGTGACTCCTTCGTTGCCCTTCCCACCCAGCCCCACCGGCCAGTTCACCGAGGTGGCCTTGCCGACCTGCTTTTCCCATCGGGGAGACACTTTGCTCAGAAAGTCCACGAAGACATAGGTCGTCCCGGAGCCGTCGGACCGGTGGACGACGATGATGTCCTTCTCCGGCAACTTGACCCCGGGATTCAACTGCCCGATCCGCCGATCATTCCACTTAGTCAGCCGACCCAGGAAGATGTCGGCGATGGTCGGCGCATCCACCCGAAGCTTGGCGTTCCCCACTTCCGGCAGATTGTAGGTAAGGACGACCGATCCCATGACGGTGGGAATGTGCAGGACATTCCCATTCACGCTCTTGATCTGGGCATCCGTCATCGGACCATCGGTCGCCCCGAAATCCACCGTCCCTTCGGTGAACTGCCGGATCCCCCCTCCGGAGCCGATCGATTGGTAGTTGATGCGAACCCCGGTCTCCTTGGCGTACGCGTCGAACCACTTGGTGTAGATCGGATTGGGGAAGGTGGCCCCGGCGCCGGTCAACGCGCCGCCGGTTCCGGCTGACCCCCCTGCGGCGCTCGTCGCGGCCGTATCGCGGGCAGCAGCCGGCGCGCGGTCGCCCCCGCAGCCGACCGCTACCAGGGCCAGCAGGGGCAGCGTTAGCCGATGCATCGACATGAGGACTCCTCAGTTGGAGGCGATGGCCTTGCCCGCGGCCTTCAAGGTCGGAAGGCGAGTCTGTACTAACCCCACAACCTCCTTGGGGAGCGGAGCATAGTGCAAGCCCGCCGCCATCGCCTGGGCCTCCGGGGTGAGCATCCAGCTCAAGAAGTCCTTGATCAGCTTCGCCTTTCCCGGTTCCTTGTTGTCCTTGCGCACCAGCAGCCAGGTGAAGGATGCGATCGGATACGAGCCCGCTCCTTCCGGGTTGGTGATCGACACCCGGAAATCGGTATCGGCCTTGAGCTTGGTGCCGGCGGCAGCTGCGGTCACGCTCTCCAGGGATGGCTCGACGAACTCCCCCGCGGCGTTCTTGATCAGACCGTACGGCAGATTGTTGGACATCGCATAGATCAGCTCGACGTAGCCCAGGGCTCCTTCCACTTGCTTCACCTGCTGGGTTACACCCTCATTACCCTTGCCGCCAAGCCCTACCGGCCAATTGACCGAGGTCGCATAGCCGACCTTGTCGCGCCACTCGCGTGAGAACTTGTTGAGGAAATCAGTGAAGACATATGTGGTGCCCGAGCCGTCGGAGCGGTGGACCACGACGAGATCGAGATCCGGCAGCTGCACGCCGGGATTGAGCGCGGCGATCTTTTTATCGTTCCACTTGGTGACCCGTCCCATGAAGATGTCGGTTAGCAGCGTGCCGTCGAACTTGAGCTTGGTGGCGCCCAGTGACGGGACGTTGTAGGTGACGACCACCGCGCCCAGCACCGTGGGGACATGCAGCACATTGGCGTTCACCGCCGCGATCTGCGACTCGTTCATGGGACCATCGGTGGCGCCGAAGTCCACCGTCCCCTCGGTGAACTGGCGGATCCCCCCGCCAGACCCGATCGACTGGTAGTTGATCCGCACGCCGGTTTTTTTGTTGTAGGCGTCAAACCATTTGGTGTAGATCGGGTTGGGAAACGTCGCCCCGGCTCCGGTCAGCGATTGGGCGGCCACGGGTGCGGGCAGGCTCAGCATTCCGGCGAGGACCAGTCTGGTAGTCCGCATGATGCTCGTATCCTCGTAGGTGTGATGGCGCTCGATTGGTCTCAGAAGTTCACCGCGAACATGCTGCGGACTCCGCTCACCGCATCCACGCCCGTGGCCTGGAAGTCCTGCCGTTCATAGGCGATGCGGAACCAGGCCCGGCTGGACATGTAGACCCCGACCCCGGCGGTGATGAGGGTCGCGCCGTCGTCGTCGGTGTCGGTGTCGGGATCGGCCAGGTCGAACCGGGCGAAGGGCTCGACCGCATACAGCCAGGAGGTCGGGCTGGTCATCCGGACGTTGTAGGCCGCGACTCCCTGGATCCCGCGCATCTGGAGCTTGGCGGCCGAGGCATTCTTGCCCTGGAGATACTCCACCAGCGCGAACAGTCCCTCGTCGCCCGGCTTGCCGTACTGGGCGTCCACGTCCCATGCGGTGTTGCTGAAGCTGGAGTCGGGGACGCTGTTGGTGGTGACGATGGCGTCGTGGTTGAACACGGACGCCCCCACATCGATCTTGTCGGTAACGGCGGCCGTGGCCCGGGCCCCGAAGCTCTTCTTGTTGTTCACGTCGTTGATGCTCTCGCCCTGACCGTTGTACGCCCCCACCTTCACCGTCACCAGGCGGAGCTCGCTCAGCTTGTGCTCCAGCCGCACGCTGGCGCCCACATCGTGAGAGAGAAAGCCGGCGCTGCCGAAGAGGTCGTTGGAGCCTACGGGCAGCAGCCCCTGTCCCGCCCCTCGCTCGATCGAAGGCAGGTTGTTCGAGGAGGTCAGCTCGTAACGGCTGTAGGGCCGCTTCTCCTGTCCGGCTCGAAGAAACAGCGCCGACTTGCTGGCCTCCTTGCTGAACCGCACGTCGATGTACGCGTCCCGCAACCGAAGGCCGCTGCGTCCGGTGGTCCGGCAGGTGATGGTCGGGGTCCCGCCGCCCGGCGGCACCGGATCTGAGGTGCAGGTGGTGACCAGGCTGGAGAGATTGCGGCCGCCCTCGAACGAGGGCTGGATATAGATGGACACGTTCTCCGAGATGTTCCCCCGGGCTTCGATGCGGGCTCGCCGCGTGAAGACGTTGGCCTTGGTGCCGGCCGTGCCGGCGAAGGCCTCATTATCGAAGTAGTAGAACTGCTCCTGGAGCCGCCCACTCAATCGGACATTGGGATAGGTCGTCTGGGCCTGGAGGAGGCCGACCCCGACGATTGACAGCAGACTGCCGCTCAGGATCCCGAAAGCCACCCGACGCATGTATGCCCCTTGGTTGGCGAGAAGGTCCCCACACCGTCCGGTTAACCGCGCCCAAAAGAAGTCCGAGGCAGGTCACAAAATGCCACGCGGCGTGTAACAGCCGCGTAACCGGCGCCCCAACCAGTCCGCAACCGGGCTCCGTGACAGTGCCGTTGCATGGCCGTGCCGAGAAGGACACGGACCCGCTCGACTTTCCTCCCTGTCCCCAACCGCCAACTCGACGATGACGACCCGACTGCCCACTCGATTCCTGCTGCTGCTCAGTCTCAGCGTGATCTTCACCGCCCGGCTGTCGGCCCAGGAGACCGGGCGGATCGTGGGGCGGGTGGTGGAAGCGCAACAAGGCGCGCCGGTCGCCGGCGCAACCGTCGAGGTCATTGGCGCCGATCAGCGGACCGTCACGGCGCTGGACGGCCGGTACGTGCTCGAACGGGTCCCGGCCGGGCCGGTTTCCCTGCGCGCTCGCATGATCGGGTACGGGCCCAAGGTGGTGAGTGGCGTCGGGGTGCCGCCGGGCGGATCGGTGGCACAGGACATCGCCTTGGCGACGGAGGTGGTGCAGCTGGAGGAGATCGCGGTAACCGCCGAAGCCGAACGGGGCACCGTCTACCGAGCCCTGGATGAGCAGCGCAACGCCCCCAACATCGTCAGCTCGGTGACCGCCGAGCAGATCCGGAAGAGCCCGGACGGCGACGCAGGCCAGGCGGTGCAGCGGGTGAGCGGGGTCACGGTCCAGGACGGCAGGTACGTCTTCGTTCGCGGCCTGGGAGAGCGGTATACCACCACCTCGCTCAACGGTGCCCGGGTTCCCAGCCCGGAGCCGGAGCGGAAGGTGGTTCCGCTCGACCTGTTCCCGGCCGGATTGCTGGAGGGCATCACCACATCCAAGACCTTCACACCCGACCAGTCCGGTGACTTCAGTGGTGCCGCGGTGAACCTCAAGACCCGCGAATTCCCGGCCAACCGGGTGGTGACCTTCTCCGCGTCCGCCGGCTTGAATACCGCGGTGACGGGGAAACAGCTGGGACGTGCGCCGAGAGTCGGGAGCGAGTGGCTCGGGTTCGCCGGGTCGGAGCGGGACCTTCCGTCCCCCCTGGTGGGGGTGACCAGTCTCGCGGGGCGCAGCCGGGGCGAGATCAACGGCATGATCGGGTCGTTCCGCAATGCCTGGTCGCCCCGGTTCGGTGACGGCCCCGCCAACGGCGGGTTCGGCGCCACCGTGGGCGGAGAAGACCCGGTTTTCGGCCAGCCCATCGGCTACATCGGATCGTTCACCTATTCCAATGGGCAGGAGGTTCGGGGAGACGAGACCCGCGCCCTGGTGCAGGTGACCGGTGACGGGCTCCAGCCCATCAACCAGGCCCGGGGTGAAACGGTGCGCAACAGCGTGCTGTGGGGAGGGATCCTCAACCTCACCAGCCGTCTGGGCGCCGGCACCAAGCTCTCGGTCAACAACACCTACAATCGCAGCGCCGACAACGAAGCGACCGAGCTGGCGGGAGAGAACGAGGAATTCGACACCGACCTCGATATCACCCGGCTCACCTTTATCGAGCGCACCGTGCGTTCGCACCAGCTGACCGGCGAGCACCTCCTGGCCGAGCGGCATCTGATGGACTGGTCGCTGTCCGCCTCCAAGGTCACCCGCAACGAGCCGGATCGCTCCGACGTCGCCTATATCACCCGGATCGATCCCGTCACCGGCGTCTCCACGCCGATTGCCTGGTTCGGCGGTCCCCGTTCGGCCACCCGCACCTTCAGCGCGCTGGACGAGCGCAGTTACGAGGGCGCGCTCAACTATCGGCTCTTCCTGGGATCGGCCAGCAACCCCATCACGCTCAAGATGGGTGGAGCCTACCGCGCGGTGGACCGGGATGCCGACAGCCGAGCCTACGACATCACCAACCGGAGCCTGTCGCCGGCGGACCGCGCCTTGTCGCCGGAGCAGATCTTTGCCGGCCCCTTCGCCCAGGACGGGCGGCTGAACCTGTTCGTCAGCGCGTTCGGCGGACAGTACGACGCCCGGGATCGCCTGGGAGCCGGGTACGCGCAGGTGGAGATGCCGCTCAGCGCCCGGTTGCGGCTCATCGGGGGCGCCCGGGTGGAGCATTGGGACCTGGAGCTGAATTCGCTCAGCCCGCAGGGCGTTCCCGCCGGCGTGACGCGGAACAACACCGATGTGCTTCCCGCGCTGTCCCTGAACTACCAGCTCACGGAAACCCAGATCGTCCGGCTGTCCGGCAGTCAGACGCTCTCCCGTCCGGAGTATCGCGAGATCGCCAACACCAGCTCCTTCGAGCCGATCGGCGGCTTGATCACCTTCGGCAATCCCGATCTGCAGCGGGCGCTGATCCAGAACTACGACGCGCGCTGGGAATGGTACCCGCGCGCCGGCGAGGTCTTCAGTGTGGGGGTGTTCGCCAAGCGGTTCAAGGAGCCGATCGAGCGGACCTTCGTCGCGACCACCGGCGCCCTCGCCAACAGCTTCGTGAACGCCGAGAAGGCCGACAACTACGGTATCGAGCTGGAGCTGCGGAAGAGCCTCGACTTCCTCTCGCCGGCCCTGACGCCGCTCACGCTCTTTGCCAACACGACGTGGATGCAGAGTGACATCACCCCGGCAAGCCAGGTCCTCACCAACGCGAACCGTCCGATGGTAGGGCAGGCCGAGTACGTGGTGAACGGCGGTCTTACCTATGCCGGACCGGGCGGACTCAACGCGACCGCACTCTACAACGTGGTCGGCCCCCGGATTCTCGAGGCGGGCGCTCGGCCGTTCCCGGATTCGTACGAGCAGGCCCGCCATGTCGTGGACCTGTCGGTCCAGGTGCCGGTGGTGGCGAGCACCTCGATTCGCTTCGACGCCAAGAACCTGCTGGACTCACCCTACCGGGTGGACCAGGGCGGAGTCACGCGGCTGCGGTACCAGACCGGCCGGGTCTTCTCGTTCGGGGCCAGCTGGAATCCCTGAGCGGGTGACCGGATCGTGACGCTGCCGTGCTCTCGGCGCTACTCCGAGGTGTTCCTTACCTGCGTGCACTATCGGTCAGCGATGCCAACCCTTCTCCCATGAGGAACTGATGCCGTTCTCCCTGTCTCGGCACTGCGCGACAGTGGCGGTGCTGCTGGCCGCGGGCCTCGCCGCCTGTGGCGACGACAACACCAACCCGCCCGCCACGCCGCCGGCGCCGACCGGTCTCACCGCTGAGGCTGCCGCCGACGGGTCCAGCATCGAGGTCTCCTGGAATGCGGTGACCGGAGCCACCGGGTATATCCTCGAGCGAGCGGAAGGCAGCCCGCCGGGCACCTTCGCCCAGGTCGGCGATACCCTGACCGGCACCACCTACAGCGACACCGACATCACGGCGGACGTGGTGTACAGCTACCGGGTAGCGGCGGTGAACGCCGAGGGTGCCGGCTCCTTCAGCAGCGTGGTGACCGCGGCCCCGGCGGGTGAAGCCGTGGACACCCTCACCGAGATCACCGCCGACCGCACCCTGTTTGCCGATACGCTCTATGTGCTGCAGGGCTTCGTGAAGGTCGCCAGCGGCGCGACGCTCACGATCCAGCCGGGCACTACGATCGTGGGTGATCCGGCGACGGCCGGCAGCTCGCTGTGGATCCTGCGCGGCGCGCAGATCGACGCCCAGGGCACCGCGGCCGAGCCGATCGTCTTCACCTCGGGCAACCCGGAGGGCTCCCGCGCGCCCGGCGACTGGGGCGGGGTGCTCATCATCGGCAATGGCATCATCAATCGCAGCGGCGACCGGGTCACCGAAGGGCCGGCCGAGGCCGCGGAGACGTACTCCGGAGGCAACGACAACACCGACAACAGCGGCACGCTGCGCTACGTGCGGATCGAGTTCGCGGGGTTCGATGTGTCCAATGGAGGCGGCACCGAGCTCAACAGCCTCTCGCTGTACGCGGTGGGCTCGGGGACCACGCTGGAGTTCGTGCAGACGCTGGCCGGCCTGGACGACGGATTCGAGTGGTTCGGCGGGGCGGTAGACGGCCGTTTCCTGGTGTCCTACGAAGCCGGCGACGACCACTTCGACTGGACCGAGGGCTACCGGGGCCGGAACCAGTTCGTCATCGCGTTCCAGTCGGCCAGGCTCGATCCCGCACCCGGCGCCGGGATCCCGTCCACCGACCCGCAAGGCTTCGAGGGCGACGGATGCAACGGCGATGGCTGCGATCTAGGGTTTGCCAGCACGCCGTTCTCGGTGCCGGTGTTCGCCAACTTCACCCTGGTGGGCCCGGGCACCGCGACGACGCCGAGCGCTTCCGGAGACATCGGAATGGTGTTGCGGCGCGGCACCGGCGGCTATCTCACCAACGGCATCGTCGCCCGGTGGCAGAGCCAGGGACTGTCAGTCCGCGATCCCGAGACCGACGCCCTGCTGACCGCCGACTCGCTCAATCTGTCCAACATTCTGCTGGCGGAGAACGCGGAGAACTACGACGAGCCCGGCAGCGGCAACTTCGGCCTCGCGTCCGCCTTCACGTCGTCCAACCACGTGGAGGAAACGGACCCCGCGGCGTCGATCTTCACCAGCCTCACGCCGGCGTCGCTCGATTGGACGCCGCCCACGGGGTCGGCCGCGGAGTCGGGCGCGGGCAGCGTGGTGATTCCGTCCGACTACACCGACGGCTTCTTCGGTGGGACCTTGGAGAACACCACCTACTTCGGCGCGGCGGATCCGGCCGGCGAGAAGTGGTGGGAGGGCTGGACCCGATACGCCACGCAGTGAGCTGGGAATGAAGGGGCGGGCAGGCAGGGTCGTTGGTCGTCCCTGCCTGCCCGTAGTGCTGTCTTCCAATCCGAGGCGAAGCGATGGGATCGAATCAGTTGGTGTGGTTGGCAATGATGGCTGGGCTGGCAGCCTGTGGGGGGCCGGATGTGCGGGCCGAGCCGCCCGCAACGGGGCGGGTCGTGGACAGCATTCTTCCCCGTGAGGAGGCGCTGCGGCGCTTCCGGGAGAAGCTCCAGCCGGTTGACTCACTGACTGGCGGGATGGAGAGCCGCGACGCGCTGGTGGCCGCCTTCGTCCGCGCGCTGGCGTCGGCCGATACGGCGGCCATCGCCGGGCTGGCGGTCAGCCGCTCGGAGTTCGCCTACCTGTACTACCCGACCGCAGCCATGGGCCGGCCGCCCTACGATCTGGAGCCCGGCCTGCTCTGGTTCATGCTCACCACCCACAGCGACCAGGGGCTCGCCCGCGCGCTGCAGCTGTACGCCGGCAAGTCCAAGAGTTTGATCGACTACGACTGTGGGACCGGCCGGCAACGGGAAGGCGACAACACAGTCTACGGACCCTGTGTGGTCCGCTGGCGCAACGCGAACGGAGACACGCTCTCGGTCCGCTTGTTCAACCAGATCCTGGAGCGCGGCGGACGCTTCAAGTTCCTGAGCTATGGCAACCGGCTGGACTGATTCCGCTCAAGTGAGGCCGAATATGCCGATGGCGGTGACTATTGCGAGGAGCTGGCCCACCAGAACGTCGCTGGGATAGTGCACGCCGAGCCGGATGCGGGAAAATCCCACCAGCAGCGCCAGCAGCAGCAGGGGTCCGGCCCACAGGGGAAACACCATCGCATATGCCAAGGCCACGGCCAGGCTGGCCGTGGCGTGGCCCGAAGGGAAGGAGAACCGGTCCGGCTCCCGGATCGACGCGCTCACCTCACCCACCAGGGAAGGCCGGCCCCGGCCCACGGTGCGTTTGACCAATTGCACCAGCAGGTGAGAGATCGCCAGCGTCGGGAGCGCGAGCTCCGCCGCCTCGTGCAGCTCGCAGCAGGCGAACCAGGGGAGCCCCGCGGCGCCGACCGAGACGCCGGTGCTCCCCAAGTGGGTGACGGCCGCCCAACCCAGACGGGCTGTGCGCGGCGCGGCCGGAGACATCGCGCAGCGCAGCATCAACGCCCGATCGTGAGCGCCGAGCCGAACCAGCAGCGGTGCGGTCATGTACCAGAACGATCGTCATGGTCTGCCACTATGGCGCCTTCGGCCGGCCACACGGAGGTAACGATCCGGCGGGCAGCGATTGGCACCGATCGAGACCGGTTCTTGACGCCACCGTGACCGATGCTGGTGAGGTTGCCGGTTCCCGCGGTCACGGAACGGGGATGCGCGTCCTCTACTGCACCGATACCTACCCGCCGCAGATGAACGGCGTGTCCGTGGTCACCGCCACGTCAGTGGATGGCCTGACCCGGCTGGGGTGGACCTGCGCGGTGGCGGCCCCCCGCTATCCGCCAGCTTTGCACCAGACCTGGAGCCGCGAGTATCTCGACGGAGCCGGGGCGGGCGAGGTTTACAGCTTCCCCAGCATGGCGATGCCGCTCTACCCCGAGGTTCGGCTGTCCCGCCCGCGGGTCGCCAGCCTCGAGCGGCTCATCCATCACTTTTGCCCGGACCTGGTGCACTGCGAAACCGAGTTCGGCATCGGCCGGGCGGGCAAGGCGGCCGCGCGCCGGGCCGGGGTGCCCGTGGTGTCGTCCTATCATACCGACTTCGCGCGGTACAGCGAGGCGTACGGTGCGGGCTGGCTGAGCGGAATCGTGCGGCGATACATCGCTCGATTTCACCGCACCAGCCGCCGGATCTACACCCCGTCCACCGTCGCTCGCCAGGAGCTGCTCCCTCTCGGCCTGACCGACGTGGAGGTGTGGGGACGTGGGGTCGACACCGAGCTCTTCCACCCGGGTCGCCGGTCGGAAGCGATGCGAGCCGCCCTGGGGATGGGAAGCCGCTACACATTCCTCTACGTCGGCCGGCTCGCGCCCGAAAAGCGCGCCGATCAGGTGATCGATGCCTTTCGCCTGGCGAGTCAGGTGCTGCCGCGCGGAGTGATCCACCTGGTCATCGCCGGCACCGGCCCTCGGGAGGCTGAGCTCCGCGCCACCGCGCCACCGGGCGTCAGCTTCATCGGCCTGCTCGACCGGCGAAGCCGGTTGCCCGATCTCTACGCCAATTGCGACGCGTTCGTCTTCGCTTCGGTCACCGAGACCCTGGGACTGGTCGTGCTCGAGGCCATGGCGAGTGGGCTCCCCGTGGTGGCCGTGGCGGCGGGCGGTGTCCGGGACCACCTGCGTGACGGACGCAACGGGATCGCCTGCCGCGAGGGTGACGTTCAGGGCATGGCGGCCGCGATGGTGCGCATCGCGACCGAGTGGGGGCTGAGCCGGCGACTGGCCCGGGGGGCTCGGAAGTCCGTCGAGGCGTTGAGCTGGGACCGCGAGATCGAGCGCCTGGATCGAAGCTATCGCGAGGTCATCGAAGAGACCCGTGCGACCAATGGCGCGCACTCGGAGAATGCGCTGAGCTACTGACGGGCGCCGGCGGGACCGATCTCAGGCATCGGGAAACCAGCAGGTGACGGTGGTGCCACGCCCCCGCTCGCTCTCGGCCGCCACCCTCCCGCCGTGGGCTTCGACCAGGTGCTTCACGATGGCGAGGCCCAGCCCGGTGCCCCCCTCCTGGCGGGATCGGGCGGTGTCGGCCCGGTAGAACCGCTCGAAGATCCGGGGCAGGTGCTCCCGGGTGATCCCGGCGCCGTTG
>DATBJC010000014.1:0-21918 GCA_036556625.1 Gemmatimonadales bacterium
CAGCGCGGTCACCGCACCGAAGGCGAGCAGGATCCGGTTGGGCCGGGTGCCGACCCAGGACAGCGAGAGCACCGCGTAGGCCACCCGGCGATCGAGGCCGTGAAGGAAGATGGCCCGAGCCAGGATGAACGCCCCGATGAAGAGAAACATCAGCGGGTCGGCAAACGAGGCGAAGACCGTCTTCGCCGGCGCGACCTCCAGCGTCACACAGGCCGCGGCCCCGAGCAGCGCGGTCACCGGGAGCGGCAGTGCCTCGGTCACCCAAAGCACGACCACGGCACCCAGCACCGCGGCGAGCCGGTGAGCCTCGGGCGACACTCCGGACATGGGCAGCAGGAGCAGGGAAACGAAGGCGGCCGGCGCGAGGACCGCGCCGAGCCGTCGGCGCAGACCCGTCGGAGAGGACTGCACGGGTGAGGGCTGGTTCATCGAGGCTCTAGAATAACCACGCAGGCCATTGCAGATCCCTCCGATACGTGGAACAAGCCCAGGCAGCCGGCGGCTCTCCCCACCGCGCCCGCGCCGGCAACCCATTCACCCGCGTACAGTTGCCCCGCTCACTGGGGGTGGGTCTACCTCTTGCACCAGGGGCGGCGTCCCGTCGCTCGAACTGGTGACGCCCACGAGGGAGACGAGCCGGATGAGGCTTCTGGTAGTCGAGGATTCGCCGCTCCTGAGAAAGATGTTCGGCCTCGCCTTCCCCAATCAGACCAACGACCTCCAGCCGGCCGAGAACGGCCGCTCGGCTTTGGAAGTGCTGGCCGGGTCGGGCGCGCCGTTCGACGCGGTGCTGCTGGACCTGCGGATGCCCGACATGGATGGGGTCGAGTTCCTCCGGGCGCTCCGCCGCCAGCCGGCCCATCGCCAGACGCCGGTCATCGTGACCACCGCCGAGTCGGACGACTCGGAGCTGATGGAGCAGGCCAAGGCGCTCGGCGTGGCTGCCGTGGTAAAGAAGCCCTGGGCGCCCCAGGCACTGCGCACTGTCGTCCAGCAGGTCATCGACTCACATCCGGGGTAACCCATGGCCGAATCCTATCTCGTGGTGGACGACTCCAAGCTGCTCCATCAGATGTACCGGCTGATCTTCTCCCAGGGCGACCTGGCGGGCAGCGCGGTGCACTACGCCACCAACGGGCGCGAGGGCTACGTGCTGCTGGCCTCCCACCCGGAGCTGAGCCTCGTGTTCCTCGATCTCAACATGCCGGAGATGAACGGGCTCGAGGTGCTGGAGCGGCGGCAACAGGAGCGGCTGCATCCCCACGTCCCGATCGTGCTGGTCACCACCGAGGGCAGCGAAGACGACGAAGTTCGCGGCCGCGCGGCCGGGGCCTGGGACTATCTGCGGAAGCCGTTCCAGATGTCCGACATCCAGGCGCTGGTGCGGCGGGCTCGCGAGCTCAAGCGGGGCCGGGGCGCCGCATGAGCACCGAGCAGAATCCCTTCGGGGACCTGCTCCAGGATTACATCGTCGAATGCCTGCCGTTGGCTGAGCAGGTGGGCGACGCGTTCGTCGAGCTGGAGCGCCGCTGGCGGGCCGGCGAGCCGGGGGATGACCTGCTCACCTCGGTGAAGGGCCGGCTCCACACCCTCAAGGGCAACTCGGCGATGATGGGCCTCACGCCCATGCGAGACGTGGCCCACGCCCTTGAGGATGCCTGCGGGTTCCTGGGCCGCGCGCCCGCGAGCCGGGGAGACGAGGCGGCGGCGCTGCTGGTGGCCGGGGCCGGCCTTCTGGTCGAGCTGGTCGCCAACGCTTCGCTGGAGACCGACGGCGGTCCGGCGGCGGGGTTCACCGAGCGGGTGCGGAGCTTTCTCGGCGCGGCACCGGACGCCGCTTCGGCACCGGGAGACCGGCGCCAGTCCGATCGCCGGACCCAGCGGCGCCTGGGGGAGAGCGCGGGCGCCAGCAACGTGGTCCGGGTCGACTTCCGCCGGCTCGACGCCATGCTCGAGCTGCTGGGCGAAGGGCTGATCCAGCACTCGGCGCTGGCGGACCTCTACCGCCGCCTGCTGCGCCGGGTGGGCGCCAGCGAGGAGCTGGGTGAGCTGGACCAGACCGTCCTGTCACTCCAGAAGACGCTCACCCGCCTGGAATCCACTCTCATGGAGACCCGGCTGCTGCCGGTGTCCACCGTGTTCGGCCGGTTCCCCCGGCTGATTCGCGACGTGGCCCACGCGGAGGGAAAGAAGGTGCGGCTGGAAGTGAGCGGAGGCGAGACCACGCTGGATAAGGCGGTGCTCGACCGGCTGGGCGAGCCGCTGCTCCACCTCCTGACCAACGCGGTGGCGCATGGCCTCGAGCCGTCCGGCGACCGGGCCAAGGCCGGGAAGCCGGCCGAGGGCGTGCTCCGGCTCCATGCGGCGGCGGTGTCCGGCCGGGTGGCCATCCAGGTGAGCGACGACGGCCGCGGCCTGGACGAGGCCGCGATCCGGGCCCGCGCGGAGGCGCTCGGGATGGACACTCGGACGGTCGATCCGGCTCAGCTCCACAATCTGGTTTTCCTGCCGGGCCTCTCCACCGCGGAGCGGGTCACCACGCTGTCGGGCCGGGGCATGGGACTCGATGTGGCGGCCAACGTGATTCACGGGCTGGGCGGCACCATCGAGGTGGCCAGCCGGCCCGGGCAGGGCACCGTGTTCACGCTGAGCCTGCCGGTCACGCTCGCCATTGTGCGCTCCCTCATCATCGAGGTGGACCGGGAGCGCTATGCCGTCCCGCTTTCCCATGTGGCCGAGACGGTGCGGGCGGAGCCGGAAGCGATTCGCCAGATCAACAACCAGGGAGTCACTCAATGGCGTGGCGATCTGATCCACGTGGCCGACGGCGGCGCGGTGCTGGGCACCCAGGGCGCTTCCGGAGGGATGCGTCCTTTCTATGTGGTGATGACAGCCGGCGCCAGGCGGCGCGGTTTGTTGGTAGACCGGCTGGTCGGGCACCAGGACATCGTGGTCAAGGGACTCGATCCCGCCCTGGGCCGTCCCACCGTGGTCTCGGGCACCACGATCCTGGGGGATGGAGGGGTCGCCTGCATTCTGGACGTCGTCCGTATCCTCGACGGAGCCGGCCATGCCAACTGACGGGCGAACGGCGGTCGAGCCTCTGCTGGGCTTTGCTGACGCGCTCCCGGCGGCGCCGTCCGAGACGAGCGCGCCGGCGCCTACGCACCACCTGCTGACGTTCGTGCTGGATCGGGAGGAGTTCGGGATTCCCGTGACCCAGGTGCGCGAGGTGATCCGGGTCAACGGCATCACCCGGGTGCCTCAGGTGCCGGCGCATGTCCGCGGCGTCACCAACCTCCGCGGCCGCATCCTGGCGGTGGTGGAGATCCGCACTCGGCTGGGGCTGCCCGAGGCGGTGGTCACGCCCGCCTCACGCATCGTGGTGGTGGAAGTGCGCGGCCGGGTGCTCGGCCTGCTGGTGGATCGGGTGTCGCAGGTGACGAAGGTGCCGGTGGAGAGCGTCGCGCCTCCGCCGGAGGAGGTCGTGACCACCGAGACGGATTTCCTGACCGGAGTCGCGCGCTGGGACTCCCGGCTCATCATGCTGCTGGATCTGGACAAGGTGTTGCTCCCGAACGCGTAAACGATTGGTGCCTACACAAGGACGCGGTGATATGGCCAAGGGCTGGCAGCAGACCATCAAGGACTGGACGATCCGGCGGAAGATCCTGACCGGCTTCGCCATCGTGCTCTCGCTCACCATCCTGCTCGGCTGGCAGGCGCTGCGGGCACTGGAGCGGCTGAACGGCGCCGGCAACGACACGGCCGCGGCCGCGCTGGTGTTCCAGAGCTCCCGGACGGTGATCCTCATCCTGCTGGTCCTGACCATCGGGGCAGGCGTGCTGCTGGCGCTCTGGCTGGCCCGGCTCATCGCCGATCCGCTCACCAGTCTCGGCATCCTGGCGGAGCAGGTCTCCAAAGGCGATCTGACCACCGACATCCGGAGCCAGTCGCGCGACGAGATCGGCTGGCTGGAGCACTCCATGCGGCAGATGGTCAAGAGCCTCCGGGAGATCGCCAGCCAGATCGCGGTGTCCTCCCGCGCCGTGGCCATGTCGGCCGAAGAGATCTCCGCTTCTTCGCTCCAGATGGCGAAAGGCGCCGAGATGCAGTCCAGCTCCACCGAGGAGACCTCGTCCACCATGGTGGAGATCGCGTCTCAGATGCAGCACCTGGCCCGGAGCGCCGAGGCCCTGGCCGCGAACGTGGACCAGACCTCCGCCTCGATCCAGGAGATGAGCGCCACCCTCACCCAGACTGCGGAGAACGGCGAGGTGCTGATCGGCTCGGTGGAGGAGGCCACCGCCACGCTGGGCACCATGATCGACAACGTCGGAGCGATCGCCACCCGGATCCATCAGGTGGACCAGGTGAGCAAGCAGTCGGTGGCGGACACCCGCGACAACGGCGAGCGGCTCCAGGAGTCCATCGCATCCATCGGCCAGCGGTCGGACGAGATCGGGAAGATCGTGAAGGTGATCGAGGGGATCGCCGACCAGACCAACCTGCTCGCCCTCAACGCCGCCATCGAGGCCGCCCGGGCCGGGGAGGCCGGCAAGGGCTTCGCCGTCGTGGCCGACGAAGTCCGACGGCTCGCTGAGCGTTCGGTCACCGCGACTCAGGAGATCGGTGGTGTGATCGAGACGGTGCAGAAGGACACCAAGCGGGCGGTGGCGCTGATCGAGGACGTGCTCGCGGGGATCGTCGAGTCCATCGGCAAGACGTCGGGGCTGGTGGCCGAGGCCGCCGCCGCGGCCGACGAGCAGGCCACCGACGCGAGGGAGGTGCTCGCCACGGTGGGCAAGATGTCCGCGCTCGCCCGGCAGATCGCCGGCTCGATCAACGAGAACGCCGCCGGCGCCCAGGAGATCAGCGCGGCGGCCCAGAAGATGAACCAGCTGACTCACCAGATGTCGGAGGCGGTGCTGGAGCAGAAGCACGGCGGGGAGATGGTGGTCAAGGCGGTGGAGGCCATCGCCGTCGTGTCGCGGCAGAACCTGGTGGCGGTCGAGCAGATGAACGGCGCGGCCAAGAGCCTGGCCGGCGAGTCGGACGCGCTCCGGCAGCGGGTCGCCCTGCTCCAGGTATGAGCTCGATCCTCACCGCGCCGGCGCACCGGCTGGCGGCCCTGGAGGCCGCGGCCCGGAGTCCGGGCGGGGAGGCGCACATCCTCGCCGCCCTGGAGGATGCGGCTCCCAGTGTGCGCGACCGGGCGATCCGTCTCGCCGCCCGGTACATCGAGCCCGCCGTGCTGGGCGAGCTGGTGGCCGATGGGGTGAACGCGGTGCGGCGGAACGCCGGGCTCAGCGCCCTCGAGCGCCAGGGTCCCTACGCCGTCCCCCACCTGGTCGCGATGCTCGGCCGGGACGACGCGGAGCTGGTGCTCTTCGCGCTCCAGAGCCTCGCCCGCATCGGCGACTCCTCGGCGGGTCAGGCGATCCTGCCCCTGCTCGAGCACCCCGATGCCAATGTCGCCCAGGCGGCCATCGAGGCCGCGGGCAAGCTCCGCGCGCTGGAGGCGGTGCCCGCCCTCTGCGGGCTGCTCCAGCGCGACCTCTGGCTCCAGCTGGCGGCGATCGCCGCGCTGGGGGAGATCGGGGATCCGAGCGCGGTCGGGCCGCTGATGGCCTTCGTGCCGGACTCGGTACTGGCGGAGCCCGCGGTGCAGGCGCTCCGCCGGATCGCGGCCCCGGAGTCGCTCCTGCCGCTGCTGCCGCTGCTGCTCGCGGTGCGCGAGCGGGCGCTGCGGGACCCGCTGCTCCTCGCGGCGGCGGTGGTGATCGAGCTGCACCCCGATCCGGAGCCGGTGCTGAGCCGGCTGGAGTACGACCTCCTGGTGGACGGCGGGAATCTCGTGGCGTACCTCAGGCAGATTCTCGAAGCACCTCCCGCTGCGAACGACCAGGACGAGTCCGAGAGCCTGTTCCGCGCCGCGGCCACGCTGGTGGCGGCGGGCGGCATCGCCGAGCTGCAGCCGGTGCTGCTGGCCCGACTGGCCGCGGATCCATCGGCGCAATGGATCGAGGGGCTGCTGAGCCGGTTTCCCGAGCGGATCACGCCACGGATCCACGGCCTGTTGGCGCATCCCGATTCCGCGGTGCGCTGCGGCGCGCTCCGGGTCGGAGGGTTGGGGCCTGGCGATCTCTCGGCCGTCGTGGTGCACCTGAGCGATCCCGAGCTGGCGGTGCGGACCTCGGCCTGTCTGGCGCTGGGCCGTCTCGGTCTCGACGCGGTGGCGCCGCTCCTGCTCGAGCGTCTGCGGCGGGGCGACCCGCCCGAGCAGGCCGCCGCGGCGCAGGGACTCGCGCAGCTATCGCCCGAGTCGCTGGAAGAGCTTGACTCCTGCCTCCAGACGGGCACCGCCGAGCCGGTGGTGGTCGAGGCGCTCGGCGTGCTGGCGCGGACTCCGGTGCCCGCACTGGAGCCGCGGATTCTCCAGCTCGCCGAGTCGCCCAACGCGGGCATCCGGCTGGCGGCCCTCCGCGCCGCCGCGCGCATCGCCGGCTCCAGGGCCGAAGTGGTGCTGCTCCGGGCCCTGGCCGACCGCCACCAGCCGATCCAGACCGAGGCGCTGGAGCTCCTGGTGCGCCGGGGCGGAGACCGCTCGATCGCGACCCTGGTGGCGCTGCTGGGAACGGCGGACTCGCTCCGCTTCCACGTGATCCGCGCCCTGGGCCAGTGCCGCGCCGCACCGGCGGCGCTGCGCCTCAGGGACCTGTACCCTGAGTGCGGGCCGCACGAGCAGCTCCAGATCGTGTGGTCGCTGGTCCGGATCGCGCCGCCGTGGCTCGCCGACTTCCTGTTGCTCAGGCTGGAGGACCCCGATCTCGACATGCGCCGCGCCGCGGCGCAGGGGATCTCCGACGTGGCCCGAGTGGAGCAGCTGCCGGTGCTGGAGCGGCTGGCGGAGGATCCCGACTGGGACATCCGCAACTCGGCGGCGCGCGGGCTGGGCCGGGTGGGAACCCCGGAGACTCGCCCCCCGCTGCTCACCCTGGCGCGCGACGTGGAATCGGTGGTCGCCGCCACGGCCCGGTCGGCGCTGGAGCAGCCCTTCCGCGATCCCGCCGGCCCGGTGTGACGGCGTTTCGGCCGGCCGATCTCAAGCTCCTGGGCGACCTGATCCAGGAGCGGTTCGGGCTCACCTTCGACGGCGTGCGCCAGGAGATCCTCGCGTCCCGGCTCCAGCCCCGGATGCGGGAGCTGCGGCTGGAGTCGCCGCGCGCCTACTACGAGTATCTCCGCTATCACCCTCAGCGGGATGCCGAGCTCGACCGCCTGCCCGCGCTGGTCACCAACAACGAGACCTACTTCTTCCGCGAGACCCGCCAGTTCGAGGCGCTGGTGGATCACATCCTGCCCCAGCGCCGCGCCGCCGTGCCGGGACGGCCGCTGCGGCTGCTCTCGGCCGGCTGCTCCTCGGGAGAGGAGCCGTACTCGCTGGCGATCGCGCTGCACAACGCCGGGCTCGCTCCCGGACGAGCGTGGGAGATCGATGCCTGCGACCTCAACCCCGAGCGGATCGCCCGGGCCCGGGAAGCGATCTACGACGAGACTTCGCTCCGGACCTGCGATGCGGAAGCACGCCGCAGGTATTTCACCGTGGAGGCGGGGCGATACCGGCTGAAGGAGCGGTACCGGGCCGGGCTCCGCTTCTTCCAGTCCAACCTGCTCGCGCCGGGCTTCGCGCTGGAGCGGGGCGGGTACGACGCGATCCTGTGCCGCAACCTGCTGATCTACTTCGGCGACTCCGCCTTCGAGCAGCTGATCGGGCTGTTCGCCCGCTCGCTCCTCCCCGGCGGCTACCTCTTCCTGGGACACTCGGAGTCGCTGTTCGACCGGACCAGCGAGTTCGTGCCGGTGATCGTGGGCGGCTCGGTAGTCTACCGGAAGCCTGCCGCATGAAGCGGATCTTCATCGTGGACGACTCCGCCTTCGTGCGGCGCGCGCTCTCCCGGGTGCTCGCCGGCGAGCCCCGCTTTCGGGTGGTGGGCGAAGCCGGCTCCGGCGCGGAGGCGCTGGCGAGAATCCCCTCGGCCGATCCCGACTTCGTGACCCTCGACGTGGCGATGCCGGGCATGGACGGGCTGCAGGTGCTTCCCGCGCTGCTCCGGTGGAAGCCGTCGCTCCGGGTCGTGATGCTCTCGGCCCACACGCGGGAAGGCGCGACGGCTACCGTGTCGGCCCTGGCGGCCGGCGCGGTGGACTTCATCGACAAGACCGCGCTCAACGTGATGGACCTCGAGGTCCTGAAGCGGGAGGTGGTCGAGCGGCTGGATGCGCTGTCACCCGGAGTCGCGGTACCGAACGGCGCCGCGGCCGCGGCCGCGCCGGCTCCAGACGCCCTGGCCGATGTGGCGGCGTGCGAGCTCTGCGTCATCGGGGCGTCCACCGGCGGGCCAGCGGCGGTCCAGCGCATTCTCCAGGCGCTCCCAACCCGGTTTCCGATGCCGGTCGTGGTGGTGCAGCACATGCCCTCGGGATTCACCGACGCGTTCGCCCGGCGGCTGGACTCGCTGAGCCGGCTCCGGGTCGCGGAGGGGGTCGAGGGGCAGCGGCTGGTGCCGGGCCGGGTCGTGATCGCGCCGGGCGGCCAGCACTTGCGGTTGAGTCCGGGACTCGCGGTGGTGCTCACGCCGGAGCCGGCCGATGCGCGGCACGTCCCGAGCATCGACGTCACCATGCGCTCGGCGGCGAGATCGAAGCCGGGTCGGGTGCTGGGCATCCTGCTCACCGGCATGGGAGAGGACGGCGCCGAGGGTATGGCCACCATCCGCGCCGGCGGCGGGATCACCATCGCGGAGAGCGAGGCGAGCTGCGTGGTCTACGGCATGCCGCGCGCAGCAATCCGGCGCGGGGGTGCAACCTGGGTGATGTCGCTGGGGGAGATTGCCGGGTTGCTGGGGGCGGTGAACGGAATGTCATCCTGAGGTACTTCCACTCAGAACCCACACTGTGCTACTCAGCCCGAGGCGTTTCCCTCGGGAAAGTACCGCCGCCGGAGCAGCGCCAGCACTTCGGGCGTGAGTCCCGGCGGATCCAGCGCCACGGCGATCTCCCGGCCCACGTGGCGGATCACCTGACCGCGCACCGGAATCACCGTGTCGGCATCGAGCCGGAGCTCACCGGCCACGTGACTGCCCGGAGCGGGCGCGCGTTCCGAGGGGGCCAGCGCGTAGCGGAGCCCGGTCGCACTCACGTCTCGAAGCGGCGTCGTCTCGCCGCCGCCCGGCATGGCCGGCAGCGGGAGCCGGGGCGCGCTCCGCCGCTCGTGATGCCAGCGCACCAGCGAGGAGCGCTCGCTGTCGATCAGCTCGGGGTGAGGCCAGGCATCCGACTCGGGCACCAGCGCCAGGCCGGCGCGATCGATACGGCCGATGCTCGCGTCGATCTCGACCACGCCGCCGGCGCGGAGGTGCAGCATCCCGCTCACCCGCTCACCGAACTCCCAGACTCGTCCGGCCGGGGCGGGCTCCACTCGCAGACCGCCCGGTGCAAGGTCCCGCACCGCGCAGCGATAGCCCTCCAGCTCGAGCAGGGCGGGTGCGGTGCGGCGATACTCCGCCCGGGGATAGCTGCGGCGGTCCAGTTGCGGCTCGCTCCAGCGATTCGGACGCATGCCGTATAGTCGCCACGAAGCCTCGGCTTGGCCATCCCCGGCCCGCGGGGTAGATTTGGCCCCATGTCGACTACGCTGAAACCATCCAAGCCCTCGACGACCACCGGAGCGGGCGTGCCGACAGTCTGGCTCGACGGCAAGTGGCATGACCGTGAGACCGCGACGATCTCGGTCTACGATCACGGCCTGCTGTACGGAGACGGCGTGTTCGAGGGCATTCGGGTCTACGGGGGCAAGATCTTCAAGCTCTCCGAGCACCTCGACCGACTCTACGACTCGGCCAAGGCCATCTGGCTCACTATCCCCATGCCGAAGGACGAGATGGCCGCGGTGACGGAGGAGGCGGTGAAGCGCTCTGGGATCTCGGAAGCCTACATCCGGCATCTCGTCACCCGCGGAGTGGGCGACCTCGGTCTCGATCCCCGAAAGTGCCCCAAGGCATCGGTCATCATCATCGTGGACACCATCCGGCTGTTTCCGGAAGAGGTCTACGAGACCGGGCTCCGGGTGGTCACGGCCGGGACGCCCATCCCGCACCGGGAGGCGCTGTCTCCCCGGGTGAAATCCCTCAACTACCTGCCGCACATCCTGGCCAAGATCGAGGGGATTCACTCCGGAGCGGACGAGGTCCTCATGCTCGACAGCGAGGGCCACGTCGCGGAAGGCTCGGGGCAGAACCTCTTCGTCGTCCGGAACGGCGCGCTGCGCACGCCGGCGCCGTACTCCGGGATCCTCCGCGGCGTCACGCGGGACGTGATCATCGACTTGGCTCGCAAGGCCGGGTACGACGTGCAGGAGACCACGCTCAACCGCTACGACGTCTACACTGCCGACGAAGCCTTCTTCACCGGCACCGCGAGCGAACTGATCGCCATCCGCCAGGTGGACGGGCGCATCATCGGCAGCGGCAAGCCCGGACCGGTGACCCGCGACCTCCGTTCACGCTTCCAGGCGCTGACCCGGAGTTGATTCGGTGCGGTCGGCCGTCGCTCCGACGCTCGACCGCACCCTGGTTCGGTGAACCCGGCACTCTCCGTCTTCCTTCACGCTCCACGTCTCGGCACCGTCAAATCCCGGCTCGCCGCCGAAGTCGGCGACCGGCAGGCGCTTCGACTGTATCGCATCATGGCGGCCCGGACCCTCGCGGCCGCTCGCGGGGCCGGTCTCGAGGTGACGGTGTGGTTCGCCCCGGCCGATGCCGGTCCCGAGATGCGATACTGGCTGGGTGAGGAGTGCCAGCTTCGGCCGCAGGCCTCGGGCGATCGCGGAGCACGGCTCGCGGTCGCGGCACGAGCCGCCGATCCGCGCCGGGCATGGCTCGCGATCGTGGGGGACTGCCCCAGTCTCACCGCCGCGATCGTCCGTGAGGCGGCACAGATCACCCAGCGCGGACAATTCGTGATCGGGCCTACGACCGATGGTGAGTATTATCTGCTCGGCGGCATGCCGCCGATTCCCGATCTGTTCACCGCGATGCCGTGGGGCACCAGCCGACTGCTCGCCGAGACCCGCGCGCGCCTGGCGCACGTGGGCGCGGTGTGGCGCGAGCTCACGCCGCTGCGGGTGGTGGACACGATGGAGCATGCGAGAGCCGAACGGCTCTTGACCTGATTCCCGGCCGCGGCCCATATTGGCCGACCTTTCGTTCGACTTCGTGGAGTCGTCGATGGCGTGGAGAGTGGTCGAGCACGGCAAGCGCCGCTGGAACGTGACGGTTGCCGCGGAGCGCCGGGCGAACTCGGCGCAATGGAATCTGGTCTTCTCGTTTCGGTGCGCGAGCGCCGACCGCCCACCCTTCTGGGCAACCTATCCGCTCTCTTCTTCCTCCAAGGGCGCACTCTTCGCACAGGCCGACAAACTCTCCGACGATACGCTGGTCGCCTTTCTCTCCGAGCACCTGGACTGAGGGGGGCCGGGACCGAGGGTGGCATAGGGCTTGCCCGTCGCTCTCCTCGCCGTCTCCAAACTCAAACTCGCCGTGCAAGGAAGGCCATGTCAGCGCCCAACCCCCTCAGCGAGCGGTTGCGCTTCGCCGAGTTCGTGCTGGACCGGCTGCCCAATGGCCGGTGCCGCGCGAAGGTGGGACTCACCTGGAGGGATTCGGAAGCCTTCACCGGCGAGAGCGAGGGGCTGTGCTCGCAGGCCGGGGAGCTCCGCTGCGCGGCCCAGGCCTGTGTGAACGCCCTGTGCCAGGCGGTGCAGGGTGAGTCGACGTTCGAGCTGTTGGGGGTCAAGGCGGTGCGCGCGTTCGATGCAACCGTTGTCATCGTGTCCCTGGCCACCACGGCCGAAGGAGACCAGCGGGTAGTCGGGTCGGTGCTCACGGAAGACGATCCCGGCCGCGCCGCGGCACTAGCTGTGCTCAACGCAACCAACCGGATCCTCGGAAACCGCCTGTTCATGCGTTAGCCGGCGCGCCGCGCCGGGCCCCACTGCCTCAGAACGCCTTCCGCCCGGCGGAATGCACCCCGAACGCCCCCCGAAGCGGAGCGCCGATGCTTCGTCTGTCCCTGCTCGTGCCGCTGTTTCTCATGGTCGCCTGCGGCGGTCATCAGCAGGCCACCCAGCGTGGGCCTATGCCGGAGCCCGGTTCCCCCTACGCCCAATCGTCATCCAAGAGTGGCTCCCCGAGCACTCCCTCAGGTCACCCAGCGCTCCCTCCCGCTCCTGAATTCGACACCCTGATTCCCGCCGCCGAAGTCGCTGCCGAGACGATGCAAGCCGCCGACTCCGCCGCGGACGAAGCCGTGCTCGAGGAACTGGCCGAAGCGGCACCCAGCGAGTCGGAGGCCGAGGCATCGGATGCCGCCATCGTGGGCAACGACACCAAGGCGCTCGCCAACGCGGTCGCCTGGGACATCGACGTCGAGACCTACAACAGCCACCATCGGGTGCAGTGGTATTTGGAGTTCTTCCTGGGCCGGGGCCGCGAGCGGATGGGCATCTGGCTCAACCGGATGCAGCTCTACGAGCCGATGATCCGGGAGCGGCTGGCGCGCGAGGGAATGCCGGCCGACCTGGTCTATCTCGCGATGATCGAGAGTGGGTTTTCCAACACCGCCACCAGCCGAGCTCGCGCCGTGGGGATGTGGCAGTTCATGAAGGGGACGGCGAAGTACTACGACCTCCGGGTGGACTCCTGGGTGGATGAGCGGCGCGACCCCTTCAAGGCGACGGATGCCGCCGCCCGGCACCTGCGCGATCTCAACCAGCGCTTCGGCTCGGTCTATCTCGCGGCTGCCGCGTACAACGCCGGCTCGGGGCGGGTCTCCCGCGGGTTGCGCCGGCTCCGCCCCCACGACTCGGAGGCCTCGCCCGACGCGGCCTTCTTCCGGCTCTACGACACCCGCCTGCTTCGCCGGGAGACCAAGGACTACGTGCCCAAGCTCATCGCCGCCGCGCTGATCGCGAAGGAGCCCAGGCGCTACGGCTTCACCGTGACCGCGGCGGAGCCGCTGGCCTACGACTCGATCGTGGTTCCCACCATGACCGGGCTCGACGTCATCGCCCGGCTGGCGGACACCACGGTCGCGGCGATCCGGGAGCTCAACCCGCAGTTCCTCCGCCTGGCGACGCCGCCGGCCAAAGCCTCAGTCGTGCGCCTGCCCGCGGGCCGTGGCCCGAAGACGGTCGCGGCGTACGCCGAGCTGCCGCCGGAGAAGCGGGTGACCTTCGTGGAGCACTTCGTGGCGAGGGGCGAGACGATGGGCCACATCGCGCGGAAATACCGGGTGAGCAGCCGGCTGCTCGCCGAGGCGAACCCCAAAGCGAACCCGCGTCGCCTCCGCATCGGACAGCGACTCATCGTGCCCACCGGTGGCGCCATTTCCAGCTCGATGGCCCGCCGGATGGCGGATCCGGTGCCCGCGGCGGGGACCAACACCTCGGGCTATCATCGGGTGAAACGCGGCGACACGCTGTCGGGCATCGCCGACGAGTATGGCGTGAGCCAGCGGGATCTCCGCCGCTGGAACAAGCTCGACGCCAAGGGACGGATCAGGGCCGGGCAGAAGCTGCGGGTGGCGCCGCCGGGAGCGAAGACGCCCGGCTGAACGTGAAGAGTGAAGGGTAAAGCGTGAAGCGGCAGGAACCCGAGGATTCCTGCCGCTTCACGCTTTACCCTTCACTCTTTACACTTCTCACCTTCTTATTGCGCCCCCGCCTCCGATCCCAGGGGCTCCCACCCCTCCATCACCGCCTCAGCGTATCCGTTGGCCGGATCGCCACCCTTGGCCAGAATGCCGGCGACCTTGGCAGGGCCACGGTTGTAGGCCACCAGTGCCAGCTCCATGTCGTGGTCGAACTGCTCCAGCAGGTCCCGCAGGAAGCGGAACCCGATTCGGAGATTGGTCTCCCGATCGTACAGCTGGCCCACCGTCACGTCCCGATCATAGTACCGGGCGGTGGGGAGCTGGAGCTGGGTGTACCCGTAGGCATTCATCGCCGACCGGGCGGTGCTCTTGAAGTTGCTCTCCACCTTGACCAGCTGGAACCCGAGCGCGGGATCGATCCCCTCACTCAAGGCGATGTCGTAGATATCCTGGGCCAGATCGGCCGTGATCTGATACTTGACCGAGTTGGCCACGATCGCGTTGGTCCGCTCCAGCTGGAGCTTCACCAGCTCGATCTCGCCCCGGGTCGACTGGAGCTGATGCTCGAGCGTCCCCATCTGCCGCGCCACCAGGCGCGTGTCCGGGGCTATCACGTGGTCTGCCGCACCCACCCGTTTCGTCCAGCCGGCCAGGGCGCCGATGACGACGAAGGTCACCAGGAGCAGGGCACCTCGGATGAGGAGCCGCTCCAGGGAACCAGCGCGCCGATCGTCGTACTCGTCGGTCGGTCTCATCGCGGGCCAACCTCCTGTTTGGTCTTGCTCACCAGCGTGATGTCCTGGATGACCATGGTCTTGTCGACTGCCTTGACCATGTCATACACTGTCAAACAGGCCACCGCGACCGCCGTGAGCGCCTCCATCTCTACACCTGTGCGCCCGGTCACCCGGACGGCTGCCGTCACCTGCACCCCGGGCAGCTCGGGGTCGAGCCGTGCCTCCACCTGTACGTGGTCGAGGCCCAGCGGGTGGCAGAGCGGGATCAGCTCCCCGGTCCGCTTGGCCCCCATCACGCCGGCCACTTCGGCCACCGCAAGCACGTCGCCCTTGGGGACGCCCTCGCCGGCCACCAGTTCGTAGGCCGCCCGGGTCATCCGGACCTTCCCGCGGGCGACGGCCTGGCGATCGCTCACCGGCTTGTCGCCCACGTCCACCATCCGAGCGCGACCCTCCGCGTCGAGGTGGCTCAACTTCACAGGACCTCCGCCAGATCTTCCCCCAGCACGGCCAGGAGCAGCTGCGGGTTCACGTTGCCCGCGGCGGCCTCCCGCGCCTCCGCCACCCGCTCGATGGCCCGGAGCAGCGGGGCCGGGCTCCGGTGCCGGAGGAGCGGCTCCGGGACCCGGCGGCGCACCGGCTGACCCATCGTGCCCCTTGCCGCCTCGCCCAGAGTGGCGGCCAGGGCATCGAGCATCGCGGCGAACTCTCCGCGGGCGGCGAACGTCGCCTGGCCCAAGGCCCGCTCCAACGCCGGCCCCCGGCCTTCCACCACCGCGGCCAGCAGTTGCTCGGCCGAGCGATAGGCGCGGTCGGTCTCCTCCGCCTGGCCCAGGGCCAGCCCGACGGAGCCATCCGCCAACGCGACCCGCTCGTCGATCCGCTCCTCGCTCCATCGCGGCTCGGTGTGCCGCCGGAGGAACTCCCGCACATCGTCATCGCTCAGCCGGTTGAGCCGGATCGGCGCCGACCGCGAGCGGATGGTCGGAAGGATCCGCCGAGCATCTACCGTCGTCAGCACGAACAGCGCACCGGCCGGCGGCTCCTCCAGCAGCTTGAGCATCGCGTTGGCCGCCTCGGGACTCGACTCCTGAGGGACCAGCCGATCCGCCTCGCCGATGATGAATACCCGCCGGCCGCCTTCCACCGAGGTCAGCGCGGCGCGGCGCTGGAGCAACCGGACCGTCGCGATCGAATGGATCGCCATGCCGTCCGGCGGAGCATAGAGCGGCTCCTTCCGCCGCTGCTCCATCACCGCGGCGAGCGCCTCAGCCGTCTCGTCTACCTGCCTGTCCGGATCGCCGGCCTTGGGTCGGGCGATCGGGACGAACCAGTGGAGGTCGGCGTGCGACAGACTCTCCACCAAGTGACAGGCGCGGCAGGAGCCACACGGCTCGTCGCCGCCGCGCTCACAGAAAACCAGTTGTGCCAACCAGAGGGCCAGACGCTGCTTCCCGATCCCTGTCGAACCGGTGAACAGCAGGACCTGGGGCAGCGTGTCCCCGCGCACCGCCGACGCCAGGCGGCGCCTGGCTTGGAGGTGCCCGGTGAGCGGGGGCAAAAGCATGGCCACAAGGTAAGAGACGGAGGGCGAAAAGGCAGTACGAAGATTGTAACAGATTTATCAACAACGACTTAGGCACGGTTTCTGATTGCACTTTATCGAGCAAAGACAGCCCGATCGTACGCATCTTGTGCTAAGTGAATCATCACTCACAAGGGGCGTGCAGCACATCGCACCCGGCGGCGTCGTGCAAAATGGCTTGACCCTCGTGAACCCCCAGACGAAATTGCAGCCGCTTCACATAGGGTGTTTTCCCGAGTAGCTCAGCTGGTAGAGCAGGTGACTGTTAATCACCGGGTCGGGGGTTCGAGTCCCTCCTCGGGAGTGAAAGCGACGAGGCATTACCTAGCGGCAAGGGTCGAAACCGTCCCTTGCCGCTTTTGCTTGTCGGTAGCCTAGCTCAGAGGTGGGGCAAGCCTCGTGTCCGGGCGGCGCTGCAGGAAGAGACTATCCATGAAATCCTGGCGATCCTTGACCTCCGTCAGCTCTCGACGCAGTGTCGCGCATTCGTCCTCGAGCAACAGGAGGCGAGCCCTGGCTTCGGGACTGAAGCCGCGGTGCTCGGTGAAATGGCACTCGAGAGCGCGGGCCAGCCGCCATCCCGCGCCCCCGGCCACGAAGGCCGCGGTCGCGACCAGGACCAGAACCAGCAGGCCCTCCATGATGTCACCGAGGTCCATGGTCTCCCCTGTATCAAAACGCTGTGGCGATCTTGATGGGCGCTCCGCGAGGGCGCTGCCGATGACTGGCCGGCGGCGTCACCCGGTGCACGACTTGCCGGA
This sequence comes from Gemmatimonadales bacterium, assembly GCA_036556625.1. Classification (GTDB taxonomy): domain Bacteria; phylum Gemmatimonadota; class Gemmatimonadetes; order Gemmatimonadales; family GWC2-71-9; genus CAVVWJ01. The sequence continues at coordinate 16,797 of DATBJC010000014.1, forward strand.
ATACGAGCTCGGTGTGCCCGTCGGAGAGCCGCACCGTCAGGGTCCCTTCGCTGCCGAAGGTCCCGGTCTTGAGCTCCTCGAGGTCGATATCCGTACCGAAGCTCCACCCCCGCTTGGCGGTCCGCTCGCGACCGGCTGCATCGAACAGATGCATCGTTCCCGCTTCGGTACGGTAAATCCCGTCGTCCGTGCTGCGGTTGACCATGGTTTGGTCGCCGCACACCTCCCGGGTCACGGTCTGGAGCAGCCACCGCCCACCCCCGCTCAGCACCAGGGTCCCGGCGATGATGTCCTTGTGGCAGCGCCACTCCTGCTCGATCAGCGTGGGCAGCGACTTCCCGCCGACCTCGAGCAGCGTATACGTGGTGATGAGCTGCCGAATCTCCGCCGCCGGCGCCGGCCCCACCTGGGAAGTCTGAGCCGCCGCTACACGGCCAACGCCCAGAAGGACGATGCCGATGGCCGTCCCCAAAGCCGGATATCGCATCTGGTACCTCCTCAGTCCTCGGGTCTCCCGGCGCGTTGCCGAGCTACCCAGTTGTCGTAGGCCACCCGAGCGTCGGGCGGCAGGAGACTCCGTATCTCCACTCGGCTGGAGTCGATGAGTGCCTGGATCTCGGGGAGCTTCCCCTCCCAGTAGGTCTCGAGGCGCTCCTCACGCTCGTCGAGCAGGCGCTCCAAGGCTTTCTCCTGCATCTTGGGGAGGCCAAGGCTTTCGATGAAGTCTTCCTCCCCGTCGCTCATCGGGTGGTTGACCTTGTACCTGGGGTAGTCGTCCCGAGATGGCCGGGACGATCCCAGACCCATGTCATCGGCAATCACCTTGAGTGCAATACCGGCGGCGATTCCGGCCAGACTGACGGCCAGAATGACCAGCAGGGCGGTCCGGCGGGGACTCCACATCACCGCTCCGACTCCAGCCGCATCGCGGCCATGAGCTCGGCGCCGGTGGGCGTCTGGCCCCGAAGCACGGAGGATTGGGTCAGGTAGGCCAGCCTTCTGGCCTGAGACATCTCCCGCATCCCGGGCACGCCGAAGACAGTCGCCGCCCCGAGGAGCAGCAGGATCGTCGCCGCGGCGGCGAGGATGGGGCGCGCCCACTGGGTCACCACCGCCAACGGATCGGCCTCGCGGCTTCGTCTGCGAACCGCCTCGGACACGCGGAGCCGGGTAGCGGCCATCAGCAGCGTCCAGCGCTGCGGGTCGCGTTCCGGGTCCAGCGGTGAGAGATCAACCGGTTCAGGCTCGTTCATCGTTCCGTCCCCATGTTGCCCAGGATTTCGCGCAGCCGGCGGCGCGCGTGGTGGAGATGCGACCGCACCGTGCCGGGCGGCAGGTCCAGTCGCTCTGCGATCTCCACATGCTTCCATCCCTCGAGATCATGCAGGAGGACGATCTCGCGATGGGTCTCGGGGAGCCCCGCCAGCGCGGCCCGGAGCCGCTCGCGCAAATCCTCCAGCTCCGTCTCCTGGTCGGGGGACCGACCTTCGGCGACGGCGTGCTCGTCCAGCCGGTCGGTTCGCCTCGCGTCATGGTGCCGCAGGAGGTTGCGGGCGCGGTTTCGCACGATCTGAAGCAGCCATCCCCCAAAGCGAGCCGGCTCGCGACAATCGTCGATCCGCTCGATGGCGGACACAAACGCATCCTGACAGACATCGTCGGCATCGGCTTCGCTCCCCGTCACCGCGAGCGCCACGGCCCGGCACGCGCGCATGTACCGCTCCAGCAGCAGGTCCGCGGCCTGGCCGTCCCCGCGGCGCACGCGCAGTACCAGGTCCGCGTCGGATTCCTCCATCTTCTACCTGACACCTGGGAGCGCAGAAATGTTGAGCCGGGGAACCGGGGTACCCGGGCGGGCAGCGAGGGCTTCGGTCAGAGGAAGGAGTTGCCTGCGAGGAGGCGAGTTGGACTGCTGTGCTAGCCGGTGCGTTGGGCCGCCCGGTCCAACGGCGCGGTCACCAGGTCGGCCAACGAGCCGGAATCACGGGTGACCGGTAGACCCTCGCGCTCCCATTCGGCAAACCCACCCGGCGCATCGAGGATCTCGCCCACCCCGCGGGCGTCCAGCAGGCTCGCCGCGATGGCCGAGCGGGTGCCGCCCTGACAGTGGAGCACCAGCGGCCGGCCGGCCGGAAGCTCCGGGATTCGCTCGCTGATCTCTCCCGCGAAGATGTTCGGCACTCCCGGGATATGTCCGGCCTCCCACTCGTCCCGGCTGCGCACGTCCACCGCCACCGCGCTCCCGGCCTCCAGGCGCTCGGAGAGCTCGCGCACCGAGATCCGCCCGTAGCTTCGCAGCGTGCGACCGGACCCGGTCCAGGCGCCCAGCGCGTCGAGTCCGAACGAGCCCACCACCCGGTCCAGCCCGATCATCGCCAGGTCGCGCAGCGCCAGCTCCGACTGCCGGCCGTCCGGCTTGGCCGAGATCAGGTAGACGTCCCGGTCGTAGGGCACGACCCAGCCGGCCCAGGTGGTGAACGCATTGTTGAACGGAATGTTGATGCTGCCGGGCAGGTGCCCGGTGGCGAACTCGGCGCCGGTGCGGGTGTCGATCACCAGCTCGCCGCGCTCGAGCACGCCGATGATGTCCTCGGCAGCGAGCGGCTTCGGCCGTGGCAGGCCCCCCAGCGCGCGAGGTCCTTCCTTATTGATGCGCTTCATCGCCCCGAAGTACCGGGGGGGATCCGGCTGGCCCTCGAGCACCAGTCGCACGAACTCGGCCTCGTCGGTGACCCCGAACGCCCAGTTGAACCGGCGCTCGTAGCCCACCGTGCTGTGGGGGATGGCGCTCATTCCCTTGCCGCAGGCTGAGCCGGCCCCGTGCCCGGGCCAGATCTGGAGGTAGTCGGGCTGCGACTTGAACCGCTGGATGCTGCGGAACAGCGTCCTGGCTGCGGCGTCCATTGTGCCCTCGACCCGCGCGGCTCGCTCGAGCAGGTCGGGCCGCCCCACGTCGCCCACGAACACGAAGTCGCCGGTGACCGCCGCGATCGGCTCGGTGGCCGACTCGCGGTCGGTGACCAGAAAGGTCAGGTGCTCCGGCGTGTGACCGGGGGTGTGGAGCACCTGAATGCCGACCCGCCCCACGGTGAAGCGATCACCGTCGCGCAACGGTACCGCCCCATCGGGGCCCGCGAAGTCGTAGCGCCATCCGGCGCCGCCCTCGTCGGAGAGATAGAGCCTGGCTCCAGCCCGGGCGGCCAGCTCGCGGCTGCCGGAGACGAAGTCGGCGTGAATGTGAGTCTCGGTGACGTGGGCCAGACGGAGGTTGAACGAGGCGGCAAGGGCGAGGTATTGCTCGACATCGCGGGTGGCGTCGATCACCAGCGCCTCCCGCGCCTCGGTACAGCCGATGAGATATCCGGATTGGGCGAGCTTGGGGTCCCAGATGCGGTGCAGCAGCACTAGCGTCGCCCGGGACGCCGGAACATCGGGCGCCGCTCGTCCTCATCGATCTCGAACTTGGGCCGTCGGGGGCCTGACGGCCGCTTCGGCTCCGCTCGCGGCTCCGGATGTCTCGGTTCCGGCGGCCGCTGAGGGGATCTCTGGGCAGCTGGTGCGGCGGGCGGCTGTTGCTGCGCCGGCGGACGCCGGGACACATGGAGCTGCTCCAGCGGAGCCGCTTCTTTGTTGTCCGACGCGGCCGTGGCGAGCATGCCCATGCCCGATTGCGCCGCCACCCGGATGGTCTGGAGCGCGGTGTAGAGAGCGTCGCGCAGCCGGGCGTCCACCCGCGGTGCCTCCGAGGCCAGGACTTCGCGTGCCAGGGCGCGGGCTTGTTCGGGGCCTATCGCCAACCCCAGCTCGGCCAGCCGATCGCAGAGCATCTCTACCGTCTGCAGACTGGGCTCGTGACCACCGCGATTGATTCCCTCGCCCGTCATGATCGCCTCCGCGTCACATGTCGCACGCGCGCCAGAGATACCAGCACGCGACCGAACGGTAAGGACGCCAGCGCTCCGCCCGCCGGGCAATGGTCACCGCGGCCGGCAGGCGCCGGTTGCCGAAGGTCAGCGCAAAGCCTTTCCGAATTCCCAGGTCACTGACCGGCAGTACATCGGCCCGACCCAGGCGGAACATGAGCAGCATCTCGGCGGTCCAGCGGCCGACGCCACGCACCTGGACCAGCCGCTCGATGACCTCTTCGTCCTGCATGAGCCGTACCCGGGCCATGGAAGGGACGGTGCCGTCCAGGGTTCGGGCGGCGAGATCGCGCAGCGCGGCGGTCTTGGCGGTGGACAAGCCGGCCGCCCGGAGCCGCTCAGGCGGCGTGGCCAGGATGTCGCGCGGGGTGGGGAAGCGCTTGGGCGCGTAGATCGCCCGGACCCGGCCCAGAATCGTCGCGGCGGCGGAGCCGGAGAGCTGCTGGTAGACGATGGCGCGCGCGATCGCAGCGAAGAGGCTCTGGGTGGGACGGGGACGAAGCGCGAAGGCCCCCACCCGCGCGATCAGTCCGCCGAGTGTGGGGTCGGCTTCCGCGAGATGCCGGCACGCCAGGGCCGGATCATAGTCCAGTCCCGAGGCGGCGAGCGGTCGGGCGGTCATGGCTCAAAGATAACGTGGATAGGCCCACCATCGCCGTCGAGGCGAGAATGAGCAGGGACCCGGCCGCTTCCCAGAGCGTCGGCCGGTCGGGAAACAGCGGCAGGGCCAGGACGTAGGTGAAGACTGCTCCGAGATAGCTGAGCGCGGTTACCGGCGTGGCGCGGTGCAGGGAGTATGCCCGAGTCATGGCGATCTGGGCCCCCCCGCCACCGAGACCCGCTCCGAGGAGGTAGAGGCCACCGCCGGTGTCGGGCCAGCGCCACGAGGGGATGGCCAGCAGGAGCATGGTCCCCAGCGCCACCAGCGAGAAATGCAGGACCACCGCCTCGTGGCTCTCCCCCGGCCCGATGCGCCGGAGCCAGATCATCGCCAACCCATAGAAGAACGCGCCCCCGGTCGCGACCGCGGCAACCGGCGCGGCGAGGGTGAACGACGGCCGCACCAGCAGCACGATTCCCACGAAGGCCATCGCGACCGCAAGCCAGAGGCGGCGGCCGACCCGCTCGCCCAGCAGCGGCCCCGACAACAGCGCCACGAAGATCGGCGCGGTTGCACCCAGGGTGGCGGCATCGCCTAC
>DATBJC010000015.1:0-16857 GCA_036556625.1 Gemmatimonadales bacterium
AGCTGGTGAACTCCGCCGCCAAGATGCGCTACATGTCGGGTGGGCAGGTCGGGGTACCGGCCGTCTTCCGGGGGCCGGGAGGCGCCGCCCTGCAGCTCGGCGCGCAGCACTCCCAGGCATTCGAGACCTACTACGCCCACATCCCCGGGCTCACGGTCGTGATGCCCGCGACTCCCGCGGACGCCAAGGGCCTCCTCAAGAGCTCGATCCGGAGCGACGACCCCATCGTCTTCATCGAGGGCGAGATGCTCTACAACACCAAGGGCGAGGTCCCCGAGGGCGAGCATCTGGCGCCTCTGGGCCAGGCGGACGTCAAGCGGAGCGGCGGCGACGTCACCATCGTGTGCCACTCCAAGACGGTGTCACTGGCGCTGAAGGCAGCCGAGCAGCTGGCCTCTGAAGAGATCGAGGCGGAGATCGTCGACCTCAGAACCATCCGGCCACTGGACACCGAGACAGTGCTGAGCTCGGTGGCGCGGACTCACCGCTGCGTGGTGGCGGAAGAGGGCTGGCCCTTCGCGGGCGTCGGGGCACAGGTAGTCGACGCTATCCAGCGCGAAGTCTTCGACGAGCTCGACGCCCCGGTGCTCCGGGTCAGCGGAGCCGACGTGCCGATGCCCTACAACAAGCACCTGGAGCGCGCCGCCAAAGTGGATGCGGGCAAGATCGCGGCGGCCGCCAAGCAGGTGTTGTACCTGGAGTGAGCATCGGTCATCAGACAGGAGCCTCATGGCCACCAAAGTCGTGATGGAAGCGCTGTCCCCCACGATGGAAGAGGGACGGCTGGTGGAGTGGAAGAAGCAGGAGGGAGAGTCGGTCGCCGTCGGCGACGTGCTGGCGGAAGTGGAGACCGACAAGGCGGTGATGGAGCTGGTCGCCCGGGCGGGAGGGACCCTCCTCAAGCAGGTGGTATCCGCCGGCACCACGGTCCCGGTGTCGGAGCTGGTGGCGGTCATCGGGGAGCCGGGCGAGAAGGTGGAGGCACCGGCCGCAGGGAGGGGCGATGGCCAGGGGGCCGCCAAGACCGCGGCCAAGCCGCCCGCGGCCGAGGAGCAGGCCACCCAACCGACCCCCGACCAGAGTCGCGCGACGTCCATGCCCCCGGCGCCCGCGCGTGGTCCTGCGGCGGACGCCAACGGACAGCCGGCCGCTCCGAGGGCCGCCAAGCAGCCGGCCCCCGCGCCGGCCAGCGGCCGGGTGAGAGCCTCACCGCTGGCCCGGCGCATGGCAGCCGAGCGCGGCATCGACATCGCCGCGGTCGCCGGGTCCGGCCCGGAAGGCCGAGTGGTCGCCCGCGATCTCGAGACCAGCGGAGCCGCCGCGGCGCCCGCCGCGGCGCCGGCACGGCCGGCCGCCGTCCGAGTGCCTGGGGGCGAACCGTACCAGGATGTGCCCCTCACCCAGATCCGGAAGACCATCGCGCGCCGTCTGGCGCAGTCCATCGGCCCGATCCCTACCTTCTATCTCACGACCGAAGTGGACATGACACGGGCCCGGGAGGCGCGCGAGGCCCTGCTCGCGGCAGGCGGCGACAAGATCTCCTTCAACGACATCATCCTGAAGGCCGTGGCCATGGCGCTGCGGCAGCACCCCGAGTGCAACGCCTGGTGGCAGGAAAACCACATCCGCTACTGGAACGAGGTCCATGTCAGCATGGCGGTCGCGATCGAGGACGGGTTGATCACGCCGGTGATCCGGCACACCGATCTGAAGAGCCTGCGGGAGATCGCCGCCGAGTCGAAGGACCTGGCCGGCCGAGCCCGTGAGCGGCGGTTGACGCCGGAGGAGTACACCGGCGGCACCTTCTCGGTCTCCAACCTCGGCATGCTGGACATCGACGAGTTCACCGCGGTCATCAACCCGCCCGAAGCGGGCATCCTGGCGGTGGGCCGGCTCACCGAGCAACCGGTAGTGCACCAGGGCGCCGTCGCGATCCGGCCCCGGATGCGGCTCACCATGTCCTGCGATCACCGGGTGATCGACGGTGCGACCGGCGCGCGGTTCCTGCAGACCCTCAAAGGGATGCTGGAGAACCCGCTGGCCCTCGTCTACTAACTGCGTGAAGCGTGAAGACGCTTTACGCCTTTAGGGAGGTCTGGAAGTGGCGACCAATTCGTTCGACGTCATCGTGGTGGGCGGCGGTCCGGCGGGCTATGTGTGCGCCATCCGCGCGGCTCAGCTCGGCCTGGCAACCGCCGTAGTCGAGCGGGACAAGCTCGGGGGAGTCTGCGTGAACATCGGCTGCATCCCCACCAAGGCCCTGCTGCACAGCGCCTACGTCGCCAACCTGGCCGCCCATGACGCCAAGGATCTGGGGGTCGAGGTGGGTACGGTCAAGACCGATTATGGCGTCGCCATGCGCCGCTCCCGCAAGGTGTCGGAGCAGAACTCGAAGGGCGTCGAGTTCCTGATGAAGAAGCACAAGATCACGGTCATCCGGGGCACCGGGGTGCTGGCCAAGAATCGCGTGGTCAAAGTCGGCAACGACAGCTACGAGGCGAAGAAGGCGGTGGTGATCGCCACCGGGTCGCGGGTGAAGGGCATCCCGCAGATCGGGCTCGAGATCAACAAGGCGACGGTCATCAGCTCCGACGAGGCGCTGTTCCTGGAGCAGGCGCCCAAGACGATGGCCATCGTGGGAGCCGGCGCGGTAGGCTGCGAGTTCGCCGACGTGTTCAGCGCCTTCGGCACCAAGGTGACGCTGATCGAGGTGCTGCCCCGGATCCTCCCGCTGGAAGACGCCGAATCGTCCGACGTGCTCACCAAGAGCTTCCGGAAGCGCGGAATGGCCGTGCTGGCGGGCGCCAAGGTGAAGCAGGCCACCGTGGCGAAGGCCTCGGTGAAGCTGGAGGTCGAGGCGGGGGGAAAGACCGAGACGATCGAGGTGGAAAAGGTCTTGATGGCGGCAGGGCGCGCGGTCAACACCGAGTCCATGGGGTTTCAGGAAGCCGGCGTGCAGCTCACCGACCGGGGCTACGTGAAGGTCAACCTCGAGACTCTGGAGACCACGGCGCCGGGCGTCTACTGCATCGGTGACGTGGCCGGTCCGCCGATGCTGGCCCACAAGGGAAGCCGGGAGGGTGTCGTGGTGGCCGAGCGGATCGCCGGGCACCGCACCCATCCCATCAAGTACGATAACGTGCCCAGCGTCACCTATTGTCATCCGGAGGTGGCGAGCATCGGGCTCACCGAGGAGCAGGCCAAGGAGCGGAAGCTGGAGTATCAGGTGGGCCGGTTTCCCTTCAGCGCCAACGGGCGCGCCCGCACCGCGGGTGAGACCGAGGGCTTCGTGAAAATCGTCCGTGACAAGAAGTACGGCGAGATTCTGGGAGCCCATATCGTGGGGAGCCATGCCTCGGAGATCATCCACGAGCTGGCGGTCGCCCGGGAGAACGAATACACCGTCGAGGAAGTGGATCTCGCCATCCACGCCCATCCCACCCTGTCCGAGGCCATCGCGGAGGCGGCGCTCGACTCGATGGGGCGGGTGGTGCATATCTGAGCATGGATCCGATCTCGCTCGCCGCCGCGGCGCTCGGCGCCGGTCTCTTCACGGGCCTCGCCCTGGTCGGGGTGACGGTCGCGGGGGTCGACGCCCTGCGGCCCACTCCAGGCACCGGCGAGGCCGCCGCCGGCGCGCGGTTCTACCTGCTGACGGCCGGTACTCTTGGGGGATTGGTGCTGGCCGGCCTGGTCACCTGGCGGATCCTGGCTCCGCTCGAGTCCACCTATCGGCGTGGCGGCTTGGCCATCGTCAGCGCCTTCGCGACCGTGCCCGCCATGCTGGTCTATCCCGCACTGCACGCCGCGTTCGGCCGGGCCGCCATGCTGGCCACGGCCGCGCTCGCGGCCGGGGCGGCCTTGCTGCTCTCCCGCCGCGCCCGGCACCTGGCGGGGTCATGACGGCTCCCCTCCGCGTCGAGGACCTGGGGCGTCGGTCCTACGCCCACGTGCTCGAGCTCCAGCGCGAGCTGCGACGGCGACGGATTGCCGGCGAGCTCGGTGAGGACGTGCTCCTGCTGGTCGAACACCCCCCCGTCATCACGCTGGGCCGAGGGACCCGCCAGAGCAGTCTGCCCCTCTCGCCTTCGGAGCTCGCCAGGCAGGGGGTGGAGGTGTTCGAGGTCGAGCGAGGCGGCGACGTCACCTATCACGGCCCCGGGCAGCTGGTCGGCTATCCCATCCTCGATCTGCGGGCCCACCGGCAGGACCTGCACTGGTACCTGCGTCGGCTGGAGGATGTCCTGATCCACGCGCTCGGCCGTCTCGACATCGAGGCCGACCGCAACCCGGGTCTCACCGGCGTCTGGACCGCCGGCCGCAAGATCGCCAGCATCGGCATCCACGTGAAGCAGTGGGTGACGCTTCACGGCTTTGCGCTCAACGTCACGACGGATCTCGATCCGTTCGACCTCATCGTGCCCTGTGGCATCCGGCAGGTGGTGATGACCAGCGTGGCGTCGGAGCTGCTTCGTCAGGATTCGGATGGTTTGATGGCGGAGGCGCGAACGCTGGTGGTGGAGGCGTTCTGCGAGGTCTTCGGGATGTCCGTGGTGATGGCGAGCTCGGAGGCGCGAGAGCGGGCATCAGAGGAGCTCAAGGCGTCCAGAGCATGACTAGCGCGTCCCAGCCCCGCTTACCACCCGGCCAGATCCTCACCCGCAAGTGGCCGGTGCTGCACTACGGCACCGTGCCTACGGTGGACCTGACGCGGTGGCGGTTCGCCGTGAGCGGTGCGGTGGAGCGGCCTTTGGAGCTGAGCTGGGAGGAGCTTCAGTCATTGCCCAAGAGCGAAACCACCTGCGACATCCACTGCGTGACGCGATGGACCCGCTACGACAATGTCTTCGGCGGAGTACCGGTCCAGGAAGTGCTCCGGCGCACCAGTGTTCGGCCCGAAGGCAGGTTCGTGCTGGTGCACGCGGAACAGGGCTTCACGACCAATCTTCCCCTGGAGGATCTCGACCGGCCGGACAATCTGCTGGCACTGACCCATGACGGCGAGCCGCTGCCGCGCGAGCATGGTGGCCCGGTTCGGCTACTGGTTCCCCACCTGTACTTCTGGAAGAGCGCGAAGTGGGTCAAGGGACTGGAGATTCTGGCCGAGGACTACCCCGGCTTCTGGGAGCAGAACGGCTATCACATGCGAGGCGACCCGTGGTCTGAGGAGCGGTACGGCCGGCCCGATCCGGTCCGCATGCGAAGAGGGCCGCGCTGACGAGGTTGTGTTCGTCACCTTCACTTGCCTTTCCCTGGCGACCCGGTTTTCCTGTCTATCATGGCTGAATCACCTCGCCGACCTACCCCCGAGGCGCAGGCGGAACAACGGATCAAGGAGATCCTTCGGGCCGCGGACAGCTGGGCTAAAGAGGCCCCCCGGGCGCTGATGCCAGCCATCCGGGCGGTCTGCATCCGGCTGGCGGAGATGGTGGCCGATCAGCGTCACTACCTGGCGCCGCTGCCCGAGCCGCAGGAGACCGAGCGCCGGACCGTGCTGACCCTGGTGGCTGACAAGCTGCGTTCCCGGGAGGTGACGGCGGGAGTGGAAGACCATCTGAAAGGACTGGAGGAGCTGGAGCTCCGCGCGACCGGCTCCTGGGCCACGGTGGCGAGCGCACAGAGCGAATGGATCACCACCGCCATCCAGTACCTGGAGAGCTGCGCCGCCAAGCTGCCGGCCGGCGACCGTCCCGACTCCTATTGGGCCGACGACGTCGTGGCGGGCATCATCGCGTCGGCCCGCGCGCTCATCGGGGTGGACGAGCTCCACGCCCGCACCGAGGCTCGCTACTCGGGGCCGCTGAAGCGCGTGGCGCCCGAGGACGAGGTCTAGACCGTTTCCTCGATCGCCTGCTGCTCCTCAGCCGCCGGCTCCCGCCCCTGACCCCCCCGCTCAGCGAACAGCTCGAAGAACCGGCCAAAGACCTGAATTCCGCTCCAGAGCTGGGCCAGATCCAGCTTCTCGTTGGGTGAGTGGAGGCCGTCATCGGGAAGCCCGATGCCGGTGAGAATCACCGGAGCGCCGCCCAGACCCAGCTCCGGGATGATGGGGATGGACCCGCCGGACCGGATGGAGACCGTCCGTCGGCCGATCACTTCCTCGAATGCCTGGTCCAGCACGGTGAAGGCCGGATGGTCGACCTCGATCCGCACGGGGTCACCTCCATGCAGCAGGGTGACCTGCACCTCCGCCCAGCCCGGCGCCAGATCAGCGACGGCGCGCTGCAGCTGGCGGCCGACCTTCTCGTAGCGCTGACCCGGCACCAGCCGGAGACTCACCTTCGCGACCGCGTGCGCGGGGATCACCGTCTTGGCCCCCTCGCCGACGAAGCCACCGCGAATGCCGTGAATCTCGAAGGTGGGAAGCGCCCAGGTGCGCTCGAAGACCGAACGATCCTTCAGCCCGGTGAGCGCCTGCGCGGTGACCTCGTCCCGGAGGTAGGCCTCTTCGTCGAAGGGCAGCTTACGCCAGGCCTTGAGCTCCTTCCTGGTCGGCTCTTCGACCGACTTGTACAGCTTGGGAATCCGGATCTCCCCGTCGGAGCTCTTGAGCCGGCTCAGAATGCGGACCAGCGTCTCCAGCGCGTTGGGCGCCACGCCCCCGTAGCTCCCGGAGTGCAGGTCTCGCTGGAGGGTGCGGACCGAGATCTCGCCGTAGCAGAGTCCCCGGAGCGCGGTATATACCGCCGGCCAGCCCGGGGCGTAGAAGGAGCTGTCGCAGACCAGCGCGGCATCCACCCGGGTCCGCTCCGGCTCGGCGCGGAGCAGGTCGAAGATCACCCGTCCGCCGCACTCCTCCTCACCCTCGAAGATGAATCGAATGTTCATCGGGGGTTTCCCGTTGGCATCGAGGACCGCCTCGTAGGCCTTGAGGAGACAGAAGACCTGCCCCTTGTCGTCCGCCGCGCCCCTGGCGTAGAGCTTTCCGTCACGCACGGTGGGGGAGAACGGCGGCGAGTCCCACTCCTCGATGGGATCGGGCGGCTGGACGTCGTAGTGACCATAGATCAGCAGGGTGGGCCGATCCGGCAGCGGGGGACTTTCGGCCCAGACCACCGGATGCCCGTCCCCCTCGATCAGGTCCACCACCGGACAGCCCAGCCGGGTGAGCTCGGCCCGGAGCCAGTCCGCGGCCCGGCGGGTGTCGTCCCCATGAGCCGGCAGCGTGCTCACGCTCGGAATGGCGAGGAAGTCGGAGAGCTCCTGCAGCAGCCGCGGCTGCTCGCGGTCGACGAAAGACGTGTCCATGGCGCCGTTCCCTGTCGCTGTGAAGTGAATCGGAATCGAAGAAAGGTACACGGTGCGAACAGCCTCGCGAGAGGGCCGGGCGTGAGCTATCTCACGGCATCGGTCTCGCCGGAGGACTAGGCTCCCGCAGAGAGTCAGCGCAGATTGTCCGATTCGAGCCAAAGGCAGCACTTCGCGATGGACCGCAGGATCGCAATACCGAAATGGGAGGAATGATGCAGCACGTACCAGGCACCCGCACACTGGCCCTCATCGCCGGACTCTTGTTCGCGGCGACGGGTGGCACCGCCCTGGCCCAGGATACCACCGAAATGGGCGGCGCGCCCATGGACACCACCGCCACCGCGCAGGACACCGGCGCGACGGATACCTCAGCGATAGATACCTCCGCCGTTCGGGACACGACCGACACCTCGGGGGTGGAGAACCCGCCGGGCTACCGCGGTATGGAGCGCGACACCACCCTCTTCCCAGCTGACTCAGGGAAATCCTCGCAGGCTCCGGAGGAAGTCCAGAGCCAGACGACGGGGACCTACAGCGACACGGGCGCGCAGGATACCAGCGCCGGAGTCTCGGAGGATACGGCTGCCGCCAGCGACACCGCTCGCGCGAACGACAGCACCGCGGTCGGGGATACCGAGCCGAAGGTCGAGGACTCCGAGTCACCGAGGATGCACCCCAGTGACAGCGGAGGGGATACGTCGGGGTACGCACCGGACAGCACCCAGTAGGCGAGGCGCGCTCGGGAGGAGGTAGGTTGCGGCTACTGCGTGGCCCGCTCCAGCCGGGCGAACGCGCTGTCGCCCTCCGCTCCCTCCATGAGCTGCTCCAGTGCGCCCACACTGGCGCGGACATCGCGCTGGTGCCGGTCGAACCACTTGTCGAACAGGTCCAGCCGGGTGCGGTAGAGCGTGGCACCGATCAGGCGCGCGTTGTTGACCGGACGCTCCGGCAGCCGTCCTACCTTGAAGCTCCTGAAGCTCGCGCCCACCGGTCCCCCCAGCTGCGCCCGCGCCCAGGCGCCCGCCTCGGCGCGCCCTGCCTCCAGCGCGGCCGAGTCCGGGCGGGTGGCATAGAGCGAGTCGAGCCGGGCGATCAGATCGCGGTAGAACTCACCCAGCACCATCTCGTCGTGAAGCCGGTCGGCGGCCTGGCGGGCATTGGCGGTATCCGACCGGTCGGCGAAGAACGACTGGGCCGACCGGTAGCCCACGAACTGGGCAAAGCTCTCGTTGAACGGCGTGGCGCTCTTCATGTAGAGCGTGTTGTGGGCGATCTCGTGGAACACCGTCGCGGCCAGCTCGACCGAATCCCGGGTCAGTGTGGTCGAGAGCAACGGGTCGTTGAACCAGCCCAGGGTGGAAAACGCCGAGGAGGGACGGAGGTACACGTCATAGCCCCGTGCCGCGAGTCGGTCTCTGGCCCGGGTGGCGTCCCCGAAATCGAAGAAACCCTTGTAGGGGATCCGTCCGACGATGGGATATTTCCAGGTGTAGGGGCAGATACAGTCCTTGGGCGCGGCCTGCAGCACCAGGAGCAGCGTGTCCCGGCCGACGTCCGCGTACGTCGTGTAGGTTTCCTTGGCCTCCAGGCCGAGCTTGGCCGCGTAGTCGCGGGTCTCCAGAACCAGCCGCAGCGCTTGACGAGTCGCCGGGTCGGTCCCCACATCTCCCACCAGCTCGGCGATGGGCTCGCGGGCCTGGAGGATGCGGGTCTCTTCGATTCCCGCGCGAGTGATGTAGCGGACGTCGTCGCTCGCGAGATAGGCGGTGCCATAGCCCGCGAAGATGGTCGCGACCACAATGAGAAAGATCATTGGCTTCACCGGAGGCGGAGGACGATGGCGCGGGGGACGGCGGCAGCGGGGAGCCCGGTCATCCCGTCGCTGCCGGTCAGCAGCAGGTCCACCGGGGCCGGGTCGGTCTGCCCCACGAGGAGATGCGGGCCCGAGCCCGGCCGCAGCACGCCAGCCCTGACGTAGTCGCCGCCGGTCAGGACGTCGGGCGCCAGCGGATAGGCTTGGGGAAACCTCATGGGATCCTGCTGGTGGAACGACCCGAAGACCTCGCGAAGTCTCCAGCTCCCGTAGCCGAACCGGGTTCCCGTCGTCAGCGCCTCGAAGTCCGGCTGGTCCTCCAGGTAGTTGGCCAGCTGCCACTCCCCGATCAACCGGTCGAATGACAATCCCGTGGCGCTCTCGACGTTGTCTGCTCCGGTGCGCGTGGTCTGCACCAGTGCGCGAGTGAGATCCGTGCCGAGAGTCGAGTCGGCCGCGAAGTGATCGGCCAGCCAGCGCACGAAGAGCCAGGTGGCGCCGTACTGGGTGAGCGGCAGCGGCGGGCGGGGAGGGCCGATCAGATAGGCGGCGTCCTGCCGGGACAGATAGTCGTAGGCGTTGACGAGGTTGTTCCGATGAAACTGCGTGAGGCAGTCGCTGTCTACGCAGCGGTCGCTTGGCACCAACCTGCCGCCCAGCTCCTCGGCCAAACCGGACAGGCCTTCGTCCAGCCAGACGTCTTCAGCCTCGCCGCCTCGCTGGATCACTTTCTGGCCGTAGTTGATCATGTGCTGGAACTCGTGAATGAACACGGTGGGCAGCCGCTGGACAGCCAATTCGCGGGGGACGCCGCAGCTCGGGTCCGGTGCCAGACCATAGAAGATCTCGGCGTCGTTCGAGCCCACATGGTCTTCCAGCAGGTCCACCGCGAAGAACAGCCCCACCACCAGGTTTCCCTGGCCACATCCGGCGAGCCGCGTGACTCGATCGGTCAGGAGCACCAACACCAGCCCGTCGCCGTTCACATCGGTTTCCGCGCCGAAGCTGTTGACGTCGATCGAATGGATATGGTCGTCGAAGAGGGTGCCCATGGCGTCGAGGTCCGCCTGACTGTAGCCGCCCTCGGTCGGGGCTGCGTCGTCGAGGAAGATCGCCGCGTGGGTGCCGACGTACCGCGCGGTGGCACCCACCTGCACGTAGTCGTCCGCCGCCGCGCCGGAGACCGAGGCACTTCGCAGCACGTTGAAGGTGCGCTGCTCCCCCGGCACCGGAGGCGGCGCCTTCGCCGCGGGACCCGCAGGGCCGCCTGCCGGTGACCTGGGCCGAGCTCGCGCCAGGCCCCGACCGAGCTCCCGGAGCCGGTCGTGGAGCAGCTGCGCGGGGGTGGTCGAACTGACGCGATCGGCCCGCGTGTCGGGGCGCACGATCGCCGGCGGCGGCGCGGTCCCGGCCGCACCAGTCAGGCGGTATGCCGCGGTGGTGGCCTCTGGAGTCTCCGTGCCGGCGGCGGAATACGCCACATAGAGGTATTCGGCGCCTGCGGCTTGGCCATTCTCCAGCCTGATGCAGGCCGTCTCCGAGGCGTCCGCCAGGACCAGTTGGCCGGAGGCCAGTACGGTGGGCGGCACCTGATCACAAGCCACCGCCGCGCCGGGTCCGGTCCCGTCGGCGCAACCGGCGGCCAGGGCGAGAGCGGGGGCGGCAAACACTGCCAGTGGACGGTGAAAACAGCAGCTCACCTGGGAGAGCTCCGGAGCGGAACACGGGGGGACCAATGGGAGCAAGATAAGGAACGACAACGGGTTTTGACAATCATAGGAGCCGCCGGTAGCTTCTCCAAGTGTCTGAAAACAACTGGCTGCTGGCAGTGCGGTTCGGTCCCGATGGACTGGTCCCCGTGGTGGCCCAGGACAGCAGGTCGGGTGACGTCCTGATGGTGGCGTATGCCGACCGCGAAGCCCTGGAGCGCACGTTCTCCACTGGTCTTGCTCACTATTACAGCCGCTCCCGCCGCACCCTCTGGCGCAAGGGTGAGACCTCGGGCCACGAGCAGAAGGTGCGGGAGATCCGGTTGGACTGCGATGGAGACGCGGTCCTCTTCCGGGTGGACCAGGTCGGGCCGGCCTGTCACACGGGGGATCGGACCTGTTTTTCCGCGTTGGCGGGACGCACCGATAGCGGACAGGCGGGACCGCTGGTGGCCGGCGAAGACCCCGGTGGACACCTGCTGAGCCGCCTGGCCACGACCATCGCGGCCAGGGCGAGCCAGCGGCCGGAGGGCTCGTACACGGCGCAGCTGCTCGATCGCGGCTTGTCCCGCATCTCGCAGAAGGTGGGTGAAGAGGCCGTGGAGCTGGTCGTCGCCGCCAACGCGGAGGACGAGGGCCGCGTGGCGGCCGAATCGGCCGATCTGCTGTATCACATGCTGGTATTGTTGCAAGCCCGCGGCGTCCCGCTGGAGGCCGTGTGGCGCGAACTCGAGCACAGGACCCGGTGAGCCGCTAGCTCCGCATGTCTTTCGTTCATCTTCACACCCACAGCGAGTATTCCCTCCTCGACGGGGCCAACCGGATTCCGGACCTGGTGGCCCAGGTCAAGCGGTTGGGCATGGACAGTCTGGCGGTCACCGACCACGGGAACATGCACGCGGCCTGGAGCTTCTACGACGAGGCCAAGGCCCAGCAGATCCGGCCGATCCTCGGCTTCGAGGCCTACCTCGCCTACGGACCGCGGCAGGCCCGGGAAAAACCCTCCTGGGCGCCCGCGCCCTACAGCCATCTCGTGCTCCTGGCCCGCAACCGGACCGGCTACAAGAACCTGGTGCGCCTCACCTCGATTGGATTCACCGAAGGGTTCTACCGCCGCCCGCGGATCGACAAGGAGGTCCTCGCGGAGCACGCCGAGGGCATCGTGTGCCTCGCCGCCTGTCTCTCGGGTGAGGTGTCCATGCACCTGCGGCAAGGCCGCTACGAGGAGGCGCGCAAGAGCGCCGAGTGGTTCGCCGGGACATTCGGCAGCGACGGCTTCTGGCTGGAGATCCAGCAGCACGGCATCCCCGAGGAGCGCATCGTGACCGAGGGCATGCTGCGCCTGGGCCGGGAGCTCGGCCTGGGCGTGGTGGCCACCAACGATGCCCATTACCTCCGCCGCGAAGACGCGGAGGCGCACGACGTGCTGCTGGCCATCGGCACCGGCAGCGACCTGGACGATCCCAAGCGGTTCCGCTTCACCGGCCAGGAGTCGTACGTGAAGTCGGAGCGGGAAATGCGGGCGCTGTTTCCGGATCGGCCCGAGGTCCTCGACAACACCCAGCGCGTCGCCGAGCTGTGCGAGTTCGACTTCGAGAGGCGGTACTTCCTGCCCGGCTTTCCCCGCCCCGCCGGCTACGCCAGCGACGAGTCGCTGCTGGACCATCTGGCCCGGCAGGGCGCCGAGCGGCGCTACGGCAGCCCGTTGCCTGCCCAGGTGGCGGAGCGGCTGGGCTACGAGCTCGGCGTCATCGAGCGCGCCGGGTACGCCGGGTACTTCCTCATCGTCCAGGATTTCATCGCCGCCGCCCGCGAGCGGGGGATCCCGGTGGGGCCGGGTCGCGGCTCGGCGGCGGGATCCATCGTGGCCTATGCGCTGGGGATCACCGACGTCTGTCCCCTGAAGTTCGACCTCCTGTTCGAGCGGTTCCTCAACCCTGAGCGGGTCTCCATGCCCGACATCGATGTGGATTTCTGCTTCGAGCGTCGGGGCGAGGTGATCGAGTACGTGCGGGAGCGCTACGGCCGGGACAGTGTGGGGCAGATCGTCACCTTCGGGACGATGAAGGCACGGGCGGCGGTGAAGGATGTGGCCCGCGTGCTCCGGATCCCGCCGGGAGAGGCGGACCGCATCACCAAGCTCATCCCCTCAGGGCCGGCCTACAGCCTCAAGATCAGCGAGGCGGCCGAGCGGGTGGACGAGATGCGGGAGCTGGTGAAGGGCAACCCGGAGTACCAGCGGCTGGTGGACCTCAGCTCGCGGATCGAGGGCATCTCCCGGCACATGTCGGTCCACGCGGCAGGCGTGGTGATCGCCCCGGGCCCGCTGTCGGAATACGTGCCGGTGTGCACCGCCCCGACCAAGGGCGCCGGCGCGGCGGCCGACGGCGAGGACTCCATCATCACGCAGTACGAGATGGGGGCGCTGGAGCAGGTCGGCATGCTCAAGATGGACCTGCTCGGCCTCAAGACCCTGACGGTGATCCACGACGCGCTGCTCATGATCGCGGCCCGCACCGGCGTGGACCTGGACATGGACGCGCTGCCATTCGACGATCCCAAGGTCTACCAGCTGCTGCGCCAAGGCCGGACTGCTGGGGTCTTCCAGTTCGAGTCGCCGCTGGCCACCGACATGCTCCGCGCCATGAAGTGCGACCGCTTCGACGACCTGGTCGCCTCCAACGCCCTGATGCGACCGGGTCCGCTGGATGCCGGCATGCACACCGTCTTCATCCGGCGCAAGCTGGGACAGGAGAAGGTCGTCTACCCCCACCCCTCGCTGCGCGAGGTGCTGGAGCCGACCTACGGCGTGATCACCTATCAGGAGCAGGTGATGCGGATCGCCAACGTCATCGCCGGCTTCTCGCTGGCCGAAGCCGACGTGCTCCGGAAAGCGGTCGGCAAGAAGGATCCGGAGCTGATCCGGCAGCAGCTGGGGCGGTTCTGCGAGCGCGGGATGGCGCAAGGCCATCCGCGGCGGCTGGTGGAAGACCTGGCCGCCCAGATCGAGACCTTCGGCCGCTACGGCTTCAACAAGTCGCACTCGGTGGCCTACTCCGTGCTGTCCTATCAGACCGCCTGGCTCAAGGCCCACCATCCGGCCGAATTCATGGCCGCGCTGCTGTCGTCCGAGATCGGCAACACCGACAAGGTGGTGCAGTACATCAACGAAGCGCGCGAGCTCGATCTCGAGGTGCTTCCGCCGGACGTGAACGAGTCCGGCTTCAAGTTCACCGTCGTGGGCGATCGGCGGATCCGGTTCGGTCTCGGCGCGGTGCGGAACGTGGGCTGGGGCGCCATCGAGTCGATCATCGCGGCGCGGCAGGAGCGACCCTTCACCCGGGTCGACGACTTCATCGAGCGGATCGACATCCGGCTTTGCAACAAGCGGGTGCTGGAGTCGCTGGTCGCCGCCGGGGCGTGCGACTCGCTGGGCGGGCACCGCAAGCAGCTGATCGAGGCGCTGGAGCCGGCCCTGGCCGAGGCGCAGCTGCTCCAGGAGGAGCGCGAGGCGGGACAGGCCTCGCTCTTCGGCGAGCCGGAGCGCGGGATCGGCGCCGCGGGCGGAGCACCGGGGAACGCCGTGCTCCCCGACCTGCCGCCCTGGACCGAGGCCGAGCGCCTGGCCAAGGAGAAGGAAGTGCTCGGGTTCTTCATCTCGGGTCACCCGCTGGAGCGCTTCCGCGACGAAGTCGAGCTGTTCGGCACCCGCACCACGGCAACCCTCGGCCAGTGGAGCGAGCACCCGGCGAGCATCGGTGCGGTGGTGACGGCGGTGAAGCGCCAGATCTCCAAGAAGACAGGCAAGGAATACGCGCGGCTGGTGCTGGAGGACTTTCACGGTACCGCCGAGGGGATCGTCTTTCCCGACGCCTGGGCCAAGCTGAACCAGACCATCGTGGCCGACAGTGCCCTCCTGCTGACTGGCGGCTACAGCGAGCGGGACCGGGGGGAAGACTACGCACCGTTCATCGTCGAGTCGGCACGGCGGATGGACGAGCTCAAGTCCTCGGGGGCCGTGGCGCTGAGTCTGCGCTGGCGCGCCCCGTCGGCACCCCGGCCCGAGGCGCTCCAGCAGGCGATGGCGATCTGCTCCGCTCACCCCGGCCCTACCCCGCTCTATATTGAGTGGAGCGACGGCAACGGGGAGGCGGTCCGGCTCCGGTCCCGGCGCGTCCGCGTCGCGGCGGAGGAGGATCTCGTTCGGGCCCTGCGCGATCTCTTGGGCGCCGATTCAGTCCACTACGTCAAGGCGGGATGACCCCCGATGGCCTCAGCGTATACGCTGGAGTTCGAGAAGCCGCTCCTGGAGCTGGAGCGCCAGATCGACGATCTCAAGCGCATCGGGACCGAGCGCCAGATCGACATCGAGGGCGAACTGGAGGGCCTCCAGAGCAAGCTCGAATCGCTCCGGACCGAGATCTACCGAAACTTGACTCCGATCCAGCGAGTCATGGTCGCCCGCCACCCCCGCCGTCCCTATACCCTAGACTATCTCAGCACCATCTTCACCGACTTCATCGAGCTGCACGGCGATCGGCTCTATCTGGACGACCCCGCCGTGGTGGGCGGCTGGGCCCGGCTGGCCGGCGTGTCGGTGATGGTGATCGGCCATCAGAAGGGGCGCGATACCAAGGAGAATCTGAAGCGCAACTTCGGGATGCCGCATCCGGAAGGTTACCGCAAGGCGCTTCGGCTGATGAAGCTCGCCGCCAAGTTCTCCGCGCCGGTCATCACCCTGATCGACACACCGGGGGCCTATCCCGGCCTCGGTGCCGAGGAGCGGGGACAATCCGAGGCGCTGGCCCGCAATATCCTGGAGATGTCCATTCTGCCCACGCCGTCCGTCGCCGTGGTGATCGGCGAAGGCGGCTCGGGCGGGGCGCTCGCGCTGGGCGTGGCCGACCGGATCCTGATGCTGGAGAACTCGGTGTACTCGGTGATCTCGCCCGAGGGATGCGCCGCCATCCTGTGGAAGGATGCCAGCCAGCGCGAGCGAGCCGCCGAGGCGCTCAAGATCACCGCCGAAGATCTCCTGCGGCTCAAGCTGATCGATGAGATCGTCAAAGAGCCGATCGGCGGCGCTCACGTGGACCCGGACAGCGCCGGCGAGGCCCTGCGCGAGGCCCTGATCCGCCACATCACCGAGCTCAGAAAAATCCGTCCCGAGAAGCTGGTCCGCCGGCGGGCCGAGAAGTACGGCGCGATGGGCGCGTTCTCCGAGGCCTGAGTGAGCCAGACCGTCGAGGTTCGGTTCAAGGGAACCCGGAAGGCCTACTTCCTCTGGTCCGGCCAGGAGCCGCTGCGCCAGGGCGAGGCGGTGATCGTCGAAGTCGAGCGTGGCCGCGATCTCGGGCGGGTCACCGCCGTGGGGGATCTGGCGGAGAAGAAATGCGGCGGCTGTTCCGGCTGCGCCGTCGGCGGGGAGGCGACCGAGCCGGAGCCGCGCAAGTCGGTGATCGCCCGGGCCAGCGCGGAAGATGTCAGGACCCACGACGAAGTCCGCCGCTCCGAGGAGGACGCCCGCCGCAAGGTGATCCAGCGGGTTCGGGCGCACGACCTGCTGATGAAGGTGAGCGACACCGAGTGGCAGTGGGATCGGAACAAGCTCACCATCTATTTCACCGCCGAAAAGCGAGTGGACTTCCGAGCCCTGGTGCGGGACCTCGCGTCCACCTTCCGGACTCGGATCGAGCTGCGCCAGATCGGCGTGCGCGACGAAGCGGCCCGGCTCTCCGGCGTAGGCCGATGCGGACGGGAGTACTGCTGCTCGTCGTGGCTCAAGGAGCTCTCGCCGGTCAATCTGGGCCTGGCCAAGGATCAGCACCTCTCGCTGAACCCGACCCAGATCTCCGGCGGCTGCGGCCGGCTGCTCTGCTGCCTCAAGTACGAGCACGAGTTCTACGTGGCGGCCCGCAAGCGCTTCCCCAAGGAGGGGAAGACCATCGGCACCGCCGTGGGCCCGGAGCGGGTGATCGCCGTGGACATCTTCCGCGAGCGAGTGTTCCTGCGCAGCGAGGAGCACGGAACCCGGATCATTCCGCTGCTGCAGCTCAAGGAGGAAGTCGAGCGCCTCGGCGAGGT
>DATBJC010000016.1:0-55787 GCA_036556625.1 Gemmatimonadales bacterium
AGTCCGATCGAACAGCGCGCCCCACGCCTCCAGCTCCCGCACCCGGTCGGGCGCCTCCTTGGCGTGGAGCTCGGCCATGCGCCAGTTATTCAGGTACTGACCGCCACGCATGGTGTCGGCGAAGTGGACTTGCCAGTTGTCGCGGTTGTCCACGTTGGCCAACGCCGCCGCTACACCGCCCTCGGCCATCACGGTGTGGGCCTTCCCCAGGAGCGACTTGCACACCAGCCCCACGGACGCGCCGGCGGCGGAGGCGGCGATCGCCGCCCGGAGCCCGGCACCGCCGGCGCCGATGATCAGGACGTCGTGCTGGAAGGTCTGATAGTCAGGCATCGGTGCTCAGAAGATCCTCCAGTCGGTCCAGATCCCCATCGAGCACAGCCTGACATACAGATCGGCGAACGCGACCGAGAAGAGGCTGGTCCAGGCCCAGCGCAGGTGCCCGCGGTTGAGGCAGCTCGAGCAGTCGTACGCCCGCTGGCGAATGGGTGAGCGGGACAGGCGATCGAGATATCCGCCCACGATATGGCGCATGGAATGACAGCCCAGGGTGTATCCGCCCAGCAGCGTCACGTTGGCGGCGAGCACCAGCGTTCCCACGCCGAGGCCGAGCTCGGTGCGGCCGGTGACCGGGTCGGTGAACCAGAGGGCCTGGTACACATCGTAGAGCAGGATCACCAGGAACAGCAGCGCGATGTACAGGAAGTAGCGATGGATGTTCTGGACGATCAGCGGAAACGAGGCCTCGCCGCGATACTGCTTGCGGGGCTCGCCCACAGCACAGGCCGGCGGATCAGCCCAGAACGCTTTGTAGTAGACACCCCGGTAGTAGTAGCAGGTCACCCGGAACAACCCGGGAAACGGCAGGATCAGGAGCGCGGGCGAGAACACCAGCCATCCGGGCCACCAGTCCGGCTTGGGCCCGAACCACGCATGCGGTGAGTCGCCGAACAGCTCGGGAGAGTAGAACGGCGAGAGATACGGACCGAAGGTGTAATGCTCACCCTGGAAGGCGGCCCAGGTGGCGTACACCAGGAAGCTCGACAGCAGCAGCAGGACCACTGCCGGCTGGACCCACCACTGGTCACGGCGCATGGTTTCGCCCATGCGGCGCCGGATCACCGGGAGCTGTGCGTGTGCCATCGTGTCGTTCCCGTGTTGCGGATGCGGGCGGAGATCGAGCCAGTGAACCGGCCGGCGGGCCCGGACCAGCAGGGATATTCAGGCGGTAAGTGGTGGCGTGTCAACCACTCCGGCAGCTGGAACCGCTCCGCGGCTTGACAAGAGTTAGGCAGTTCGATAACTATGAAACTCATGAGCGCGGAGACTCCACAGCCGACGGCCCTGTCGCCCGGGCAATTCGACCGCATCGCCAAGGCTCTGGCGGACCCGAGACGGGTGGCCGTACTGGAGGCAATTTCCCGGGAGGAGTACTGCGCCTGCCAGGATCTCCGTGGCCAGTTTCCCATCTCCAAGGCCACGATGTCGCATCATATCAAGGAGCTGTTGCGCGCCGGGCTGATCGATGCGCGGCGAGATGGCCAGTATCTCCATTGTAAGGTTCGCCCGCAGGCCATGGAGGCCTACACTGCGGAGCTCCTCCGCCGGGTGGGTATGGCCGGTTCCGCGCTCCAGGAACGCAGTAGCTGAAAGAATTGGTCGCGTCTTTGGGCACTTGGTTCGATAGTTGTACAACTATTGTATATAGAGACTATGAGCACAGCCATGAGTAAGGCCACAATCGGGTTGATAGTCCTTCTGAACGGCTGCGCGTCCGCCGCGGCGTACCGGCCTCCCGAGGTCAGGATTCCGGCTGCCTTCCAGCAGCGACTCGACAGTCTCGCGCCACGAGCTCCCGCGCCGGCGAGAGTGCCGGTAGTCACCGCCGACACCGGAGATCGCGTCGCCGAGCACTGGCGCGCCCTGGGCGATACCACTCTCCAGCGGCTTCTCGAACAGGCGCTCGGCGGCAATCTCGATGTCGAGGCCGCTCAGGCGCGGATCAGGGGTGCGCGCGCGGCCAGAACCGGCGCCGCTCTGGATTTCGTGCCGACGGTGACCGTGGTCGGAGGCTACACCAGGCAGCGGCTGGCCGGTGTCACCTTCCCGATCGGCAGCGGGACTTTCCCCGATCAGGACATCTGGGATGCGGGGTTCGACGCCTCGTGGGAGCTGGATCTCTTCGGTCGGGTGCGCCGGGGCGTCCAGGCTCGCGGCGCCTTAGTCGGCGCGGCGGAGCAGGATCTGCGGGATGTGAGAGTGTCGCTGGCGGCCGAGCTGGCCCGGGTGTACTTCGAGCTTCGCGGTGCCCAGGAGCAGCTCGCGGTAGCGCAACGCAACGCCGAGAACCAGCGGCGTTCCCTGGAGCTTACCCGCGAGCGGCTGGAAGGCGGTCGCGGCACCGCGTTCGACACCGAGCGGGCCCAGGCCCAGCTGAGCATCACCCTGGCGAGCGTCCCGCCCCTCGAAGCCCAGGTCGCGGCGGCACAATACCGGATCAGCGTGTTGACGGGGCAGCCGCCGGCCCAGCTCACCGATGAGCTGCGCGCCGTCACCCCGATTCCGCCGCTTCCCACGACGGTGACAGTCGCCGCGCCCGACTCACTCATCCGCCGCCGGCCGGACGTCGCGGCCGCCGAGCGACGGGTCGCGGCGGAGCACGCCTTCGTGGGCTCCGCCAAGGCCGAGTATCTCCCCCGGATCGACCTCGGCGGCAGCGCGGGCTTCTCCTCCGCGGACTTCGGGGACCTGGGCGGAGACGGCACCTTCCGCTACGCCGTCGGACCGATCATCTCCTGGCCCGCGCTCAACCTGGGCCGCGTCAAGGCCCGAGTGGACCAGGCGCGTGCGCTGGAAGACGAGGCAAGGGCACAGTATGACCAGACGGTGCTCCAGGCGCTGGAGGAGGTGGAGACTGCTCTGGTTCGCTACCGGACCTCATTGGCCCAGGTGGATCGAGTGGAGGAGGCTGCCGCCGCCAGCGGGCGCGCAGCCGAGCTCGCCCGGTTGCGATTCACCGGCGGGGTGGCGGACTTTCTTCAGGTGCTCGATGCCGAGCGGACCCAGCTCGAGTCCGAGGACCGGCTGGCGCGGGGGCGCACCGAGGCGTCGGTCGCGTACGCGGCGCTCTACAAGGCGCTCGGCGGAGGCACGGAGGCGCAGTGATGACAGCGGTCCGAGTGAGCAGGCTGACGATCTCCCGGGCCTTGGCGATGCTGCTCTCGCTGCGCGGCGAGAGCGTCATCGCGAAGGCGACGAGTGGGTGCGATGGGCACATCGTATTGCGACATTGCCCGGCATGATCCCTGGCATGGTCCCTACCATGACACCGAGTACGGCTTTCCGCTGACCGATGACGCGGCGCTGTTCGAGCGCCTGATGCTGGAGATCAACCAGGCGGGGCTGTCGTGGCTCACCATCCTCAAGAAGCGCGACGGATTCCGTCGCGCGTACGGCGGGTTCGACCCGGCGGTGGTGGCCGCGTATGGCAGCCGGGAGCGCAAACGGCTCCTGGGCGACCCCGCCATCATCCGCAACCGGCTCAAGATCGAGGCTGCCATCGCCAACGCGGCGCGCATCCTCGAGCTGCGCCAGTCTCACGGCTCGTTCGCCGGGTGGCTCGACGCCCATCACCCCCGCTCCAAGGAGGAGTGGGTCCAGCTCTTCAAACGGACTTTTCGCTTCACCGGCGGCGAGATCGTGGGAGAGTTCCTCATGAGCATCGGGTATCTCCCCGGGGCCCACACCAGGACCTGTCCGGTGCAGCGGCTGATCCTTCAGCAGCGGCCGCCCTGGGCCGCGAGGCCCGCACTTCAGTAGCTCCCTCGCCTCACTGTACCTTCCGTCATGACCTACCTGCCGCCCCTTCCTGTCGTGACGGCGAGGCGCTACGTACAGCCGCTGCGCGAGGGAGGCTCGCTCCCGGCGGTGGTGGAGACGGACGACGGACTGTACGTGGTCAAGTTCCGCGGCGCGGGACAGGGTCCCAAGGCCCTCGTGGCCGAGCTCCTGGTGGGTCAGATCGCAACGGCGCTCGATCTGCCGGTGCCGGCACTGTCGCTGGTGCAGCTCCCCCCGCCGTTCGGCCGGAGCGAGCCCGATCCGGAGATTCAGGACGTGCTCCGCCGAAGCCACGGTCTCAACGTCGGACTCCGTTATCTCGATGGAGCCTTCAACTTCGACTGCACCGCCGCCGCCGACCTGGTCACGGAGGACTTCGCGTCGCGACTGGTCTGGCTCGACGCGCTGGTCACCAACCCCGATCGCACCCATCGCAATCCCAATCTGCTGGTCTGGCAGGGTGGCCTATGGCTGATCGACCATGGCGCGGCGCTCTATGCGCACCACGACTGGCCGGGCGTGACGCCGGAGAAGGTGAGGTCCCCCTTCTCGCTGATCGAGCGACACGTGCTGCTGGCCCACGCGGATCGCATCGC
This sequence comes from Gemmatimonadales bacterium, assembly GCA_036556625.1. Taxonomy (GTDB): domain Bacteria; phylum Gemmatimonadota; class Gemmatimonadetes; order Gemmatimonadales; family GWC2-71-9; genus CAVVWJ01. Next base: position 4,437 of record DATBJC010000016.1, read on the forward strand.
GGCGCTGGATGCCGGCCTCGCGGCCATGCTGGGCGATGATATTGTCGGGGCCATCATCGACCGGCTCCCCGACGAATTGCTGAGCGGACCGGAGTACGCGGCCGACGACCGTCCGGGTGACCTCCGCCAACGCTACCGCGACTATCTCGGCTCCCGGCTCGAGTCGCACCGTTCCTTCGTGTTCGAAGCGGAGCAGGCCCGGGAGCGCCTGCACCGACTGCCGTTCCTGCGCCAGTCCGCCCGCCGATGACCGACTCCAGGCGGGTGGCCTACGATTTCGCCGTGCTCCGGGTGGTCCCTCACGTGCACCTTGGCGCCTTCACCCCGATCGGAGTGATCGTGCATGCCCGCACCGCCGAGTTCCTGAGCATGCGCGCGATGAGCGATCCGGCCCAGCTCCGCCGGTGCTTCCCGGAGCTGGACCACCAGCGGCTCCTGCGGTACCTCGAGACCTTCGAGCGGATCTGCGCCGGCGACCCGAGCGCCGGACCGATCGCGCTGGAGCCGCCGTCGGAGCGATTCCATTGGCTCACGGCGCCACGCTCGGATGTACTCCAGACCTCCCCGATTCACGAAGGTCTGGCGGACGATCCGGCAGGGGCACTCGAGGCGCTCTTCCGCAGCTACGTGCCCTCCTGCTAGCGCGGCCGCGGGCACCGCGAGTCCAGCGAAATCGGCTCGCGTGCTCCGCGTCACTTGACCATCCGGGCGCCGGCGGTACATTCGGGTGAGCACCGAACAAAACCCGAAAGCCGGCAAGCCTGTGGTCCACCTGCACCTCCACACTCACTTCTCCTTCGGTACCGGCTGCTCCAGCCCCGAGGCGCTCGCGGTGGCTGCCGCCGAGCGGGGCCATCGGGTCCTCGCGTGTACCGATATCAATGGGGTTTACGGCGCGATCGAGTTCCAGCGGGCCTGCGCCGCAGCCGGAGTGCGGCCCATCCTCGGAGCGCATCTGGTCACCGACGGCGAAGAGACCATCGCCTTGGCGGCGGACGAGTCCGGGTGGGGTGCGCTGTGCAGGGCGATCTCGGCGATTCATTGGGACGGTACTGACATTGTCGACCATAGCCGCCGGCATCTTCTCTCCGACCATATTGCCGCCGATCGCGCCGGTCTCGTTCTTCTCTCCCGCGACATCGCCTTCCTCCAGCGTGTGGTTGCCGCCAGCGGCCTGCAGGATCTCTATGCCGAGCTGATTCCCGGCAAGGAGCGCCACGCCGTCCTCGATGGCGCACGGCGACTCGGCATTCCGGCTGCAGTGACCAACGCTGTAGTCATGGCTCACCCCGAGGACTGGGCTCGCCATCGACTGCTCCGAGCCATCCATCTGAACACGACGTTGCCGGAGCTGGGCGACGGTCAGGCGGCCGGCCGCGACGCCTGGCTCCGACCAGCCGCCGATCTGCTCCGGCTCTTCCCCGACTGCCCCGAGGCGGTGCGTCAGACGGAGGCGATCGCCGAGCGCTGCACCTATCGCATTCCCGACGGCCGGATCGTGGCGCCCCGGCTGGCGGAGCCCGACGAATCGTTCCACCGGCTTCGCACCCTGGCCTACGAGGGAGCCGAGCGGCGCTACGGCACGATCGCGCCGGTGACCCGCGACCGGCTGGAGCACGAGCTCCGCATCATCGGCCAGAAGGGATTCGCCGATTACTTCCTGGTGGTTCGCGATATCGTGAGGCACGGCCCCACCCACTGCGGTCGGGGCTCGGTGGCCAACTCGATCGTGAGCTACTGCCTCGGCATCACCCACGTCGAGCCGCTCGGCGCGGGGCTGCTCTTCGAGCGCTTCCTCAATCCCGAGCGGAGGGATCCGCCCGACATCGACCTCGACTTCCCCTGGGACGAGCGGGACAACGTGCTGGCCTACGTGTTCCGGACCTATCCCCGCCCCCAGGCGGCGATGGTGGCGAACCACAACTGCTTCCGGCTCCGCGGCGCGCTGCGCGAGGTGGCCAAGGTGCACGGCCGCCCCGCCGGCGAGATCCGAGAGGTCACCCGCCGGATTCCCATCTTCGAGGACCAGCCGCTGGAGGAAATGCTCGCCACCCATCCCAATTTCCGCGGCCTCGACCTCCCGCCCAGCTGGCGGGAGTACGCCCGGATGGCCGCGCCGCTGGTGGGGACTCCCCGCCACCTGTCGGTCCACCCCGGCGGCGTCGTCATCGTTCCCACCGCGCTCACCGACTACGTGCCGATCGAGCCGGCGGTGAAGGCGCTGCCCGATCACCCGGATCTGACCGTCCCGGTCATCCAGTTCGAGAAGGACGGCGCCGAGGATGCCGGCCTGGTGAAGATCGATCTGCTGGGCAACCGATCGCTGGCGGTGATTCGGGACGCGATCGCCGCGGTGCACCGCCATACCGGCCGGCTGATCGACTACACCACGTCCGACGCCGGCGAGGATCCGGCCACCCGGGCGCTCTTCCGCACCGGGCAGACCATGGGCGTGTTCTACACCGAATCGCCCGCATCCCGGGCGCTCTGCGCCAAGAGCCGGGCCGAGACTTTCGAGCTGCTGGTGCTCAACACCAGCATCATCCGCCCCGCGTCCAACCGGTTCATCCGGATCTATCTCGAGCGGCTCCATGGGGCGCCGTACCAGCCGCTCCATCCGGCGCTGCGCGACACCCTGGCCGACACCTTCGGGGTGATGGTCTACCAGGAGGACGTGGTCAACGTCTGCGCCGTCTTCGCCGGGATGCCGCTCGCCACCGCCGACGGGCTCCGCAAGGCGCTCTCCAAGAAGCGACCCGCCAAGCACCTCGCCGGCTACGCCGAGGAGTTCTTCGCCGGTGCGCTGGCGCTGGGCCGCGAGCCGGAGGTGATCAAACAGGTGTGGGAGATGATCATGTCGTTCGCCGGGTACAGCTTCTGCAAGGGACACTCGGCGAGCTACATCCAGGTGGCGCAGCACTCCTGCTACTTGCGGGCCCACTATCCGGCGGAGTTCATGGCGGCGGTGCTGGGCAACGGCGGCGGGTTCTATCATCCCTTCGCCTATGTCGCCGAGGCGATGCGGATGGGCCTCACGGTGCATCCGCCCGACGTGAACGCGAGCGAGTTCCGCTGCACCGGCCGTGGGGGGGAAGTGCGGATCGGGCTTCAGTTCGTAAAAGGACTTTCGGCGGAGGGAGCGGAGCGGATTCTGCTGGCTAGGGATGGGGAGGTAGACCGGCATCGTAGTAGCCGGGCATTAACTGACTGTCATCCCGAGGGAGCGCAGCGACCGAGGGATCTTGCCGGCGGGTCTCCGGCACCGGCGGGCAAGATTCCTCGCGCGGCCCGGGATGACAACAGGGCGCATCGTCTCTTCCGTTCGCCGTTCGACCTCCGCGCCCGAACCGGCATCGCTCCCGACGATCTCCGCGCGCTGATCAAGGTCGGTGCGCTCGACTCGCTCTGCGATGGATGGACCCGGCCGATGCTGCTGTGGATGATCGACGCCGGGCAGCGGGAGGCCGCCTCGACCGATGGTCCCCCGGCAGGGAGCGATTGGTTCGAGAGCCTTCCGCCCGCGATCCCGGTTCTCAAGGAGTACTCCGCGGAGCGGCGGCGGCGGGAGGAGTACGCGGCGCTGGGATTCGTCACCGACACCCACCCGATGCGGCTCCATGCCGATCGCCTGGCGCGCCTCAGGCTCTGTCGCAGCACGGACCTGCCCAGCCATGTAGGACGCCACGTGATGATGGCCGGGATGCTGACCACCGCCAAGCCGGTCCATACGCTCGAGGACGAGCCGATGGAGTTCGCCACCTTCGATGATGGCGATGGCCTGATCGAGACCGTGCTCTTTCCCCGGATCTACCGCGAGCGGGGTCACGTGCTCTTCGACCAGGGGCCCTTCGTTTTCCGGGGCAAGGTGGAGGAGGAGTTCGGCGCCATTACCGTCACCATCACCCATCTGGACCGGCTGGAGCGCGTGTCCGGCTGATGCTGCGACGATGGCCTGGAGCGTTAAGCGGTGGGCTAGATTTCAGGGTTCACTGCCGGGGTGGACGGAGGCCTGGTTGCTGTCGGTGCTCGCCCGCGCCTCCGCCGTGCCGCCGAATGCCAGGTCACCGACATGCTCGAAGGGCACTTCCCGCTCGCCGAACGGCGTGGACAAGGTCGCGCGACCCTCGACCGCGAACCGATGGGTGCCCGAGGCCATCGCCCGGATGCGGTCACGGATGCGGCCCGACGGCACGGTGAGCGGCAGAGCGACATCGGCCAGGCCGCCCTGAGGCAGGGGGATGATGCTGTCGCGATCGAAGTGACCCACCGTCAAGTCGTCGAGCCGAAGCTGCAGCTCGAGCCTGGCGGTCGACAGCGCGTACAGGTTGGGGTTCCACACGGCCAGCCCCACCACCACCGGCGCGGCGCCGGCCCCGTTGCGATCGACCCGGACGCGCGAGACCTCCAGCGTGGGATCATCGTAGATCCACAGCCCCAGAGGGGTGCATGCCACGATGGCCGACAGCAGGCAGGCGAGAAGAGGACGAATCATGGTCGCGTGCAGGCCTTGGGTGTCGAAGGCAACACTTTGGCTCATCGGAGCTATCGGCGCTAGTGGCTGCAGCACACAGTTCGAGAATGAAACGCCCGAACCGCCCGACGGAACCGAGCCCGTGGCCCTCCAGGAGGTGGCGGCAGGACTGGCCCTCCCTCTCGATCTCACCGCTCCTCAGGGCGACTCGCGGCTCTTCATCGCCGAGAAGGGCGGAACCATCCGGATCGTGAAGGACGGCGCTCTGCTCCCTGCCCCGTTCCTCGACATCTCGGCCCAGGTCTCGACCGGAGGCGAGCAGGGGCTCCTGGGCCTGGCATTCCCTCCGCAGTATGCCACCAGCGGGCGGTTCATCCTCCACTACACCGATCTCGCGGGCGACACCCGGGTCTCCAGTTTCCGGGTCTCGGCCGATCCCGACGTAGCGGACGCCTCGAGCGAGGTGGCCGTCCTGAGTGCCGACCAGCCCTTCTCCAATCACAACGGCGGCCAGGTCCTCTTCGGCCCCGACGGCCACCTGTACATCACCCTGGGAGACGGCGGGGCAGCCGGCGACCCCGGCGGCAGAGGTCAGTCGCTCGGCGAGCTGCTCGGCTCGATCCTCCGGATCGATCCGGCCGATGGCGGGGGCTACACGGTGCCGACCGACAATCCCTTCGTGGGGACCAGCGGGGCCGTGCCGGAGATCTGGAGCTACGGACTGCGCAATCCCTGGCGGATCGCGTTCGACCCAGCCAACGGCGATCTCTACATCGCCGACGTCGGCCAGAACCGTTGGGAAGAGGTGAACGTCGCGACCGCCGCCGACGGTGCGGGCCGAGGCCGTAACTATGGGTGGAGCATCATGGAGGGACCGGACTGCTTCCCGAGCTCACCCTGCGATGAGGACGGCTTGGAGCTTCCCGTGCTTTCCTACGGTCACGGCGACGGCTGCTCCATCACCGGCGGCCATGTCTATCGCGGGGCGGCGATTCCCGCGCTCCAGGGTCATTACTTCTACTCCGACTTCTGCTCCGGGTGGGTGCGCACGTTCCGCTTCGAGAACGGCAGCGCCGTGGATCAGTTCCAATGGCCCACGCTGGCGCCGGGTGGCGGGATCCTGAGCTTCGGTCGCGACGCCGCCGGCGAGCTGTACCTCATGAGCACCAACGGAGCCGTGTTCAAGATCGTGCCCGGGTGAGCTCGCCTCCGGTCAAACCCGCCCCCGACTTCGCAGCCCTGGCGAAGCGGATTCCTCCCCTGGTTCGCTTCGGGGCCTCGTCGTGGAACTATCCGGGCTGGGCTGGGCTGGTTTACCACCGTACCTACCAGGGGAAGGGCATTCCGGCGCGAATGCTCGAGGAATACGCCGCCTTCCCGCTGTTCCGTACCATCGGCATCGACTCCAGCTACTACGGCCCGCCCACCGACGAGGTCCTCCGCTCCTACGCCGAGCGGCTGCCTGCGGGATTCCCCTGTGTCAGCAAGGTGTGGAATCAGATCACGGTGCAGACCTTCACCAAGGCGATGAATCCGGCCCGGGCGGGCCAGGTGAACCAGGATTTCCTCAATCCCGATGTGTTCCTGGAGGCGGTGTACCAGCCGTACCAGCGCCACTTCGCGGACCACAGCGGCCCCTTCGTGTTCGAGTTCCAGTCGATCGCCAAGGGCAGTGGGGTGGGGCCCGCCCGCTTCGCCGATCAGCTGGATCACTTCTTCTCCGGCCTGCCTCGCGAGGGTCAGTACGCGGTCGAGGTGCGCAACGACGAGTTCCTCACGCCGATGTATTTTGCCGTGCTTCGAGAGCACGGGGTGGCCCACGTCTTCAACTCCTGGACCCGGATGCCTCCGATCGGGCACCAGCTGGACCTTCCAGGCTCGGTGACGGCGCCGTTCATCGTCGCGCGGGCGCTGCTCCGGCCCGGACGAACCTACGACGAGGCGGTGGACGTCTTCGCGCCCTACGACCGGATCCGCGAGCCCAACCTCAAGCTGCGCCGCGATCTCGTTCGGCTGATCGAAACCGCGGTCCACACCCGGATCCCGGCCTACCTCCTGGTGAACAACCGCGCCGAAGGCAGCTCGCCGCTCACGGTGGCGGAAGTCGCCCGCCTGCTGCCGGAGCCGTCCGGGTGATCGAGCGCCGCGGCCTGCTCCGCTTCGCCGTCCTCTCGGTGCTCGCGGCCCTGGTCACCATCGGCCTCAAGGGCGGCGCCTACCTGCTGACCGGCTCAGTCGGCCTGCTCTCCGATGCGCTGGAGTCGTTCGTCAACCTGATCGCGGCCCTGGTGGCGCTCCTGGCCCTCTCCGTGGCCGCCCGCCCGGCCGACGACGAGCATGTCTACGGCCACACCAAGGCGGAATACTTCTCCAGCGGGTTCGAGGGCGCGCTCATCGTGATCGCGGCGGCGACCATCGTGGTCGCGGCGGTGGGGCGTCTGATCGAACCCCGGCCCATCGAAGCGCCGGGCCTGGGCCTTACGATCACCGGCGCCGCCTCCGCCATCAACCTGGTGGTGGCGCTGGTGCTCCAGCGGGCCGGGCGGCGCTATGAGTCCATCACGCTCGAGGCCGACGCCCAGCACCTCATGGCCGACGTGTGGACCTCACTGGGGGTGATCATCGGCGTGGGCGCTGCGGCGCTCACCGGATGGCTCTGGCTCGACGCGATGGTGGCAATCGCGGTGGCGATCAACGTACTGCGGTCCGGCGTGCGGCTGCTCCGCCGCTCGATGCTCGGTCTGCTCGACACTTCGCTCCCGGATGAGACGCTGGCCACGATCACCTCGATCCTGGAGTCTCACGGGAAGTCCGGGGTGCGGTACCACGCGTTGCGCACCCGTCAGGCGGGCGTCCGGCGCTTCATCTCATTTCATATCCTGGTCCCGGGACACTGGACGGTGCAGCGGGGCCACGATCTGCTGGAGCAGATCGAGGAGCGGATCCGCGACGCCGTGCCGCACAGCGTGGTGGACACGCATCTCGAACCGATCGAGGACCCGGTCTCATGGGAGGACACCAGGCTCGAGCGGCCGTCGTCAGGGTGACGCCGGCGAGTCGTCCCCCGGAAGCCGGACGTCCACACTCCAGCTCCGCTCCCCTCCCGGCTCCAGCGTCTGGGCCATGTTCCAGTCCCGCACCGCGTCGTCCAGCCGGTCCGGCGCTCCGATGGCCGGCTCCAGTCCCAGGTTGTAGTACGGTCGGCGCTGCGGGGGCGCCCACCCCCGATTGTTGATCCAGAGACCGACCTGCGGCACCTCCTCCGGCCGCACGACCAGCTCCAGCCGCTCGCCCCGGCGGGGATCGACCAGCGTCATCCGTCCGCTGCGCCCTACGTCGCCGAAGAGCTTCACCGCCCACGCGCCCTGCTCCGGAAACACGAATTGCCCGTTCTGCCCGCCGAATGCGTCCGGCCAGCTCACGATGTCGCCCACGCTCAGCTCGGCGAGCCCGTGCACCGCCGCGATCCTGACCTGATGCATGGACGGTACCTCGAGCGTGGTGCCCGGCTGCACGTTCACCAGCGGGTGCGCCGACCATATCCAGGGAAAGGGGGAAGTCCCCGTGTTCCTGATTCGATAACGCAGGTGCATGACCGGGGCATGGGGATCGAGCGTGATCTCGCGGTGAAACTCGTATGGCAGCAGCCGGCCGGTGGTGGAGGCCGTCAGGGTCGCCCCGGAGGCGTGCCCGTAGACGGAGCTGGTCCACGGGGCGCCCCACAGCTCGCCGTGGTCCGGAAGGGCCGGAGTCCCGGGCGCCGCGCCCGGGACCGGCGAGGGGCCTACGGTAGGAAAGCATTCGTCCCACCCGCCGCTGTCGGCGGTCTCCACGAACGACGCGTCGGGCCGAGGCTGAGCCAGCGCAATCTGATCGTTCCGCCAGAGCCACTCGCGGCCCCGGAGACGACGCAGATTGGTGAGCTTCATCCCTACCGTCGGCACCGCGACCACCTCGAGCTCGTCAGTACGCAGGGCGATGGCGGGAAAACCGGAGACCGCGGTCTGGCGGAAGGGCATGCAGTAAGAAAAGCGTGAAATCACACTTCACGCTTTACGCCGTTCAGAAGCGCGTACGCCCGAACCGGCCAGGTGCCGAAGCCCGCCACTTTCGCGGGAACCGCGGAGAAGCGGAACCCCTCCAGCGGGAGATCGGCCAGGCCGCAGAGATGCTCGACGATCGGGATCTCGGCGCCGAGCAGGACCGAATGCACCGGCCGGGTACGGTCGCCGATATCGTCGATGTTGAGCGAATCGATACCCACCAGGGCGGCGCCGGCGCTCGCCAGCATGTCCGCCGTCTCCCGGGTGAGGAACGGATTTCCCGACAGGTAGCGCTCGGTGCCCCAGTGCTGGTCCCAGCCGGTATGGACCAGCACCGCGCGGCCCCGCAGGTCCCAACCTTCGAACTCCCGGGGCGAGATGGCGCGGCCGAGTCCCATGGGCGCCCGTACCACCACCGCGTCGAGATCCGCCAGCGACTCCAGCCGGAGGGCCGACAGATCCTTGCCGTCCGCGTAGCGGTGAAAGGGCGAGTCGACATAGGTACCGGTGTTGGCCACCATCTCGATCTTGCCGATCTGGAACTCCACCCCCGGCGCGTACAGCTCCCGTGAGCGCTCGCGGCTCAGGTAGTCGCAGATGACCGGCCCCGGCAAGCCGGGGTAGGTCGTCATGCCGTGCGTTATGGTATGAGAGAGATCAACGAAGCGCGACGGCGGCATTGAGATCGACCCTTGCGGTCTGGCAGATCCTCGCCACCGTCTCGCCAATCTTGTTGTTCGGAGTCGAGGCCCCTGCGGTGATCCCCACGATCCGGGCTGCGCCCAGCCAGCTGTCCGTCGTGACTTCCCGCTTGGTCCCGATCGGCTGGTGCCGTATGGCGCCGGCCACGGGGTCCACCGCGTCGGCGTCTTCGATGTGATAGACGGGAACGCCGCGCGAGTGGACCAATGCCGCGAGGTGGCAGGTGTTGCTGCTGTTGTATCCGCCGACCACCACCATCACGTCGAGCGGCTCCTCCAGCAGCGCCACGACCGCGTCCTGCCGCTCCTGGGTCGCGGAGCAGATGGTGTCGAACGAACGGAAGTGGTCTCCCATCGCAGCGCCGTAGCGGCGCTCCATGCTGCGCCGCAGCTCCTCGGCGATGGCCAGCGATTCGCCCGAGAGCATGGTGGTCTGATTGGCGATTCCCACCCGCACCAGATCGCGCTCGAAGTCGAAGCCCGGCGAGGTGGCCCCGCCGAATCGCTCGCGCAGGGGACCGGGATCGCCGCCCCGCTCGATGAAGTCACAGACCATGCGAGCTTCCGCCATGTCCAGCACCACGAGATAGCGGCCGGCGGGATATTTCATCACCTGGCTGGCGGTCGCTTTGGTCTCCTCGTGGTAGTGCTTGCCGTGGATGATGGCGGTGAACCCATCCCGGGCGTAGCTCTCCACCCGTTTCCAGACATTGAGCACCGAGCCGCAGGTGGTGTCCACCAGGATGCATCCGATCGCGCGCAGCCGCTCGAAATCGCCGATGGTCACGCCGAATGCCGGAAGGATGACCACGTCGTCGGCGCTGATCCCGGAAAAGTCGAATTCGCCGGCCTCGCTGCGGGAGAGGAAGCTGACCCCCATGCCCTGCAGCTTCTGGTTGACGTGGGGATTGTGGATGATCTCGCCCACCAGGAAGAGCCGCCGATCGGGGAACTTGGCCCGGGTCTCGTAGGCGTAGTCCACCGCCCGATCCACCCCGTAGCAGAAGCCGAACTCGCGGGCCAGCCGGAAGGTCAGCGGGCCGACGGTCAGCCGGTATTGGCCGGCCCGGAGCGCCTCCACTATCGAGCTGTGGTAGTCGGCGGCGAGCTGCCCCTCGATCTCGGTCTTGAGCCCGAAACCGCGGCGGAAGTAGGTGCTTTCCATGGCCGCAATCTAACGCCGGACTACCCGCTGTCGGCGAACTCGCCCTCGTCCATCGGTTCGTCCTCGGAGGCGGCGTCCTCCTCCTCGGGGCGACCGGCGCACTCGGGAGAGGCGGGGGTGACGGTGAGGCCCTCGAACGACCCGGTGACCGTGACCCGGCTTCCTTCGGTGGCCGACCGGAGCGCCGCCGTGAACTTTCCGGCCCCGGCGCCGGGCACGGACGACTCCAGTGTGACCAGCCCGCTGTCTCCCCGGAACCCCCGGATCGAGGTCTCCGCGAACCAGCGCAGCGCGACTGCGGCGGAGGGGCGGCTGGAGTCGGCCCGGTCAGGGGGGAGCACGACGTATTTCCCGGGAGGGACCCTGCCGCCCACCATTGCCGCCTGCAGAGGGTAGAGCACCAGGGCGATCCCGGTATCGCCATGAATCGCTCCCACTTGCAGCAGGCGGAGGCTGTCGCACCACTCGGCGACGGCCGGGGCCGCGAGCTTGCCGGTATCCGCTCCGGTCCACTGCACCTGCAATGAGCCTTGGGGCGGCCCCGTTCCAGCATCGGAGGCGCACCCCGGTGCCCCGGTGACTCCCAGGAGGAGCCACCACCCCGCGCCGGCTACCGCCGGCCGCAAGGCCCCGCCCGGCACGGCTCGACCACACGCGGGGCGGCCATTCGGACCGAGGCGACGACCGCCTCCGGCCGCTCCTCGGATACATGGAGACCGGCCCCAGGGATGCTGTCAATGGCGAAGCTGGCCAGTCCTCGGTGAAGCTCCGCCAGCTGTCGGGGAGGGATCCCACCGTCATGAGGCGCCGTTCCGATCACCAGACGGACCGGGCATCGCACGGTTCCCAGTCGCGGCACCAGCCGCTCGGGCTCGCGGGCTTCCGCCATCCGGAGGAACGCCTTGAGCGTTCCATCCAGGTCTGCCCTGGCGCCGGCGGTGTAGCCGTCCACCACCTCCTCCGTGACCCAGGTGGTGTCCCCCGAGGTCGCCACCAGGTTGTCCCGGATCTTCGCTCGCACCCGCTTGATTCCGCCCAGCCATTTGATCCAGGGCACGTACTGCATGGCGCGTCGGAAGCCGCGGCTCGTCGCCCGCTCCGCCGGACCGCCGTCCAGCGACACCACGGCGCTGACCAGATCCGGATGGCGGGAGGCCAGGCGGAGCGCCATGGAGGCTCCGGTCGAGTGGGCGACGACAATGGCGGGGCCGGCGGCCAGGCCCCGAAGCACCACCGCGATGCGTTCGGACTGCCGGGTCAGCGAATAGTCGGCCTGCTCGGGACGAGCCGACGTCCCGATGCCGAGCGGCTCGATCACGATGGCCCGGTATCCGGCGGCGGGAAGCCGATCCAGGAGGTGGCGGTATCCAAAGGCGGAGCCGAAGAGACTGGGGATGAGGACGACCGGCTCGCCGGTTCCCGCCACCGTCACCTGGAGGGATTCGGCCGGCGAGAGCCGCACGTACTGCCGGCGAACGGCCGCCGAGTCGGGCAATGCGTTCGGCGGCAGTGGCTGGGATTGGGCGCTGAATGTGAGCGCCAGGAGCAGGACGGGCGCAGCGACCATACGGAGAATTTACCTCGCTGCCTGCACCACGATGTCGAACCTGAGCGTCGGGTCATCCGGCGTGAGCGATCGGCTGAGATCGAACCGCAGCAGCCCGGAGAAGAGCGACAGACCGGCACCGGCGCCGGTCAGCATGCGACCGGAGAAGAGTCCGCCGGCGTCACCCGCCTGGCCGGTGTCCAGGAACAGGACCGGCCGAAGCCGGCCCGGAAGCGGCACCAGATCGAGTTGTACCGCCCAGAAGGCCTGGCCGCGCCTGACCCCGTACTGGTGTCCTCGCACCGAGCCGAGCCCACCCAGCCGGAACGCGGCCTGCCGAAGCGTGGGGCTGGTGGCGATCCCGCCCTTCACTCGCACGGTGAGGCCGCGCCGCTTTCCGATGGCGCGCCGCACCTCGCCATAGAGCCGGCCGGTGGTGGTGCCCTCGCCGCCGAGCACGTCGGCCGTGGCGTGCCACCGGAAGGTGCCGGCGCCTCTCAGCCGGACCTGTCCGCCCAGGAAGCTGCCCTCGTCCACCGGAGGGTTGGGCGGAAAGACACCGGAGCCGCCCAGAAAATCGTTCACGTCCGAAGTCGCCTCGGTGCCGGCGCTGGCGTGGCGCTCGTACCTCGCGCCGACTGCGAGCTCGAGCCCGGTGCGAAGCGAGGCTTCGTAGCTCAGGGTCCCGCCGTGCACCACGGCGTAGTCGCCGTCGTCATGCGCCACCAGGATGGCATTCAACGTATTCCCGAAGCTGTGCGCGGGTGCGAATGGATCGACATTGAGCACGTCCCGGTACCCGCTCGCCACCAGCCGCCCGTCCGGGGCATCGCGGATGACCGAGATCCTTCCGGTTATCCGGTCATCGCTGAGGCCGTATCTCGCGGTGCCGTACAGATCGGTGAACCCGACACCCGGGAGCCTCACCCGGTATCCCAGCCCGAGCGAGAGCCCCTGCACCCGGTCGTACCTGAGCGCGTCGGTGAGCTGCTCGTAGCCGATGCCGTGTGCTCGCCGGCCGGTGAGCGAGTCGGGCAGCGACTCCGCCAGCCGGGCCAGCTCCGATTCCGACTGATCGGCGCGACGAGCCTCGGCCGGATGCTCGTCGAACGAGAGGGAATCGGACCAGCTCTCGAATCGAGCCAGTGAATCGTTGGAGGGCCGGTGCAGCTCGTAGCGGCCGCCGGCCCACCGGTCGGCGTAGCTCCACGACCGGAGGCTGTCCTCTTCGGCCCGAGTGCCACCGCGGCGCGCGGCGCGGAGAGAATCGCGGCGCGCTTCACGCATCGCCCGCAGGGCGTCGGGGTCGTCCGAGGCGGAAAGCGGCAAGGTGAAGGCGATGGCCCGGCCGGTGTTGATCTGGAAATCCTCGAAGGTGGTGACCGCACGAAAGGGGATCACCAGATCACTCACCAGGGGAATGCGCACTCGGCCGGAGACGACCTGGCGGTAAGGCATCCAGTGGCGGGCATCCTGGAGGCTGTATTCCAGGTCGGCGTCGATGCTGACGATCTGATTGGCCAGCGAGTTGATGCGCCGGGCGGAGGTCGAGTCGGCACGGGTGGAGGACTCCGGCGCGGCCCAGAGTCCGGTCCCCACGTAGCGAAAGGCCAGCCGAACGATCTCCGCGGTCGCGGAGTCCAGCCACATTTGCCCGGCGATGAGGGCGGGCCCGGCCTTCCGGGGTGTCACATCGACCCGGAGCAGCCGCAGGGCTTGGCCTCCACTCGGGGCGACCGACAGTGCGCTGGCCAGGTCGTAGCGGTAATACTCCGGCGCGGTGGGAGCCAGCGGATGCAGCGCGCCCGTGGCGGGGAACTGGTCGCTGAAGATTCGCACCGAGTCGTCCACCGAGCGGGGCACGAACCAGGGCCGGTCCCAGATGCTGGAGAGCTGGATCGACTCCGATCGGGAGCGGGACCGACGGCCCACCACATCCAGCCGAAGGTCATTGGGCCGCTGCCACTGCACGTCCGCCACCTGCTCCTCCACCGCGGACGCGGGAACTCTCGCCCAGCGACGCCGGCCCAGCCCGACGGAGAGCCGGTAGTGGATCCGGGCGCGATAGTCCGCCACCGCAGAGTCGCCGGCGCGCCGCCGCGACATGGCGCGCTCGACCAGGTGCTGGACCGCTGGGCTGCTGTAGGGAGAAGTGGAGTCGGGGGTGGGAGTCTGGGCGAAGGACAGGAGAAGAACGGCTAGCTGACTTGGGCCCATTTGCTCCGGCCGTCTCGGTGTAATCCGTACGCCTTGAGACGACGCCAGAGGGTGGTGCGGCTGATGCCCAGGTGTCTGGCCGTCTCGGCGAGCTTCCAGTTGTGCGCGTCGAGTGTCTTGACGATAGCCTCTTTTTCCCGGGCAGCCAATGTGGTGGGGCCTTCGACGCCGGGAATGAACATCGCCTCGCCCAGCTCCAAGCTCCCGACCCGGAGCGGCCGGAGCCGGCCGCCCATGGCGGCCAGCCGCGGCTGGAGATCGGCGCCGGCATCAGCCAGATCCATTCCGGCCAGCGCCTCCCGCGCCTGGAGGTTGGCATACAGCATCTTGCCGTCGGCATCGAACACCACGACACCCTCGCTGAACCCATCGAGCAGGGCCTTGGCGAGGGGGGAGAACACGGACGGAAGGGTTCCGATAGAGAGGGTTTCTGCCATTGTCGTTCTTACGAAGGTATCACCTGGTGGTTTCAAACCGCGACGTGCCGCCGACCGCCGACCAGCGGCATCTCCTGCTAATTCAAGACGCCCGGCGCCCCCAAGGGTGCACATTGGAGCGTGGGCTCAGTGCCGGCGGCCGTGCCGGCGCCCCTTCCCGGTGTGGCGACGGCCCCGACGCCTCTCTCCATCTCCATCTCCCGAGCGGGCTTTGGGGGCCCGCCGCAACTGGGCCTGAAGCATCGGGATCGTGTCGGCCAGGAGTGGTGGGTGACGGCCCCGCTGGACCGCGAACCGCACCGGCCGATCGAGCACGGGAACCTCGTCGGGCCTGAGCCGCTTGGCCTGCCCCTCCCTGAGGCGCACCCGGGCCACCGCCGCGCCGTCCTGGAGCTCGTACTCCACCGGAGCGGCATCGCCCCGGACCCGGACCATTCCCGGCAACGATTCCAGCCGTTGCCGGGTGGCCTCGTCCACCAACTCCACCGGGTTCAGCTGGATGCGGGACCGCTGGAACTCCTCCCAGCTGGTCACGCCACTCAGCTGACTCAGGATCCGCGTCCGGAGCGCATCGGGTGACACCGCGGGAAGAGTGCCTCCCGATCGCCGCCACAGCTCATCCAGGGTCGCTACCGCTCGCCGAAGACGGCTGGCGTCGGGATGCACCACCTCGCCGGCCAGCAGGGAATCCGCCAGCACGCCCCGAGCCTCCTCGAGCAGGGCGTCGGGCATCCGTCCGGTCACCGGCTCCACCTCGGTATCCAGCTCGAAGCCGAAGTAGCTGCGCCGGCGCTCGAGGGCGAGCCGCTGGTGCTTGCGCGGCCCGGCCAGCACCACCCTCGGCTTGCCGGTCACCGCGTAGGACCTGACGAGGTCGTAGGGCAGCGTGGTGCCCTCGATCGCCGCGCGGGCGATGCCGAATCGGTCGGCGAAGAATCTGAGCGTCCCGGCCACGGCCCCCCAGCTCCCCGCGACGGATGTCTTGGAGACCCGTGCCTCCTGGCCGTCAGCGGTGTGCTCGTCGATGACGAGGTCGAACGGCATGACCCGGGCGATCAGATCCATCCAGGCGCCGCGGAGGTCCTTGGAGGCATAGGGCAGTTGTCGCGGGAGGGGCAGCTCCAGCGAGCGGTAGACCGAGGCGAGTCCCAGGGCGGTGTCTTCGATCGCCTTCACCAGCACCCCTCGCCGCTCGGCCCACTCTTCGAGCCCTTCTTCGAACAGGTGCCGGGGTAGCCCGTACACCTCGCCCAGGTATCCATGCTGATTCACGGCTTCGGCATAGACGTTGTACCCGGTGAGGTGGTCGCTGCCGTTGGCGATCAGGCCGTGCAGGTCGCGCTCTTCCCGGGTCATCCGGTGCAGCGACTCGATGTTGGAGCAGACGGCGACGATGGGAAGCAGCTCGGCCGAAGCGTGGACCAGGAGCTCACCCCAGGGGCGCTCGACCGGCAGCGCCTCCACTTCGCGGCCATAGGAGGTCAGCCTTCCGTTCTCGATCAGCCCGCGGCTGGTGAGCAGCTCGACCGACCGCCGATAGGCTCCGCGATCGAGGGGAACCGGGAGATCCAGATCGCGCGCGTCCACCCCCAACGCGGCGCAGGTGATCGCCACCCGCTCGGCGTCGCCGGCGAGCTGGAACTCCGGAGGGCCGGGGCGGAGCGACGCGAAGTCGAGCTCCCGATCGCTCAGGATGACGACCTCCCCGTTGGGCACCCGGCCGTGCACCCGCCCCGCCATCTGGAGGATCTCGTTGGGGCCGAGGTAGAGCCGATGGAGCACGTTGCGCCCGCGCTCCACCACGTTGCCGTATCGCGCGTCGTAGATCACCACCGTATCCAGGCCAGGCACGTTGAGCGCCGACTGCCCTGCCGCTGTCATGGCGAGAAGAAAGGGCCGCTCGACCTGACCCTCCAGGAAGGGCCTGATTACCCGGATCGGCTCGCCGCCGTGATAGAATGCGGTGCTCAGCCGCTTCCACTGCTCGCCCAGCTCCTCGCCCAGTCGCTCGACCTCGGCCCTGGTGGGCAGGAACGCCGCGACCCCGCGACGCTCCTTGATGATGTGGCGGACGTACCGCTCGTTGAGGAACTCGTCCGGGGTCTGCGGCAGCACCTGCACCCGGGCCTTGAGCTTGGGATCGAAGGCATAGGTGAGCAGGACCTCCGCGCTGTCGAGATAGCGGGCGTAGAAGGCGGGATCCACCGTCGCGCTGAGCCAGATGTAGCGGCAGCCGGCCCGCTTCCCCAGCGCCAGGCAGAGTTCCAGCTCAGCCGAGGTCTGATGAATCTCGTCCACGATCACGGTATCGCGGCCGGTGATCAGATCGTCCTGGAACCAGCGCCGGGCGATGCCGGTGGTCACGATCACGACGTTCCAGCCGGGCGTCTCCGGCGTCGCCTCCCGTTCGCGGTTCACCACTCCCACCCGAAGAGCCTCGCCCAGAATGGATTGGGCCATCGGGCGAATGCCCAGCGTCTTGCCGGTGCCGGTGCCCGCGACGATCCCGAACCCCTTCCCCGAGCTCGCCAGCCCGCGGATGTCATGGCCATGCTCCCGCTCGAGCAGCGTGTCGAGCCGGAGCCCCAGTGCCAGCTCGATGGTCTCGCACGCGGCCCGGGTCGGCGCGATCACGATGATCCGCCCCTTGGGATGCGGAGCGTGCCGGTAGGCGTCGGGATCGGGGGGGAGGTGGTGGTCGCGGGTGGGGTGCATGGAGGGAAGAAAGCGTGAAGCGTGAAGCGTGAACAGTTCGAGGTCAGAATCCCGGCTGCAAGTTGAACTCCCACACCCAGTCCTTCTGCGGCCGATCGAAGGGATGCACCAGGTTCACTTCGCCGATCGCGAAGCCGAAGAGATTGAACCGGAGGCCGGCGCCGGTGCTGAACACCGGCTTCCGGTCGCCGCCGGCGAAGCTGGGGTCGATGTCGCTCTCCCAGGCGACGCCGCCATCCCCGAAGATCGTGAAGTCGACGGGAAACGCTCCGTAATAGCCGGACCCGATGCCGAGCAGCCCGAGCAGCGGGAAGCGGAGCTCGAGGTTGCCCACCAGGACCCGGCTGCCGAGCAACTGATCGAACACCGGACAGGAATCGGGTGCCGATGCGGGCGCGTCGCACTCGCCGGCATCGAAGGAGCCCAGCCGGTACCCGCGCACGGAGTAGCCCAGAAAGAGCTGTTGCAGCCGCGGGTCCTCACCGTCGCTGCCATAGCGGCCGTAGTGCACCAGCCGGGTGGCGATGGTGAACGGCCGGACCGGCAGGAAGTAACGGCGGAAATCGCCCAGCAGGCCCACGTAGTTCAGGGACCCGACCGTGGGACTGACCTCGAAGCGATAGCGCTGGCCGAGGATCGGGCCGGTGGCCCCGAAGAAGGAATTGTCGTACACCAGCGCGGCGCTGGCGATGCCGAGTCCCAGCGACCTGCCGGCCTCGAGATCCTGCTCGTCGTCGATCACCTGCTGGCCGGTGATCAGGGAGAAGCCCTGCGTCCTCAGCTCACGGTCGAAGGAGATGTGAGCTCCCCCCGCGGATACCTCGACGCGCTGCACCTCGCTGAACGGATAGGCTATGGTGCCCTGGATGACACGATTGGTCTGCCGTTCGATGAGCTGCTGTTCCACGAATGCGGGCTCGCCATTCACGACGGTGGTGCCCGCCGCGAATGCGCCGGTGAGATACGGCACCTGCTGGGCCGTGATGCCCCAATTGAGGCGGGAGCTCAGGTTCTGATAGCCGACCAGCGCGGTCACGTCCTTCAACCCGCCATTCACCTGAAGCCCGGTCACCAGGTTGCGGTTGCCCAGCAGGTCGCTGAAGTAGAGGGCGGCCCCGCCACCGATGTAGGTCCCGAACTGGTCGGAGCCGGCGACCAGCGACGGCTGCCCGATGTAGGTCAGCGAGAGCCCGGCGTCGTACTTCTTCGCGGTGAACTCCTCGATCGACGGCAGGTTGCCGGGATCCTGCAGCAGGCGGGCCAGCAGCGAGTTCGAGCGGTCCGGCGGAGGCAGCACACCCGGCTGGCCGGGTAGCGATTGCCGGACCGCTCGGCCGGCGAGCGCCTCGGGCTCGTCCAGCGCGTAGATCTCGTAGCCATCGGTATGGAAGACACTGAACACCACCCGCCCCGTCCCTTGCGCTACCGACAGCGCCGGGCTGGTCTCGGTGATTCCGCTGACGCCGGTAAAGAGATCGGTGACCTGGGTGATCGCACCGCTCTCCAACTCGACCCGGAACACGTTGGTGACGCCGAGCGGGTCGCCCAGGAAGTACAGGCTCCGCCCATCGGGTGCCCACTGCGGGTTCAGGTGCTTGCCGGCGGGAAAGCCTGGCACCGCGCTCATGCGCCCGGACGCGAGGTCCAGAACCGCGATCTGATAGTGACCCGACTCGAGCCGGGACAGGTCGGCGTTGTACCGGTCGGTGGCGAACGCGAGCGAGCGGCCGTCGGGAGACCAGGCCGGCTGCAGATCGGCGAACGCATCGTTGGTGAGCCGCCGCAGCGAGTCGCCCTCGAGATCGTAGAGGTAGAGATCGGTCAGCCCGCCGATCACCGCGGAGAAGGCGATCGAGCGGCCATCGGGCGACCAGGTGGGATTGAAAATCTCTCCCAGGCTGGGGAATCGAATCTCCCGGGCCCGAGACCCCCGCTCCACATCGTAGAGCTGGAGCAGCGGGTGCCCGCCGGAGATGCCGGCGAAGACGAACTGACGCCCATCCTCTCGCCAGCTGCCGGCCGACTGAATGAACTGGAGACTCTGAAGGTGGGGATCGAGCGCCGTCTTGGTGATCTGCCGCTCGATCTTGCCGGTGGCCGCATCCGCGAGAAACAGATCGATGGAGAACAGGTCGCGATCCGAGAGGAACATCAGCCGCTTTCCATCAGGGCTGATGGCGGGCGCCAGGTTATAGCCGCCGTAGTCCTCGTGGCGAAGCCCGATCAGCCGAACGCCGGCACTTTCCGCGGGCTGGGCACTGCGCTGGAAGGCGCCGTAGGCGGCGAAGGTGGCGGCGTGCCAGCGCCGCACCAGCTCCTCCGGCGTCACGGCGAGCACCGCCTTGATACCGAGCGAGATATCCCGGCTCCGGCCGGCCGCGCGCAGGAGATCCCCCATGATCTCGTCGCCCCAGACGCCGCCGACATAGGCCAGCAACGCCTGGCCGTAGCGGTAGGGGAAGAATCTCGGGTCGGCCAGGTCGGAGTAGGATGGAAGCGTGTCCGCCATGGCGCCGCGCATCCACATGGCGGTGAGCGGCGCATTCGCGCCGAGCGACAGGTACTCGGCCATGCCTTCGATGAACCAGAGCGGCAACGCGGCGGCCCCCGGTGCCGCGCCGTAGCTGTTGGGACCCCTGCCGGTGATGTCGTATTGGAAGGCGTGCACCAGCTCGTGGCCCAGCACGTGGTCGAGGTCGCGAAGCGTACCGCCGATCGGCAGGACGATGCGTCGGCGAAGAGCCTCGGTGACGCCGCCGGTCCCCTCTCCCAGGCCGCCGACCACGTTGGTCTGCTGGAACTCGGGTGCAGTGGCGTACAGGATCAGCGGCTGGCGGCCCCGCAGCTGGTGCCGGAGCACGGTGCTGAGTCGCTGGTACCAGCGCTCCGCCATGCGGGCGGCGGCCTCCGCGGCCGTCTTCTCGCGGGGGTAGTAGTGGACATCGAAGTGGTCGGTCTGGAGGACCTGAAAATCGAAGCGGTCGTACTGGACCTTGTTGCGGCCGAAATACTGCGCGGCCGCCGGCAGCGGAAGCGCGAGTCCCGCCAGTGTCGCGACGAGCACCATCAAGCTGATTCTGCCGGACGCACGCCCCATGCAGCCTCACCGGATCTCTCCATTTTCCGCCCATTCGGCCCCGGCTGCGGTGAGCCAGTTCACACCCCGCCTGGGTGGCTCCGGCCGGGAAAATGAAAATCCCGGCGGGGGCCGGGATTTTCACGACGGGAAACCGAGAAGGGATCAGTCGCGGTCGCAGTCGCGGTAGTAACGACCGTCGCGCTCCCAGACGACGACGGTGCGGACACCATGGCGGTGGCCCACCCAGCGATCGTAGTACCGACCGTCCCAGTGGTAGAGCGTGACACGACGGTAGCCGCGGCGGCTCCAATGCTTGGCCGACCGATGGCGATGCACGCGCTCCACCACCACGATGCGCGGCCGCTCGACCACGACCACCCGGCGCGCGACCGGCCGCCGATAGGTGGAGTATCCGTCGCGAATCACCACGTGACCGGCGATCGGTCCACTCCGCACCGCGACATGTCCCTCGACCCACTGGCCGTGGAGTGGAGCGGCAGTGGTCACCAGACCGGCGATCAACGTCCAGGCGACGGCGTGTTTCATATGACCCTCGAGTTGGGAACGAGATTGACTGCGCAGGGGGAAAACGCGAGGGCCATGCCAATCGTTAACTCTTTACGGCGCTTCGCTTCCGAGAAACCTTCCGAGCCGGGTCCGTCCTCTCCGGCAGACGGCTCCGCGCGGTTTGTCTCGCGGCGCTGATCAACTCTGCAGCATCTTGCGCGTCCACCCAGTCGCAGATGACACGAAATGCGGCGTCGCGATCGAGCGCGAAGTGGCGCATGAGATAGGGAATGGCGCCGTACATGTTGCTGCGGCCGCCGGCGCGGAGCCGGCGGAGAAAGGAATGGATCCTCTGGTTCATACCATAAGTGCTTGGGATGAATGTGGTTAGTTGCTATGGTGGCACCCCCGAATATATCCCGAAATCGGAGACTACGCAAGTTCGGCTCAGCCGTCCTGACGGTGCGCGTCTGCCTCCTTGACAGCGATTCGGGCGCGGCTCATACTAGGGGCCTCTCGCGACTTACGCGCTGCCCCACACGAGCTACCCGCCTCACCTGCGGGACTGCGTGGCTCTCTCTCCACGTCGCTCCGGTCGGATCACAATTCGTCCCGTCGAGCTGCGCTATGTTTCGCCAGATTCTCTCTTTCTTCACTAGTAAAGCCACTATGGAGGCAGGTATGGCCGCGGACTACTTCATCGGTGAATCGCTCGTCGGCGACGGCAATGAGATCGCCCACATCGACCTGATCATCGGGTCGAAGTCCGGTCCGGCCGGCCACGCGTTCACCCAGGCGCTCTCCCGCAATACCGATGGCTTCACCACCCTGCTCGCCGTCGTGACCCCCAACCTTCCCGCCAAGCCCGACACCGTCCTCTTCAACAAGGTGACCATCAAGGGCGCCAAGCAGGCGGTGCAGATGTTCGGTCCGGCGCAGGCGGCCGTGGCGCGCGCCGTGGTGGATTCGGTCAGCGAGGGCGTCATCTCCAAGGCTCAGGCGAACGATCTCTGCATCCTGGTGGGCGTGTTCATCCACTGGCAGGCCGAGGATGACAAGAAGATCTACCAGTACAACTATCAGGCGGTGAAGGAGTCGATCGCCCGGGCGCTCCAGGGCAAGCCGTCGGTGGACGAGGTCCTCTCCAAGTACAAGGCCGCGCGGCATCCGTTCGCCGGCGGCGCCGAAGGCTGATCGCTACAGTCCCGCCGTTCCGTGTTCCGGCGAGGGGCGGCCCGCTTCCGGGCGCGCCCCTCGTTTGTTCCAGCGACCGAGCGACTCAACGAGAGCATCCCTGCAATGCGTAAGCTCCTGCTGCAGCTCGACAGCTCCCGGCTGCCGAGCGTCTTCGACCAGGTCGTCGCGTACGACGCGGGCGCCGACGACGTCATGAGCTACGGCGGCGTCACCGAGACCGACGTCCGCGACCTGATTCACGGCTGCATCTTCACCCGCGGCCCCAAGGATCTGCACAACACCGCCGTGTGGATCGGCGGCAGCAACATGTCGGCCGGAGAGCAGCTCCTGGCCATGGCCCAGGACGCGCTCTTCAAGCCGTTCACCGTCTCCATCATGCTCGACTCCAACGGCTCCAATACCACCGCGGTCGCCGCGGTGGTGAAGATCGAGGAGACGCTGGGGGATCTCCGGGGCAAGAAGGTGCTGATCCTCGCGGGGACCGGCCCGGTGGGGCAGCGCGCGGCCGGCCTGCTGGCCAAGGACGGCGCCCGCGTCACCATCACCTCCCGGAAGCCGGAACAGGGTGAGAAGGCCCGTCAGTTCATCAGCGCCCGCTTCAACGTCCAGGTCGAGGCGGCGACGATGAACGACCCGGCCACACTGCCGGCCCTCTGCCAGGAGGTCGAGGTCCTGCTCAACTCGGGCCCGGCCGGCGTGCAGATGATGCCCCAATCCGCGGTCGCCGCGGCCAAGTCGCTCAAGGTGGCGGTGGATCTCAACGCCGTGCCGCCGCTCGGCATCGAGGGCATCGAGGTGAACGACTCGGGCGTGGTCCGAAACGGCGTGGTGTACTACGGCGCCTTCGGGATCGGCAATTTCAAGACCAAGCTGCACAAGGCGTGCGTGGCCCGGCTCTTCACCCGCAATGATCTGGTGCTCGATGCCGAGGCGATCGCGGAGATCGCCCGGGAGCTGACCGCGGCGAAGAAGTAATCGAATGGCTCGCGTGCTCGGGATCGATGCGGGGACGGTGAGTCTCGACGTGTGCGGCCTGGTGGACGGGCGGCTCTGGCTCGACTTCAGCTGCCCTACCGCGGACGCGCTGGCGGATCCCGATGGCTTCGTGGCGCAGCTCGCCGGATCCGGCAGACTGGATCTGGTCGTCGGCCCCTCGGGCTACGGGTTGCCCGTGCGGCCGGCTCGCGACGCCACCGAGGAGGACCTGCGCCTCGCCTTCCTGGCCGGGCCCGAGGAGCCCGGCGGCATCGGCGGCCTTCGCCGCCTCGCTCGCTGGCTGGCGGGCTCGCAGCTTCCGGTGGTCTTCACCCCGGGCGTCCTGCACCTCGATACCGTGCCGGCGCATCGCAAGGTCAACCGGGCGGACCTCGGCACTGCCGACAAGGTATGCGCCGCGGCATTGGCCATCGAAGACCGGCGACTCCGCACCGGCCGGTCGATAGAGGACATCTCGCTCATTCTGCTCGAGCTGGGAGGCGCCTTCACCGCCGCGGTGGCAGTGCAAGGGGGCCGGATCGTGGACGGCATCGGCGGTAGCAGCGGGCCAATCGGCTGGCGTGCGGCCGGAGCCCTGGATGGCGAGGTCGCCTTTCTGGCCGGCACCGTGGACAAGGCGATGCTGTTCGGTGGAGGAGCCGAACCGGTCGCCCAGGAGTCGGGCCGGGCGACGGCCATCGCGGCATACGTCGAGGGCGCGGCGAAGGCGGTGTCCCAGCTCCGGATTTCCGCGCCGGCGGCGGATGAAGTGCTGGTGTCCGGCCGGTGCGCCGATGACAGCGACCTGCTGGTCCAACTGGAGGCGGCACTGGCCGGTGTGGTGGTGGTGCGCCGGCTGGATGGATTCGCTCTGACGGCCAAGCAGGGCGCACAAGGTGCGGCGCTCCTGGCGGACGGGCTGGCCGGAGGCGACCACCAGGCGCTGGTGGATCATCTCCGGATCCGCGAAGCGCGCGGCACCGTGCTCGACCATCTCCACGTCATCTCGCCGGCGGGGGCTCGCCGCCGGCTGGGCCTCGCTCCCGATGCCTGAGTCCGCCCGCCGGCTCGTGATTGCCGGCATTACCACCCGCCCTCTCGCGCGATCCGCCGTTCGCGCCGGATGGGAGGTGACGGCGGTCGACGCCTTCGGCGATCTGGATCTTCGCGCCGGCGCCCGGGTGATCCGGCTCGCTCGCCAGGCTGGCGGCTTCGATCCCGCGGCCGCGGCCGATGCCGCGCGGCAGGTCCCCGCCGACGCCGCGGCCTATACCTCCAACTTCGAGAACCATCCCGCCGCCGTCAGCATCCTTGCCGACGGCCGACGGCTGCTGGGCAATCCGCGATCGGTGCTGGAACGAGTGCGCGATCCGCTCGGCCTCATGCGCACGCTTCGAAGCCATGGCTTCCAGACGCCGGCCACGCGTGGGGGACCGCCACGCGTTGACGGGCAGGGGCCACGGCGCTGGCTGCTCAAGCCGCGCCGCTCGGGTGGCGGACACGGCACCACTCACTGGAGCACGGGGACAGCGGTGCGGCGGCATCAATATCTCCAGGAGCGGGTCCCCGGGACACCGGGATCGGTCGGCTTTCTCGCCGACGGACGGCGGGCGCTGGTCCTGACCCTCAGCCGGCAGCTGGTCGGGCGTCGGGAGTTCGGCGCTCGCGGGTTCCGCTATTGCGGCAGTCTCCTGGGGACGGGCCTCTTCGATTCGGAGGGCAGTCTGCTGGAGTGCGCCCGAGCGATGGCGGAGGCGGTCAGCGGCGAATACGGGCTGGTGGGTCTCAACGGCATCGACTTCATCGCCCGAGCCGGCGTTGCCTGGCCCCTCGAGGTGAACCCCCGCTACTCCGCCTCCATGGAGCTGCTCGAGCGGAGCGCCGGCCTCTCGCTCTTCGCGCTGCACCGGGACGCCTGCCTGGGTCGGCTGCCGGCTGGTCCCTTCCGGCCGGCCCCAGGCGTCTGCGGCAAGGCCATCGTGTTCGCCCGCCGCGAGGTCATCACCCGCGATACCCGGCGCTGGCTGCGCGACCCCGCGATCGCGGATGTTCCCAATCCGGGTGAACGGATTCTGCGCGGCCGGCCGATCTGCACCGTCTTCGCTCACGGCACGGGGAGCGATGCGTGTCTCCGAGCGCTCGCCCTCAAGGCGGCGGCGATCTACCGGGCGGTCGCGTGAGCGTCACCTGCCTGGGCTGCGGCTGCGGCTGCGACGATCTGACGGTGCGGGTACGTGACGGTCGCATCGTGGAGCTCTCCCCACCCTGTCCGGTGGCGCAGCGGTGGTTCGGCGATGGAACAGTCCCCGGGGAGATTCGGCTGGAGGGCCGCGTCGCCTCGATCGAGCAGGCCATCGAGGCGGCCTCCGCCCTGCTCGCTGCCGCCCGCAGGCCGGCGGTGTCGATCGCGCCCGACCTCAGCACGCAGGCACAGCGTATCGCCATCGCGGTGGCCGACGTCCTCCGGGCCGAGGTGGACGGAACCACGTCCGCTGTCGCCGCCGCGGGCATTCTGACCGCGCAGCGGCGAGGCCGCGCCACCGCCACCCTCGGCGAGATTCGACACCGGGCGGATGTGGTGCTCTTCTGGGCGGTGGATCCCACCGAGCGCTATCCCCGCTACATCGAACGGTACGTCGGCGCCATGTCGCCGGCTCAGGTCCGGCGGACGCGGTTGTCGGTCTCGGTGGGGCTGGACCGGGGTCCGGGCATGGCGGACCTCTCCGCGGAGTTCAGTCCGAGCGAGGAGGTGGATGCGTTGGCGGTCATGGCCGCCCTGGTGCGAGGCCAACGGCTGGGCGAGCTGCCGGCCCGTCTTCGCCCCGCAGTCACCCTGAGCGAACGGCTGATGCAGGGCAAATACGTAGCGATCGTGCACGATGCCGAGCCCAGCGGCGAGTCGAGGGACGCGCAGCGGGCGGAGGGCCTGGTGGCGTTGGCGCAGGCCCTCAATGGCTCGACCCGCGCTGCGCTCAGCTCGCTTCGCGCCGGCGGGAACCGATCGGGGGCGGAGGCCGCGCTCACCTGGCAGACCGGGTATCCCCTGCGCGTGAGCTTCCGCGAGGGATACCCTCGCAGCGTGTCGGGCAGCTCGGGCCTGGACCGGCTTCGCAGCGGCCTGGTCGACGCGGTCCTGGTGACCGGATCGATCGCGGGACTGGACGACTCGCGAGCCTGGCTGGCCAAGGCTCCGGCCGTGGTGATCGGGCCGATGGCGAGCGCAGCCAGCGGGGCGCGGGTCGCGATCGATACCGGTGTCGCGGGAATCCACGAGCCGGGTACCGGCTACCGCATGGACGACGTCCCGCTTCCGCTGACACCCGTGTTGGACACGCCTCGCGGTGCGGCTGAGACCTTGGGTCGGCTCCTCGTCGCGCTGCGGGCTCGAGCGTCCGGAGGACCCCGGTGAGCGGAACTGGCCGGCTTCGGATCGCAGGCGGTTCGGTGCACGATCCCGCCAACGGGATCGATGGCGAAGTGCGCGACGTCTGCATCGAGGATGGCCGGATCGTCCCTTCGTTGCCCGACGGCGTTTCCACCCTCGATGCCCGGGGCATGGTCGTCATGCCCGGCGGCGTGGACATCCACGCTCACTTCGCCAGCTCCAGCTGCAATCATGCCCGTCGGCTGATCCCCGACGAGCACGCGGCCGATCCGATGACCGCGCCCCGGCTCCTCGAGGGCGACGCGCGCTCCGGCACGGGCGGCACGGTGCCCAGCTCCTTCACCACCGGCTATCGGTACGCCGCGCTGGGCTACACCACGGCGTTCGACGCCGCGGTCGCTCCCCTGCTCGCCCGCCACAGTCACGCGGAGCTGGAAGACACGCCCTGCGTGGATGGCGGCTTTTTCGTCCTCATGGGCAACGACGAATACCTGCTGCGCCAGATCGAGCGAGGTGAGCGCGACCGCGCGCGGGACTACGCCGCCTGGCTCCTTGGTGCGACCGGCGGCTACGCCGTGAAAATCGTCAACCCGGGCGGGGTGGAAGCCTGGAAGGCCGGGCAGCGGAACGTGACCGGCCTGGATGACCAGGTCGCCGGACGCAAGGTGACGCCGCGCGCGATTCTGGAGACCCTGACCGAGGCGGCCAACCAGCTGGGGCTGCCGCACCCGGTTCACATCCACTGCAACAACCTGGGCGTGGCCGGCAACGCGGCCACGACGCTGGCCAGCATGGAGACGCTGGCGGGTCGCCGGGCCCACTTCACCCATCTCCAGTTCCACAGCTACGCTGGAGAGCCCGGCAAGGGCTGGGCTTCCGGCGCCGCCGGAATCATGGAGTACGTCAACCGCCACCCGGAAGTCAGCGTGGACGTCGGTCAGGTGATGTTCGGCCCCGCGATGACCATCACGGCCGACGCGCCGGTGGAGTACCTGCTGCACCGGAGCAGCGGCCGCAGGTGGACCAATATCGACATCGAGCTGGAGACCGGCTGCGGCATCGTGCCGCTGGCCTACAAGGACAAGGCGGCGGTGTCCGCGCTCCAGTGGGTCGTCGGGCTGGAGCTGTTCCTCTTGAGCCAGGATCCCTGGCGCGTCGTGCTCTCCACCGATCATCCCAATGGGGGCTCGTTCCTTTCCTATCCCGCGCTGATCCAGCTCCTGATGGATCGCACGGTGCGGGACGAGCGCCTCAAGCAGCTGAACCAGCGGCACCTGGCGGGGAGCGCGCTGGCGGACGGACTGGCTCGGGAGTACAGCCTCAACGAGATCGCCATCGTGACCCGGGCGGGGCCCGCGAAACTGCTCGGCCTTCGCGCCAAGGGGCATCTCGGCTTCGGCGCCGACGCCGATGTGACGGTGTACGCCCGCGATCCGGACCTGGCCCGGATGTTCTCCACCCCGCGGTACGTGGTGAAAGGCGGGACCCTGATGATCGAAGAGGGCCAGCTCCGTCGCGCGCCCTCCGGCAGGCGGCTCCGGCTCGCGCCGGCGTACGACGATGCGATCGAACGGGACCTGCGAAAGCACTTCCAGGCGCATTCCACGGTGGCGTTCGAGCACTATCCCGTGCGGGACCTCCCGGGGGAGCCGATTCCCGTAGAGGCGAGAACTTGACGCGGTCTCGAAGCAACTGTCATCCCGACATCGCCGAGCTCTGGGTGACGGGGGAATCCGGGTGAAGATCCGCGGCGTGTTCATCGAAGACACGTTCGCCGAGGCATTCACCATGCGGGTGGCCCGGTTGATCATCACCGGTCGCACCGCACGGTGGGCTCGCGAAGCGGCGGTGAAGCTCACCGGCTTCGCCACCTCGGTGATCGGCTGCAAGCTCGAGGCGGCGATCGAGCGCGAGCTCGCAGGCGAGGAGACTCCCGACGGGCGCCCCGGCTTCAGCGTGCTGCTGATGACCATGAGCAAGGACGACCTGCCCAAACGGCTGATCGAGCGGGTCGGCCAGACGGTGCTCACCTGTCCCACTACCGCGTGCTTCGACGGGCTGCCCGATGCGCCCGATCGGGTCGGCGTCGGTTCGGCCCTCCGCTTCTTCGGCGACGGCTTCCAGGCCAGCAAGGTGATCGGCGGCGAGCGGTTCTGGCGCATTCCGGTGATGGAGGGCGAGTTCCTGGTCCAGGAGAAGTTCGGGATGGTGAAGGGCGTGGGCGGTGGCAACTTCCTGATGCTGGCCCGGAGCGCCGACGCCGCGCTCGAGGCGGCGGAGGCCGCGGTCGCCGCGATGTCGGGCCGCACCGGCGTCATCCTGCCCTTCCCCGGGGGCGTGGTCCGCAGCGGGAGCAAGGTGGGATCACGCCGGATCAAAAGCATGATCGCCTCCACCAACGACGCCTTCTGCCCCACCCTGCGCGCGGTCACCGACACCCAGCTTCCCGAAGGCGTCAACTCGGTGCTGGAGATCGTGCTCAACGGAACCGACGCCGACGTCATCGCCGGCACGATGCGCGACGGCATCGACGCGGCCTGCCGGGAGGGCATCGTGGCGATTACGGCCGGGAATTACGGCGGCAAGCTGGGGCCCCATCATTTCCATCTTCGGAAGATCATGGCCGGAGCGTCAGCGTGAGTGTCGGTATCACGGCCCGGCTCCGGGCCCCGCTGCCGGCGAGGGCCGATATGGGGGCGATCCTGGCCGGAAGCTGGGCCCAACTCAGCCCGGCCGACCTCGCGCACCGTCCCGTTCGGCTCGACGGTGATCGCTCCGTGCCCTTCGGCGATCTCTTCGAGATCACCGGCGCACCCGCCGGCCGGATCACCGTTCAGGGCGATCTCGGCCGAGCCGATCGGCTGGGCGCCGGCCTCAGCGAAGGCGCAGTCGTGGTGGACGGAAACATCGGCGATGACGCCGGCCTGGCGATGTCCGGCGGGAGCATCGACGTGCGCGGCAACGCCGGCGCTCGTGCGGGCGGCGCGGAGAGCGACGGCCGCCGGGGCATGACCGGCGGCGAGCTGCTGGTCCGCGGCAATGCGGCCGCCGAGCCCGGCACCCGGATGCGCCGGGGCCTCGTGGTCCTGGCCGGCGACGTCGCGGGCCACGCCGGGCCGGGAATGATCGCCGGCACGGTGATCGTGGTCGGCAATGCCGGTCCGGCGCCGGGACGCTGGTCCAAGCGCGGCTCGATCGTGGCGCTCGGCCCGATCGAGATACCGCCGACCTATCGGTTCGCCTGCACCTATCAGCCCGACCATCTCCGGCTCACCTTCCTCCGGCTTCGATCGCGCTACGGCCTGATGCTGGACGAGCGGTACCTCACCGGCTGCTACCGGCGCTACAGCGGAGACCTGGCCGAACTGGGAAGAGGGGAGATCCTCGCATGGACCGCGGAATGACCGGGCTCGAGCTCAATCGACGCGGCGTAGAGCTGGCGGACGCGATCGTGGCGAAGGCTGAGCTTCTCCGGGTGCGTAGCACCACGCTGGCCAACGGCGCTCGGGTCATCGACGCCGGCGTGGACACCGACGGCGGCTACCGGGCCGGCCTCGCGCTCTCGGAGATCTGCATGGGTGGCTTGGGCGACATCCGCTACACCACGGTGGCGATCGGCGGTCAGGCCTGGCCCGGCGTGCTGGTCACGACCGATCACCCCGCTGTCTCCTGCATGGCATCGCAGTACGCGGGGTGGGCGATCTCGGTGGACAAGTTCTTCGCCATGGGCTCGGGGCCGCTCCGGGCTCATGCCCGGGTCGAGAAGGAGCTGTTCGAGAAGCTGGGCTACGAGGAGAACGCGAAGCAGGGCGTGCTGGTGCTGGAGGGCCGCACGCTGGCCACCGACGCCGTGGCGGCCTGGGTGGCGGACAAGGCCAGGCTCGATCCCGCGAGCCTCACCTTCGTCATCGCCCCCACGGCGAGCCTGGCGGGCGGCGTGCAGATCGCCGCCCGCATCCTGGAGACCGGGCTGCACAAGATGGAGACACTGGGCTTCGACGTGCGCCGGGTGGTGAGCGGCATCGGCACCGCGCCGGTTCCTCCCGTCGCCAAGAACGATCTGCGCGCGGTCGGCCGCACCAACGACTGTATCCTGTACGGCGGCCAGGCGCGATTTACCGTCCGCGCGGGGGATGACGAGCTGGCCGAGCTCGCTCCCAAGGTGCCGTCGACCGCGTCACGCGACTATGGGACCCCGTTCTACGACATCTTCCAGCGATACGAAGGCGACTTCTACAAGATCGATCCGCTGCTGTTCAGTCCCGCCGAAGTCTGGCTGACCAGCACGGAGACCGGGCGCACCTTCCATGCGGGGCACCTCAATCCCGAGATTCTCGAGGCCAGTCTCCATCCCCGGGCGTAGGTCACCCACAACGACAGGAGCATCTCATGCGCCGTCTTCCCTGCAGGTGGCTGGTCACCTGGTTCGCGCTCGCGGCGGCCTGCGGCCGGGCCGACAAGCCCGCCTCGGACCTGCCGGCCGATACCGCCTCCTCGGCGGAGGCGACGGCGGCCGGGCCGGCGGCGATCGTGACCGTCATCTACCGGCAGCCGAAAGACACGGCCGCGTTCGAGAAGTACTATCGGGAGGTGCACCTGCCGTTGGTGTCCGCCAACCAGCAGGAGATCGGATTCGTCCGCGCCGACCTCACCCGGTTCACCAAGAATCTCGACGGCGCCAAACCCGCCTACTACCGCCAGGCGGAGCTCTATTTCCGCTCGCTGGAGGCCGCGAAGAAGGGCATGGCCACGCCGGGGTTCAAGAAGGTGGGAGACGATCTGGCCAACTTCGCCAGCGGCGGACTCGTCGGCATGGTCGCGGTCGAGACCAGTGAGCCAACCGAGGCATCCACCGGAGATCCCATGGCGATCGTCACGGTGATCTACCAGCAGCCCAAGGACACGGCCGCGTTCGAGAAGTACTACAACGAGAGCCACCTGCCGCTGGTGGGTGCGGGCCAGCAGGAGATCGGATTCACCAAGGCCGAGCTGACCAGGTTCCAGTCCAATCTCGACGGCTCGCCGCCCAGCCTGTATCGCCAGGCGGAGCTCTATTTCCCCTCCATGGCGGCACTGGAGAAGGGCACCGCGACCCCGGCCTTCAAGCAGGTGGCCGGCGACCTTCCCAAGTTCGCCACCGATGGGTTCGACGGCATGGTGGCGGTGGAAACCAGGTAGGGAGCGCGTGGCTGGATCGATTCTTTGTTTCACCCTGAGCGGAGCGAAGGGGGCCAGGCGGCCATGGCCCTCTTCGCTTCGGTCAGAGTGACGGCGACATGCACCTCGTCGTCCTCGCGTCCCGCCAGGGTTGGCACACCCGAGAGCTGACCCGCGCGCTCACCGCGCGGGGGCACACGGGAGCGATCGTACCGTACGAGGGACTCACCGCGTCGATCGGGAGCCGGGCCGGGCTCCGGAGCGGAAACGAGGAGCTGGACCGCGCCGACGCGGTGTTCGCCCGCATCATTCCCTCCGGCTCCTTGGAGCAAATCATCTTCCGGGTGGATGCGTTGCACCGGCTGGAGGAGCGAGGGATCCGGGTGATGAACTCACCGCGGGCGATAGAGCGCACGGTGGACAAGCTCTGGACGTCGTGCCTGCTGGAGCAGTGTGGGATTCCCACGCCGGATACCGTGGTCTGTGAGAGCCCGGAGGAGGCCATGGCCGCCTTCCGGGACCTGGGTGACGTCATCGTGAAGCCCCTCTTCGGCTCCATGGGGCTGGGCATGGTGCGGGTGACTGATGAGGAGATGGCCTACCGCGTCTTCCGCACGGTCGAGACCATCCGGGGCGTCTACTACCTGCAGCGGACCGTCGATCACGAGGGCCGCGACTATCGCGTGTTCGTGCTCGGCGGCCGGGTGCTGGGCGCCATCGAGCGCCGGGCCGACGGCTGGCGCACCAACATCGCGCGCGGCGGCGAGGCCCGGGCCGCGCGGCTGCCGGACCAGTGGGCGGCAGTGGCGGTTCGCGCGGCGGCAGCAGTGGGTGCCGAATACGCCGGGGTGGATCTGCTGCCGGCTCGTGACGGCACGCCCTACGTGCTGGAAGTGAACGGCATCCCCGGCTGGCAGGGGCTGCAGCAAGCCACCGGCATCGAGGTCGCCGGCGCGCTGGTGGACCACCTCGCCCGGCGGGGGCCGTGACCGGAGAGGAGATTGCCGCAGCGGCGCAGCTCGCCTGCCTGCTGGAGGTCAGCGCGCCCAAGCCGGGCAACGTTTCGCCCGAGCGCCACTTTCACGACACTCGTTACGAGGACTTCCTGGCCAGCGCCGTGGCGATCGGCCCAGCGCTGGCCACGGCCGGCGCCCGCCCGCTCGGCACGACCATCCGCTCGGCGATCGAGGCGACGGCGCGCTGGACCAGATCCAACACCAACCTCGGGATCGTGCTGCTCCTGGCTCCGCTGGCCCGGGCCGCCGCGCGCGCCGATGGCAACTTGAGAGACCGGCTCGGTGCGGTGCTGGCTGAGACCACCGTGGCCGATGCGGCCGAGACCTACGCCGCGATCCGGCGAGTGCGGCCCGGTGGGCTGGGCGAGAGCAGCGCGGAGGACGTGTCGCGAGCGCCTACGGTCACGCTGTGCCAGGCCATGGCGCTCGCGGCCGAGCGCGACGCGATCGCCCGGGAGTACACCAACCGGTTCGCCCTCACCTTCGAGGTGGGGGCACCAGCGCTCGCCGCCGCGCGGAGCCGGGGGATGATCTGGACCGAGGCCACCGTGGAGTGCTTCCTGGCGCTGCTTTCGGTCGGGCCGGATACCCACATCGCCCGCAAGCTGGGCAACACCGAGGCGGAGCGGATCTCCGCGCGGGCCCGCGCGGTGGTGGCCGCCGGCGGGGTCGGGAGCGCCGAGGGGCGGGCCGGCCTGGCCGGGCTCGACGCGGAGCTCCGCGATGCCAGGAACACCCGCAACCCCGGCACCACCGCGGATCTGACCTGTGCCGCGCTGTTCGTCGTTATACTAGAGGGTGGCTGGGACCGCTGAGGAGAGGATCCCCGTGTCGAGCAGCTTTCGCGTGCAGGTGAGCAAGGACTATCTGGTCTTTGCCTCCGCCCACTTCATCACCTTCCGCGGACACCAATGTGAGACCCTGCACGGGCACAACTACCGCGCCGGCGTGGCGGTCGAGGGCTCGGTGGATTCCGAGACCATGTTCGTGCTCGACTTCAGCGTGCTGAAGCAGATCACCCGCAAGCTGGTGGACCAGATCGACCACAAAGTGCTGCTGCCCACCCTCAACCCCAAGCTCAGCTACCGCGAAGAGCTCAACCGGATCGCGGTTGACTACTTCGGGGAGCCGACCTACGTCTTTCCCCGCGCCGACTGCGCCCTGTTGCCGATCCAGAACAGTACCGCCGAGATGCTGGCCCAGTACCTGGGCACCCAGGTGCGCGACGAGCTGGTGGAGCTGGGATACCGGCACCTCACCCTGCTGGAGATGGAGATCGAGGAGAACTACGGGCAGTCGGCCACCTACCGGGAGGTGCTGGCGCTCGACTGAGTGGAGAGCGATACCGCCATCGCCCGGAAGTCCGCTGGTCCCACCTTCCCCCGGTGAAGGGCCGTCGCCACCAGGGCGCCGTCGCAGCCGGTTTGCCGGAGCCGTTCCAGGTCCGCGGGACCGTCCACGCCACCGCCCGCCAGGAGACGCCGCAAGGGCAATCGTTCGCGAAGCGCAGCCAGCAGCTGCAGGTCCATGCCACCGCCGGTTCCCACCCGACCCAGATCCAGCACCAACAGCATGGCCACTCCCGCCGCCACGGCGCGAGCCGCCAGGCTCACCGCATCCGCTTGCGCTCCGGAAAGCTCTGGGTGGGTCACCGGGCGGCCCAATCTGAGATCGAGGCTGAAGACGACGCGATCCGGTCCGACAGCGGACAGAATGGAGCCGAGGTGGTCGAAGGATCGCAGGGTCTCCAGCCCTACGACCACTCGCTCCGCACCCAGACGCAGCACCTGGAGCGCGCCTGCTCTATCGGCGACGCCGGCGTCTATCAGCAGCCCGCCGGACGGCCCCGCGCGCGCCAGGCCTCGCAGGAGCCCACCCTGGATCCGGCCGCCCTGGATCGCGTCGAGATCGGCGACATAGCACTCGCGGGCGCCCGGCAGTTCGCGGTAGGCTTGAAGCAGTGCAAGCGGGTCGCCGGTGATGCCGGGCGTCAGCGCCGACGTCACCGCCGCATAGCGCACGCGGTCTCCGCCTCTGGCCTGCACCGCGATACCCTGCGCGAGATCGAGCACCGGGATGAGCTCCATGACCCATTCTATCCATGTGACGGAGCCGGCCACCACCCCGGGCGACCGGTCGGTGATCGGGTGGGATATCGGCGGAGCGAACACCAAGGCGGTAGCGATGGACCGCGAACACGGAGCGCCACCGCGGTTTCGCGCCGGGTCGGCTCCGCTGGCGATGGAGCGCGATTGGGCGTCGCTGGTGCCTGGTCTGCGCCGGCTGGCGACAGCGGTCGGCCCCCGCACGGGGGTCCATGCCGTCACCATGACGGCGGAGCTGTCGCAGGCGTTCCGCACCAAGCGCGAAGGCGTGACGTTCGTGCTGGACGCGATGGAGGACGCGTTCCCCGGTGAAGTCATCAGGGTCTTCACCGTCGCGGGCGAGTTCCTCGACCCGGCGGAAGCGAGGCTCCGCCCCCTCGAGGTGGCGGCCGCCAACTGGGCGGCGACCGCCCGCTTCGTCGGGCGCGACATGCCGGACTGCCTGCTGGTGGACGTGGGCACCACCACCACCGACATCATTCCCATCACGGGCGGGGAGCCGGCCACGATGGGCCTCACCGATCCGGAGCGGCTGCTGAGCGGAGAGCTGGTCTACACCGGCGCGGTGCGGACTCCGGTGGAGTCGGTGGCCGCCACGGTCCCGCTCTGGGGCCGGCACTGTCCGCTGGTGCCCGAGGGATTCGCGCTGATGGGAGATGTGTATCTCTGGCTCGGTGCGCTGGACGCGCGCGACTACGCCAGCTCTCCACCGGATGGACGGCCCGCGACCCGCGAGTTCGCCGGCGAGCGGCTGGCCCGCGCGGTCTGCGCCGACGCGGAAATGCTGGACGAGGACGCGGTCGGCGCCATCGCCCGGGCGCTGGCCGAAGCCCAGGTCGAGCGGGTTACCGCCGGAATCAAGCGGGTACACGCGCGCCATCCACGGCTGCGTCTCACCGTGGTGACCGGGCTGGGCGACTTCATCGCGGCGGAGGCCGTCCGCCGGACGAGCCTGGACCTGCGTCCGCTCGCCGAGCGCCTGGGGGATGCGGCGCGCACCGCGCCCGCTGCGGCGGTCGCCTCGCTCCTGGCCGACGCGATCGCACCGGCGTGACTCTCACCGTCGTCAAGATCGGCGGCGGGTTGCTCGGCGTCTCGGGAGCACTGGAGGCGGTGTGCACCGCGGCCGCCGCGATGGGCCGGCGAGAGCCGATCCTCGTGGTGCCGGGTGGAGGGCCCTTCGCCGACACCGTGCGCGAGCTGGACCGCCGCATCGGGCTCTCGCCGCACGCGTCACACTGGATGGCGCTGCTCGCCATGGACCAGTACGCCCATCTGCTGGCGGAGCGCATCGACGGAGCCGCCCTGGTGGATCAGTCTACCGAGATCGCCGGTGTGCTCGCCGCGGGAGGAATCCCGGTGCTGGCGCCCTCGCGTTGGCTCCGCGCCGCAGACGTGCTGCCCCACAGCTGGGATGTCACCAGCGACAGTGTGGCGGCTTTCATCGCCGGGGCGCTGGACGCGAGCCGGTTGCTCCTGGTGAAGCCGGGAGACGTAGGAGCGGAGGGGGTGGATCGCTGCTTTGCGCTGGTAGCGCCGGTGGGGCTGGAGGCAAGCGTGGTGTCCTGGAGTCGGTTTGCCGCCTCGGGGTCACCCTGAGGGGAGCGATGGGGACAGGACTCTGGCTAGGTCCCCTTCGCTCCGCTCGCGGTGACATTGCGCTGGGCCCGCTGACCGTTCCGCGCGCCATGCTTCTTCTCCGCCAGCAGCGCGCCCAGGATCTCCGCCCGCACCGGGCGGCTGAAGAAGTAGCCCTGCATCTCGTCGCACCCCTGCTCCCGCAGCAACATCACGTGGTGCTCGGTCTCGACCCCCTCCGCGGTGACCGTCAGGCCGAGCGCGTGCCCCAGCGCGATGATCGCGGTCGAGATCGCCGCGTCGTCCGGGTCGGTCACGATCTCACGGATGAACGCGCGGTCGATCTTCAGATTGTCGAGCGGGAAGTGCTTCAGGTAGCTGAATGACGAGTACCCGCTCCCGAAGTCGTCCACCGAAAGGTGTAGACCCATGGCCCGGAGCGCGTGGAGGATGTCAGTGCCCTCCTTTCGATGGTTCACCAGTACCGTCTCGGTCAGCTCCAGCCCCAGATAACGGGCCTCCAGCCCGGTCTCGCGCAGGATTCGCGCGACGCTGTCGGTCACGCTGCGGGTAAGCTGCCGGCTGGAGAGATTCACCACGACCCGGATCGGCGTCAGCCCCTGGCGCTGCCACTCGAAGTTCTGAGCACAGGCGGTGCGGATCACCCATTCGCCCAATGGAACGATGAGGCCGTTCTCTTCCGCCAGGGCGATGAACTCCGAGGGCAGCAGCAGGCCCAGGTCCGGATGGCGCCAGCGCACCAGTGCCTCGGCAGCGATCGCCGCCCCGGTGCGGGCATTCACGATCGGCTGGTAATGGACTTCGAACTCTTCCCGCTCCAGCGCCCGGCGGAGCGAGTTCTCCAGGGTGAGCCGCTGGAGCGCGGTCGCGTTCATGGAGCGGGAGTACGCCTGATAGCTGTTGCCGCCCAGCTCCTTCGCCTTGTACATCGCCGTGTCGGCGTGCATCAGCAGGGTCTCGAGGTCCTTTCCATCGAAGGGATAGACCGCGATGCCGATGCTCGCGTTCACGAAGATCTCGCGGCCGCCCACCCTGAACGGATGGGCCAGGCTGGAGAGGATCCGGCGGGCCAGCTTTCCCGCGTCCTCCGGATCGGTGAGTCCCGCCATGATGACGGTGAACTCGTCGCCGCCCAACCGCGCGACTTCGGGGTCCAGCGCCTCGGTGGCGGGCCCCACCTGATCCCGGTCGCGACAGGACGACCGAAGGCGGCCGGCCACCTGCTGCAGCAGGTGGTCGCCGGCCTCGTGTCCCAGGGTATCGTTGATCCGGCTGAAGTGGTC
This sequence comes from Gemmatimonadales bacterium, assembly GCA_036556625.1. Classification (GTDB taxonomy): domain Bacteria; phylum Gemmatimonadota; class Gemmatimonadetes; order Gemmatimonadales; family GWC2-71-9; genus CAVVWJ01. The sequence continues at coordinate 42,035 of DATBJC010000016.1, forward strand.
CAGGTCGATGAAGAACGCGGCGACCAGGCCGGCGCCCCGGTTGGCGGCTTCCAGCGCACTGGCCAGGCGCTCCTTGTAGGAGAGCCGGTTGGGAAGCCCGGTGAGACTGTCGTAGTACGCCAGGGTCCGCACCTGCTCCAGCATGCGAGCGTTCGCCAGGGCGACCGCGGCCTGGTCCGCCAGGCGGCGCACCTGCATCCGCGCCTCGGCGTCGGCGGGCTGCTCGAGGGTCTCGGCGATGGCGATCACGCCCACCAGCTGGTTCTGGAACCGGAGCGGAAGCACGAAGAACCGGTCCCGGCGCAGCTCCAGCAGCGGCACGACGTAGGTCGGAAGCTCGGCCACTTCGCCTGCGGCGATCGCCGTCGAGTCCGGGCCATCCAGCAGCTCCTGGACGTCCGCCGCGCGGAGGTCCACCCGCACCTGCGTCTGGCTGCCCGCCTTGTAGTCGTGGACCAGGCTGGGAAGCGACTTGGCTCCGTCGGGCGTCATCAGTGTCACGCTCACCGCGTCGCAGGGGAACACGTCGCGCAGCCGGGCCAGCAGCGTGCCCACGATCTCGCCGGCACTGGTGGCCGAGAGCACGGCCCGATCGATCTCGGCGGCGGTTGCCAGGGCCTGGAATTGGCGGTCGAGCTGCGCCGCCATCGCGTTGAACGAGGCGCCCAACTCCTCGAACTCGTCCCGGCTCCGGATAGAGACCCGGCTTCCGAAATCCTGCCCGGCGACCCGGCGAGTTCCTTCCTGCAGCTCCCGGAGTGGAACCAGGCTCCGCCGGATCCGGTGCACGCTGAGCAGCAGCACCAGAGCGGTGGACCCCAGCACGACGATCATCAGCGTGTTGGTGAATCGCACCACCGGCCCCAGCACCTCGGTCCGGGTGTGGCCCAGGATCAGATTCCAGGTCGGCGCTGCGAACACCTCGTCGAGCAGGATCGGCCAGGTGGACTTGACGTACGGCTCCCGGTCGTAGCGCGCAACCGAGTCGAGACTGGGACGGGCATCGAGGCCGAGCCGCTGAAACGCCGACTGCATCCCCGCGACCGAGCTGACCAGCACGTGGCCGCTGTCGTCCTTGACCGTGAGGATGGTGCCGGCGGTGATCAGGCTCTGGTCGAAGGTCGCCCAGAGATAGTCCGCGTTGATCTCGCCGATCAGGAGACCGGGGGTCCGTGGCCCGTGATCGCCCTGGTCCACCCGCCGGATCAGGTAGGTGCGGGTGGGACGTCCCTCCCGATGCTCGGCCACCAGAAGTGGGAGGCCTTCGGCGAGATCGGACCGATTGCGCTCAGTGAACTGGGGCTGCTCGGCCAACTTGCCCGAAAGCCGGACTCGCGCCCCCTTTTCCGGGACGAACTCCAGCGCGGTGAACCGTTCGGCCAGGCCGGGGTCGAGCGCGGAGGCCTGCGGACTGCCTGAGTCGTCAGGTCGCGCCGGAAGAAGCGCGGAGGCCGGGATGTTCTTGAGGGTGGCGTCCAGCAGGAGCAGCCGCTCGAAGATCGCGGCGCCGAAGGCCTTGCTGGCCTGATGCAGGCGGGTTTCGCTCTGGGCGAGGAGGTACCGCGTCACGTGCCGGTAGGACACCGTGGCCACCACAGCGGTGGGGAGCACGGCGCAGCCGATGAACAGCACCAGGAGCCGGCGACCGAACCGACTTCGCAGCGGGCCGGGATGACGCGACAGGATCATGTTTCAGGGGTGAAGGCGGTCCCCGCCGGGGGCAATACTTATGCCCCTAGGTCGCCAGCCCTATTGCCCTTCAGGACAGCATCTTCGACCCTCTTGCGAAGCCGATCCCCGGGCCGGGCCTCGCGTTCTGCCAAATCACCGATCGGTTGATGCCCTGGCCGGCCGTTGCCAGCGGTCGCTCACACGGCCAGACGCTGCCCCTGCCTCGAGTCGCTCCCGGAGACTCCGAACCAGCGCGGTGTCCACCGTGCCGCCGCGGCCACCCCGGCACGCCGCCCCTCTTACTCCCACTACGTCAGCCAGACCCGCGACCTGCTCGACTGCCCCGACGTCGAGACTGCCGGCCAACCCGAACACCATGCTCGCGGCCCGGGCACGCCGAGCGAGCGAGCGAAGCCGCTCGGGGTCGAGCCAATCGAGGAGACCGCACCCATCCTTAGTGTAGGTATCCACCAGAAAGGCCCTCGCAGCGGCCCCGACTGCGGCACTCAGGATGTCCTCCGGGAGCGGGGAGCCGGCATTGACCGAGTCGGCGTAGGCCACCGGGACCACCACGGCGCCCGGCGCAGGGTGAGCCGCCCGGTGCGCCACGCCGATCAGGGTACTCACCGCCTCCGCCGATGGCTCACCGGCGAATCCGAGCTTGAGGTACAGCGGGCCCTGCTGGCGGGTTCGACCCGCGATGCTCACGGCGTCCTCGACGGCGACTGTATCGGTGAAGTCGCCCAAGGCGATGCTGAACGGCACCGAGCTGGGCACCCGGCTGGAGATCGCCCGCAACACGTCAGGGGAAACCGGTCCAAGCGAACCGTGGGCCGGCTCCTTGGCGTCGATGATGTCCGCCCCGCCGGCCAACGCCGCGGCGACTTCATCCGCCGCACGCAGGCTCACCAGCAACCGCATCGCGACTCCCTTGTGAGATGCTAACGCGCTGATATGTTAGGGTTTATGAAGTTAGTCGCGGCCCGCGGTGGAGGCGAGGCGTGATCCTGGAAGGGAAGAAGGTCGTCGTCACCGGGGCATCCAGCGGGATCGGGCGAGCCATCGCGCGGCGCTGCGCCGGGGCCGGCGCCGACCTTCTCATCACCTATCGCCGCAACCGCGTGGGAGCGGATGAGACGGCCACCGAGCTGGCCGGCACCGGCCGGCGGGTCGAGGTCCTCCAGGCCGACATCGCCCGCGAAGACGACGTCGCCGCGCTGGCTCGCGAGGCAGGCCGGAGACTGGGTGGGGTGGACGTGTGGATCAACAACGCCGGCGCCGACATTCTCACCGGTGAGGGAAGCCGCCGGACCCCGCTGGAAAAGCTGGATCTGCTCCTGGCGGTAGACGTGCGCGGGACGGTGCTGGCGTCCTGGGCCGCGGCGAAGCTGATGCGGGAGCGGGGGCGGGGCGGCGTGATCGTCAACATGTCGTGGGATCACGTGCTCCTGGGCATGGCCGGCGAGAACCCGGTGCTCTATTCGGCGGCGAAGGGCGCGGTCATGAGCTTCAGCAAGTCGCTCGCCCGAGAAGTCGCTCCCGACATCAGGGTCAACATCCTCGCTCCGGGATTCATCGAGACTGCGTTCGCCGAAGAGGAGGCGGAGAGCCGATTCCGCCAGCAGGTGATCGAGCGGACGCCACTTCGTCGATGGGGGACACCGGACGACGTTGCGGGGGCGGCGCTGTTTCTCGCCTCGGACGATGCCCAGTTCATGACGGGACAGATGGTGATGGTGAATGGGGGAGTAGTGTGAACGATGTCATCCCGAGCGCAGCGGGGATCCTCTGCGCGGGCCTCGAGACCGGCAGGCAAGATCCCTCGCTGCGTTCGGGATGACAGATAACCAGGAACCAGGGAGACGACATGCCCGCGACCAAAGAACGCACCTACAACGACTCCGAGATCGCCGAGCGGCTGAAGGCGCTCCCGGGGTGGTACTTCGAGGACGGCTGGATCCGGAGGGTGTACAAGACCGACGGCTGGCCCACCACGCTGATGCTGGTGAATGCGGTCGGCTATCTGGCCGAAGCCGCCTATCACCATCCGGACCTGACGGTCACCTGGGGACGGATCACGGTAAAGCTCCAGAACCACGCGGCGGGCGGCATCACCGACAAGGACTTCGAGCTGGCCCGCAAGATCGAGGAGGTCGCGCTCTGGCGGCCCCAGGGCGGCGCGCTGGAGGGCACGCCGAACAAGTGGGTCCGGTCGGGGGATCCGAGGTAAGGCGGGTCGAGCGGTCGGACGGTCAGGCGGTCGGCTGATTGCGCAACCGTGGACCCGGGATCGACGGAGCCTCATGACAGCGCCTGAGCAGGAGGATGGGGGACGAGCTGGCCGCCCGACCGCCCGACCGCCCGACCGCCGCATTCTTTTCGTCACCGGCAAGCTCGCCGAGCCCGCCTTGCGGCGGGTGCTGGACGAGATGCAGCCTCCCTTCGAGGCCCGGGTCGCGGTCATGAAGATCACGGTGGCCGCGCTCATGACGACTCCCTGGATCGCCCGCTTCCTGGAGGTCCCGCCCGACACCGATCTCGTGCTCATTCCCGGCCTCTCCGAGGGTGATGTCGGGGTGATCGCGGAGCGGTTCGGCGTGCGGGTGGAGAAGGGTCCCAAGGACTTGAGGGAGATCCCCCGGTACTTCGGCCAGGCCGCTGCCGCGGCCGAGTACGGCGACTACCGCATCGAGATTCTCGCCGAGATCAACAACGCTCCCAAGCTTCCCCGGGACGCCATTCTAGCGGGAGCCGAGTACTTCCGCTCCAACGGCGCCGATCTGATCGACCTCGGCTGCACGCCGGGCCTGGCCTTCCCGGATCTGGCCGATGTGGTGCGGGCGCTCCGGGGCGCGGGCATGCGGGTCAGCATCGACAGCTTCGATCTCGGCGAGATCCGTACCGCTGTCGAGGCCGGCGCCGAGATGGTCCTCAGCGTGAATCGCAGCAACCTCCAGGTGGCTCGCGAGCTCAAGGGCCTGGGTGCCACGGTGGTGGTGATCCCTGATCTGGGAGAAGGGATCGAGACGCTGGATCCCAGCATCCAGGCGCTGGAGCGCTGGGGCGTACCTTACCTGCTGGATCCCATCATCGAGCCGATCGGCTTCGGCTTCATGGCTTCGCTCGAGCGGTACGCCGAAGTGCACCGGAGGTACCCCGATGCGGGGCAGCTCATGGGCATCGGGAACATCACCGAGCTGACCAGTGCCGACACCACCGGCGTCAACGCGGTGTTGATCGCCATCTGCGAGGAGCTCGGCGTTCGCGCGGTCCTCACTACCGAAGTCATTCCCTGGGCCCGAGGGGCGGTGAAGGAGATCGACATCGCGCGGCGGCTGATGCACCATGCGATCAGTCATCGGACCATTCCCAAGAGGCTGGATGACCGGCTGATCACCGTGAAAGACCCGGAGATTCTGGAGTACGACGAGGCCGAGCTGCGCCGGCTGCACCAGGCGGTGCGCGATCCCAACTTCCGGATCTTCGCGGACCGGGCCACCATCACCGTGTTCAACGACGCCATCTTCGTCCGGGGTGACGACATCCAGGAGATCTTCTCCCAGCTGGGAGTGGACGAAGCCACTCACGCCTTCTATCTGGGGCGGGAGCTGATGAAGGCCAAGCTGGCGATCACCCTGGGCAAGACGTACCGGCAGGAGGGCGCCCTCGCCTGGGGCTATCTCACACCGCCTGATGACGTGAAGTCGGAGCATGTCAAGCTGACGGCACGGAAACGAGGCCGCGGGGCGGCGGGACAGCGCTGAATGAGCGGCAGCGTGCCGCTGGTGCGGCAGCTGGAAGGCGCCCCGGAACCGGTCGAGGTGGCCGCCCGGTTCCTCGATCAGCCGTACCTCTTGTTTCTGGACAGCGCCGCCAGCGGGGTCGGCCCCTCGGAGCCGCGCGCGCTGGGGCGCTACTCCTTCGTCGCAGCGGATCCCGCGGTGGTGGTCCGGAGCAAAGGCGCCGTGACCGAAATACTGCAGGACGGCACCTGGCGGCCGGTCGAGGCCGACGCGCTCGGCACGATGCGGAGAATGCTGAGCGACGCGCAGATGGAGCCGGTGCCGGGCCTGCCTCCGTTTCAGGGCGGCGCCGCGGGGTACATCGGGTACGACTACGGGGGAGTGCTGGAGCGGATCCCGCCCACCCGCTACGATGACCTGGCGCTACCCGATGTCGTCCTGGGTCTCTACGACTGGGTGATCGCCTGGGACCACCAGCTGGGAACGGCGTGGATCGTGTCGCTCGGCGTGCCGGGATGCGGGCCCGAGCGGGCAGAGCGGGCGAAGAAGCGCTTGGACGCGGTTTCGGCACGCATCTTTGCTCCCGCATCCCGATTTGCCACCTCATCTCGATTTGCTACCTCATCCCGCGCGAACGCGAGGGACCTGGCCGACGGGTTCCCGACACCTGCCGGCAAGATCCCTCGGGTTGCGGGGCATGAGGGAGCGCTGCTCTCGGGGTCGCAACCCGCCCCCTCCTATCCCGTCACCTCCACCGACGCCGCCATCGCCATCGGGCTCCGCTCCACCTTCACCCACCGGGGCTACCTCGACGCGGTGGGCAGGGTCCGGGAGTACATCGTGGCCGGGGACATCTTTCAGGCCAATCTCTCCCAGCGCTTCCACGCGCCGCTGCGAGAGGCCCCGTTCGAGCTGTATCGCCGGCTGCGGACCCGGAACCCGGCGCCGTTCGCCGCGTATCTCGGCTTCGACGACGTCACCGTCCTCAGCGCCTCGCCCGAGCGATTCCTCCGTCTGGACCACGAGCGGCAGGTGGAGACCCGCCCGATCAAGGGCACGCGTCCCCGGGGGCTCGCACCCATGCACGATGCGGCGCTGGGGCGGGCGCTGGCGGAGAGCGAGAAGGACCGGGCCGAGAACGTCATGATCGTGGACCTCCTCCGCAACGACCTGAGCCGGGTGTGCCGGCCCGGCACGGTCCGGGTGCCCGAGCTCTTCGCGCTGGAGCAGCATCCCACGGTGCACCATCTGGTGTCTACCGTGGTCGGCGAGCTGGAGCCGTCGGCGGACGCGGTGGACCTGGTGCGGGCCGCCTTTCCCGGTGGCTCGATCACCGGCGCTCCCAAGGTGCGGGCGATGGAGATCATCGCCGAGCTGGAGCCGACTCGGCGCAAGGTCTATTGCGGCTCGATCGGCTACCTGAGCGCCACCGGCGCGATGGACACCAGCATCGTGATCCGGACGCTGGTCGCCACCGGCGGCGAGGTATACTTCCAGGCCGGAGGCGGGATCGTGGCGGACTCCGATCCGGAGCTGGAGTACCGGGAAACCCTGGACAAGGCCAGGGGACTGATCGAAGCCTTGAGAGGCGACGGAGAAAAGGCGTGAGACGCTCTTAATCACCACATGATCTTATTGATCGACAACTACGACTCCTTCGTCTACAACCTGGCTCGCTACGTCCGCGAGCTGGGAGAAGAGCCGCTGGTCCGCCGCCACGACGCGGTCACGGTGGACGACGTCCTTCAGCTCTCGCCGTCGCACATCATCATCTCGCCGGGTCCCTGCTCACCCGCGGAGGCCGGCATCTCCACCGAGCTGGTGCGGTCGCTCGGGCCGACTATTCCCCTGCTCGGGGTCTGCCTTGGCCACCAATGCATCGGTGCCGCCTACGGCGGCGAGATCGTGCGGGCCGGCCGTCCCATGCACGGCAAGACCTCCCGGATTCATCACCAGGGCAGTGACCTCTTCACCGGGCTGCCCACGCCGTTTCTCGCTTCCCGCTATCACTCGCTGGTCATCTCTCCCGCCTCGGTGCCGCCCGAGCTTCACGTCACCGCTACGTCGGAAGACGGCGAGATCATGGCGGTGCGCCACGCGACCCATCCGGTCTACGGCGTGCAGTTCCATCCCGAGTCGGTGCTCACCGAGCACGGCTATCGGATGCTGGACCACTTCCTGCACGGAGTGCCCACCACGCCGCGGGCCCTCCCCCACGCCGCCGATCACGCGCCCGCCGCGCGCGCCTGGGAGACCCTCTCACTCGCGGCCGATCCGCCTCCGGTGGATCTGGTGCGGTGATCATCGAGACCATCGTGACATCGCTGGCCCCGGACGGCGCGATCAACTTCGCGCCTATGGGAGTGGAGTGGAGCGAGGAATCGCTGGTGCTCAAGCCCTTCCTGGAGACCACCACCTTCCGCAATGTGACCGGGAGCGGCGCGGCCGTGGTCAATCTGACCGACGATGTGATGCTCTTCGCTCAAGCCGCGATCTCCAGCCCGCAGTATCCCTCCTTTCCGTCGGAGAGCGTGCGCGGCGTGGTCCTGGAGGCGGCCTGCTCCTGGCGCGAGCTCGAGGTGGTGAGCGTGGACGACACGCCCCCCCGCTCGCGGATCGAGACCCGGGTGGTGCACCGGGGCTGGCGCCGCGAGTTCCTCGGATTCAACCGGGCGCGGCACGCGGTACTGGAGGCCGCGATCCTGGCCACCCGCACCCATCTCATTTCCGCCGAGCAGATCCGGGAAGACTTCGCCAAGCTCCAGATCATCGTGGACAAGACGGCCGGACCCCGCGAGCAGGAAGCGATGTCCCTGCTCACTCAGCATGTCCGCGGCCGATAGCGTCTTCGTTCGGGCCGGGGCGCGACTCCACTTCGGGGTGCTGGATCTCCACGGGGCGCTGGGCCGCCGGTTCGGCGGCTTGGGGGCCGGCATCCCCTCCCCTGCCTTGATGCTGGAAGCCGCCCCCGCAGCCGACGGTGTGGCCGCCGAAGGGCCCGACTCCGAGCGGGCGGCGGAGTTCGCCCGGCGGTTCCTGGCCTTTCACCGCCTCGACGGCGGGGCACGGATGATCGTCCACCAGCAGATCCCGGCTCATGCCGGCCTCGGCTCCGGCACCCAACTTGGCCTGTCGGTGGCTCGCGCGCTGGCCGAGCTGTACCGTCTTCCGACCGATCCCGCGGAGCTCGCGGGCGCGGTCTCCCGGGGCCAACGCTCGGCCATCGGGACCTGGACCTTCGCGCTGGGCGGATTCATCGTGGAAGGAGGCCGCCGCCCTGGAGAGATCGGCGTGGCCCCGCTGATCGGCCGGTACGAGATGCCCACTCACTGGCGGTGCGTAGTGGCGGTGCCGCCGGGGAGCCCGGGACTGAGCGGCGAGGCCGAGGCTGCCGCCTTCGAGCAGCTGCCCCCGCCCGCGTCGGGTGAGGTGGAACGGGTCTCCCACCTGGTGCTGATGCAGCTCTTGCCCGCCCTGGTCGAGGGCGATCTCGCTGGATTCGGGGGCGCCCTGTCGGAGGTGCAGCGGATCACCGGAGCGTGGTTCGCCCCGCAGCAGGGGGGAATATTCGCGCCGGGCCTGGGCGAGGCACTGATTCGGCGGATGGCCGACTGGGGTGTCGCGGGAGTCGGTCAGAGCTCCTGGGGGCCCGCGGTGTACGGCCTGGTGGAGGGTGCCGACGCGGGGCTGGCGCTGGCCGCGCGATGCCGGGATTTCCTGGGGGGAAAAGGGCAGATCTTCGAGGGTGGATTCGCCCGTGGCGGGGCCCGTGTGGGGTGGGGTGGACCCCCTCCCGGAAATGATTGACAGTTCATTTTTCAGGCTGTATACTGGCCCACCTAAGCCTCCCGTAGTCGGTGACTTGGCCGGTTCCGAACGCGGGTGTCGCGACGGCGCATTCGCCCGTCGCGCAGGACCAGCAGGAACCGGATGCAGCTCCAGTGGAGAAGTCGAGGGAGCCGCCTCCCCCGGAAGTTCTTTTCTAACACATCGTGGTTCAGCGGCGTCGCTGAGGAATATGATGGGCGTATTCCCGTTGGCCGACACCATGCGTTTCGCTTCGTCCGATGAGTTCTGGTGGCAGCCTCATCGGCCGACCCACGCTCGCCACCATGCCGTTGCACCGCATCTCCGCTCGACCCCATCACCCTCTCCATCCTCGCACAACCTGGTGCCGCGCAGGGTCCGCCCTGGCGGAGCCCCGCGGTCTCAGTGGTCAGAGCAGGCTACCGATTGCAGTAGAGCAGTAGAATCACCCTTCATCCTGAGGTCAGTTATGAACCGTTTCACGCAGAAGGTGCTGTCTGGCGGAATCGCAGCGGGGCTGACGTTAGCCCTTGCGGCATCCGCCAACGCCCAGGCGGCGCGCTCGGGGGCCTGGACCCTGAACGCCCCCGAGGGCGAATGGCACATGACGGGACGTGATTACGCCTTGCAGCGCTTCAGCCCGCTCAAGCAAATCACGACGTCAAACGTGGCCGAGCTGCGCCCGGTCTGGTCGTTCTCCACCGGCACGCTCCGCGGGCATGAGGGCAATGCGCTCGTGATCGGCAACGTGCTCTACATCCATACCAGCTTCCCGAACATCGTGTACGCGCTCGACCTCTCGAAGCCCGGCGCGCCCCAGATCTGGAAGCACGTGCCCAACCAGTCGCCCGACGCGATTCCCATTGCGTGCTGCGACCTGGTGAACCGCGGTCTCGCGTATCACCCGAGCGGCAAGATCTTCATCCAGCTCCTCCAGGGCGAGCTGCTTGCGCTTGACGCGAAGACCGGCAAGGAGCTGTGGAAGGCCAAGCACCCCGACAAGTCGGGCGCCGGCGTAGAGGCCACCGGCTACAAGCAGGGCGCCACCATGACCAACGCCCCGATCGTGATCAAGGACATCGTCATCGCCGGTATCTCGGGCGGTGAGTTCGGGGTCCGCGGCCGGGTCTCAGCGTTCAACGTGAACGACGGCAAGCACATGTGGACCGGGTACTCCACCGGCCCGGACAGCGAAGTCCTCATCTCCGGCGACGCCAACGCCAACTATCCGTCCCACAAGGGCAAGGATCTCGGCGTGTCGACCTGGGAAGGCGACGAGTGGAAGCGGGGCGGCGGCACCACCTGGGGCTGGTACTCCTACGACCCCGAGCTGAACCTCTTCTACTACAGCACCGGGAACCCGGGCACCTGGAACCCCGATCAGCGGCCGGGCGACAACAAGTGGTCCATGACCATCTTCGCCCGCAACCCGGAGAATGGGCAGGTGAAGTGGGCCTACCAGATGACGCCGCACGACGAGTGGGACTATGACGGCGTCAACGAGAACGTCCTCTTCGAGAGTGGCGGCAAGAAGCTGCTGGCGCACTTCGACCGCAACGGCTTCGGCTACACGCTCGATCGCACCAACGGCAAGCTGGTCACGGCCCAGCCCTATGGTCCGGTCAACTGGGCCAAGCGGGTCGATCTGACCACCGGCGTGCCGGAGAAGGATCCCCGGTACGGCACCACCTCGAAGAAGAACACCGAGGGCATCTGCCCCGCGGCGATCGGCTTCAAGGATCAGCAGCCGGCGGCGTTCTCGCCGATCACCGGGTACTTCTATGTGCCGGCCAACCACATCTGCATGGACTATGAGGGTGTGGAAGTGAAGTACACGGCCGGCCAGCCCTACGTCGGCGCCATCGTGCGCATGTTCCCCGGCCCGGGTGGTCACCGCGGTCGGTTCATCGCGTGGGATCCGATGAAGGGCAAGGTCGTCTGGGAAGCCAAGGAAGGGCTCGCGGCGTACGGCGGCGCCCTCACCACGGCGAGCGGCCTGGTCTTCTACGGCACCATGGAAGGCTGGCTGAAGGCCCTCGACCAGAAGACCGGCAAGACCCTGTGGCAGTACAAGACCCCGTCGGGAATCATCGGCAACCCGATGACCTACAACGGGCCGGACGGCCAGCAGTACGTGTCCGTCCTCTCCGGCATCGGCGGCTGGGCCGGCATCGGCGTGGCCGCGGGTATCGGCGCTGAGGATCCGACCGCCGGTCTCGGCGCGCTCGGCGCCTTCGGCGACGCCGGCCAGTTCAGCACCCAGGGCGGTGTGTTGACCGTCTTCGGGCTCAAGAACATGGCCGTGAAGTAAGCTTCACAGGACGGGGCCGGAGGCTATCCTCCGGCTCCGGCAGCGCTAGATTACGAGTAGTGCACGGCGCCGATCGCAGGGGCGCGCAGTTGCGCCCCTGTGGTCGGCGCCGGTCGTTTCACGTCTGGACCTGGAGGGCTCGATGCTCCGCTCACCAACCAGCCGCGCGGCGTTGGCGGTGGTCGCCGCGCTGGCGCTTCCCGCAAGCCGGGGAACCGCGCAGGAGCTGCAGACCAATCAGCTCAAGCCGGGGGTCCTGAGGATCTGCGCCGATCCCGACAACATGCCGCTGTCCAATCAGAAGGGTGAAGGCTTCGAGCAGAAGATCGCCGAGCTGATCGGCAAGGAGTGGAACACCAAGATCGAATACGCCTGGTGGCCGGTCCGGCGCGGGTTCTTCAGCCGCGCGCTCAACGGCCGGTACTGCGACGTGGCGATCGAGGCGCCCGCAGGACTCGACATGGCCGGAGTGACCAAACCCTACTTCCGCTCCGGCTACGTCTTCCTCACCCGCAAGGAGAGCCGCCTCGACATCAAGTCGCTGGCCGATCCCCGGCTCAAGAAGCTGAAGATCGGGGTCAACCTGCTCAACTCCGACGCCGAGAACACGCCTCCCGCGATGGCGCTGAGCCGCTACGGCGTGGTCGGCAACCTCACCGGCTACACCACCTTCTACACCGACCAGGACCGTCCCGAAGACATCATCGAGGCGGTGGCCAACAAGGACATCGACGTCGCGATCGTGTGGGGCCCGCTGGCGGGGTACTTCGCCCAGAAGTCCAAGGTGCCGCTCTCGATGGTCCCGCTGGCCGAGCGGGATTCGCTGAGCGACTTCCCCTTCCGGTTCAACATCGCCATGGGCGTGCGGCGCCGCGACCGCGAGCTCCGCGACAGCCTCGACACCCTCATTGCGCGGAAGCGGCCGGAGATCCAGGCGATCCTCAAGCAGTACAACATCCCGGTGTTCCCGATCGTCGAGGAAGGCGAGGACGACGACGGGCCGCCACCCAAGCCCGCAGGCTGACCGAAATCCCCGATGCACTCCGCCGGCCTTCGGGCGGGCGGGCTTCGATCCTATAGCGCGAAAGGACCGACCGACCGCATGCGCACACCGCTCACCCCAACGCTCCGCCGGCTGGTCACTGGGGCGGGGCTCCTGGTGGTCGCCGCCACCGTCATCTCCCGCGCGGAGGCGCAGGAGCTTCGCGACCAGTATCACACGGCGCCTCGGGATACCGTATCCCAGGAAGTGTACGACGGTTGGAAACAGTTCAATCTGAACTGCGCCCGCTGTCACGGGGAGGACGTGCTGGGCACGACCATCGCCCCCCATCTCCTCATGTCCCTCAAGCCCGACGGCCCGATCAATACCAAGGAGGCCTTCCTCCAGGTAGTCTGCGCCGGACGCCCGGAGAAGGGCATGCCCTCCTGGTGCTCGCTGGGCATGGAGCCTGCGACCATCGAGAAGATCTACGCCTACGTCAAAGCGCGAAGCGATGGGAAGATGGCGCCCGGACGGCCGGCACGAAAAGCCGGGTGATCCCAGGGTAAACGGTGAAAGGTGAAAGGGTCTCCCTTTCACTTTTTACTTTTCGCCGTTCACGCCTTACACTCCCTGAGGACTATGGCGATCGCATTCGTGGCGGGTCTTTGGATGGTGGGCGTGCTCCGCTCGATCACCCCGATGGCGATCGACACGCCGGTGGTGCGACTGGATGCGGCGCAGCTGGCCAAGAAGCTGGCCGCGGCGTCGGAGAGCGCTCCGCCCGACCTCGCCGGCGTGGATCTCAGCGGACTCGATCTCACCGGCGTGGACTTCAAGCGCGCCAACCTCACCGGCGCCCGGCTGGCGGGCACCAAACTGGCCGGCGCCAACCTGTTCAGCTGCGACCTCACCGACGTGGTAGCCAGCGACGCCGTGCTCACCAAGGCGAACATGGACGGCACGGTGCTGCGCCGCACCGACCTGCAGCGGGCCAGGATGGCCGGTGCCAGCCTGTTCGCCACTATTCTGGAGAAGGCCAACCTGGCCGGCGCCGATCTGTCCGGTACCCGGATCATCGGGTATCTCCGGAGCGCCAATCTCGCCGGCGCCGACCTCAGCAACACCAATGCTGGAGCCGATCCGGGTAACCAGTCCATGGGTGTCATGCGCGCCACCTTCGTGGGCGCCGATCTGAGCGGCGCCGACCTGAGCGGAGCCAACCTCTACAAGGCCGAT
>DATBJC010000017.1:0-4528 GCA_036556625.1 Gemmatimonadales bacterium
GAGATTCCCGCCTTCGTCGAACAGCTCGTCGGCCCGATAGCTCTTCATCCACTGCTCGAGCTGCCTGACGTGCTCCGGCTGCTTGGCCATGTTGGCCAGCGGCACCTGGTGGGAGCGCCAGGATCCCTCAGTCTTCTTGCCGTCGACCTCTTTGGGTCCGGTCCATCCTTTGGGTGTGCGAAGGACGATCATCGGCCATCGAGGGCGCGTGGCCCGGCCGGTGGACCGCGCCGTCGTCTGGATGGCTAAGATCTCGTTGAGGACGGCGTCCAGGGCACCGGCCATCGCCTGGTGCATCGCGTCGGGCTCCGAGCCTTCCACCAGATACGGACGGTATCCGTAGCCGGCAAAGAGGCTGGCCAGCTCCTGGCCGCTGATCCGCGCGAGCACGGTCGGGTTGGCGATCTTGTAGCCGTTGAGGTGCAGGATCGGCAGCACCGCGCCATCTGTGATCGGATTCAGGAACTTGTTCGAGTGCCACGCCGTGGCCAGCGGTCCGGTCTCGGCCTCCCCGTCACCGACCACGCACGCCGCGATCAGGCCGGGATTGTCGAAGGCGGCTCCGAATGCGTGCGCCAGCGAATAGCCCAGCTCGCCGCCCTCGTTGATGGAGCCGGGTGTCTCCGGCGCCGCGTGGCTGGGGATGCCGCCGGGGAAGGAGAACTGCTTGCACAGCCGCTTGAGCCCGGCGAGGTCGCGCGACACCTCGGGATACAGCTCGCTGTAGGTTCCTTCGAGGTAGGTACTGGCGACGACGCCGGGACCGCCATGCCCCGGCCCGGCGATGAAGATCATGTCGAGGTCGTCCCGCCGGATGACGCGGTTGAGGTGCGCGTAGATGAAGTTCAGCCCCGGGGTGGTGCCCCAGTGTCCCAGCAGGCGGGGCTTGATGTGCTCCAGCGTCAGCGGCTGCCTGAGCAGCGGATTGTCCAGCAGATAGATCTGGCCGACCGAGAGATAGTTGGCGGCACGCCACCAGGCGTCGATCGCGCGCAGTTCGGTGGGGGAAAGGGGTCTCTGGTCCATCGCTTGAAGGTAGTCGTCTCCGGAGTGGAGCAGCCATGCGGGTGCTGGTGATCAACTGCGGCAGCGCGACGCTCAAGTACAAGCTGTTCGAGGATCGGCACGCCGGGCTCGAGCTGCTCGCCGGGTCGGTGGTGGAGACCACGGGTGGGTATCGTGCGGCGGTCGGGGAAGCCCTGGCGGCGCTGCCCGCGCCGGCGGACGTCATCGCCCATCGAGTGGTGCACGGCGGCGGTCGCCTGCCCGACGTTGTCGCGATCGACGCCCGGGTGCTACGCATCCTGCGCGAAGTGACCCCACTGGCGCCGCTGCACAACGGGCCTGCGCTCGAGGGCATCGAGGCCACCCTTGGCTCGGGCGTGCCGCTGATCGCGGCGCTGGACTCCGCCTTCCACGGCACCCTCCCGCCTCGCGCCTGGCGGTACGCCATCCCCGAGTTCGCCGGCGTGCGCCGCTACGGATTTCACGGCTGGTCGCACCGGTACGTCACCGAGCGATACGCGGCGTTGACCGGTTCGTCCGAGCCCACCATCGTGACGCTGCACCT
Organism: Gemmatimonadales bacterium; assembly: GCA_036556625.1. Taxonomy (GTDB): domain Bacteria; phylum Gemmatimonadota; class Gemmatimonadetes; order Gemmatimonadales; family GWC2-71-9; genus CAVVWJ01. The sequence goes on from DATBJC010000017.1 coordinate 1,571, forward strand.
CGGCGGTGGCTGCTCCGCCGCCGCCATCCGTCGCGGGCGCTCGGTGGACACCTCGATGGGCTATTCGCCGCTCGAGGGGCTGGTGATGGGCACCCGCGCGGGCGACCTCGACCCCGGAATCCTGACCCACCTGCTGCACGAGGGGATGGCGCTGCGGGAGATCGAGCACCTGCTGCAGCACGAGGCCGGGTTGAAGGCGCTGGCGGGCACCGCCGACGTGCGGGAGCTGCAGCGGCGGGATGACGCGGCGGCCGGGCTGGCGCTCGACCTCTTCTGCTACCGCATCCAGAAATGTGTCGGCGCCTACCTCGCCGCCCTGGAAGGGGCGGAGGCCATCGTGTTCACCGGTGGAATCGGGGAGAACGCGCCGGAGATCCGGCGGCGGGTGTGCCAGCGGTTCGGGTGGGCCGGATTGACGCTGGACGCGGAGCGGAACCAACGAAACGAGCTTCGGCTGTCGGTCGAGGGATCGCGGCTGGCCGCGTACGCGATCCCTACCGACGAGGAGTATCTCATCGCTCGAGAGACGCTCAGGCTGGTGGGAGGTGCCCCGACGGGGTGACCCAGGAGTCGCCTCACCGACGCCGCTCGTTCTCTGGTCTAGCCGACGGTGGCCGGCCAGACATCCGCTGCGTTCTCTCCGAAGCTCCACATGGATGGCGGCGCGACGCCGAAGAGGCGCGCGTAAACGTATAACTGCCCGCGGTGGTGCATGAACTCGTCGCTCATGATCGAGAACCCGACCCAACCAGGCCAGTCGTTCTCCCAGGGTGTGGCTACGATCGCGCGGAGCTCCGCGTCGCCGATCCGGGCGACCGCCACGTCAGCCTGGTGGAAACACTGCCTGGCGAAGGCGATCAGGTCCGGCTTGTCCAGCTCCTTCGCCAGCCGGGGCTCCTCCGCCTCGTCGGTGTTGACCCTGCCCGTTGCCACACCCTGCGCGATGTCCCGGACGCACGTCCCCGACACATGGACCGCCAGCTCGGCCGCGGACCGCAGGCCCGGAACCGGTAGACTCTGGTAGGATTCTGCGGGAATTGCCTCGAGCAGGCGAAGGTAAACCCCGTACTTCTGCCGGAACTGGTCCCAGAACCCGCCGAGCGCCTGCTTGTTCATCGTCCCCCCTCGGTTGCCTCCAGTATGTTTCGCACCGTACCGCTGTCAAGCGTCCGCTTCGCAGCGCCCGTGTCACACGGGGTAAAGCCGATGGCGACGAATCCAATCCGTGGGCCGGCATCGCCGACCCGGCCAAGCGCCCCCGGGAGCCGTCCTCTGCTCGAGCGCGGACTCGACAGCTCCAGCGGCCTGGGCTTCGTGCGCGAGCGCCTGGCGCTGCTCGCCAGGACCCTCTTTCTCGTCTCGTTCGGGTTCTACCTCTTCCTCATCGCCAGCATGGTCCTCGTCGGCGGTGCGCCGTTCGTCGCCGTAGTGGGTGCGCCGGTCGCGGTCGGGCACATCTGCGCCAGCCTGACCATGGCTCTGCTCTGGCTGCTGGCGAGCCGGGCCAGGCTTTCCCCGGGGACCTTGGGCGCGCTCGATGCCGTCAGCTTCATCGTGGCCGGCGGTTTCCTCTCGCTCATGACGATCGAGGACGAAGGGCAGATCCTGCAGACGCTGCTGGCCTTGACGGTCACCGTCATGGTCCGCGCCATCCTGATGCCTTCCAGGCCGGGACGAACCCTGTTGCTTTCGGCGCTCGTCTTCGCCCCGACCGTCGTCATGTGCATCGCGCGCCACCACCCCACGGCGTTCCTGCCCGGATTCAGCCCGGGCTATCAGAAGCTGCACATGACCCTCAACACGGTTCTCTGGAGCGTCCTGGGGACCACGCTGGCCACGATTGTTTCCCGGGTCCTGTACGGACTCCGGCAGCAAGTCGCCGAGGCGAGTGAGCTGGGACAGTACCTGCTCGAGGAGAAGATCGGTGGGGGCGGCATGGGCGAGGTCTGGCGCGCGCGTCACCGCCTGCTGATCCGGCCGGCAGCGATCAAGCTCGTCCGGCAGCGGGCGCTGGGTGCGATGTCGGGCGATCCCGAGCTGCTGGTGCGGCGGTTCGAGCGCGAGGCGCGCGCCACCGCCGCGCTCACGTCCCCGCACACCGTCCAGCTGTACGATTTCGGCGTCACCGAGGACGGCAGGCTGTACTATGTGATGGAGCTGCTCGACGGTCTCGACCTCGACACCCTGGTCGAGCAGCACGGTCCGCTCCCGGCGGAGCGGATCGTCCACCTCCTGCGCCAGGTCTGCTCGGCGCTGCAGGACGCCCACGGAAACGGCCTGGTCCACCGCGACATCAAGCCGGCGAACGTGGTGGTCAGCCGGGCCGGAACCACTTTCGATTTCGTCAAGGTGCTCGACTTCGGCCTGGTCAAGCTCGACCGCGGCCGGGACACCGACAGAAACCTGGTCCAGCTCAGTGCCGACGACAGCTGGAGTGGCACGCCCGGCTATATGGCGCCAGAGGTGGTGCTCGGAGCCGGCGAGACCGATCACCGGGTCGACTTGTACGCGCTGGGCTGCGTCGCCTACTGGCTCCTCACCGGCAAGCTGGTCTTCGAGGGGGAGAACGCCATGCAGGTGATGATGCAGCACGTCCAGGCGCAGCCCAAGCGGCCGTCGCATCGAGTCGATCGTCCCATCCCGGCTCCGCTCGAGGATCTGGTCATGCAGTGTCTGGAGAAGGACCCGGCCCACCGACCGGCGAGCGCGGACGTCATGAGAGAGCGATTGGACGCGGTTCCCCTGACATCGGTCTGGACCGCCGAGCGGGCGGAGCAATGGTGGGCGACGCATCGGCCGCGACCGCAGGACGCACGACCCGTGGCGGATGTGCTCCTGTCGCACGAGGGGCATGAGCTGCGCATCGGACCGCGGGTGCGGCCGCGGGGGTAGTCGGCGACCATCCTTACAAATTGCGTTCCCGTCCGGCAAATTTGCCCTCGATGTCCCCCGATGAAC
>DATBJC010000018.1:0-15151 GCA_036556625.1 Gemmatimonadales bacterium
CCCGGGAAGGAAGCCCATCCGATCCCGCACCTCCCGCAGCGTCTCCCCCGCGAGCCGGCGCGCCGTGGCCGCGCCGTCGGCCAGGATCTCGTCCACCATCTCGGGCCGCTCCTGGAGCGACAGCGCCCGCTCACGGATCGGAGCGAGCGCGCGGATCATGTTGTCCGCCAGCACTCGCTTGCAGTCCAGGCAGCCCCACTTGGCCCCCCGGCAGTTTTCCGCCACCGTGGCCACGGTCGGCGGCGGAGAGAAGTAGCGGTGCAGGTGGAAGATGTTGCAGACCTCCGGGTTGCCGGGATCCTTCCGGGTGACCCGTGCCGGATCGGTCTTGGCCGGGCGCAGCTTTTCCCAGATCTCCTCGGGCGAGTCGAGCAGTCCGATAGTGTTGCCCAGGCTCTTCGACATCTTGGCCTGACCGTCGAGGCCCATGATCCGCTTGGCCTCGGTGAGGAGGGCCTGCGGCTCGGGAAAGAAATCCTCCCCCTTTCCGAACTCGGCATTCCACCGGCGCGCGACCTCCCGGGTGAGCTCCAGGTGCTGGGTCTGGTCCTCGCCCACCGGCACCAGGTCGGCCCGATAGAGCAGGATATCGGCCGCCATCAACACCGGATAATTCAGGAGACCCGCCGGGACACTTTCGACTCGCTGCGACTTATCTTTGAACTGCGTCATCCGCTCGAGCTCGCCGATCGGCGTGACGGTGTTCAGCAGCCACTGCAGCTCGCTGTGCTCCGGCACGTGCGACTGGACGAACAGCACCGACCGAGCATGATCGATGCCGCAGGCGAGCAGTCCGAGCGCCATATCACGGGTGCGGGTGGCCAGGGTGTCCTGGTCGTACTTGCCGGTAATGGCGTGCAGATCCACGACGCAGAAGATGCAATCGTAGCTCCGCTGCAGGTTCACCCAGTTCTGCACCGCCCCGAGCCAGTTGCCGATGTGCAACTCGCCCGAGGGTTGGATCCCCGAGAATATGCGTGGCATGTCCGGCAAGTTACCCGGTTGGAACAGGGCCAGCAAGATGGTGTCTTCCTTAGACTTACTGCACCTGGCCAGGACCGCGGCGGAGCGGGCGGCGGACTACCTCCGGGGGGTCGAGCGCCCGGGCGAGCCGAGCCGCTGGAGCCTCAAGGGAAGCCGGGACTTCGTCACCGACGTGGATCGCACGGCGGAGCGTATCATCAGCGAAGTCCTGCTGGCGGCGGAGCCCGGCAGCCGGATCGTGGGCGAGGAGCTGCACCCCGAGGTGGTCACCGACGGCATGGTCTGGATCGTGGACCCGCTGGATGGCACCACCAATTTCCTGCACGATTTCCCGAGCTATGCGGTATCCATCGCCGCCGCGGTGGACGGCGCGCTGGAAGCAGCGGCGATCGTCAACGTGCCGCGGAGCGAGACCTACACCGCGGCCCGCGGTGCAGGCGCGTGGCACGGCGACCGACGACTCGCTGTCTCCGCCATTCGCGATCCCGAATATGCTCTGATCGGCACCGGGTTTCCCTTCAGGCACATGGATCGCGTGGCCGAGTACCTCGAGGAGTTCCGGCGTATCGCAGAGCGGACCAGCGGCATCCGACGGCCCGGCTCGGCCGCGCTCGACCTGGCAGACGTGGCCGCCGGCAGATTCGACGGCTTCTGGGAGCAGCAGCTGTCAGCCTGGGACATCGCAGCCGGCACGCTCTTGATCCGTGAGGCCGGCGGGCGGGTAACCGACTACGATGGGCGAGACATCGGCGTGGAGCATTCGGCGGTGGTGGCCGGGAATCCCGCGATCCACGCGTGGCTCCTCGATGTGGTGAGTTCCGCCAGGGTTTCAGAACCGAGGCACAGAGGCCACAGCGGATGACAAAGAGACAGTTGCTCGGAGCCGTCGATGGGTGACGCCGCTTCGCCAACGCGTACCGCTTCGATGGAAGACTGGGCTCGCGCGATTGGGCGGCCCGCTATTTCCCCCGCGGGTGGGTCCGCGGCCGCCTTGACCGCCGCCGTCGCCGCGGCTCTGGTCGAGATGGTCGCCGCGCTCACCGCGTCCCGCGAGGCGTACGCCCTCGTGCACGAGGAGGCGAGGGCGGCCCGGGCGCGCGCGGAAGGGCTGCGCCAGGAGCTGCTCACCCTCGCATCCGCCGACGCCGAAGCACTGCAGCGCTTCGAGCAGGCGCTCGCGCTTCCGCGCGGAAGCCAGGCCGAGCGGGAGCTGCGCGAGCGGCGAAAGCGCTCCACCCTGCGGGAAGGGACGGAGATCCAGCGCGACGTCCTGGCCGGCTGCGGGGAACTCGCCGATCTGGGGATCGCCATGGTGGAGCGCGGCCTCAAGAGCGCCCGGGGAGACGCGGGATCCGCGGTGTTTCTCGCGGCCGGTGCGGCCAGGAGTGCGTCGTGGGCCGTGCGCATGAACCTGAGCGGGGAGCCGGCCGACTCGGAGCTCTCCCGGGTGCTCGAACTCGCAGCGAAGAAGCTGGCGCTGGTGGAGGAGGCGGAACGGCGGGTGGTGCGGATGCTGGAGCAATCTACTTCCAGCGAGCTCAGGCCGCCGTGAGGATCCGTGGCCCATTGGCGGTGATGGCCACCGTGTGCTCGAAGTGGGCCGACAGGCTGCCGTCGGCGGTTACCACCGTCCACTTGTCGCCCAGCGTCCGGGTGGCCGGATTCCCCACGGTGATCATGGGCTCGATGGCGAGGGTCATTCCTTCGAGCAGGCGTGGTCCCCGGCGGGGGGCGCCGTAGTTGGGGACCTGCGGCTCCTCGTGAAAGCGGGTGCCGATCCCGTGCCCCACCAGCTCCCGTACCACGCCGAATCCGGCCCCTTCCGCCACCTGCTGCACCGCATGACCGATATCGCCCACGTGGTTCCCCACCTTGGCCTGCGTGATCGCCGCCGCGAGCGACTGGCGGGTGACTTCCATGAGCCGCTCCGCCTCCGGCGGGACCCGGCCGACCGCGATGGTGGTCGCCGAGTCGGCGTGGAGGCCCTCGAGCTGCACCCCCACGTCCACGCTCACGATGTTGCCCTCCGCGAGGACCCGGCGGGGCGAGGGGATGCCGTGCACGATTTCTTCGTCGATGGAGGTGCAGAGGGTCTTGGGGAAGCCGTAGAGCCCCTTGAACGAGGGGACCGCGCCAGGATGACGGCGAATGAACGCCTCCGCCGCCTGGTCGAGATCTTCGGTCGTCATCCCGGGGCGGACGATATCCCGCATCAGGGCGAGGGTACCGGCCACGATCTGGCCGGCCCGCGCCATGATCTCGATTTCCCGGGACGACTTGAGGGTGATCACGGGTCCAGCGCCTGCCTGACTCGCGCGGCGATCTGGTCCACGGTCCCGACCGCGGGGACGCGGCGCACGCCGTTGCGCCGCTCGTACCAGGCGAGGACGGGCGCGGTCTGCTCCCGGTAGGCTCGGAGCCGGGTGGCGACCGCCTCCGGATCGTCGTCGGCGCGCCCCTCGACCGTTCGGCGCCGCTCCAGCCGGGCGAGGATCTCCTCATCGGTGACGTCGAAGAACAGGACCGCGTCGAGCTTCCGCTGCCGTTCCTCGAGGATCCGCTCGAGCCCCTCGGCCTGCGGGATGGTGCGGACCACGCCGTCGAAGATCACGCCCTTGCCGGCCTCCGGCTTGCCTACCTCCTCGCGCACCACGCCGAGGATGATGTCGTCACCCACCAGATGGCCCGCCTCCATGACCGTCTTGGCCTTGCGGCCCAGCGGCGTGCCGCGCTTGACCGCATCGCGCAGCAGGTCGCCGGTGGCGAACCTGGGAAGGCCGAGCGCCTTGCCCAGGATGGCGCCCTGGGTGCCCTTTCCTGCGCCGGGGGGGCCGAGCAGCAGTATGTCCATTCGAGTCCTCGAAAGCTTGAAGCGTGAAGAGGAAAGCGTGAAGAGGGAGGTTGGTTCGGTCCCCGCCGCTTCACGCTTCCCCCTTCACGCTTCACGCAGTTCTACATATACCGCTGCTGCCGGCCCCGGAACTTCACCCGCCCGGTCTTCATGAAGCCATCGTACTTGCGGAGGGTGCGGTGCTGCTCCACCTGGGCGATGGTGTCGAGCAGCACGCCGACCACGATGAGCACCGAGGTCCCGCCGTAGCCGGTGTTCGGAATATTGAACCAGTTCGACACCAGGATCGGCAGGATCGCGATCGCCGCCAGGAAGAGACCGCCGGGGAGCGTGATCCGGCCCAGCACGGCGTCGATGTAGTCGGCGGTGCTCGCCCCGGGCTTCACGCCGGGGATGAATCCGCCCTGCTTCTTCAGGTTCTCGGCCAGGTCCACCGAGTTGAAGATGATCGAGGTGTAGAAGTAGCTGAACACCAGGATCATCGCGGCGAACGTCAGGTTGTAGGGCCAATCACCGGGATTGAAGAACCCGGCCAGGTCCTGAAGCACGGGGTTTTGAGTGAAGCTCGCCACTGTGCCGGGCACGATGATGATGGTCTGGGCGAAGATGATCGGCATGACGCCGGCGGTGATCAGCCGGATCGGGATGAACGTCTTCTGACCCTCCCGGATCCGGCCCCGGCCCATGACCTTCCGGGGAATCTGGATGGGGATCCGGCGCGCGGCGATGGTCATCGCCACCACCGCCGCGATCACCAGCACCAGGATCGCCAGGAAGGAGACGGCACCGATCGCGGTGACCACCCCGGTCCGGACGAATTGGAGCAGCTGGAGCGCGCCGGGCCAGAGCCGCTCGAGGATCGAGAAGGTGATGAGCAGGCTCATCCCGTTGCCGATGCCGCGCTCGGTGATCTGCTCGCCCAGCCACATGACGAAGATCGCGCCGGCGGTGAGCGTCACCACCATGATGAGGCGGGACGCGAACCCGGGGTCGGGCACGGCGCCGGGAATGGACTCGGTGAAGAGCGCGAAGGTATAGGCCTGCGAGAGCGCGATGAACACGGTGAGATACCGGGTCCACTGCGTGATCTTCTTCTTGCCCTCCTCGTCCTTCTGCATCTTGCCGATGGAGGGCGCGATCCCGCCCGCCAGCTGGAAGATGATCGAGGCCGAGATGTAGGGCATGATCCCGAGCGCGAACACCGTGGCCCGGGAGAGGCCGCCGCCCAGCGCGTCATACAGCCCGAAGAACCCGGCGGCGGCGGAGTTCCGGATGAAGTCGGCCAGCGCGGTGACGTTCACGCCCGGTGCCGCGATGTGGGCGCCGATGCGGTAGATCACCAGGATGGTGAGCGTGAAGAGGAGCTTCCGCTTCAGCTCGTCGTCGATGGCCAGGTTGGGGACGCGGGGTGTGGTCATTACCCCTCGATCTTGCCGCCGGCCGCCTCGATCTTCGCGCGCGCCGACGCGGACAGTGCCACGCCTCGAACCGTATAGGACCGGTCGGCGTCACCGGTGCCCAGGATCTTCACCGGCCGATCCAGCTTGCCGATGAGTCCCGCGGAATACAGGGTCTCCGGGCTCACGTCGGTCGCGCTCACCTTCTTGAGCTGCGCCAGATTCACCGCCTGGGCGGTCACCTTGAACGGATTGGTGAAGCCGCGCTTGGGCAGCCGGCGGTACATCGGCATCTGACCACCCTCGAAGCCGGGATTGGTGGCCCCGCCGGTACGCGCCTTGTGGCCCTTGTGCCCCTTCCCCGCCGTCTTTCCGAGACCCGAGCCCGGGCCCCGTCCCACCCGCTTGCGCGACGGGGTCGAGCCCGGACTCGGAGCGAGGGAGGAAAGGGAGATCTTGTCAGCCATCGGTTACTCCGAAAAGCGTGAAGCGTGAAACCACTCTACTCTCCCGTGCCGGCGGGCTTCACTTCGACCATATGCCTCACCTTGTACAGCATCCCCCTGGCCGACGCCGTGTTGGCGAGCCGGACCGTCTGCTGATGGTGGCGCAGCCCCAGCGCCTCGAGTGTCCGCCGCATGGTCTCGGGATGGCCGATGGTAGAGCGGATCTGCTTCACCTCGAGAGTCCGGGCCTGGTCCTCGGCCGGGATGACCGCCGCGTGGTGCCTGGGGCCTTGCCGGCCGACTGCTGGATTCCGCCCCATGCTCAGACCCCCTGACGCGGCTTGTAGGCGATCTGGTCCGGCTCGACGCCCCGCTCCCGCGCCACCTGCCGGGCGGAGACCAGGCTGGTGAGTCCGTTCATGGTGGCGCGCACCATGTTGTGCGGGTTGGTGGAACCGAGGCTCTTGGTCAGGATGTCGGTGATCCCGGCACACTCCAGCACCGCCCGCACCGGGCCACCGGCGATCACGCCGGTACCGGTGGCGGCGGGCTTGAGCAGCACCCGGCCGGCCCCGTGCTCACCGACCACCTCGTGGGGGATGGTGGAGCCGGTCTTGGGCAGCTCCACCATGGCGCGCTTGGCCGCGTCTACCGCCTTGCGCACCGCCTCGGAGACCTCGTTGGCCTTACCGGTGGCGATGCCCACCTTGCCCTTGCCGTCGCCCACCGCGACCAGCGCGTTGAAGGAGAACCGACGGCCGCCCTTCACCACCTTGGCGACACGGTTGATGGCGATGACGTTTTCGACGTGATCGCTGGCGTGCTCCCGCTCGCCCCGGTCCCGCCGGCCCCCGCCCCGGCCGCCGCGGTCACCACGCTCGCCGCCGCGCCCGCCCCGGCCGCGTGGCCGCTCCGAGCCGCCCCGCTGTTCGCTGGCCGGCGCCTCGGCGGCGACCGCTTCGGTGGCAGTCGCCGGTTCCCCGCTCTGCGTGCCTGTTGCCTCGTCCGCCATTAGAACTCCAATCCGCCTTCGCGCGCGCCTTCGGCTACCGCCTGGACGCGACCATGGTAACGATAGCCGGCCCGGTCGAACACCACCCGGCTGACCCCGGCCGCCTTCGCTTTCTCCGCCAGCAGCTTCCCGACCGCCTTGCCTCGGGCCACCTTGCCGTTGCCCTCCGCCGCGATGCCCTCGCTGCCGTCACCGACTCCCAGCAGGGTCACACCGCGATCGTCATCCACCAGCTGGGCGTAGATGTGCTTGAGGGAGCGGAAGACCACCAGCCGGGGCCGCTCCGCCGTACCCGCCAGCTTGCTGCGCACCCGGAGGTGGCGGCGATAGCGAAGCTGGGTGCGCGTCTTGGGCGCGTGTATCCGACGCATGCTCACTTGGCTCCTGTCTTACCCGCCTTGCGGCGGACCTGCTCGCCCTGGTAGCGGATGCCCTTGCCCTTGTAGGGCTCCGGCGGCCGCACGGAGCGGAGCTCCGCGGCGACCTGTCCCACGACCTCCTTGTCGGCCCCCTCGATCTTGACCACGGTGTTGTTCTCCACCGAGATCTTGATGCCTTTGGGGGCCTCGTACTTCACCGGGTGGGAGTACCCCACGATCAGGTTCACCCCGTACGGCTTGGCCTCCGCCTTGTAGCCGACCCCCTGGATCTCGAGGGTCTTGCTGAAGCCCTTGGAGACGCCGTCCACCATGTTCTGCACCAGGGTGCGGGTGAGCCCGTGCAGCGCCTTGTGCCGGGTCTCGTCGCTGGGGCGCTCGACGGTGAACTTGCCGTCGGCCATGCCCAGCTTCATCTCCGGATGCAGGCTGCGGTGCAGCTCGCCGCGCGGTCCCTTCACCGCCACGGTGCTGCCCTTGAGGTCGAGGGTGACGCCCTTGGGCAGGGTCACCGGCTTCTTGCCGATTCGCGACATGGCGGGCTCCTACCAGACGAGGGCGACGAGCTCGCCGCCCAGGTTGGCGCTGCGTGCCTCACGGTCGCTCATCAGCCCCCTGGGGGTGCTGACGATCGCCATGCCGAGCCCGTTCTTGACCCGGGGCAGCTCGCGGCACTTCACGTAGCGGCGCAGGCCCGGGGTCGACACCCGGCGGAGCTCCCGGATGACCGGCAGCTCGTTGTGGTACTTCAGGTACAACCGCAGCACGCCGTGCGCGCCGTCATCGAGGAGCTTGTAGTCCGCGATGTAGTGGTTGTCCCGGAGCAGCCGGGCGACTTCGGTCTTCAGCTTGGACACCGGGATGTCCACACGCCGGTGCCCCGCGGAGCACGCGTTGCGGATGCGGGTCAGCATGTCCGCGACGGGATCTGTCAGATTCATTCCTTCGTTCCCCTTACCAGCTGGCCTTGCGCACGCCCGGGATTTCCCCCCTCAAGGCGAGCTCACGGAAACAGATGCGGCAGAGGCCGAACTTCCGCAGCACCGCGCGGGACCGGCCGCAGCGCTGACAGCGCCGCACCGTCCGCACCTTGAACTTCGGAGTACGCTTGGCCCGCTCGATCCAGGCGGTCTTTGCCATTTACGCTACCCTCTGGGGCGTCTCGCCCCTGAACGGCCACCCCAATTCCCGCAGCAGCGCCATCGCCAGGTCGTCGCGGGTGGTGGAGGTCACCAGGGTGATATCCATCCCGTGGATCTTCTCCACTTTGTCGAAATCGATCTCCGGGAAGATCATCTGCTCCTTGATCCCGAAGGTGTAGTTGCCCCGTCCGTCGAAGCTCCGGTTGGGGAGACCGCGGAAGTCCCGAATCCGCGGGATCGCCAGGGTGATGAACCGGTCGAGGAACTCGTACATCCGGGCGCCGCGGAGGGTCACGAACGCGCCCACCGGCATGCCGGCGCGGAGCCCGAAGTTCGCGATGGCCTTCTTGGCCCGGGTGACCACCGCCTTCTGGCCGGTGATCGCGCTCAGCTCCGCGACCGCGGCCTCCAGCTGCTTGGGATTCTTGCTGGCGTCGCCCATGCCCACGTTGAGCACGATCTTCTCCAGCCGGGGCACCTGGTGCGGGTTGGTGAGCCCGAACTCCTTGGCCAGCCTTCCCCGAACCGTGTCCTGGTAGTACTGCTGCAGCCGCGGCGTCCCCTCGCGGGCCTTGGGCGTGTGATCCAGCGTGCCGCCGGCCCCCTTGTCCTTGCCTTTGCCGCCGCCCTGCCCGCCGGGCTGGCCCTTGGGCGCACCCTGCTGGCCCTTCGCGGGCTTGGGCGCCTTCTCCTTCGCGTCCGCCATGGTCACCGGCTCCTGGGAATCGGCTGGTCCGACTTCACCGCGATGCGCTCCACCGTCCCGTCGGCATCGATCCGGCGCCGGACCCGGGTGGGCTCACCGCTCGCGGGGTCGAGCAGCATCGCCTTCGAGTGATGGATCGGCGCCTCGCGCTCCACGATCCCGCCCTGGGCGTTGGGCGTGGCGCGCAGGTGCCGCTTCACGACGTTCACGCCCTGGATCTTGATCCGGCCGGTCTTGGGGAACACCTGGAGCACCTTCCCCTGCTTGCCCTTGTCGTCGCCCGAGATCACCTGGACGGTGTCGCCCTTGGTGATCTTGAGCCGCAGCCGCACCGGCGGCTTCCGGCGGACTCGCTTGGCCTTCCGGTACACGAGCGGCTTCATGCTACAGCACCTCCGGCGCGAGCGACACGATCTTCATGTAGCGCTTCTCTCGGAGCTCACGCGCGACCGGGCCGAAGATGCGGGTGGCCCGCGGCTCCCCGGCGTCGTTGATCAGCACCGCGGCGTTCTCGTCGAACCGGATATAGGAGCCGTCCTTGCGGCGGGTCTCCTTGGCGGTCCGCACGATCACGGCCTTGGCCACGTCGCCCTTCTTCACCTGGCCGGTGGGAATCGCGTCCTTGATGGCGACGACCACCGTGTCGCCGAGGCCGGCGTACCGCCGTTTGCTGCCACCCAGCACCCGGATGACCAGGGCGCGGCGGGCGCCGGAGTTGTCGGCGATGCGGAGAATGCTCTCTTGCTGCACCATGGCTACTTGGCCCTCTCGACGATCTCCGTCACCCGCCACCGGACCGTCTTGGCCAGCGGTCGAGTCTCCATGAGCCGCACCACATCGCCCGTCCGGGCGGCCGCGTCACCCTCGAGATTCCGCGCCTTCACCTTCTTGGTCCGGGTCACCTGCTTGCCGTATACCGGGTGCGCGTAGCGCCGCACCAACGAGACGGTGACCGTCTTGTTCATCTTGTCGCTGGTCACCGTGCCGGTGCGGACCTTGCGCCGGGTCCGCTCGACCTTCGCCGCTTCAGCCATTGGCTTCTTTCTCCCGCAGGATCGTCTGCATCCGGGCGATGTCGCGCCGGAGGTCCCGGAAGCGCATCGGGTTCTCGATCGACTCGGTGGCCGAGCGGAAGCGCAGGTTGAACCGCTCCCGGGTCAGCTCCTCGATCTTGGCCTTCAGATCGTCCACCGACATCTCCCTGATCTCGTTCGGCTTCACGCTGAGGTCTCCTCCCGCCGGACGAAGCGGGTCCTGACGGGCAGCTTGGCCGCGGCGAGCGCCAACGCCTTCTTGGCCAGATCCTCGGAGATGCCCTCGATCTCGAACATCACCCGGCCGGGCTTCACCACGGCCACCCACCCTTCGGGGTTGCCCTTGCCCTTTCCCATCCGGGTCTCAGCCGGCTTCTTGGTGATCGGCTTGTCGGGAAAGATCCGGATCCACACCTTGCCGCCCCGCTTCATCTCACGGGTCATGGCCACCCGCGAGGCCTCGATCTGCCGGTTGGTGATCCAGCCGGGATCCAGGCTCATCAGCCCGAACTCACCGAAGGACACACTGCTACCCCGGGCGGCGATCCCCTTGGTGCGGCCCTTGAAGGTCTTGCGGAACTTGATCCGCTTCGGCGCCAGCATCGGACTCAGGCCCCCGTGCTGTAGGTGCGGCCGGACACGTCTTCGATCACCTCACCCTTGAAGATCCACACCTTGATCCCGATGGTGCCGTAGGTGGTCTTGGCGGTGCTGGTGGCGTAGTCGATGTCCGCTCGCAGCGTATGCAGCGGCACCCGCCCCTCGTGGTACCCCTCGGTCCGGGCGATCTCGGCGCCGCCCAGCCGGCCAGCCGCGCGCACCTTGATGCCCTGGGCGCCCATCCGCATGGCGCTCTGCACCGCGCGCTTCATCGCGCGGCGGAAGGAGATCCGCTGGGTGAGCTGGTGCGCGATGTTGTCGCCCACCAGCTGGGCCGAGAGCTCGGGCCGCTTGATCTCCTCCACGTTGATCGCGGCCTCCTTGCCGGTGAGCTGGGCCAGCTCGTCCCGCAGCTTGTCCACCTCGGCGCCCCGCTTGCCGATGACCACCCCGGGCCGGCCGGTGTGCACCGTGATGGTGACCTTGCCCGGCCGCCGCTCGATGTCGATCTGCGCGATCGCCGCGTGGCCCAGCCGCTGCTTGAGGTACTTCCGGATCAGCTCGTCTTCCTTGAGCAGCGCCGGCATGTCCTTGGTGGCGAACCACCGCGACGACGGCTGCCGGACGATGCCGAGCCGGAGCCCGACCGGGTGCGTCTTCTGACCCATTACTCGCTCTCCTTGCTGTCCACCTGAATCTCCACGTGGCTGGTGCGCTTGCGGATCGGCGTGGCGCGGCCCTGGGCCGCCGCGGTGAACCGCTTGAGCGGCGTGCCGCCGTTCACGATGGCCTTGGTGACCACCAGGGCGTCGGGATCGAACCGCTCGTTCTCCTTGAGCGCCTTCTGCTCCGCGTTGGCCACCGCCGACTTGAGCGTCTTGGCGATCTGCTTGGCCGCCAGCTTCTTGTTGAACTTGAGGATGGCGTAGGCCTCGTTCACGTCCTTGCCGCGAATGAGGTCCACGACGAGCCGCATCTTCCGGGGCGACTGGCGCACCAGCCGTTGAATCGCTCGACCGCTCATGGTTACTCCGGCTTGGCCTTCTTGTCGGCGACCAGCTTGCCGCTGTGGCCGCGGAACAGGCGGGTCGGCGCGAACTCACCCAGCTTGTGGCCCACCATGTTCTCGGTGACGTACACCGGGACGAACTTGTTCCCGTTGTGCACCGCGAAGGTGTGGCCCACGAACTCGGGGAGGATGGTGCTCGCCCGGCTCCAGGTCTTGACCACCCGCTTCTCGTTCTTGCTGTTCAGGATCTGGACTTTCAACATCAAGGCATCCTGAACGAACGGGCCTTTCTTGACACTTCTCGCCATGCGCTACCTCGTCGCCTTTCCGCGCTTGCGCCCGCGCACGATGTGCTTGGTGGACGCCTTCTTCCGGTGCCGGGTCTTGCGGCCCTCGGGCTTGCCCCAGGGCGACACCGGCGGCCGGCCGCCCGAGCTCTTGCCCTCGCCGCCCCCCAGCGGGTGATCCACCGGGTTCATCGCCACGCCACGGACCTTGGGCCGCTTGCCCAGCCAGCGGCTCTTGCCCGCCTTGCCCACCGAGAGCAGCTCGTGCTCGGCATTGCCGACCTCGCCGATGGTGGCGAAGCAGCGGCCGTGCACCAGACGCATCTCGCTGGAGCGGAGCCGCAGGGTGACGTAGTCGCCTTCCTTGGCGACCACCTGGGCGCTGGAGCCGGCGGTGCGGCAGAGCTGGCCGCCCTTGCCGATCTTGAGCTCGATGTTGTGCACCGAGGTGCCGAGCGGGATCTCGCCCAGCGGGAGCGCGTTGCCGGTCCGGGTATCGGAGCCGGGCCCCGAGACCACGGTGTCACCCTGGTTCAGCCCCTTGGGATGCAGGATGTACCGCTTCTCGCCGTCGGCGTAGACCACCAGCGCGATCCGGGCGGTGCGGTTGGGATCGTACTCGATCTCCGCGACCCGGCCGGGAATCCCGACCTTGTTCCGCTTGAAGTCGACCTTGCGGTACTGCCGCTTGTGCCCGCCACCCCGATGCCGCGAGGTCAGATGACCGAGGTTGTTCCGGCCGCCCGACTTCTTCATGGGCTCGAGCAGCGACTTCTCCGGGGTGTCCCGGGTGATCTCGTCGAACCCGGACACGCTGCGGAAGCGGGTGGCGGCCGTCATCGGCCGGAATTGCCTGATGCTCATCTCAGCCCTCGAACACGGCGATCGAGTCGCCGTCCTTGAGCGTGACGATCGCCTTCTTCCACCGGGCGGTGGTGCCGCGGGTGCGACCGCGGGTCACCGCATGACGCCGCATCTGCATGGTGCGGACGTTGGTGACCGTGACCCCGAACAGCTTCTGGAGCGCGTCCCGGATCTGGTACTTGTTGGCCTCCGGGTGGACCTCGAAGGCGTATTCCCGCCGGGTCTGGTAGGCGGCCGAGCTCTTCTCGGTCACCACCGGCCGCACGACGATCTGATGGAGGGCGGGCATTACTTGCTTCCTTTCTTCTTCTTCGGCGCCGGCTTCTTCGCGGCCTTCGTGGCGCTCTTCTTCGCCGGCTTCTTCGCCGCCTTGGTCGCCTTCGCCTTGGCGGGCTTCGCGGCCTTGGTCGCCTTCGCCCCCTCACTGCGGCTCGGGGCCGGCTTGGCGGGCTTGGCGGACTTCGCAGCCTTCGCGGCCCCCTCGCCGCCGCTCGCGGCAGGCTTGGCCTGTCGCTTCTGAGCCGGTCGCTTCCGCGGCGACGGTGCCTCCTCGGCCTCGGGCTCATCGGGCAGCGGCTCAGGCATCACGCCGGTGAGCGCGCCCTCTTCCACCACCACCGCGTCCGACCAGAGGACATCGTAGGCCGAAGCCTGCGCGTACGGCATCACTTCGACGGTCGGAAGGTTCCGGCCGCTGAGGTACACGTTCTGGTCCCCATTGGCCGTCAGCACCAGGACCTTGCGCCCGTCGAGCTCCAGGCTGTCGAGCAGCCGAGCGAGCTTAGCCGTCTTCGGCTTCCGGAACGCGAACCGCTCGATCACGTGCAGCGCGCCTTCCCGGGCCCGCGCGTTGAGCGCCGACTTCCGGGCCAGCTGCTTCACCTTGCGCGGGATCTCGGTGCGGTAGTCACGCGGCTGCGGCCCGAACACGGTCCCGCCGCCCCGCCAGTGCGGCGCCCGGGTGGAGCCCTGCCGCGCGCGGCCGGTGCCCTTCTGCTTCCACGGCTTCTGGTTGCCGCCGGAGACGAAGCTCCGAGTCTTGGTCGCCGCGGTGCCCTGACGCTGGTTGTTCAGGAACACCTTGACCGCCTGGTGCAGTACCGGCTCGTTCACCGTGCCGTCGTAGTAGTCGGCGGGAAGCGCGAACGAGGCGTCGCGCTTGGTGCCGACCGGCGTGTAGTGGGGCGCCTCAATCATGACGGCTGGCTCCTCCCTGCTTGGCCACGGTGACGATCCCGTTCCTGGCACCCGGGATGGCGCCCCGCACGAACAGAAGGTTCCGCTCGGGGTCGACCTTGACCACGGTGAGCCCGAGCTCGGTGTGCCGGCCGGCGCCGTGGTGCCCCGGCATCCGCTTGCCCTTGATGACCCGCGACGGGTCGGTGCCGGGGCTGATGGAGCCGGGCTTCCGGTGCCGGGTGTTGCCGTGCGTCGCCGGGCCGCCCCCGAAGCCGTGGCGGTGCACCACGCCCTGGAACCCGCGCCCTTTGGTGGTGCCGGTGACCTTGACCCGCTCGCCCGGCGCGAAGATGTCCACCTTCACCTCGGCGCCGGGCGCCGGCGCGTCGCCGTTCACGGCGAAGATCCGGAGGACCTGGGGCGCCACCTCGAGGCCCGCCTTCTTGGCATGGCCCAGCTCGGCCTTGGTGGTCCGCTGCTTCCGCCGCGCGCCGAAGCCGAGCTGCACCCCGCCGTCGCGCACTTGCACCACACGGCAGGGGCCGGCCTCGATCACGGTGACGGGCACCGCGGTGCCGTCCTCCGAGAACACCCGGGTCATCCCGAGCTTGCGTCCGATCAGTCCGCTGGTCATCGCTATTCGACCTTGATCTCGACGTCCACCCCGGCCGGCAGGTCGAGCTTGGTGAGCGCGTCCATGGTCTGGGGGCGGGAGTCGTTGATGTCGAGCAGCCGCTTGTGGGTGCGCAGCTCGAACTGTTCGCGGCTCTTCTTGTCGATGTGCGGGCTCCGGAGCACGGTCCATCGCTCGGTCTTCACCGGCAGGGGGATCGGCCCCGAGACCTGCGCCCCGGTCTTCTCCGCTGTCCTAACGATGTCGGCCGCAGCCTGATCCAGGACCACGTGGTCGAAGGCCTTGAGGCGGATTCGGATTCTCTGTGCCATTCGTTCCTCTCACTATCGTTCGCGGAACGGCGGACCCCTGCCGCCTGACCGCCCTACTTGAGAATCTTGGTCACGACTCCGGCGCCCACCGTCCGGCCACCCTCCCGGATCGCAAAGCGCAGTCCCTCGTCCATCGCGATCGGCGTGATCAGCTCGATGGTCATCTGCACGTTGTCCCCCGGCATCACCATCTCCACCCCCGCCGGCAGCTCCACACTCCCCGTCACATCGGTCGTGCGGAAGTAGAACTGCGGCCGGTACCCCTTGAAGAACGGCGTGTGCCGACCCCCCTCCTCCTTGGTCAAGACATACACCTCG
>DATBJC010000019.1:0-6520 GCA_036556625.1 Gemmatimonadales bacterium
GCCGAGCGAGCCGGTCTCCGAGTTCGCCAGCGTTCGGTTGACGGCTCGTCCGGAAACGACTACGTGCTCTTCCGCTTCCTGTTTCGCAACACCGGCTCGGCCGCTCTGAGGTTCTTTGCCGGTTTCGCCGGGGACTGGGACATCGATTTCGATGCCTTGGACGACCGGGGCGCCACCGCGCTCGACGGCAGGTTGATGTACCAGCACAGTCCCGCCGAGTCGGGCGTCCACGTGGGCACGATGCTGCTGGGCGACGTCCCGGTCTCGGGCAACTACTTCTTTAAAGGTCTGGAGGAATTTCCTTCGGTGGCCCGCCAGTTTCGGGCACTGCGCGGCGGCGTTCTGCGCGGAACGGCGAACGGAGGTGACCTTCGGTACATCCATGGAGCGGGGCCTATCAGGCTCGAGCCGCAAGAGACGCAGGACATCTGGATCGCCGTCGTAGCCGGGGAGAATAGAGCGCAACTGCTGGATAACGCGGCCGCAGCCCGGGCCGACGTGGCCGACCGGCTCACTGAAACCATATCTGAGCAGGCGACCGCCCCGTTCAACCCGCCGGCGCCGATAAGGGGTACCGGCCGCAGGAGCGCGCGTCCGGACTGCAAGGACTGCAGGCCGCAATAGGGCGGGTATCGAGGGCAGCGAGCCGGACAATACTTCACTGATTCAGCGCCTCGACAATTTGGGGGACGACGTACTCCCGCAGGATCCGCCGGCCGGTGCGAGGACCCTGCCAGTTCACATGAATCCCGGACAGCACCTCGCCGCGCTCACCGTCGAACAGGTTGATCGTGACCCTGGGCCCGCCGCCCGCCTCACGCCTGACGGTGCCGAGCACGACGATCCCGGCCCCCAGCCTGTCGGCGATGCGCGGGATCTCGCGGCCCGAGCCGTGCCGGACCACCTCACTCTTGAACGGCTCGACCACGGCGTACGGCACCACCGGCACGCCCTCCCGGATCAGCATGGTGATGATCTCGCGCGTCAGGCTGTCGCTGAACGCGTCGTCGTCCGGGTCCTCACTCCAGGTGTCGAACGGGAGTACGGCGAGCCCGGTCTGCACTGTCGGCGTGCGGGCCGGCGGGAGCGTCACGCCGGACGAATCGGAGTGTCCGGTCAGGTAGCCGGCCACAAAGGCGAGGGCGGCGGCCGCGGACACGAGCACGGCGTGGGCGGGTCGGGCGCGAGAAAAGAAGCTCATACGGAACCTCCCCAGTGAGGCTCGCGGAACGGTGTCGAGCGCAAGGACTGCGAAGGAAGCATAGCCCTGGTCCCCCCATGGCCGGTATTCGGCCCGTCTGACGCAGACCGTGGAAGGAGGACTGTGCCCAGGCGCACCACCCCCGTGCCGGAGTGCTACATTGCCTGCCGTGAGCCTCGACTTGCAGGAGCAGCTCCAGCGATCGCTGGGCGAGGCCTACCGCATCGAGCGCGAGCTCGGCGGCGGGGGGATGTCCCGCGTCTTCGTGGCCCTAGAGACGTCGCTCCAGCGCAAGGTCGTGGTCAAGGTGCTGCTGCCGGATCTGGCCGCCGGGGTGAGCGTGGAGCGGTTCCGCCGCGAGATCTACCTCGCGGCCCAGCTGCAGCATCCCCACATCGTGCCGCTGCTCTCCGCCGGCGAGTCCGCCGGCCTGCCCTACTTCACCATGCCCTACGTGGACGGCGAGTCGCTGCGGGCCCGGCTCATCCGGGAGCGCGAGCTGCCGGTGCCCAACGCGGTCCGGGTGCTGCGCGACGTGGCCTCCGCGCTGGCCTACGCCCACGAGCAGGGCGTGGTCCACCGCGACATCAAGCCGGACAACGTGCTGCTGTCGCACGGCATCGCGGTGGTGACCGACTTCGGCGTGGCCAAGGCGCTCGTCTCCAGCGCCTCCGACCCCGGGGCCCGGGGCCACGCCGGCCTCACCTCCCTCGGCGTCACCCTGGGCACCCCGCACTACATGGCGCCCGAGCAGGGCACCGCCGATCCCTCGATGGACCACCGGGTGGACATCTACGCCTTCGGGGCCACGGCGTACGAGATCCTCACCGGCGAGCCGCCCTTCGCCGGCAAGACGCCGCACGCGGTGCTGGGTGCGCACATCGCCACGCCGCCGACGCCGATCGACACGCTGCGCCCGGGCATTCCGCCGCTGCTGGCACTGGTGATCATGAAGTGTCTGGAGAAGCGCCCGGCCGACCGGCCGCAGAAGGCGGAAGAGATCATCAACGCGCTCGACACCCTGACCACGCCGAGCAGCGGCACGGTGCCGCTCGCGGCGTGGCGGCGGCAGGGGCAGCGCGAGCGGTGGAAGCGGGTCGCCCGGGTCGGCCTGCCGGCGGCGGTGGTGGCCGGGGGGATCGCAGCGCTGCTGGTCAGCCGGCCGCGCGAGACCCGGCCACCCGCGACAGCGCCGGCCGCGGAGTCCGCGGTGGCAGTGGCGCCGGCCCCCGCGCCGCCGGTGCCACCCGCCGCGACGCCCGCCGGCTCCACCCGATCCGGCGCGGCCGGCCCGCCCGACACGCTCTCAGCGCCGGAGGTCACCGCGCCGGTCCCACCACCTACGCGCCCCCGTCCCCGTCCGCGACCACCCGCCGCGCTCTCAGCCGAGGACTCGACCCTCCTGGCGCGGTTTCGTGCCGAGGCGGAGACTGCACGGAGCCGGGCGGTGGCCGCCGGAGCGGACGCCGCCGTGATCGCGCGGGGCGACTCCAGCGTGTCCCGGGCCGAGTCGCTGGGGGCGCGCCGGCGGACGGCGGAGGCCGTGGCGCAGCTCTCCACGGCCGCCACGCTCTGGACCCAGGCCGCGGCGGCGGGGGAGCGGGCCGCCGCGCCGGAGCCCGCCCCAGCGCCGGCTCCCCCCGCGGTCGCCGTCCCTCCGCCCGCTCCTCCCCCGCCTCGCGACACCGCGGCGACGCCGCCGGCCGACCCGGCCCCGCAGATCCGGGCGCTGTTCGCCGAGTACGGCCGCGCGATCGAGGCGCGGAGCGTGGACGCGATCCGGAAGACCTATCCCGGCCTGCAGCCCCAGCAGGCTCGCGAGTGGGAGGAGTTTTTCCGGGGGGTGAACGACGTCCAGGTGGAGCTGCAGGTGACCGATCTCAAGGTCAACGGAGACGCCGGGGAGGCCGCGCTGTCGGGTGTCTACCTGTTCGCCAACCCCGGCACCCACCGGACGCAGCGCGAGCCGGTATCGTTCCGCGCTACGGTGAGGAGAGAAGGCGGACGGTGGAGGATTGCGGCGTTGCGGTGAGCGGGTCGCTCAGAAGGTGTATTCCGCTCCCACGGTCCACAGCACATCCGGCCGCATCCCGCCGCGGTTGAGCGGGAACGCGCCGTTGGCCACGAACGTCACCGCCCGCGGGATGGTGAGCTTGACCCCGAGCGAGGCGTTGATGATGTCGTCGCGCCGGTCGGGGATGGTGGACGTCGAGATAGTGCGGCGGAACGGCTCCTCCAGCACCACGTCGCCGGGGACCGGGATCTCGGCGGTCCCCACCGGGAACTCGGTGATCAGGTCGGCGGCGAGGGTGGCCCAGGGGCTCAGCAGCTGGTCGAACCCCGCCGTCAGCAGGAACGCGTCGGGATCCAGCTCGCGTCCGCGGTACTGGTAGCCGACGTTGGCGTGGGGCGAGAAATCGCCCAGCCGGGCCGACAGGATGCCGAGCCCGCGGAGCGACACCGCGCCCGATCCCCGCAGGTCCTCCTCGCTGCCGGTGGGGAAGCGTCCCTCGGCCAGCACCGCCAGCGACACCGGCGTCGCCTCCCGCAGGTTCACCTTGATCCGCGCCGACACGTCTCCCAGCCCCGACGAAGAGCCCTCGACGAAGCGGCTGGCGGTGAGGACGGGATCGTCCTCGGTGCCGGCGAAGAAGTGGGGCGGCGGATCGGCGTCGCCGAACGGGATGATGGTGGCGGTGCTGGTCCCCCGGAGCGAGGTCTTCACCACCGGCAGCACCACGCCGAGGTCGATCCGGTTGTTGATGCCGTAAGTGAGGGCGAACGCGGTCACGTCCACGTTCACGTCGAGGCCGAGGGTGAAGTCGATCACCTCGTTCTCGAACGTGGGGATGCCGTAGAGCGAGCAGTCGCCGCCGAAGATCGCGTCGCAGTTGGGGAAGTCCACGTTCTGGTGGGTGAACACCAGCGGCATCGCGTCCAGCGGCACGCCCCGGAGCGTCTCGTAGCTGAGTCCGGTGCGCGAGAGGCTGAAGTACAGCCGGCCCGAGCCCAGCGTCTGCGCCCGCTCGGCGAAGATGGGCCCCGGCGAGATCGAGGTGCGCACCGGGGTGGCCCCCTCGAAGCGGAAGGTCTCGCCGCCGCTGGAGGCGCTCACCGGGAGGTTGGCGACGTTGCTGCCGATGGAGGTGGTGAGGAACGAGATGATGGTGGCGTTGCCGCTCACCGCGGAAGGGATGAAGTGATCGCCGTGGGGCTGGATGTTGGGATTGGGGGAGCCGGCGGAGCCGCCGAGGAAGAGGACTTCCCCGCCTTCGCCGAAGATGAAGAGGTCGGTGATGCGGTCTTCCAGCGCCTGGGCCCGGAGCGGCGAGGCGAGGACGGCGAGCAGGAGCCAGCACGGCAGGGCGCGCATGAGCCCCCAAGGTACTACTTGCGTGTCATTGCGCAAACTTGGCGTCAGCCATGCTATGGGCTCCCTGCGGAAGCTTCCCTGCCATCATTACTTGAGATCCTCTTGACCCTTGGGCCTAGGCTGGGGAACACAGAGGCCGTCAACTCCCGGACCGAGCCAAGGTGGCCCGGGTGGGGGACCCCTTCGGGGCCGTAGCCCTGCACAGCTGCGGAGTGACCACCGAGAACCGGACCTGGGCTGCTGTGGCTCCGACGCCGACGGCCAGCTGGGCAACGGGACCGTAGGCGGTAAAGAAGCGGCGCCGGTCGCCGTGGTGGCCCGATGTGAGG
Organism: Gemmatimonadales bacterium; assembly: GCA_036556625.1. Taxonomy (GTDB): domain Bacteria; phylum Gemmatimonadota; class Gemmatimonadetes; order Gemmatimonadales; family GWC2-71-9; genus CAVVWJ01. The sequence goes on from DATBJC010000019.1 coordinate 4,904, forward strand.
TCGTGCGGTCCAGTCGTCAGCGTTCCCTTCGTCTGGAGGAGGTATCGCCATGAGATGCCCGAGACTCCCGATCGCCTCGCTACTCTGTGCGGCCCTCGCCGCCGCTGCGTCGGGCTGCGGCGAGGAGGATGCCTCGCCGACCGGACCGGGCTCGGCACCGGCGGCGACGGTCGCCGCTCCCACCGCTCTCGTCTTTGCCCAGATCAGCGCCAGCAGGGACCACAGCTGCGGCACGACCACCGATGGCCGGGCGTGGTGCTGGGGGAGCAACGAGCTGGGCCAGCTCGGCGTCCCCCTGTCGCAGAGCGCGGAGTGCAGCCCGACGCGCCCCTGCAGCACCCGTCCGGTCGCGGTGGGCGGGGCGCTCCGGTTCCGCCACGTGGTCGCCGGCTGGGAGTTCACCTGCGGCGTCACCACCGGTGACCGGGTCTTCTGCTGGGGCGCGAACGACGCCGGCCAGCTCGGCAGCGGCAGCACGGCTGCGTTCAATCCGACCCCGGTGTCGGTGGCCGGCAACCGCAGGTATCGGCAGGTCCGGGTCGGCTTCCGTGCGGCCTGTGCCATCACGATGGCCCGCGCCGCCTTCTGCTGGGGTGCCAACAACGCGGGACAGCTCGGCAACGGCACCACGACGCCGAGCCGGATCCCGGTGCGGATTCCCCTGGACGTCAGCTGGGTCCAACTCACGATGGGCCAGTCGTACGGATGTGGGATCATCACGGTCCAGCGGCAGGTCTGGTGCTGGGGGAGCAACGGCAACGGGCAGTTCGGCAACGGCAGCGTCGGCGGCTCCCAGCTCCTGCCGGTACCTGGCGGGGGCGGACTGGGCTTCGCACAGATCGAGGCCGGGTTCAATCACACCTGCGGGGTCCTGCCCGACGGCCGAGCGTTCTGTTGGGGCGAGGGGTTCGGGGTGGGCGACGGCTCGCCCCAGGGTAATCATCCCACGCCCACACCCGTTGCCGGCAAGCGAAACTGGGCCAGAATCACGGCCGGCACGCTGTTCAGCTGCGGCGTGACCGCGACGGCACGAGGTTTCTGCTGGGGCTCGGGCGCCGCGGGTGCGCTGGGCAATGGCACCAACCTCAACCAGTTCAAGCCGGTGGCCGTGGCCGGGAGCCTGAGCTTCGTCGCCATCAGCGGGGGATCCGGCCATGCCTGCGGCGTGGCCACCAACGGCCAGGGCTGGTGCTGGGGAGACAACCTGCGGGGCCAGCTGGGCGACGGCAGCCTGGTCACCAAGATGGCGCCCGCGCCGGTGCTCGGGCCGGCCTCGTGAAGAGACTAGGTGTTCACAGGCGGTACCGGGGGGCGTAGCGGAACAACGGAACGGCGGAACGACGTTCAGTGGCCGGTGCGCTCTCCCCGCACCAGGTCCACCGCGTGCTCCACGATCGGCTCCAGGACGGCGAGTCCGTCCCTTACGCCCCCGGGACTGCCGGGCAGGTTGACGATGAGGCTTCGGCCACGGACGCCGGCGGTTCCGCGCGACAGCGCCGCACGGGGGAACCGGGGATACACGGCGACGCGGAGCGCTTCGGCGATGCCCGGCGCTTCTTTCTCGAGAACGGCGCGGGTGGCTTCGGGGGTGACATCGCGAGGTGACAGGCCGGTGCC
>DATBJC010000020.1:0-107905 GCA_036556625.1 Gemmatimonadales bacterium
AGCCCGAGGGTATGGTCCAGCTCGCCGTCCGTGAGGACCACGGCCTCGACCGGCTGCTGGCGCATGCCGGCAGGCTCATCCAACGGCAGCCGCCCCAACTGGGCGTGCACGTCGGGCGAGGCGTTGAGCAGGAACCAGCGCCGGCCGTCGGCGCTGACCGCGGCGGACGACTGGCTGCGGCGCCGGGCGCGATCGGGATCGTTGCGCGCCACCCGGCAGCTGGGGCACCAGCAGTTCCATTGGGGAAAGCCGCCGCCCGCGGCGGTCCCGAGAAGAATGATCTGCACCCTGAAAAAGTAAGGGGCCCGCTTTCGCGAGCCCCCGGACCGATGGATGTTCGCCTTAGAGCGTCGCGACGTAGGCGGTGACTTCCATCGTAACGGCCACGACCTCGGCCTCGGGCTTGGTCCACGTCATAAAGCACCCTCCAGAAGAAAGAAACTGGATCGGACCGATCGGCCCGACGACGCCCTGGTTTATGCAGGCCGCGTGCCGCTCGTGAGACAATGCTGTGCTACGAGTGTAACTGATGCAATGCCAATCCGATCGGCTCAGTGTCGGAAAGATGCTGGTGGGTGTCGGAGGGGTGTTGGGTGGGTGAGATGGCCCTCCGGCTGGGTGATTTCACCCACTCATCGTCCCCAGCACCCAACTCGTCATCCCTCGCCTGCGCTCGGGATGACCCTCAAGTCTGGATCCCATACTTCTTGAGCCGATACCGCAGCGTGTCCCGCGAGATACCCAGCCGCTGCGCCGCCTTGGTCTGGTTGCCGTCCGATTCCCGCAGCGCCTGCTCGATCAGCGACCGTTCCCACTGCTCCAGGTCCATCCCGGCCGGCTGAGGTGCAGCCGAGCTGCGAGGCTCTTCCGGCGCCGGCCCTGAGTCCGACGGCACCTCCAGTGCCAGGTGCTCCACATCCAGTGTGGGACCGCGGCTCCACAGCACCGCGCGCTCGATCACGTGGCTCAGCTCCCGGACGTTGCCGGGCCAGGGATAGGCCAGCAGGAGATCCCGGGCTCGCGGATCGATTCGCTCCACCGGCTTGCCGTACTTGGCCTTGAACCGCTCGAGGAAATGACCCGCCAGAGTGAGCACGTCCTGGTCCCGCTCCCGGAGCGGCGGAAGGCGAAGCAGGATGACCGCGAGCCGGAAGTAGAGGTCGCGGCGGAACCGCTCCCGCTGGGTCTCGCGCTCGAGATCCCGATTGGTGGCCGCCAGGATGCGGACATCGATCTTCCGGTCCCGGATGCCGCCCACCCGGCGTACGCTGCGGTCTTCCACCGCCTTGAGCAGCTTGCCTTGCAGCGACAGCTCGACGTCGCCCACCTCGTCGAGAAAGAGGAAGCCGCCTTCGGCCGCCTCGAAGAGTCCCATCCGCGACTCCTTGGCGTCGGTGAAGGCGCCCCGCTCATGGCCGAACAGCTCGGCCTCCATGAGGTTCGCGGGAATGGCGGTGCAGTTGACCTCGATGAACGGCTTGGAGGCCCGGCCGCTTCCGGCATGGATGGTTCGGGCGACCAGGCCCTTGCCGGTACCGGTCTCGCCGATGATGAGCACCGGCGGCGTCTCGTCCAGGGCGGCGATCTGCCGAGCCTGGTCCAGCACGGCACCCATCGCCGGCGACTCTCCGACCACACCGGCGAAGGGAAGGTCTCGCGCCGCCTGCCGCCGGTAATAAGAGAGCTCCTGCCGCAGCTGAGACTGCTCCCGGGCCCGATCGGCCAGGAGCTTCAGCTCCTCGAGGTCCACCGGCTTCTTGAGGTAGTCGAAGGCGCCCAACTTGACCGCCTCCACGGCGCCCTCGATGGTGCCGTACGCGGTCATGATCACCACGGAGATCGAGGGATCGAACTCGCGGACCCGGCGCAGCAGCTCGATTCCCGTCATCCCGGGCAGCCGCACGTCGGAAAAGACTACGTCGGGCCGGAGCGTCTCCAGGAGACTGAGCGCCTGCTCGGCGTCAGAGGCGATCTCGGCCTCGTACCCGGATTCCAGGAGAAACGCCTTCACCGCCCGCGCCAGCGTGCGCTCGTCGTCCACGATGAGCACGCTGCCGCTACTCACCCGGCCTCTCCCGCCGGCAGCCGCACTCGCACCGTCGTCCCGGAGCCCGGCGTGCTCTCGATCTCGAGCCTTCCTCCATTCTGCTCGACGTAGCGCTTGGCGATGGCGAGCCCGAGCCCGGTCCCCTCCTGCCGGGTGGTGAAGAACGGCTCACACACCGAAGGCAGCAGCTGCGCCGGGATACCGGGACCGGTGTCGGAGATCTCCATCACCACCTCGTTCCCTTCCGGCCCGCCGTTCATCGCGTGGGCGCCGAGACGAAGCCGACCGCCCTCAGGCATGGCGTCGAGCGCATTGGTGACCAGCTCGAGCAGCGCCTGCTCCAGCTGCATCGGATCGACCCGCACGTCGGGGAGATCCGGCGGCAGGTCCAGCTGCAGCTCCACCCGCCGCTCCCGCATCGGCTGGGCGACCGCCGGCAACATGTTGTTCACCAGCCGCTCCAGTCGCTCCGGCATGGGATGATAGGGCGCCGGCCGGCTGAAGCTCAGCAGATGGCTGATCCGTCGCTCGAGGCGGTCCACTTCGTCCACGATCGCGTCCAGGTGCTCGCGAGAGGACGGCGAGTCGGGGTGCCGGCGTACCAGCTGGGCGGCCGCGCGCAGGCTGGCGAGCGGATTCCGAAGACCGTGGGCCACAGCCGCAGCCATCTCGCCGATGGAGGCCAGCTTCTCCGACTGCACCAGCTGGGCCTGGGCCCGCTCCAGCTGAGCTACGTTCTGTCGCAGGCTCTGGGTCATGCCGGCAAAGGCTCGGGCAAGCTCGCCGATCTCGTCCCGGGACGTGGCGTTCACCGGATGATCGAGCCGGCCTGAGCCTACGATGGCCATCGCCCCGGTGAGCTCCCGGATCGGCCGGGCGAGACCCCGGGAGATGAGCAGCGCGGCTACCAGGCCCAGGACGAGGGTGAGCACGATGATCACCACCAGGGTGCGGCCCTCCCCAGCAAGAATTTCTTCCAGCCTGGTGTAAGCGCCCCGCACACTCGACTCGCGGGCTCGGCGGTACACTTCGCGATTCATTTGAGTCAGGGCCGGCTGGAGCCGGCCCTTGAGCTCCCGTTGGGCCAACCCGAAGGCCTCGGCGCGGTGGCCCGAGTCGGCCAGGGCGAAGACGCTGTCGGCCACCCGTCGGATATCGGTCTGGATGCGCGACACGCCATCGGCCAGCTGCGATTCGCCGGGGCCCAGCTCCGCCCGCCAGCGATCTTCCCAGTAGCGCACCACCTCCCCGGCCAGATCGAACTCGCGACGGGCGCTCGGATCGAGTCCGCTCAGGTAGCGCCAGACGATCTCGCCCTGATCGAACATGGCGGTTTCCAGCTCCGCATAGGTGCGGGTCCGCGCCATGCTCTCACCGAGCGCGTCGAGGGCCCGGCGCTCCAGTCGGTTGCTTCGGATGGCCTCGATGCCCACCAGCAGCGCGGGGAGAACCATCAGGGAAAAACCGAGCAGAAGTTTTCGCTGGAATGTCACCGCTCAAACATACCTTTCCCCGTCCCTTGACGCTCTCTTCAGCGGGGTGCATGTTGGCGCTGACCTCACGCAGTCTTGCCTAACCCTTCCAAAACACAGCACGCGCTGGCGGAGGAAAGATGCGGGCCCAGTTCGTACGGCGTCGCCTCATGCTCCCATTGGCAGCAGTGGCGGCGTCCGTGTTCGCTTTTGGCTGTGCCGACTCCAATACCCCGACCACTCCCGAAGCTGGCATGAGCGGTGTCTCGACCAAGCTCAGCGACGCCGAGCTCAAGGCCGCGACTGGCCGCGGCATCGATGCCGAGTTCGCTCGACTGTCGAGACAGATTCCGGGCTTCGGTGGGATGTACTACGACAGGACCGGCAAGCTCAACGTGCATGTGAAGACGCCGGCCGGAGCGACGCCGCTTCGGAGCGCCGATATGCTCGGCGCTCTGCGTACGGCCGGCGGGACCAAGGTGGAACGCCGGCTGGCGAAGAACGCTCCCGTGGTGACCAAGGCCGCCAAGTACGACTTCACCGAGCTTCAGGCCTATCGGGCGCGGCTCACCAGGATCTTCGGCGTCAAGGGCGTGGTACTGATCGATACGGATGAGGAGGTGAATCGGCTGCGGATTGCCATCACCCCGAACGCCCGGGAGCAGGACGTGGTCCGGGAGCTGGCGCGGGTCGGGGTGCCGCGCGAAGCCGTCGTCATCAGTCGCATCTCTCCGATCGAGCGGATCAAGACGCTGCAGGACCGCCAGCGTCCGCTGCCCGGCGGGTTCCAGCTGGTCTTCCCGGCGCCCTCGATCGATCCCACTGCGCTCTTCGTTTGTACCCTGGGCTTCAACGCCAATCGGCCGCAGAATCCGAACAAGAGATTCTTCGTCACCGCCTCCCACTGCTCCGACCGACAGGGCGGCAACCAGCACACGCCGTACTTCAACCCGTTCCCGGTCGGCGCCAACGGCAACCGGGTGGCCACCGAGTTCAGGGACCCGGCCTACGGCAACCCCGGCGGCCAGTGCCTGTTCGGCCCGGGCATCCGCTGCCGCTTCAGCGATGCCCTGCTGGCCGAGTACACCGACCATGACTTCCAGCAGCTCGGCAAGATCGCCCGCACCACCTTCGCCCGCCAGCGGATCGGCTCCATCCTGGTGGACCCCAATCACCCGCGCTGGAACGTCCTCGCCGAGTTCGAGTTCCCCTTCCTGGGTGAGACCGCGCACAAGGTGGGCCGGACCTCCGGCCACACCTTCGGTCCGGTCATCCTGACCTGCGTCGATGTGGGGGTCAGCGGAACCAACATCGTCCAGATCTGCCAGGACTTCGTGCTCTCGGGGGCGCAGGGGGGCGACAGCGGATCGGGGGTCTTCGAGCTGGCTTCGGACTTCGGAGGGCCGCCCAACGGGGTGGCGCTCGTGGGAATTCTTTGGGGTGGTGGTACCTTGGGCGGCGCTCCGGTCTGGATCTTCAGCTCCATGGAGCAGATCGAGCTGGAGCTCGGTGCCCTGACCACCTTCTAGGACCAGTTCACAGTAGGAATGCGATGTGCGTTGTTCAGACGCTCCGCGCCGGACTCCGGCGCGGAGCGCTGGTTCCCGCCGTTTTCTGCCTCCTCCTTCTAGGTGCCGGCGGCGTGACCCAGCCCACCATCGAGCTGCTCACCCCGCCAGAAGTCCACGTGGGTGATACGGTCGAGATCGTCCTCCGGCTCCGGAATGATGGCCCGAAACCGATCGATCTCGAGCTGACCGGACGTCCGGTGGCGTTCGACGTGATCGTGACGGGTCCCGACGGGAAAGAGGTCTGGCGGCGCCTGGAAGGCGCGGCAGTCGCCTCCATCCTGATGCTGCTCACGCTCCAGCCGGATGAAGGACGGGACTACACGGCGCAGTGGGCCCAGGTGGACCGGGCGGGAAGGGCGGTCGCCCCCGGCCAATATGTGCTGCAGGGCATCCTGCCGATGGGCCGCCGGCGGATGACGACAGCGCCGCGCGATCTCCTCATCCAGCCCTGAGCATCGAGGCTCGAGCACCGGCCATTACCGCAGCTCTCGCTCCTCCCCTCCCAGACCCGCGTCCCGCCACCAGCGGTAGAAGGTCGCCCGGCCGATCCCGAGCGCGCGTGCGGCCGCGGTGCGGTTTCCGCCGTGGGAGGACAAGGCCCGCAACAGTACCGTCCGTCGGTCCTCGCTGGGATAGGAGCCGGTGGTGAGGGGCCGCGCCGCGCGGGTGGGAAGGAGCAGCTCCGGCAGCTGAGACGGTTGAATGAGCGTGTCGCCCGCCGCGGCCGAGCGCTTCGCCACACTCCGCATCACCGCTTCCAGCTGCCGCACATTGCCGGCCCAGTCGCAGGCCTGGAGCACGGCGGCGGCGGCAGCGGAGAGGGTCGCCTGGGCAGCGCCATGGCGGGTCAGGAAGTGCTCGCCGAGCAGTGGTATGTCGCTGCGACGCTCGCGCAGGGGCGGAACCCGGAGCCGCACGACCTGGAGCCTGCGGAGCAGATCGTCGCGGAAACGCCCCTCGCGCACCTCGCTCTCCAGCGGACGCTCGGTCCCGGCGATGAGGCGGACGTCGACCCGACGAGTGGTGGTCTCTCCGTCCCGTTCCACCGAGCCGGTCTCCAGCAGATGCAGGATGCGCCCCTGCGCGGCGGGGGATGCCGCCTCCACCCGCTTGAGGAACAGGGTTCCGCTGTGCGCCAGCTCGGCCCGGCCGATCGCGGCGGCCCCATGGGGACCGGAACGGCGCTCGCCGAAGAGCTCGGGCTCCAGCCGGACCGGCGACACCGCGCCGCAGTCCACCACGACCAGTGGACGCTCGGAACGACGGCTCCGGCCGTGAATGGCCTGGGCTACCAGCTCCTTCCCAACTCCGGGCTCACCTTCGATCACCACCGGGGCATCGCTCGGTGCGATCGCCTCGATCAGGTCGAACAGCGCGGTCATGGCCGGATCGGCGCCGACCAGACTGCCGTAGCCGGCGCGGCCTCCGGGGCCGGTGCGGGTGCGACACAGGACAGTGAGATCGCGGATGATCACCAGGATCCCGGTGCGGCCGGCGAGATCGGTCCAAGGCTGGGCGAGAATCTCGGCGGTGCGGAGGTTGCCCTGGGCGCAGAGCACGCTGGCGAGCGAGCTGGTCGGACGGCCCGACGCCTGCGCGGTCCACAGGAGATCGCCGATGGGAGCATCCAGCCGGAGCACGTCGCGCCAGGGCCGGCGGTGGGCGCTGCTGGGTGCCAGGCCGGTGACCCTGCTCGCGGCGGGATTGTGCAGCACGACCCGCCCCTCGGCGTCGACGGCGACGACGCCGTCCTGGGTCGAGTCCAGCCACGCCTCGAAGATCCCCGGATCCATGCTGGTTCCGTGAGGAGGAGTGTACCGAATATAGGGAAGCCATCAGCTATCAGCTATCAGCTTTCAGGTAAGCGCACCGTGGCCGGCAGGTGTGCCCAGCTGATAGCTGATAGCCGCTAGCTGATAACTCTCGTTCTATTGCCTGACTTCGCGGAAATTCCTAGGTTACACCAACCTGCCCGGGGAGGCGCGCCGATGTCGGAAGCATTTCTCAGCTCCGACGACTTCGACGAACAAGCCCATCAACTTTACAACGAAGGCCGCTACGATGAAGCCTTGGACGTCTTGAAAGAAGGGATCGCGCTCTACCCGCACGCCGTCGAACTCCATATAGGAAAGGCATACGCTCATCTGGCCCGGGAGGAATTCGCCTGGTCGCGGCGGAGCTTCGACCACGCCCTGAGCCTGGACCCGGACCACGAGGACGGGCTCGCCGGCCTCGGGGAGACCCTGCTCAAGCTGGGAGACCGCGAGGGCGCCATGCAGGCGTTCGAGCGGATCCTGCAGCTGGGATTTCAGGACGACCACGAGCTGATGCTCCAGGTGGGCCGCGCCTTGTTCCGCGAGGGGCTGATCGCCCCGGCGCACCGGTTCTTCGATCTGGCCGCGGCCGCCCATCCCGATTCCCCCGATGCGGCCGCCTGCCTGGGCTATGCCGCCCACCGGTTGGGCAACGACGGCGGGTCGCTCTACTGGTTGCGCCGCGCCCTCGAGCTGGAGCCCACCTTCGCCGAGGCCCGGATCTATCTGGCCAACCTGCTCTACGATCGGGGCGAGACCGAGGCCGCGCTGCATCATCTCGAGCGGACCCTGCCGGAGGACCATTTCGACGAGCTGGGCATCTGGCGCCACATCGAGCTCAAGAAGTCGCTCTACCGGCTGCCCGACGAGGATCCGGAGCTGAAGCCATGGCTGGCCCGGCTGGGGGAGGTCGCCGGCGACCCCGACCCGACCGACATGCTGCTGGCCGAGGTCGAGGCATCGCAAGCGGACGGCGGCATCCGCGATCCGCACCAGCTCGAGCTCTTCGGCACCTTGCTGAGCGAGCTGCACGTGATGCAGAAGAAGCCGGGGCAGGGCGAGTCTCACCTGGTGGTCACGCTGTCGGGACAATCCATCCGGGGCAACTGGGACGAGATCCTGCTGCAGATGAAGGCGGCCGATCGGGAGTGGGCGCTGGGGTCGCTCAACGATTTCATGACCAGCCTGGCCCGGCGGGGGCACGCGGAAACCGGAGTGGTCATCCCAACGACCGACGCGGAGGCCTTCATCCGCGGCAGCGCCGAGGCCGGTGTGCTCCGCATCATTCAATAAGGAAGCGTGCAGCGTGAGGAAGCGTAAAGCGTGAAGAGTGAAGCGTGAAGCGGAATTCGTCGAGCCCTGAGAGTGTGGCGGCCGCTTCACACTTCACGCTTCACACTTCACCCATTTGGACTGCGGGTGTCCGCAAGGAAGTCCTCCCCAACGGCCTCACTCTCCTGGTGCAGGCCGATCATTCCGCGCCGGTCGTGGCGGTCGTCACCCACGTCGCTGCGGGGTTCTTCGACGAGCCCGACCACTGGACCGGCATCTCCCACGTGCTCGAGCACATGTTCTTCAAGGGCACCGCGCGCCGCGGGGTGGGAGCGATCGCGCGGGAGACCAAGAGCGCCGGCGGGTACCTCAACGCCAGCACCACATACGATCACACCACCTATTTCACGGTACTGCCCGCGTCCGGGCTCGAGGCCGCCCTCGACATCCAGGCCGACGCGCTGCGGAACTCGCTGATCGATGCCGGGGAGCTCGCCCGCGAGCTGCAGGTGATCATTCAGGAGGCCAAGCGCAAGCTGGACACACCCTCCGCGGTGGCCTACGAGACGCTGCACGAGGTGATGTTCGATCGCCATCGTATCCGTCGCTGGCGCATCGGCCACGAAGCCCAGCTTGCCCGACTCACCCGAGACGATCTGTGGAGCTACTACCGGTCTCGCTACGTGCCGGGCCGCACCATCGTCGCCATCGTCGGCGCGGTGGATGCCGATCGAGCGCTGGCGCTGGCGCGGAAGGCATACGGCGAGTGGCCGGCGGCCGAAGGCGCGGTGGATCCCTCTCCCCAGGAGCCCCAGCGCCGCGAGGTTCGGGCCCGCACCCTCCGGGGCGACGTGAGTCAGGCCGAGCTGGTGCTCGGCTGGCGCACCGTGCCCCCGCTGCATCCCGACAGTGTCGCGCTGGATCTCGCCGCGGCGGTGCTCGCGTCGGGGCGGGGAAGCTGGTTGTACCGCTCGCTGCGCGAGCCGGGGATCGTCACCTGGGCGGCCGCGCACAACTACGCGCCCACCGAGCTGGGGGTCTTCAGCGTGAGTGCCGAGCTTCGTCCGGAGCGTCTCACCGAGGCCCTCACCGGCGTAGCGGAGGCGATGTCGCGGGTGGCGCTGGTGGGGCCGAGCGCCGAGGAGCTGGATCGGGCACGCACGCTGGTCCGCGCCCGCTGGGCCCGGCGGCTCGAATCCATGGAAGGGCGGGCCAGCGCGCTCGCCGCGGCGGAGGCGCTCGAGGACGTGGAATTCCTCGACCGGGAATACGCCATGCTGGGGGAGGTCGGGCCCCAGGAGGTCCGCGAGGCCGCCGCTCGATACCTGGCGCCCGATGCGGTCTCCGCCGTGCTCTATCTGCCCTCCCAGGTCGGTCGCGATCTCACCGTCGACGCGCTGTCGAGGGTCTTCGCGGTCACTCAGCTCCGTCCCGGTACGGACGGCGCCGCGCCCACACCCCCTAAGCGATCGGCGGTGCCGGCCCGGTCCACCCGGGAGCACGGCGTGACGGTTACCCGCCTTCCCGGGGCCGATCTGCTGGTGTACCGGAAGCCCGGCGTGCCCCTGGTCAATCTCGGCATCTACGTGCCGCGGCAGCGATTCGATCCGCCGGCTCAGGCCGGTCTCGGCTCGCTGTTGGTACGGTCGGCCGTGCGGGGGGCCGGCGACTACGATGCCGCGGGGCTCGCATTCGCGTTCGAGCGTCTGGGCGGGACCCTCGCCACCAGCTCCGCCTCGGATTGGCTCGGCCTGGGTGCCTCGGTCCTGTCCGAGCATCTGCCCGAGGCGGCCGTGCTGCTGGAGACCGTCTGTATCCAGCCGCGGCTGACCGACCCGGACGTGACCGCCGAGCGGGGACTCATGATTGCCGAGGCCGAGCGGGTGGCCGACGACATGTTCCGCTTTCCGTTCCAGCTCGCATTCTCGGTCGCATTCGGCGAGCAGGGCTACGGGTTTCCAGTGGGCGGGCTTCCCGAGACGCTCCCGGCGATCACCCCCGCCGACGTCCGCGCGTGGCACGACATCGTCATGCGGGGGGTGCGTCCGGTGGTGATCGCGGTGGGAGACGTGGAGCCGGACCAGGCCTCGGACGCCCTGGCCGGCGTCTTTGCGGCGCGTCCAGCGATTGCCGCCTCGCATCTCTCGGAGATGCTGGAGTGGATGCCGGCCCCCGGCGGCGAGCCACCCCTCCGGGTCGTGTCGCGGGACAAGGCTCAGGCGGCGCTGGCCATGGCGTTTCCCGGACCCTCCCGGCGGCACCAGGATCACGCCGCCGCCCAGGTGTGGAGCGCCGTGGCGAGCGGGCTCGGAGGCCGGTTGTTCGAGGCCCTGCGGGATCGCCGGTCGTTGGCCTATACCGTGGTTGCCAGCGCCTGGCAGAAGGCGCGCGGCGGGGCGCTGCTCACCTACATCGCGACCTCCCCGGAACGGGAGGAGGAGGCGCGGGAAGAGATGCTGGTCGAGCTGGCGCGTTTTGCCCGGGAACCCGTGGTGGAGAGCGAGCTGCGGCAGGCCGTCAGCTACATGGCGGGCCAGGCCCAGGTCAGCCGGCAGAGCGGAAGCGCGGTGGCTGCCGAGATCCTGGAGGCCTGGCTGACGGGCGCGGGACTGGAAGAGCTGGACGATCCTGCCGCCCGATTCCGGGCGGTGCGTGCCGAGGATGTGCTGCGGGTGGCGGGCGCGCTCGACCCGGCCCTCAAGGCCGAGGGGGTCGTTCGGGGAACCGGCGCAAGCCGACCGCCGGTAGCTGCGATCTCCCAGTAGGCGCGGGGCTCACCTCAGATCGAGGCGCCGAACCGCCTCGCGATCACCTCGCTGCCGCGCGACGCATCGGCGGGCTCGCGCGCCACCACGTCCACCAGGCAGATCCCCTCTTCCGGTATCGCGTGAATCACCACGTGGCCGTTCTGGCAGAGAATCCCGACCGATATGCCCTGCGGGCCCTGACGCACCACCGGTGGACCCAGAGCGGTGAGTCCCACGGCACCCACGGCCGCCACCACCACCGACGACAAGCCGTCCACGTCGGTCAGCCGAGCGGAGACCAGATCGGTGAGCTCGAGCGTGGACTGGTTGAAAGTGGGGTTCATGGGCGGGGAGGAAAATTGGCGACCGCGTCGCGATAGCCCTCGGGTACGCCCACGTCGAAGAACTTCGCTTCACTCAACACTCCAGCCAGCGCACCGCGCCGCGCCAGCCGCTGCATCACCGGCACGTCGTCGAGCTCCGCCCCGAGGGGCGTTTCGTGCCACAACCGGTCCAGCTCTTCCAGGACTTCGCCGGGAAACGCCATTCGTCCGATGGGGGTCACGGCGGTCGGCTCCCCGCCGGTCTCGAAGCGACCCTTGCCCTTGTCGGCCACGTCGGTCACCCGTAAGGACCCGTCGGCCGCCTGCTGCACCCGAGCCCGTCCGGTCGCGCCCTTGGACCCGGCGTCCCCTCGCCCGATCTCGGCGAGCAGCACGGTGGCGAGCCTGGTGTTGTGATAGGTCGCGAGCACTGCGGTGGTCGGATTGGGCCCATGGAAGAGATTGTCCGGCAAGAGGACCATGAACGGCACCTCGCCGAGCTGGTCGCGGGCGCGGAGCAGGGCATCGCCCAGCCCCCGCGGGTGGTCCTGGGGGACGAACTCGAGATCGAGGGGCCCGGGATAGCTCCGGGCGACCGCCTCCAGCAGCGGCTTGTGAGGATTGGTGACGATGATCGCGCGCAGGAGCCCGGCCTCGGCGGCCTCATCCAGGGTCCAGTGCAGGACCGGCCGCAAGGCGACCGGCAGCATCTCCTTGGGCAGCCAGCGAGTGATCGGATGGAGGCGGGTACCGAGCCCCCCGCAGGGAATGACCGCGGTATCCAGCATATCAGCGGGGGTACTGGGCGACGAGTATCTTGTACGCCAGGCGCCGCGGGTCCCGGTCTCCTGCCAGGGAAAGGAGCAAGGTGTCCGAAAGTAGTCCTCGCCAGAAAGGCGATCAAGGCCGGTTGCGCTGGACCACGGCCGACCTGTTGAGCGTGGTACGCATCCCTCTGGCGGTGGCCTTTCCCCTGGTGTCCAATCGCTGGCGGATGGTGATTCTCGTCATCGCTGCGGCCACCGACCTGCTGGATGGGCCGTTGGCCCGACGGTTCGGCGCGTCGGCGCTGGGAAGCGTCATCGATCCGGTGGCGGACAAGCTGTTCATGGCGTCGGCCTTCGGCGTGGTCGCGTTCTCCGGCCGGCTCGCGCCGTACGAGATCGCGGGCGTTCTGCTGCGGGACATCGTGGCCACGGTGGCGTTTGTGGCGACGGTGTTCTCCCGCCGTCCACGAGCGATTCCGGCCCGGGCCGGTGGCAAGGCGGTCACCGTGGCCCAGGTGCTGACCCTGGTGGCGTTTCTCGCCGATTCACCACTGCTGCAGCCGATGGCGTGGGCCACCACCGCGATCGCCATCTATGCGATCTGGGACTATTACCGGGTGGCTCCGGCCGCCGAACGACGGGTGGGAGGCACCTCGGGATGACGGCGGAGATCAAGCGGGCCACCATGGCGTGGGAGGGAAACCTGGTCTTTCGGGGCGGCGCCGCCGAGGGTGGTCCCCAGACGGCGATCGACGGCGACAACACGGTGGGGCCCGGCCCGATGCTCACCCTGCTCCTCGCCGCGGCGGCCTGCAGCGGCGCCGACGTGGTCGTGATCCTGCAGAAGATGCGAGTCGCACTTCGGAGCTTCCGGATTGAGGCCAGCGGGGTGCGCCGGGAACAGGATCCCAAGCGATACACGGCCCTGCACCTGGAGTATCATCTCGCCGGCGATGATCTGGACGAGGGGCGCGCCCGGCGGGCCATCGATCTGTCGCTCGAGAAGTACTGCTCCGTGATGGCCTCCCTGGCGGCGGACACCAAGATCACCTATGGCCTTACGCTGGCTTAGCGCGGTGGCGGCGCTCGCCGCCGCCACCCCTGCCGGCGCTCAACAGGTCAAGGAACTCGGCATTCAGATCACCGGCACCCTGTCGGATCCGGCGCTGGCCGCGGCCGGCGGATACGCTGCCTGGCGTCCTGCCTCGAGGGCCCGGATCTCCGCGGCGGCCGGCCTGGGGCGGTCGGGAGGCGAGACCGCCTGGCGGGGCGAGCTCTTGGGCCACTTTCTCCTCGCGCCGACCCGAAGGGGGAACCTCGCGGCGTACCTGGCCGGTGGGCTGGCGATAGTGGGCGGACCCGCGGAGCGGGGATACCTGGTGCTCACCGTCGGGATCGAGGATCGTCCGGGCAGCCGGGCGGGCTGGTTCATCGAAGGCGGCGTGGGGGGTGGAGCCCGGATCGCGGCGGGGTACCGCTGGCGGTGGTTTCCCGGCTGGTGGCGGCTGACGCCGTAAGAAAAGCGCCCCGGGGCCGATCGCCCCGGGGCGCTGCGTCCCTACCAGACAGGACTCAGGCGGCGCCCGTTGCCGCAGTCGCTGGCTTCCGCTGGACCGGGCGGCTGAATCGCTCGCCCAGGACTCGCAGCTGGTCGAGCTCTTCCTTGGTCAGGTCCTCGTACCGGTCGGCCAGGTACAGCATGGTGTCGTCGAACCAGTCCTTCTGATGCTCCGGGAGGGCGTCGATCACGCCGCACCGCAGGATGTGACTGAACATCTCATCCCTGGCCTGGGAAAACGACACCGCTTCGGAGTCACGCCGGAGTTTCTTCGCCTTCATCTACCTTCCTTCTCACGCTCGGAAATGCCGTGGGTTTGAGAGTCGGGGTCACCCCGAATATAATGTGATTGCACCTTTTGGTGCAAAGGTCCGATTGGTCGCGGATTCACGCTGAGACCAGGGCTGTCCACCGCTAATTTCGGGCCTGGCCAGCGCGCGGCGGTGACGCTCCCCACACCGGTCCTCCTATTATCATTCCCCGCAGCATGGCAGAACATGACGAAGTGTACGATGACGCCCGGGCGGACCGGCTGGCGGATCTCCTGAGAAGGCTGGCCCAGCGGATCCGGGAGCTCGATGAGGCGGGCCAGCTGCTACGCGGCGCTCCGGAGCTCATTCGCCTGATGGGTGATGCCCGGAGCGAGTTGTTCCATTATGAGGTCCGCAGCACCTACGATTCTCCCGAAGTGGCGGATCGCCGCCGCATCGTGGAGGACGCCCAACGGCAGGAGCCCTTCACCCACGACGAACCGGAGGACGACGAGCCATGGCGGCGACGCCCGTCGGAATGAAGCGCTTCTACGCTATCCTGGTGGGCGTGGGCGTCCTGGGGCTGGGGGCCCTCGGCTTCCTGTTGTCGCGTCCGCGCGTTACCAGCATTCCAGCCGACGTGACCGTGCAGCCGTCCGACACCGCCGGATTCCGCGGGTACCTCAAGGGCAGTCCCGACGCACCGGTCGAAATCTCGGAATACGCCGACTACCAGTGCCCTTTCTGCCAGACCTTCGCCACCCTCCAGATGCCGACCATCGACGAGCGCCTGATCAAGACGGGCAGGGTGCGCTGGCGTTATCGCGACTTCCCGTTGCAGCAGCACCAATTCGCCCGGCTGGCAGCACACTCCGCGGCCTGCGCCGACGAGCAAGGCAAGTACTGGGAGCAGCACGATCGCATCTACGAGGGCCAGTCGGACTGGGCGGCCTCGCGGGACGCCGGAGATCACTTCCGCGAGTACGCGCAGGGTAACGGACTGGACCTCGGCCGCTACGACGAGTGCATGCAGTCGGGGAAGTACGCCGGCAGGATCCAGGCGAGCCTGGAGGAAGGTACCCGGGCAGGCGTCAGCTCCACGCCTACGCTCCTGGTGGGCGACCGGCTCTATCAGGGACGGATCGATTCCGACGCCATCCGGCGGCTGGTGGACTCTATGGCCCCGGTCACTCCATGAGCGACGGGGGGGACCCGGCGTGGCGGCGCGGGAACGGCTGAGTGTCGTCCACCCACACCCACGCGCCGCCCACCGGCAAGGCGCTGGCGGCGCTGGCCTTCACTGCGCTGGGCGTGGTGTACGGCGACATCGGCACCAGCCCGCTGTACGCCATCAAGGAGTGCTTCAGCGGACACCATAGCGTCGCTCCCAGCCGGGAGAACGTGATCGGCGTCCTCTCCCTCATCTTCTGGTCCATCAACTTCATCGTCTCGTTCAAGTACATCGGAGTAGTCCTGCGGGCCGATAATCGCGGGGAGGGAGGAATCTTCGCCCTCTTGGGACAAGTGCGCCCGCACGCGCGGCCCGACGCGCCGCGAACCATACTCATCATGCTCGGGCTGTTCGGGGCCGCGCTGCTCTACGGGGACGGAATCATCACGCCGGCGATCTCCGTGCTCGGCGCCGTCGAAGGCCTCTCCGTGGCAGCGCCCGCGTTGAGCCACTGGGTGTGGCCGATCGCGGCCCTGATACTCACGGCCCTCTTCGCGCTGCAGAAGCATGGAACCGCGAAGATCGGCAACATGTTCGGGCCAGTCATGACGGTCTGGTTCAGCACCATCGCCATCCTGGGAGTGCGGGGAATCCTGATGGCGCCGGAGGTCCTCAAGGCGGTGAACCCCTGGTACGCGCTGGAGTTCTTCATTCGGGACGGGATTCAGGCCTTTCTGATACTGGGCTCGGTGGTGCTGGTAGTGACTGGGGCCGAGGCACTTTACGCCGACATGGGCCACTTCGGGCGCCGGCCGATCCGAGTGACCTGGTTCGCCGTGGTCCTTCCCTGTCTCCTCATCAACTATTTCGGCCAGTCGGCACTGCTGTTGGTCTCACCCGACAGCAGTGGCAATCCTTTTTTCTCCCTGGTCCCGACGTGGGCCCTCTATCCCATGATCGGCATCGCCACGGCGGCGGCCATCGTCGCGTCGCAAGCCCTCATCTCCGGTGCGTTCTCGCTCACCCGGCAGGCCGTTCAGCTGGGCTACATCCCGCGAGTGACCATCGTCCACACGTCCAGTACCCAGATGGGACAGATCTATATCCCGGAAGTGAACTGGGGGCTGTGGCTCGGCTGCGTCGCATTGGTCCTCGGATTTCAGAACTCGAGCAATCTCGCGGCCGCCTACGGCGTGGCGGTCACCGGGACGATGCTCATCACTACCCTTCTCCTCCACACGGTCGCCTGCGAACACTGGGGATGGCCTCACTGGCGGGCGCGGGCGCTCACAGCCCTGCTCCTGATCGTGGACGTGGCCTTCTTCAGTGCGAACGTTATCAAGGTGGAGGAGGGAGGGTGGTTCCCGATCGTGGTGGGCGTCGGGATGTACCTGGTCATGACGACCTGGAACCGCGGTCGCGCGCGGCTGCAGGCCATCGTTCGGGAGAACACGCTGGAGATGGATCTCTTCCTCTCGGATGTCTCCCGGCGGCAGCCGCCGCGGGTGCCCGGTACCGCGGTGTTCCTGACCTCCAACATCGGGGGCGCGCCGCCGGTGCTGCTGCACCATCTCAAGCACAACAAGGTGCTGCACGAGAAGGTCATTCTGATGTCGGTGGTGACGGAGGAGATCCCGCTGGTGGATGAGGACGAGCGGGTGGAATGCAAGGAGCTGGGCCAGGGATTCTTCAAGGTGGTGGCCCACTACGGCTTCATGGAGTCTCCCGATATTCCCCAGGCACTCGCCAGCCTGGGCAGCGCGGGCAACGGCCGCCCGGTGGAGATCAAGGCCATGGAGACCAGCTTCTTCCTCGGTCGCGAGACGCTGATCGTGTCGCGGAACGCGCGGGTTCAGGTGCCGAGCCCCGACACTATCGGCCGCATGTCCATGTGGCGAAAACGGCTCTTCGTTCTCATGACCCGCAACGCCCGCTCGGCCACTGCATTCTTCGGGCTGCCGCCCAATCGCGTGGTGGAGCTCGGGGCGCAGATACAGTTTTAGGGAGGCGGACGGTGGACGGTGGACGGTGGACGGGTCAGCGGCCGGTCAGCAAGCGCGTCATCCCGAGCGCAGCGAGGGATCGGCTCGCCACTCGTTCGGATACCGAGCCTCACGCTCTGCACGAACCCCTCGAATACGCACCCTCGTCCGCCTGCCCGCCCCTCCGCAGTCCGCCAGTCCGCCAGTCCGCCACTCGCCCGACCGCCGTCCACCGTCCACCGTCCGCCCGTCCGCCCGTCCTCCGTCCGCCGTCTATCGCAGCACACTCTCGCGGACTGCGACGCAAGCGGTCGCATCCGCTCGATGCAGCCGGCGACAAGTGTGGCGGCGGATTCGGGTTACCGCGCATGGCATCGGACTCGCCTTCTCCTGGGCCTGCCGCGACACAACCGTCCGGCGAGGCGTCGATCCGCCCGATAAGAGCACACCCGGAGTGATCCGGGGCCGCAAAACTTGAGGTCTCACCGGACGAGGGTGAGATAGCTCGGTGCCGAAGGAGGATGGATGAGAACCCCGCAGGAGGCGCAGCGCGGCCTGTCCGCGCCCGATACCCTCGGGCTGGAGTCCCGAGTCGAGATCCGCGAGGCAGCCACCCAGCTGCTGAAGGACATGCCCGAAGGAACCGGGCGGCTGGTCATCGACCTCGGCAACACCCGCCACATCGATTCCGCCGGCCTCGGCGCGCTGATGCTGATCCAGCGCACCGCCGCCGAGCGCCGCCAGACGGTGGTGCTCCGCAATCCCAGCGAGGAGATCCGGTTCCTCCTCCTCCTCACCAAGCTGTACGATCTCTTCCAGATCGAATTGGAGGAGAGCTGAGCGAGTGCTCCGCCCCCTCGTCCCTGCCGCTATGGACGGGTCCGCCACGATTCGTTAGTGTACCCCCCTGGCGTCCCTCTCCTTAACCGCGGTGCCTCCCGGCACCGGTTCGCGGGGTGCGAGGCATGACCCAGGCGACCCGCCGCCGGCGGGTGCTCATCGTGGAGGACGAGCCGGCGCTGCGGCTCAGCTACGACCGGGCCTTCCGGCCCAGGTACGATCTGGCGTTCGCCACCAACGGTGCCGAGGCGCTGGAACAGCTGGAACAGCATCAGCCGGACGTCGCCGTCCTCGATATGCGCCTGCCCGATACCGACGGGATCGAGCTGCTGCGCCGTATTCGGGTGACCCATCCCGATCTCCCGGTCATCATCACGACTGCCTATCTCAGCATCGAGCCGCAGCTCAAGGTGCTGGACCTGCCCCACTCCGGATACATCGTCAAACCCTTTCGACTCGACGAGCTCGGCGCCCGCATCGATGCCGTCATCTGACGGCGCCGACGGCTCCGTCCTGCTCGAGGCCCGAGGGCTGCGCCGCTCCTTCGGCCGGGCCCCAGTGCTCCGGGGCGTAGATCTCCGGGTGGACCCGGGCGAGGCGGTGGCGGTGGCTGGGCCCAACGGCGCGGGCAAGACCACGCTGCTCCGGCTGCTCGCCGGACTCATGCGGCCCGACGCTGGCGAGGTCCGAGTGCTGGGCCGTCCGGTTCGGGGCGAGGACGGCGCGGGACGGCGAC
Source organism: Gemmatimonadales bacterium (assembly GCA_036556625.1). Lineage (GTDB taxonomy): Bacteria > Gemmatimonadota > Gemmatimonadetes > Gemmatimonadales > GWC2-71-9 > CAVVWJ01. The sequence goes on from DATBJC010000020.1 coordinate 18,552, forward strand.
CGATCGGGTTCGTGGCGCACCAATCGCTGCTCTACGACGACCTCTCGCTGGCGCAGAACCTCACCTTCGCCGCTCGACTGTACGGCCTGCCCCGGCCCGCCGAAGCAGCCCGGGCGGCGCTCGAGGCGGCGGGCCTCGCGGCTCGGGGCGACGACTCGCCCCGGCGACTGAGTCGAGGGCTCACCCAGCGGACGGCGATCGCGCGGGCGCTGCTGCACCAGCCCCGGCTCCTGCTGCTCGACGAGCCGTTCACGGCGTTGGATGCCGGGTCGGCGGAGCGCCTCCGCGCGGAGCTGGCCCGACGCCTGGCCGCGGGACTCGGCATGGTGATCGTGACCCACCGGCTGGGCGAGGTCTGGGGCCTCGTGACCCGGGTGGCCGTCCTGGTCGAGGGCGAGTGGGCCTGCGACGAGCGGCGGAGCGGTTCGTTGGAGGCGTTCCTTCCTCGGTATCACGGGTTGGTCGGTGCCTGACACCATCCGACTCGCGCTCGCCATCGCGGGCAAGGACATCCGCGCGGAGCTGAGGAGCCGCACCGCGCTCCTGTCCGCGGTGGTCTTCGCGGCGCTGGTGCTGGTGGTCTTCAACTTCGCGCGCGATCCCACCGCGATCGCGGCGGTGGACCTGGCCCCCAGCGTGCTCTGGGTGACCTTCGCGCTGGCCTCGATGGTGGCCCTCAACCGGGCCTTCACCATCGAGGGAGAGAACGGCGCGCTCGACGGGCTCCTGCTGGCGCCGGTGCCGCGGGGGGCCGTGTTCCTCGGCAAGCTGCTGGCCAATCTGGCGTTCGTCGGCACCGTCGAGGCGGTGACCTTGCCGCTGTTCGTGCTGTTTTTCAACGTGGACTTGGGGCGGGCGCTGCCCGGCATCGTCGGAGTGACGGCACTGGCCACCGTGGGGTTCGTTGCGGTGGGGACCATCTTCAGCGCCATGGCGGTCCGCACCCGGTTCGCCGAGCTGATGCTGCCGGTCCTGCTGCTGCCGTTCATGGTCCCGCCGCTCATCGGCGCCGTCCAGGTCACGTCCCGGCTGCTCGCCGGCCGTTCGTTGAGCGAGATGATGGGCTGGCTTAGGTTACTCACCCTCTATGATCTGGTGTTCGTGACCCTCTGTACCATGGCCTTCGCCGCGGTAGTCGAGGAATGACCGGCATGACGGCGGCCCGGGCACTGGTGCGCCGGGGATCGGTCATTACCGCGGTGGCGCTCCTCGGACTCTGCGGCGTGTACGCGCTCGCCATCGGGTATACCCCGATCGAGGCGAGACAGGGAGTGGCGCAGAAGATCTTCTACCTGCACGTCCCTGCTGCATGGAGCGCGCTGATGGCCTTTTCGCTGGTCGGCATCTGCGGCGGGCTCTATCTCTGGCTCAAGGATCGGCGGCTGGACCGGTTCGCCGCCTCTTCCGCCGAAGTGGGCGTAGCCTTCGCCGTCGTGATGCTCACCACCGGGCCCATCTGGGCCAAGCCGATCTGGGGAACCTGGTGGACCTGGGACGCCCGGCTCACGCTGACGCTCTTCCTCTTCTTCCTGTTCATCGGCTACCTGGCCCTGCGCGCCGCGCTGCACGATCCCTCGGAGCGGGCCCGCTTCAGCGCCGTGGTGGGCATCCTGGGCCTGCTGCTGGTCCCCTTCATTCATCTCAGCGTGTACCTCTTCCGCACGCTGCACCCGCAGCCGATCGTGCTCAAGCCGAGCGCGCCCTCGCTGCCGCCGGAGATGCTCCGGACCCTCCTCATCTCGCTCGCCGTGTTCAGTCTGCTCTACATCGGACTGGTGACCATCCGCTACGGGCTGGCCCTGGCGGAGGATGAGCGGGAGGCGATGGCCGATGCCGCCTGAGAACGCCGGCTACATGGTCGCGGCGTACGTGGTCACCGCCGTGATTCTGGGAGGATACGCGGTCGGTTTGTGGGTGCGAGCGAGGAAGGCGATTGCGGCAGGACAGCGGGACGGCGAGACGGCGGGACGGCGGTAAGGGAACGAAATGCTCCTGGCCGCTGACCGCCGTCTAACTTTTCTCCCCTTTCAACAACACATACTCCCACAGCACCGCCGCCAGCACGCCTCCGATGATCGGGCCCACCCAGTAGACCGCATGGGCCACCCACTGGCCCGACACCAGCGCCGGGCCGAAGGCCCGGGCGGGATTCACCGCCGCGCCGGTGAGCGGCCCTCCCACCAGGACGTCGAACATCAAGGCCAGACCGATGCCGAAACCGCCGACTCGAGGTGCGGCCGGGTTGACGCAGGTGCCGAACACGGCGGAGACCAGGAAGAACGCCATCACCGCTTCCAGCATCATCGCCTGGTGAAACTGGATGCTGTTGGCGATGGCCGGCGTGCCGAGGGATATGGAACGGAGGATGCCGGGCGGGTAGACCATCTTGATCAGCCACGCGGCCAGCACCGCGCCGAGCAGCTGCGCCACGATGTACCCGGCGGCGCTCCGGACATCGGTGCGCCGCGCGGCCAGGATGCCCAGTGTCACCGCGGGGTTCAGGTGTCCGCCGGAGATGCCCATGAGCGCGGTCACCATCACGCCCATCACCAGCCCGTGTGCCAGGGCGATGCCGAGGATCCCGTAGCTCGCGTTGGGGAAACTCATGGTGGCCACCGACGCGACGCCGATGAACACCAGCGCAAAGGTACCCAACAGCTCGGCGAGCGTGCGGCGAAGAAGCGACGGCATCAATGATCTCCGTGTGAGGTCGGCAACCGGCGGCGAATCTAGGCGTCCGCCTTCCGAAATACCAGCGCGGCATTGATGCCCCCGAACCCGAACGAGTTGCTCACCATGTAGTCGGGATCCAGGGGCCGTCCTTCGCCGGTGACGTGGTCGAGATCGCAGGCGGGATCGGGTGTCTCGAGGTTCACGGTCGGGGGGAACCAGCGCCGTCGGCTGGCGAGGGCGCAAATGGCCGCTTCGATCGCGCCGCTGGCGCCGAGGGCGTGGCCGTAGTACCCTTTGGTCCCGCTGAACGCCAGGCGATAGGCGTGCTCCCCGAAGACCTGCTTGACCGACGAGGTCTCGGTCGGGTCGTTCAGCGGGGTAGACGAGCCGTGGGCGTTGATGTATCCCACCTCCCCCGGCGAGACTCGGGCCTCCGCCAGGGCGTTCCGGATGCAGCGCGCCGCCTGGCTCCCGTCGGGGCGCGGCGCGGTCATGTGGTAGGCGTCGTTGGTGAGCCCGTAGCCGCACACCTCGGCATAGATCGGCCCGCCTCGGGCCAGCGCCCGGCTTCGCTCCTCCAGGATCAACACCGCGGACCCCTCGGACATGACGAACCCGTCGCGACCGGCATCGAACGGGCGGCTCGCCGTCCCCGGGTCGTCGTTGCGAGTGGACATGGCCCGGATGATGGCGAAGGCGCCGAAGCAAAGCGGCGCCAGCGGCGCCTCGGCCCCTCCGGCGACCATCACGTCGGCCTGGTCGCGGGCGATCGCACGAAACGCTTCCCCGATCGCGATCGCGCCCGAGGCGCAGCTCATCCCGTTGGTGGCGTTGGGGCCGGTGCAGCCGAATTCGATGGCGATGTTGCAGCTGGCTGCGCCGGCGAACACGGTCAGCGCGAGCGCGGGGTCCACCGCGCGAGGCCCCTGGGTCAGGAAGTTGTTGTACTGCTGCTCTCCGTGTGCCACGCCCCCGAGTGCCGTCCCCATCATGGCCCCGACCCGATCGAGATCCTCGCGATGCAGGTCGAGGCTGGCATCCGCCAGGGCCATGCGGGTCGCGGCGATGCTGAACTGGGAATAGCGGTCCAGCCGTCGGGCGCGGCGCTCCTCGATGTGATCGGTGGGATGGAACCCGTCCACCTCGCCGGCGATGCGGGACTTGAAGACCGAAGGGTCGAACCGGGTGATGGCGCGGATGGCCGAATGCCGCCGGCGAAGCCCTTCCCACAGGCCCTCCACGCCGAGCCCGATCGGAGTGACCGCGCCGATGCCGGTGATGACCACGCGGCGCGTCATGGACCGATCTCCACGTGTCGCTTGAGGCCGGCCAGCGTGCGCGACGCGATCCCGTGGATGAACACCGGGCCGATCACCAGCTCCGCCGCGGCGCGGCCAACCAGGGGCCAGCGCGGACCCGACCAGTCGTGTACGATGGTGACCGCCGTGCTATCCCCCTCCGGAACGAACTGCCACACCACATCCATCCCCGCGGTGATGCCGCGAACGTGCCGGTAGTAGACCGCCGGCTCGGCGCGGTCCACCCGCATCTCGGAGACCCACCAGGTGGGATAGCTGAGGAAGCCGAAGGGTCGCCAGGCCGCCATCTCGACCAGATCGCCGTCCGGGCGGCGCTCGAGCAGGCGCACCCAGCGGTAGTGGCTGAGCAGCGTGGGCCACCGCTCGACGTCCGCGGCGGCGGCGAACACCCGATCCAGAGGGGCGCGCATGCGGGTCTGGTCGACGGTCTTCATGCGGCGACGGTTTTCACCCTTCCCCCTTGCTTCGCTCGGGGTGGGGATGACAGATCGCGGTTCACGCCCGCCCCCCATCACTGGCCCGCGGCTCCGTCCGCCACGTCGCCACCAGCCGGTATCCGGGCCGGCGTGCGACCCCCGCGCGTACCCCCGCTTCCGCCAGCAGCGCCCGCAGCTCGCGAGCGGTATACCCTCGCCGGAGCGAGGTGAGCCCGTCCGCCATGGTGTGACGGTCGAACCGGAGCGCGTGTGCCCCCACCCGGAAGGCCACCGATCCCATGCCCCCCCGCCGCAGATCGGCCACGATCACCCCGACCTTCGCCAGCCGGTCGGAGGTCCGCAGCAAGTGCACCGCAGAGTCGGGAGTGAAGTGGTGGACTACCTGGCTCAGCAGGACCAGGTCCACCGACTTCTCCCGAATCGGAGGGGCGCCGGCGCAGGCGACCGCGCAGGGCACACCCGCGCGGGTCGCCATCGTCGCCGCGGTGCGGCTCAGCTCCAGGCCCACGGGCCGCAGGACGTAGCCTCGGCGGGCCGCCCAGCGCACCGCCAATCGCGGCAGATCGCCCGCACCGGTCCCGAGGTCGAGCAAGGTCAGGGGGCGTGCTCGGGAGACGCCCTTCAGCAGCCGCGCCAATCCGTAGCGCACGGCGGCCCCGCCGCCGAACCAGCGGTTCGCGCGGGCCACGTTGCGGAGCGACCGGGCCACACTGGCGGGGTCGGCGGCCGGGTCGTCGAGCAGCTCCACGCCGACGGACGAGATGTGCAATCGAGGATCGGTCATCCCAGCGCGCCGTACCCTCCCCGATAGTACAGCAGCGGGTGGCCGCCGCCGGTGGACCCGCCGATCACCCTGCCGATGATGATGGTGTGGTCGCCGCCGGGATAGCTGGCATACTGCTCGCATTCGATGTGCGCCAGCGCGCCGTCCAGCATGACCAGCCCTTCAGGACTCCGGTGATAGCCCACACCATCGAAGCGATTCTCATGCGGGTCCGCGAACCGGCGGGACAGCGTCTCCTGCCCGCTCTCCAGGACGTTGACCACGAACACCGACGCCGCGAGAATCGCGTCGTGCAGTTCGGCCTGATGGTCGATGCATACCGATACCAGCGGCGGCACCAAAGACACCGAGGCCAGGCTGCTGGCGGTCATCCCCAGCGGGCGGTCACCCGCGCCGTTGATGGTGAGCACGGTGACGCCGGTGGCGAACCGGCCCATGAGCTCGCGGAACTGGGCGGGGTCGACGTCGGTAGCGGTCAGAGCAGCATCCTGGCGAGGAAGACCGGATTGAGCACCGCTCGCGCGGGCACGAAGTCGGCCGTCACCCCGACGAGCGTATGGGCGAGCCCCCGGCGGCCGAGCCGGCCGACCGCGCGGTCGAACAGCAGTGGAAACTGCATCCCGTAGCCGATCAGCCGCTCCACCGCCCACTTCCCGCCGAAGGCGCGTCGGCGGGAGCGGCGGTAGGACGCGAGGGAGACCGCCGTGACCCGTCCCGGCTCCGCCAGCGCGGGAAGCGCGGCCTCGGCCAGCAACTCGGCGCCGCGCAGCGCGCTGTAGATCCCCTCGCCGGTGAACGGATCGAAGAAGTCCGCCGCGTCTCCTACCAGCGCCGCGCCGTCGGCCGTCACCCGTCCCGACCACGCCGCGAAGGGGCCGGTCGCCAGCACCTCGCGGACCAGCCGGCCGCCGGCCACCCGCTCGCGCACTCCGGGAAACTCGCCCAGCGCGTCGAGGAAGAACTCCCGCGGCCTCCCCCTCGCGGCGCGGGCGCGGCCGGCAGGAACCACCAGGGCCACATTGGTGCGGTCCCCGCCGATCGGATTGAGCCCCAGATAGCCCCGCGGACCCACGAACATCTCCGCGTGGTCACTAGTCCCGACCACCCCGTCCAGGTGGGCGACGAACGCCACCCGGCGGAGCACGCCGTGGCGACGCCGGCCGAGCCGCCGCCCCACCAGCGAGCGCAGGCCGTCGGCGCCGATGGTCAGCCGGGCCCGGATGGTGCCGCGGCTATCGTCCGCCGTGCGGACCACGGCCCCCGCGATGCCCTCGGCGTCGTGCAGCAGCGTCTGCACTGCGGTGCGCTCCAGGACGACGGCTCCAGCCTGGCGCGCCGCGCAGACCAGACTCTGGTCCAGGATCCGCCGGGCAACCGAGAGGCCGGTGGGGCGGAACGGACGGTGGCCGGCGAGCGCAAAGCGGCCGTGCAGCCGTGCCCCCCGGGCGGCGGTGACCATCGTGCCGGCCAGCGGCACCGCACCGGCCGCCTCCAGCGCGCCCACCACGCCGAGCCGGTCGAGGATCCGCACCGCTTCCGGACTCATGTACTCGGAGCAGGCCTTGTCCCGGGGAAACGCGGCTCGGTCCACCACTACGACGGAGTGTCCGGCCTGGGCCAGGAGCCGACCGACGGCGCTGCCCGCCGGGCCGGCGCCTGCGACCAGCACGTCGGCCCGCGCGATCTCAGGCGATCCGCTGATACTCGAAGCCATCGAGAATGAGGCGGTCGGGAGAGAAGTCGGCGAAGGAATACTCGAACACCAGCGCCCCGCCGCCGAGGAAGTCGACGGTGACCTCGAAATCGCCCGCGGTGAAGGTGCAGGGCCGCTCGGTCACGCGGGGAACACCCTCGGCGAGCGATTCGATCCTGACCGTCTGAAGACAGCTGTTGTCGGGATCGAACCGCCAGGTGGTGGTCCAGGTCTGCAGGTCGCCCGGCACCTCGACCACGACCACGGTACGCCAGGTCCCGACCAGCTGCTGCGTGGGAGTGTTGCCGCTCCCGATGCCGCTGTTGTCCTCCGGCCGCTGAGTGCCGGTGGGGTCGCTGTCGCACGCCGCCGCCGGCAGGCTCAGCAACACTGCCAACGCCAGAGCGACCAGGCGGCGAGAGCCGCCGCCACGCCGGCGCAGAGATTCACCACGTCGTTGTCCAGCCATACGAGACCTCCCTGGTGGGTCGTCGGTCTCCCGCAGCGATGCGTCGGCCACTCGCTCCGCTGGTCGCAGTAGGAACAGTGGAATCGGCCCTGTGCCGCGGCGCCCAGGAGGGAGTCGAGCAGCATCCCTCCGAAACCTACCAGGAACGCCGGCGGGAGCAGGGCCGGCCTGCCGGCGGTCGCCGCACCGACGGCGGCAACCAGCAGGGCCCCGAGCGCGCCGCCCGCCGAGCCGAGCAGCGTCACGCCGCCGCTGGTCCCGGGCGGGACGACGGCTCCGCCGAGGATCAGGCGGGGCGGCACCCGGCTCCTCGCGCCGAAGGCGGTAGCCCAGGTGTCCGCCGCCGCGGCCGCCAGTACCGACGTCAGCAGCCAGTGCGCCAGGGCCGGCTCGCGGAAGCCCAGCAGCGCCGCAACGGCGGCGACGCCGCCGTTGGCCAGCACCTGCCGGTGATCCCGCCGCTCTCCCTTGGGATCCAGTCCAATGGGTCGCGGCGCTCGACGGGACACCAGGTTGCTGGAGACGAAAAAGGCGGCGAGAACTCCGCCGCCTTGCCACCCGGTACCCGAGAGCACCGCCGTCCCTACCAACCCGGCCGCCACCGCACCCGACCCGGTGAGCGTGCCCGCCCGGTGCGCCAGCCATGCCGCCGCCGCAGCGACCGCGGCCGCGACCGGGACGGTGACCGGGCTCAGCTCGGGTCCGCCTCAGCCCGAAGCAGGGCGCAGATCCGCTCGCGCAGGGCTCCCGGGCAGGTCTCCCGCCGGGCCCGCGCTTCCAGCAGCTGGACCAGGGTCTCCTCGAACTCCGCGTGGTCGAAGCAGCCCCGGCAACGGATCAGGTGATCCTGGACTTCGGCCGCCAGCTCCGGCGTCAGCTCGCGCTTCAGGTAGTCCTGAAGGCGCTCGGTGGCCTCGCGGCAGTCTATCGGTTCACCCATCCTTGCCATTCCTCGGCTTGATGTAGCCCATCTCCACGGCGTAGGCGTACAGCTGCGCCTGAAGGAGGCGGCGAGCCCGGAACAGCCGGGACTTCACCGTGCCGACCGGCACCTGGAGCGTGTCCGCGATCTCGGCATACCGCATTCCTTCTATGTCGCTCAATACCAGCACCTCGCGAAAATCAGGCGGTAGCGCGTCCACCGCCTCCAGCACCTTCTCGTCCACCAGCCGCCCGAAGAAGCTCCCCTCGGGGTCGGCGGACTCCACGGCGCGGTAGAGCGCGTGGGGCTCGATCGCCTCCAGGTCCATCGCCACCGGCTCCAGTTTGCGGCGCCGGTAGGAGTTGATGAACGTGTTCCGGAGGATGGTGAGGAGCCAGCCCTTGGCATTGGTGCCCGGGCGGTACTGCCGCCAGGAGCGGTACGCCTTCAGCATGGTGTCCTGCACCAGATCTTCCGCCTGCGCCGGATCCCCGGTGAGCCGGAGCGCCACCCGATACAGCGCATCGAGATGGGGCAGCGCCTCTTCATCGAACGAGCGCACGGAGGCGGTGGAAGGCTCGGCCATGTGGGAATGTTCCGGGCCCTCCATCCCCAACGCAAGGACCCCTGGTTAGCAGTTTGGGGCCTCACTATGTTCCCGCCGACCATCCGTGTCCACAACACCCGCGGTTCCCGCGCTCATTCCACTGAGCCTGCTGGAGGCCATCCGGAATCTCGACACTCCCGTCGAGGACGGTCTGGATGAGCTGGCCGGCGAGATCGCCGTGCGCCGGCTGGGCCTGAGCCCGACCGTGGCGGCGCAGATTCAGCGCTACCGTCAGGCCACCGAGCGGGACAGCTCGGTGGATGCGGACGAGGCGATCTCGGTGATCCGCCTGGTGGGCCGGCGTTCCGATGCGCAACTCGCCTTTGCCGACGCCGGCCGCCGGGCCGCCCGCTATGCCAGCCGGGTGCACGCCCGGCCGGCGTGGACCCTCTCCAGCGCCACCACCCGGGGGCTGACCCGGCGGCTGGCGCAACGCTCGGCCAGCCAGCTCGCGCGCCGGGTGTTCGCCAGCGAGCTGCGGCCGGCGGACCATGGAGTCCAGGTGCGGATGGCGGACCCGCTCTCGGTCCGCGCGCTGCCCGACGGATCGGCCTGCGCCTTCTACGGCGCGGCCTACGGCGAGCTGCTCCGCAGGCTCACCGGCTTCGAGGGGGCCATGCTGCACCAGCGGTGCAAGGGGCAGGGACAGGACGCGTGCGTGTGGGAGAGTGCGGCGGCGGTGGTGTATGAATGACGGCGGACCGGCGCCGGCGGTAGGCCGGCTCCGAGACCGAGGAAGCTCCGGCGCTCGGGCCAAGGAGAGCCGAGTGATCGAGGAGTAAACGTTCCGCCGTTCCGCCGTCCCGCCGTGTTCCATCGGGCAACCGGCTCGGTTTCAGAGAGTTACGTGACGATTTGCGACGCGTGGCGAGTGGTCAGATCTGCTTGACACCCAATTTTGGGCGCTCCATATTATCGAGCCGACCGGGCCGCGGTCGCGTCTTATCCACTGTGTTGCATCGGACTTGGCCGTCCCATCGATGCACATGAACATCCCACAGTTCCCGCATTCCGCAGCAGGGCAGTGATCGCCCTGGGGAGGCGCATGCTCCCCGTCGGCAAATCGCAGTACCGGTAGGTTCACGCCTCTGGAGGACGTACACATGAAGGTAAGCCATGTCAGCGCCTTCGGCCGCGCTGCGCGAATTATCGCGCTCGCGGCAGTCACGCTCTGTACCGGAGCCACGGCGCTCCTCGGACAGGGCTCGACTGGTAAGATCGAAGGTCGGGTCCGCGATCAAGCAGGAGCACCCATCGCCAACGCCCAAGTCATCATCGTCGGAACCGCCTTCAACGCGCAGACCAATCCCCAAGGTTACTACTTCGTCAACAACGTTCCCGCCGGCACCATCTCCGTTCGCGCCGCCTTCATCGGATACAAGTCCACCCAGGTGGACGGGGTGAAGGTGTTGGCCGGCCAGACCGGCACGGTGGACATCCAGCTGGAACAGACCGCCGTCGAGATCCAGGAGATCACGGTGGTCACCCAGACGCAGCCGCTGGTGCCGCGCGACGAAGTGACCTCCAAGCAGCGGATCGACGGCGTGTTCACCGACAACCTGCCGGTGGACCGGCTGAACAACGTCCTGGCCCTCCAGCCGGGCGTGGTGGCCAGCCCGACCTCCAACACCCTCTCGATCCGGGGTGGCCGCACCGACGAAGCGGTGACCTACGTGGACGGCGTGCCGGTGTCGCCGGGATTCCGGGGCTTCGGCTTTGCCACCTCGCTCGGCACCCAGATCGCGGTCGGCACCAACGGCCTGGAAGAGGCCTCGGTGACCACCGGGTCGTCTTCGGCGGAGTTCGGCAACGCACAGTCGGGCATCATCTCGGTCCAGACCCGCGGCGGTGGGGCCGAATACACCGGCAACTTCGGGTTCGAGAGCGACGAGCCGTTCGGTGTCTCGAGCGGATACGGCTTCAACCGGTTCCAGGGCAGCATCGGCGGCCCGATCCGGGGCAACCTGGGCTTCTTCGTCTCGGCGGCACTCGAGGGACAGGCCTCGGTGGCCACCGGGTTCGACGCCGACAAGTCGCCGATGTTCGTGCAGGCCGGCATCGACACCGTCGTGGCGGTGCCCTCCGCGGTGGGCGATCCCACGGCCGACACCACCCAGGTCCCGGTGTTCAACCACGCGGTGTTCCGGGGCAACTGCGATGATTTCTCGAGCAGTGCCAATCCGGACATCGCCAACAACTACGGCCTGGACTGCCAGGGGATCCGCACGCCGTACTCGCCGCGGACCACCTACAACCTCCAGGGCAAGCTGAACTACACCTATGGCACCGGCTCCCGGATCTCGCTCACCGGGCTGGCCAGTCAGTTCCAGGGCCGCACCTTCGTGCAGAACCGGGCCCTGATCGGCCAGGTGCTCACCTACGGCAACCTGTACAATCCCGACGGCCTGCTGGGCTTCCGCAACTGGAGCCGCAACCTGACGCTCAGCTGGACCCAGAACCTCAGCAAATCGGCCGAGCGGGCGCTGGCGCTGGAGACCTACCTCTCCTACCAGCAGGACAACACCCTCTCCGGCCCGATGACCCGCCAGGGAGAGCTCGACAGCCGGGATCCGTTCGGCGGCTTCCTCATCGCCCCGATCGATCACCTGTGGAACTTCGACAACTTCCCGATCGACAACCGGCTGATCAACAACTTCCGGCTCAACGTGGCCGGCAGCCGGCGCACGCCGCTGGATCTGGAGAACCGCGCGCAGTACGCGGCGGTGGACGCGTTCCGGAACAACGCGTATGCGGCCTACAACCGGGGCTCCGACGGCGGCGACCTCCAGTTCTTCGAGAGCGGGATCGGCGGCCTGACCAATACCCGGCTCAACATGTATAAGGAAGACCGCTACATCGGGAAGGCGAACCTGGACTGGCAGGTGGACCGCTTCAACCGGGTCAAGCTCGGTGGTGAGTTCACCCGCTACGGCATCAAGGCGTACTCGCACTTCCTCGACGACCAGATCTTCGCCGAGGCGTACAGCGAGCGGCCGATCCGCTGGAACGCGTTCGTCGAGGACCGGCTCGACCTGGGCGACGTGGTCCTGGTCGGCGGCCTGCGGTACGACTATTACAACAGCCGCGCGTTCCGGCCCACCTTCCCGGCGATCAGCTCCCACCCGGTGTTCGTGGAGCAGGGGGCGGAGGCCTTCTTCAGCGATCCGACCCTGTGGAAGAAGGACGAGAGCCACGACTATATCAGCCCGCACGTGCAGGTGTCGTTCCCGGTGACCGACCGGACCAACTTCCGGCTGAGCTACGCCCACCAGGTGCAGGTGCCCGACTTCGCGCTGGTGTTCAACAGCATCAACACCGACGTGAACCTGAGCAACACCAATACCGTGTTCGGCTCCGACCTCGATTTCGGCAAGACCATCACCTTCGAGTTCGGCATCCGGCACGCGTTCAGCGACGACATGGTGCTCGACATCGCGGCGTACAACAAGGACAACCTGTCCAACGCCGCCGGGCGCCTGGTCTCGCAGCTCGACCCGACCTCGGGGCAGAACACCAACATCAAGACGACCACCAACGCCGACTTCGGCAATACCCGGGGCATCGACCTCCGTCTCGACCGCCGCTTCGGCAACCTGTTCAACGGCACCCTGGCCTACACCTTCCAGGACGCCAAGAACACCGGCTCCGACCCGGAGACCTACATCGACTTCGGCTCCCGAGTGCTGAACGCGCTCGCCGGCGGCCTCCAGCCGCCACCGCAGGCGATCCTGCCGACCGACTTCAGCCGTCCCCACACCCTGGCGGCTGCGGCATCACTCAGCTTCCCGCGCGACTGGCAGGAGGGCACGGCAATCGGATCCATCCTCCGGGATGCCGGTGTATTCGCCACCTTCCGGTATGCCAGCGGCACGCCGTACACCCGTTGCAATCCGGGCATCGAAGACATGGGCATCGTGTCCGGTGACAACTGCGACCGGGAGTTCCCCGAGGGGCTCAACGGCTCGCGGCTGCCGGCGTTCCGGGTGCTCGATCTCCGTCTCACCAAGGGCTTCGCGCTGGGCGGGATGGACCTCACCGCCTATCTCGATGCCCGCAACGTGCTGAACTTCCGGAACATCATCCAGGTCTTCACCCAGACCGACGACATCGTCAACGAGTTTGAGCGCGAGAACCAGTTCGCCGGCAACCTGGAGGACAACCTGAATGAGGCGGAACGCTCGGGCGTTCCGGTCGACGGGGACAACACCATCGACCTCTCGTTCGGCGGGATCGACGATCCGCGACAGGGCTGCGGCAACTGGGTGACCGAGGACGGTGACCCCGCGGCGCCGAACTGCGTGTACCTGATCCGGGCCGAGGAGCGGTGGGGCAACGGCGACCACCTGTTCACCGAGGACGAGCAGCGCGCCGCCTCCGACGCGTTGTACAACACGATCCGGGGAACTCAGAACTTCACCGGCGAGCCGCGCCGGATGCGGGTCGGCTTCGAGTTGAACTTCTAACCATCAGTCGAAGGGCCGCCGGCCGGTCCCGAAGTCCGGGGCCGTCCGGCCGGCTCAGCACTTCCTTCCCACGAGGCTGCGATGCACTGCTTTTCGCGTATGAGAAGCGTTCTGGTACTCGGACTGGTGGCGCTCACCATGGGCGCGCTGGTTCCCAGCACGGCCGAAGCGAAGCCAAGGCCCGGCGTGAAGAAGGGGTTCCGGCTGTTCGCCAAGGCGATCGGGGCGATGACCATCAACCGGATCTACTGCGGCATTGCCTCGAACGGTCAGGTCTGCGTCGATTCCACCAACTCGCCCGTTGTCGGCGGCGGCTTCTGGCCCAAGGGCAGCCCGAACCAGTACGTGTTCAACTCGGGCATGCAGGTGGCGGGCATCATCGGTTCCGACGCCAATCCGGAGTGGGCCGGCGACACCACGGGCGGCCAGCTGTTCAGCCCCCGCGGTGACGACCACGGCGAAGAGATCCAGCCGGTCTTCAACGCCGCCGATCCGGCGGACGTGGCGGTATGGCCCCAGGCGGGGCTGGTGCCGTCCGGAGACGCCACCCAGGACCTGTTCTTCCCGGTGCTGCGGGGCCGGGTGTCCGCCTCCCAGGGCGACGTCTGGTTCGTGTCCTGGGAAGGCAATCCGGGGTTCGCCGCCGGGCGAGAGCACCCGCTCGGCATCCTGGTCGAGCAGCGAGGCATGGGCTACAACTTCCCCTCCGGTAACCAGGACATCCTCTACTTCATCTACACCTTCTACAACGTCACCGCGAGCGATCCCGCGGTCTATGCGGCGATCCGCCCGGGCATGCGGGAGCTCGTCGCAGAGGCGGGCGCCCGGTTCCAGCAGCTCAACGAGGGCCGGTTCGCCGTCGACATTCCGGATGGCGGCTATACCGTCACCAACATGTTCGCCGCGTTCGGCGCCGACATGGACGTGGCTGCCGCCGGCTCCAACTACGCGTCGGTGAACGTGCCGTTTTCCCTGGGCTACACTTACGAGAACACCTTCGCCGGGACGCAAGACTGGCAGTTCGACCCCACTATCTTCGGTCCCCCGTTCTTCCCCGGCGCCGGCTTCGTCGGCGTGAAGTACCTGAAGAGCCCGGTGGTGGACGGCGTCGAAGTGGGTCTGACCCTGTTCAGCAACACCATCAACAGCGGCGCGTTCGACGACGCGCAGAACGCGGTCCAGCTCTACCGTTATTTGTCGAACAACATCAGCACCGCCGCGGGCGATGCGGCCTGCAATACCGGCAATCCGCAGCTCACCCGCATCTGCTTCGTCAACAACGTGGCCCCGGCCGACATGCGGTTCTTCCAGTCGTCCGGCCCGCTCGAGCTCGGTCCCGGCCAGTTCGGCTCGATTGCCGTGGCCTACATCTTCGCGGCGCCGGTGTCGGTCGGCGCCTGCGTCGGCCCCGGCACCTGTGACCTGACCCCGGGAGATCCCACCCGGCTGAGCGACGCCACGCTGCTCGCCAACGGCGCCAACCCGGTGGACTCCGTCGCCGGGTTCGCGGGATACGAGGACGCGAACAACGACGGGGTCGTGCAACAGGAGGAGATCGCGACGGTTCCCGGCTCGCTGCTCGACAAGGCCAAGGTGGCGCAGACCATCTTCAACAACCGCTTCCTGACGCCGGCCGCGCCGGAATCCCCGAGCTTCTTCCTCATCCCGGGCAACAACCAGGTCACGGTGCTCTGGAGCCCGAGCCCCACCGAGACGGCCGGTGACCCGTTCTTCCAGGTCGCGAGCGAGCCCTTGGTGGTCCCCGAGGGCGGCGGTGACCCGGTGCAGAACCCGCTGTTCGATCCGAACTTCCGTGAGTTCGACGTGGAGGGCTACCGAGTCTATCGCGGGCGGGTGGATTCCCCGAACTCCCTCAGCCTGCTGGCCTCGTTCGACAAGACCGGCACCGTCATGCAGGACTTCACCAGCCAGGTGAACTCCAGCGACGCGTGCGCCCCCGAGCTCGGGATCAACGCCCCCGTTGCCATTGACAGTGTCACCGACCCGCTTGCGCCCGACACGACCTTCGGCTGCCCGGTGGACTTCGACTCCCTGGTCCCCGGCGTCGCGCCGACCGTGTTCACGGAGATCCCGCTGGTCGGGCCGATCATTCAGGTGAAGCTCGGGCCGGGCGGTACTCCAGGCGCGCGTATCCAGCTCGCCAGCGGGACAACCATCAACACCGCGGCCGACACGGCGATCACCGGAGCCGAGAGCGGCTGCCTCCAGGCCGGCACCAGCGCGACCTGCGGCCTGGTGGACAACGGCGTGCCGTTCATCTTCGTCGATCCCACCGCGCGGAACAATCTGCGCTACTTCTACTCCGTGGTGGCGTTCGACATCAACTCGATCCAATCCGGTCCTTCGAGTATCGAGTCCTCCAGAGTCACCAAGGCAACGACCCCGGTGGCCGGTGCTTCCAACGTGCTGAGCGAGGCGACCTTCAGCCAGGCGATCGTCGGTCGCGGGGTGACGGTCAGCAACGACAGCACCCTGCCGACCATCGATGCCACGACCGGCCAATTCAGCGGCAAGATGCCGCCCAGCAACGCGGCCACCGCCGCGTTCGTGGGTGAGTTCGCCCGGGCCATCTTCAGCGGTCAGGGCAGCTTCGGCGCGACCCTGATCGGGCTGGGCATGGGCGACGCTCGTGGCGGCATTCCGACCAACTACACCTTCGAGACCAGCGGTGGAGGGACGACCGATACGGTGTCGGTCCAGATCACGCAGACGTTGGATCTCACCGTGCCCACCGCGCAGAGCGGGCCATTCCCGGCCGCGGAGGCGGACCCGGCATTGTCGGCCCGGTTCGGCATTCCACCTGGATTCATCCAGAGTGGTACCGTGACGCTGGGCCTGGCCAGCTACCAGACCGCCTCGGGTTGGGGTCGGGGGTGCGTGATCGATGCCCTGTTCGGCGCCAACTGCAACTACAACGGCCCCCGCTGGTTCGCGGGAGACAACGAAACCAAGGCTGATCCGAACGCCGGCAACGTCAACAGTCCTACCGGTGGCGCGGCCGACAACAACAACGCGGGCGAGCTGCCCGGTGTGCTCACCATTCAGAACCCGCAATCGTATCATCAGACCAGCGGCAACCTGCGCGCCATCGAGGCCATCCTGGGCAGCGCGACCCGCGCGGCCGACTTCAACCTCTATTGGGGCGCGGGCGGGGTGGTCGATTCGGTCATCGACATCACCCACAACGTTCCGGTGCCGCGGCTCGACAGTCTGGGTGCCGGCTGGGGCTTCCTGACCACGGCCAATACATCGGGCGCCGGGTCCAGCGATGGCGATCCCGGCACCGTCACCCTGGCCGACTTCGGCTGCGTATTCCCGCTGATCGATCCCAGCCGCCACGGGGATCAGATCTTCCCGTGCACGACACCATACGTGCTCAGCAACACCGCCGTGGCAGGCCCCATCGCGATCAGTGGCGATGAGAGCGTCTTCGCACCCAGACCGAACCCCGGCTTCGCGCTCTACCTGGCCGGACACATCTTCCTCATGGAGCTGGCTCCCGGCGCTGGGCTTCCGGCGGCCGGTACGGTGTGGACCATGCGGAGCTACATCGGCTGGATCAACGGCGGCAATGGCGCGGCGGGGGCGGAAGGACCCTACAGCTTCACACCGCAGGTCCGCAGCTTCTCGGCCCTGGGCGCCACCGTGGCGCTGAACTTCAACGCCACCAACGCGGTGCAGGCGCCGACCGCCACCAATCTGAGTCAGGTCCACACGGTACCTGACCCGTACTATGTGACCAGCGCCTTCGAGCAGACCACGGACGCCAAGATCATCAAGTTCGTGAACCTGCCCAACAAGGCGATCATCCGGATCTACTCGTCCAGCGGCGTGCTGGTGTCGCTGCTCGAGCACAACTCCACCACGTTCGGCGGAAGCGCCGACTGGAACGTCCGGAACCGCAACAACCAAGTCGTGGCCAGTGGCGTGTACTTCTACCACATCGAAGCGGGTGACGCCCGTCGCGTCGGCCGGTTCACCGTGGTGAACTTCGCGCAGTAGTCGCCCACCGGGGGGGAGCGGGCACACCGCCCGCTCCTCCACAACCAGGAGAAGGATGAACATGCGATTTTCATTGGTTCCGAGCCTGGCAGTGGCTGCGACGCTGGTCGGCGGCCTTCCCTCGCTCGCGGCGGCCCAGGGGGAGGACAATACCCCCTATGGCACCACCTCGGCCGAGTTCCTGCTCTTCGGCGCCGGCGCCCGGGGCACCGCGCTGGGCGGCGCGTTCGTCGCCCTGGCCATGGACGCCAGCGCGCTCTATTACAATCCCGCCGGCACGGCCCTGATGTCCCGGCCGGGCGCCACCATCAGTACCTACGATTACATCGCCGACACCAGGTACAGCTGGGGCGGCGTGGCCATTCCATTCTCGGACGGCACCCGGGCGGTCGGCCTCCAGGTCGGCACCTTCGGGTTCAAGGATCAGCCGGTGTACACCCCGCAGCAGCCGGACGGCACCGGATCGGTCTACTCGGTGAGCCAGACGGTCGCGGGCCTGACCTTCGCCCAGAACTTCTCCGACCGCTTCGCGGCCGGCATCACGGCCAAGGGCGTATTCGACAACCTGGGACAGGCCTCGGGCCGGGCGTTCGCGGTGGACTTCGGCACCAACTTCCACGCCCAGCTCAGCGGGCACCCCATCCGGTTCGCCTTCACCGTGACCAACCTGGGCAGCAACCTGTCGTACAGCGGCAACGCGCTGGAGATCGACGCGCCGCGGGACTCCATCCCCGGCGAGGATCCGGTGCCGGAGAACCCGCAGCCGGGTGAGTTCCGCACCAAGGACTTCGCGTTGCCCACCACGTTCCGGGTCGGTCTGGCGTACGACCTGCTCGCGGGCGAGACCAGCCGGCTCACCATCCTCTCGGACTTCAACCAGCCCAACAACAACAGCGCCGGCTTCTCCGCCGGCGGCGAATGGATGTCGGAGCGGCTGGGCGGGTCCAACTTCGGGTTCGCGGTGCGGGGCAGCTACAGCTACGCCGCCGCCAACAACCTGGAGCCGCTGGATCCCAACGACACCGCGCTCAAGGACGAGGAGAACCTCCAGGGCCTCTCCATCGGCGGAGGGCTCAACTACTCGTCGGAAGGATTCCTCCTGGGGTTCGATTATGCCTGGAGGTATCTGGGCGTTCTGGGAGGCACCAACTTCTTTACCGTCAATCTGGGTTGGTAGCAGAGCGGATTCAGGAAGACCATGCATAGCGTGTTGAAGTGGTCGTTCGCCGCGGCGCTGGCGGGCTTGCCGGTGGCCGCGGCGGCGATGCAATCGGATCCGGAGTTGGTGCTCCGCGCGGTGCGGTTCTATCGCGCGGAGCAGGACCTCACCCGAGTCAAGGGCATCGTCCAGATTCCCTACGCGCTGGTGCAGCGGACCGGCGAGGGCAGCGCGTACACCGTGTCCGTCCGGGTGGCGGATGCCACCGGGCTCACGCTCTACCAGCAGTCGTGGCAGTCCAAGGTCGCGGCCGGGCCGGCACCGGAGGACGCCTACGCGGTGGAGATCGTGGATTTCACGGTGGCACCGGGGACCTACAAGCTGGAGGTGGCGGTCGGCGATTCGGCCAGCGGCAAGCAGGTGAGCCAGACGGTGAGCCTGGAGGCGCTGGGCAAGGCGGCCAAGGTGTCCGACCTGCTGGCGTCTCCCGCCATTCGAGTGGCGGCGGCCAACGACACCGTGCCCAAGCCCGGAGAGTTTCGGGCCGGCAACAATCTGGTGACCGCCGCGGCGCGCGTCTTTCTCACGCCGCTCCGGTCTCACGTGTATTACCTGATGGAGGCCTATTCCCCGGCGGAGCAGAAGGGGAAGATGGGTGTCTCCATCAACGACTCCGCGGGTAAGGCGATCGTGCAGACTCCCCCGCTCGAAGTCACGGTGGCGCCGGGCGGCAGCATGCTGAAGGGCCAGCTGGACCTGACCGGGCTCCCGCCGGGTGACTACACCATGACCTCCAGGCTGGAGCTGGGGGGTGAGACCATCGAGCGGTCGGCGCCTATCACCATGGCCCCGATCACCCAGACCCTGGTGCGCGACTCGGCCGCACGGCAGGACGCCAGGATCACCGACGAGGGGTACTTCGCGGCCATGTCGGTGGAGGAGCTGGATCAGGCCAAGGAGCCGCTGGCATACGTCGCCCGGAGCCGGGAGCTCTCCAGCTGGGACAAGAGCATGAGTGCCGGCGTCAAGCGAAAGTTCCTGACCGAGTTCTGGAAGAAGCGGGACCCGACGCCCGACACGCCGCGCAACGAGCGGCGGGAGCAGTTCTACCAGGCGATCGCCTACGCGGACAAGCACTACCGGGAGCCCGGCCGCCGCGCGCCGGACGGCTGGCGGACTGACCGCGGCCGGATCTTCGCCAAGAACGGCACGCCGGACGACGTGCTCCAGCGGCCCGAGGAAGCGTACGGCGCGGCCTTTGAGGTCTGGAAGTACACCCGGGGCAAGGCGCGCTACTACATCTTCGCCGACCGGACCGGGTTCGGCGGGTTCCAGTTGATCTACTCGAACGACGTCTCCGAGCCGAAGATTCCCGCCTGGGGCGCCGTGCTGAGCCGCCGCGGTCTGGCGGAGGCCGGCACTTTCCTGGGTGTGGACCTGTTCAGCGTAGTTCGGTCCGAGGACGCCGGCAATATCCAGCGGTTCTGACGGCGACGGATCGAATATCTCACAGCTCTCCGCCATGAGGGGTTCACTATGAAGCGCTTGTTTTGTGGTTCGGTCGTATTCGCGGCATCCCTGGTGCTGGTGTCGTGCTCCAGCGACCCGACCGGCGACTTCCGGGGCGATCCCGTCCGGATCGTGGCCGACCCGTCCTCGATCTTCCTGGAGCAGGGCGCCAATGCGTCGGTGATCGTGCGCCTGGAGGACGATCAGGGCAATCCTCTTGCGGCGGATTGGCAGATCACCGCCGGCAGCGGGATTACGGTAGACCGCAATGAGGATTTCCTGGGCACCACCGTGGGTGCCCCACTGGAGTCCGAAGCGCAATTCGATGTCTTCGCAGGGAATGCGCCCGTCGCGACCTCGTTTACTGTCTCAGCGGGTGGGCTGGACCTCGAGGTCCCGGTCAGGGTGACACCGACCAACCTGGTCGCCTCGTTCTCCAATGCTGCTCCAGCGGCGAGCGAACCGGTGACGATTACCGCCGAAGGGTTCACCTTCTTAGCCGATGCGACGATCGCCTTCGGTGCGGACACGGCCCTTATCCTCTCCAACGACGGCACCTCGGTGACCTTCATCCCGATACCCGGCTCTACCGGACCGGCTACGGTCTCGAACATCGCGGTGAACTTCCTTCCGACGACCCCGCTCACCCTCGAGACCACCACCGAGCTCACGGCAGCGGCGTTCACCGGGACTGAAGCTCCAGCAACCGCACCGGTCATCCCGGTTCCGGCTGCTGGAGAATCCGTCGTACTCTACGATGGCGGGACTTTTGCTGGCGCTGACATCACCGGTGACGGTGGCGTGGGAGCACAATACTACCAGTTTACCGTGACTGAAGCCGGTGACTATCACTTCGTAACTGACTGGATCGGGGACGACACGGATATCGACGCGGTCGTGTGCTTCGACGCCGCATGCAGCAGCGGCGCCTTTGCAGGTACGGGACTCACTCATCCCGAGGACGGCACCCTTACATTGGCGCCAGGCACGTACTATTTCGTTTCCGTCTTGTTCGACGGCACTCCGGTGCCGTTCAACGTCACGATCAGTCGCTAGGGCATCCCGTAGGCTCTTGAGAGTGTGAAGAAGCCCCCGTCTGGCAGCGGGGGCTTCTTGCGTTCAGTCCAACAACCATGACACCGGGGTCCTAGAGATTGGCGATCATGCTCCTGGCGCTGTCCGCCGGATCATCGCGGAACTGCCGCTGATACAGCCGCGCGTACAGTCCGCCCTGCGCCAGCAGTCCGGCATGACTCCCCTCCTCCACGATCCGCCCGCCGTCGAGCACCACCAGCCGATCCGCCCGCCGCACCGTGCTCAGCCGGTGCGCGATGATCAGCGTGGTGCGCCCCACCAGCAGCCGGCTCAGCGCGTCCTCGATCAGCTGCTCGCTCTCGGTATCCAGATTGCTGGTGGCCTCGTCCAGCACCAGCACCGCCGGGTCCTTGAGGATCGCCCGGGCGATAGCCACCCGCTGCCGCTGGCCCCCCGAGAGCTTGATCCCCCGCTCGCCCACCACGGTGTCGTAGCCCAGCGGCAGCCGCTCCACGAACTCGTGCGCGTGCGCCGCCCGCGCGGCCTCCTCGATCTCGGCGTCTGACGCACCCGGCCGGGCGTACGCGATGTTGTCCCGCACCGTCCCGCTGAACAGCGCAGGCTCCTGCGGCACCACACCGATCGCACCCCGGAGATCGGCCAGCCGGAGCGAGCGCACGTCGTGGCTGTCCAGCCGGACGTGGCCCCGGTCCACGTCCCAGAACCGCGGCAGCAGCGACACCAGCGTGGTCTTGCCCGCGCCCGACGGGCCCACCAAGGCCACCACCTCGCCCGGCAAGATCTCGAGGTCCACGCCCGCCAGCGTCCAGGTCTCGGATCGGTCCTCCTGGTAGCGGAACCACACGTCCTCAAAGGCCACCCGACCCGCGGCCGGGCGGACCATCGGGGCCGGAGCCGGCGGGTCGGCGATCTCCGGCTTCATCTCCAGGATCTCGAACACTCGCTCCGCGGCGCCTACCGCCTCCTGGTACGCGCTGAAGCTGGAGGCCAGCGCTCCGATCGAGGCCGCGATGGTGATGGTGTAGAGAAGGAAGGAGACCAGCGAGCCGGCGGTGAGCTGGCCCTCCAGCACCAGGAGCCCGCCCTGCCACAGCACCACGGTGATGCCGGCGAAGGTGGACAGCGTGAGCATCCCGAAGAACACTCCGCGCACCCGGGCCCGCTGCAGCGCGGTCCGCACGCTCGCCGTCACCCGCTCGCCGTAGCGGGCGCGCTCGGTCGGCTCCTGCACGAAGCTCTGCACCGTCCGGATCTGGGAGAACGCCTCCTCCGCGACGCCGGTGGCCTCCGCCAGCCGGTCCTGCACGCCGGTGGTGATCTGCCGGAGCCGCCGCCCGAAAAAGATGGCCGAGCCCACCACCAGGGGCGACACGGCGAGCGCGGTGAGCGTCAGCCTGGGCTGGAGGTAGGTGAGCAGCACCACGCCGCCGGCCAGCGACAGCACCTGCCGGGCGAGCTCGGAGATCTGATGGCTCAGGACGCCCTGGAGCAACCCCACGTCGGAGGTGAGCCGGCTGGTCAGCTCACCGGTGCGCCGCTCGGCGAAGAAGCCGGGGGGCATCTCCAGCAGCCGGGCGAACAGCTCCTTCCGAAGCCCGGCCACCGACTGCTCGCCCACCGCGCTGAGGAGATAGGTCTGGATGTAGTTGAGGACCGCCTGCACGCTGAAGAGCACTACCAGCCCGATGGCGATCCGGTCGAGCAGGGCCCGGTTGCGCTCCACGAAGGCCGCGTCCAGGAGGTAGCGCACGGCCATGGGAAAGGCCAGCGCGAGGAGCCCGCTCGCCACCAGCGCCACCGTCGCCAGCGCCAGCTTCCAACGGTACGGCCTGACCCGGGGCCACAGCCTCGTCAGCCGCCCGGGCGGTGGCAATCGGCGGGAGACTGCTTCGCCAATGGAGCTCGTCGTCAATATGGAGTTCCTTGAAGATTCACCACGCAGGCACCAAGGTCTTCGTGGTGAATCATTGTTCGTGATGTCCGCCTGTCGGGATTCCTGCTACCCGCGACGCGTGGTCCAGTATCATGACCTGGTGCGGCTCCGACGACCGGCTGAACGGCAGCGCCCGGTCCACCCCCATCGCGACGAAGAGCAATGCCAGATAGAGCAGCGAGTACCGGTACATCCCCCAGGCCGCCGGGGTGACGGCCCGCTCCCGGACCACCCGCAGGCAGTACCAGAGCAGCCGGCCGCCGAGCAGAACGGCCGCGACGCCGTAGAACGGGCCCAGCGCACCGAAGAAGGAAGGCAGCACCGTGAGCGGCAGCAGGATCAGGGTGTACACCAGCATCTCGTACTTGGTCCGCGCCTCGCCCCGGACCACCGGCATCATCGGGACCCCGGCCCGCGCGTAGTCGGCCTGCTTGATAAGCGCCAGGGCCCAGAAGTGCGGCGGGGTCCAGTAGAAGATGATGGCGAACAGGTACACCGCGGCCAGGTCCAGCCCGCCGGTCACCGCGGCCCAGCCCACCAGCGGCGGGAAGGCACCGGCGGCCCCGCCGATCACGATGTTCTGCGGGCTCGACCGCTTGAGCCAGATGGTGTACACGAAGACGTAAAAGAGCAGGCCGCCCAGCGCCAGCCAGGCGCTCAGCGGATTGACCTGATACCAGAAGACGGCAAAGGCGAGCACCGCCAAGGCGAGCCCGAATCCCAGGCCGAACGCGGGCGTGATGCGGCCGGAGGGAATCGGCCGCAGCCTGGTCCGGGTCATCCGGAGGTCGATGTCCCGGTCGAACCACATGTTGATGGCGTTGGCCCCGCCGGCCATCAGGTACCCGCCGAGCACCACCCACAAGACCAGGGACGGAGAGGGAAGGCCTTCGGGCGTGATGAACATCGGTGCCACGGTGGTGATCAGCAGCAGCGCGATGATCCGCGGCTTGGTGAGCGCGAGCAAGTCGGCGGCCAGCGACGGCTCGTTGTCATCCCTCGCGTTCGCTCGGGATGACAGTGCGCGCGGTGTCCGCCCCGAGTAGAAGGTGAGAGCCACCAGGGCCGCCCAGATCACCGCACCGACCAGGAGGTGCAGCGCGCGCAGACCAGTCGGCAGGAGATGGAGGATCATCCCCGCGGCCACTCCGACCTGCACCAGCGTCGCCCCCAGCACCATCAGCATCCATAGCTGGAACGACCGCCGGACCGCCGGACCGCCGGACCGCCGGACCGTGGTCCTGGCCACCAGCACCACGGTCAGCGCCAGGAACGCCAGAGCCAGGACCCGATGCGCCCAATGCAGCCGGGCCAGCTCGCCTGCGGGCGGCAGCGCACTCCCATTGCACAGGGGGAAGCCGAGGCAGAGCAGTCCCGCGTCGAAGTTGGCCACCTGGGCGCCGAACAGGATCACCACGAATCCCAGGCCGCTCGTCGCCAGTACCAGCCAGTGCCCTGGATGCCGCTGGGCGCGGGGGAGCGGCAGACCGCTCTCCGCGCCGGCGCGGAGCGCCGTCACCAGGAGCGCCGCCAGCAGGACCATGGCGTTGGCGAAGTGGGTGATGACGACCCAGGGAGGGAGGACCAGCTTCACGGTCACCGCACCGAGCAGGACCTGGGTCACCAGAAGCCCGGCAGCCAGCAGTGCGGGATTCCGAAGCGACGGCTCGCCGCGGTGCCACTTGAGGGCCACCCCGGCGGTTGCCAGGACCAGCAGGCTCACCACGGCGGCCGCCCAGCGGTGGCTGATCTCGATCAGGGTCGGCAGGTCGAGCGGGGGGAACCACTCACCGTTGCAGCGGGGCCAGTGTTCTCCGCATCCCATGCCGGATCCCGTGATCCGAACGATACCGCCGAGTACAATCAGGCCGAGGGCAAAGCCACTGCCGGCCCACGCCAGCCGCCGGAGCAATTGTCTCCGGTCCGGCTCGCTCGATATAGTCAAGGAAACACTGCCCCCGCAGGTTCAGGCCGGAAAGAACGGGGCGCGGCAGGCCCTTGTCAAGGTTACATTTAGCCATGCAATCGCCATCGGCGGATGCCTGGGGTGAACGGCTTCCCCGGCACCTGGGACTCTGGAGCGCCATCGCGGTTCTGGTCGGGTCCACCATCGGCAGCGGCATCTTCCGGGTGCCCGCCAGCGTCGCGGAACGGCTCCAGGAACCAGGACCGGTCATGGTGGCCTGGGTGGCCGGCGGGGTCATTGCCCTCTTCGGGGCCCTGACCCTGGCCGAACTGGCGGCCGCGCTTCCCCGCTCGGGGGGCGTCTTCGCCTACCTGCTCGAGGGCTTCGGCCCGCTGCCCGCCTTCCTCTTCGGTTGGTCCGAGCTGACGGTGATCCGGGCCTCCGCGCTGGGCGCCATCGCCACCATCTTCGCCGAGTATCTCGGCTACTTCCTCTCGTTCACACCGGCGCAGGTCCGCTACGTCGCCGCGGTCGCCATCGTGGTGATGGGCTTCCTCAACTACGTCGGGGTCAAGAGCGCCGCCCGGTTCATGAACCTGATCACCGCGCTCAAGTTCGGCTCGCTGGCGGGACTGGCGTTGCTCGGCTTCGCCGCCGGCGAGGGCAGCTGGGGCCACTTCTCACCCGCCGTATCGGCCGGTTTCCAGCTCTCGCTCATGGCGACAGCGCTCATCGCCATCATGTGGACCTACGACGGCTGGGCCGACCTGTCGTTCATGGGCGGCGAGGTGAAGGACCCCGGCCGCACGCTGCCCCTCGCACTGATCCTGGGGACCTCCGCCATCGTCGTGGTCTACCTGCTGCTCAACCTGGCCTACATCTATCTGGTGCCCCTGCCGGCGATGGCCGCGTCTCCCCTGATCGCCGCGACGGCGGCTGAGCGGATCACCCTGTTCGGCGCCGCGGGTGCCGCGGTGGTCTCCGGTGTGGTCATGGTCTCCTGCCTGGGCGCGCTGACCGGGTCCATGATGACCGGGCCGAGAATCTTTTTCGCCATGGCCGACCGGGGACTCTTCTTCCGCGCCATCGCCCGGGTGTCGCCCCGCTACCAGAGCCCGTCCACCGCCATCTGGCTGGCGACGGCGCTGGGCGTGGTCTACGTCCTGCTGAACGACTTCCAGCAGCTGGCCGACAAGTTCATTCTGGGGATCTGGCCCTTCTACGCCCTGGCGGTGGCGGCGGTGTTCGTCCTTCGCCGCACTCGCCCGGACCTGCCGCGGCCCTACCGGACCTGGGGCTACCCGATAGTGCCGGCGCTGTTCCTGCTGGCGTCGCTGGGGATGGTGGTGAACGCGCTGGTGACGGATCCGCTGAATACGGGGATCACGTTCGGCATCATCCTGGCTGGGGTACCGGTGTACTACTTGTGGCGGGCGGTTGCCGGGGGGAAGGTTGCGGTCGAGGAAGTCGGGTAGACGGCGGGACGGCGGGATCGCCGTCCCGCCGATCCCGCCGTCCCGCTGTCCCGCGTCACCCCCTCCCACTCGCTGCTGGAACCACGATCTCTATCCCGAGATCCGCCGCCACGACGCTGTGGGTCAGCGCGCCGATCGAGACGTAGTCCGCCCCTGCCTCCGCGTACGCCCGGACATTGCCGAGCGTGATCCCACCGGTGGCTTCGATCTCGATGTCCCGCGTGAGCTCTCTCGCGCGTGACACCCATTGGCGAACCGTCTCCGGTGACTGGTTGTCCACCAGCAGCCGTGTGGCCCCCGCGGCACAGGCCTCCTCCAGCTGGTCCATCGATTCCACCTCGACCTGAAGCGAGGTGATTCCCTTGGCCCGCGCATCGGCCAGCGCGACGGCGAGGCTGCTGTGGCTCAGCCGCAGCCCCTGCCAGTGATTGTCTTTCACCATCACTTCGTGACTCAGGTCGAGACGATGTCGCGCGCCGCCGCCGGAGAGGACCGCCGCCACGTCGAGCGCGCGGAGTCCCGGTGCGGTCTTTCGGGTGTGGAGGATCCTGCAGGATGTGCCGGCCATCGCCTGCACGTACGACCGGGTGGCGGTCGCGATGCCGCAGGCGCGTTGCAGCAGGTTCAGCATCGGGCGCTCGGCCCGGAGGATGCGACGCAACGGGCCGAGAACCGCGCCGATCACCGATCCGGCGGGCACCACCCGGCCATCCGGCACCCGCCACTCGATCCGGCACTCGCACCCGCGGGCGACCGCATCGGCGAATGCCGCCCCCGCTACGACACCGCCACTCCGGTATTCCAACCGGCCCTGCCCGTCGAGCCCGGCGGGCACCGTGAGACCGCTGGTGACGTCGGTCTCGCCATCCTCCGCGAGCGCGACGGCGGCAATGCGCTCGGCGTCCGGCTTCACCGGCCCAGCGCCACCATCCGGTCGATGGCCCCTCTGGCGCGCGCCGCGATGTCGGGCGGGACCGTCACATGATAGCGGTCCAGCAGCAGGGAGTCGCGCACGCCGCTGATGGTGATCGCTTTCATGTAGGCGCACACCGCCTCGGGATCGGCGGCCACGAACTGCTTGGCGGGCGCCATCTGCCGCATCCGATGCATGATCCCGGTCTCGGTGGCGACGATGAACTCCGGAGCCGGATTCTCGGTCGCCGCCCGGATCATTCCCTCGGTCGAGGTGATATGGAGGCCCCTGGGATCCACCTCGCCCAGACCCATCTCGTAGATCAGCTGGCCGGCACAGCCGCACTCGGGATGCACCAGCACGTCCGCGTCCGGATGGCTGGCGCGCGCGGCGTTGAGGGTCTCGGCCCGGATGCCGCGGTGGACGTGACACTCTCCCATCCAGACCTCGATCCGCCGGTCGGGGCGCATCCGCCGCGCGTGCGAGCCGAGGAAAAAGTCGGGGAGAAAGAGGATGCCCTGGTCGGCGGGAATGGCGTCGATCACGTCGAGCACGTTGCCGCTGGTGCAGCAGTAATCCAGCTCGGCCTTGACCTCCGCGGTGGTGTTGACATAGCCGACCGCGACGTAGCCGGGAAACTGCGCCTTCCAGCGGCGGACCTCCTCCGCGGTGATGGTGGCCGCCAGCGAGCAGCCGGCCCGGAGATCCGGGAGCAGCACCCGCTTGTCGGGCGAGAGGATCGCCGCGGTCTCCGCCATGAAGTGCACGCCCGCGAAGACGATCACGCCGGCGGGCGTCTTGGCCGCCTGGCGGGACAGGCCGAGGGAGTCCCCGACGTAGTCGGCCACGTCCTGGACTTCCGGGCGCTGGTAGTTGTGGGCCAGGACCACCGCGTCACGCCTGCGAGCCAGCTGTCGGATCTCGCGCTGGAGCGCGGCGATCTCCTCCCGCGTCTCGGTGGTCGGCTCGATGACCGGCAGCTCGAGCGTCCTGGGTGGTGGAAGAGCCTGCCCCGAGCTTGTCGAGGGGTCGGGAGGAGTCCGAAGGATCACGCGGTCTCCCGGCGGAGCGTCGCGGGCGGGTAGTCGAGCCGGCGGTGGCCGCCTCGGCTCTCCCGCCGCCGCCGGGCGGCCTGGGTGATGAGTGTGGCGACCAGCAGCTGGTTGTGGGTGCGCCAGGCGGCGGCGGGGGTCTCCCTGGTCAGCCGCGCCAGCTCCTGCTCGGCGTGGAGCAACGAGGCTTCGGTTCGCTGGACTCCGACGTTGGTCGTCATGAGCTCGCGCATGGCGCGGCGGATTTCCCCGCATTCCGCGTCCGCGCCGGTCTCCTGTTGGAGCGGCCCATGGGGAAGCTGCGCGGTGCTCTCTACCGGCGGTCCCTCGGTCCAGCGGTCCGGCGGTCCGGCGGTCGTCCCGTCCGCCAAGGCATGCCCGGCCCGATCGGCGAACACCAGACCCTCGAGCAGGGAGTTCGAGGCCAGCCGGTTGGCGCCGTGCACTCCGGTGGAAGCGACTTCTCCCACGGCCCAGAGTCCGGGCAGCGTGGCGCGCCCCTCGAGGTCGGTGCGCACGCCGCCCATGGCGTAGTGCAGGGCCGGCGCCACCGGCAGCACGTCGCGCGACGGGTCGAGGCCGTGGCGCGCCAGGATCGCGGTGATGCCCGGGAACCGGCTCGAGAAGTCCTCGATCTCCCGCGCATCCAGCCAGGCTCCGCCGTCGGTGTCGGCCAGGGCGACGGCGCGGGCCAGCACGTCTCTCGGGGCGAGCTCGCCCCGGGGGTCGGCGTCCAGCGCGAACCGGGTCCCATCGCGGTCGATCAGGGTCGCGCCGGCGCCGCGAACCGCCTCGGAGATCAGCGGCGCGGGATTGACGCCCGGCAACTTGAGTGCGGTGGGATGGAACTGGAGGAACTCGATGTCCCGAAGCTGTGCCCCGGCGCGATGGGCCAGCGCCCAACCGTCCGCGGTGGCGACCTTGGGATTGGTGGTGATGGCATAGAGCTGTCCCACGCCGCCGGTGGCGAGAACCACCGCCGTCGCCGGGATGGTCCGGCTCTGGTTCCCCCCGGTGAGCACCGCCACGCCGACGACCCGACCCTCCGACGTGAGGATGGCGGTGACCTCGGTGTGCTCCATCAACTCGACCAGGGGATGCGAGCGCACCACCTGCGCCAGGCAGCCGATCAGCGCGGCGCCGGTCCGGTCACCCCCGGCGTGGATGATCCGAGGCCGGGTGTGCGCCGCCTCCAGCCCGAACCGGAGCTTGCCGTCGGGTCCCCGGTCGAACCGGGCGCCCAGCGCCAGAAGCTCGTAAATCCTTCCAGGGCCTTCACTTGTAAGGATGCGAACGGCTTCGGGATCGGCCAGGCCGTCGCTGGCGGCCATGGTGTCGGCGGCGTGCTGGCTGGGACTGTCTCCCGGTCCGAGGGCGACGGCGATCCCTCCCTGGGCCCAGGCGCTGGCGCTGTCGGCCAGCGTTTCCTTCGTGAGGACGACAGCCCTCTGGCCTTCGGAAGCAAGCCTCCACGCGGTCCACAGGCCGGCGATGCCCGTACCGACGATGACGGGGCGGGAGGAGGTCATAGCAGGGAAATATACGGCGGACCGCCTCCCTACGTCCTCACCCTGATCAACAGCACCACTCCAGCAATCGCGAACACGATGTTGGGGATCCACGCCGCCAGGTCGGGATTGACGACCCCGCCTGCTCCCACCGCCTTCATGATCTGGGTGAGCAGCAGGAAGATCACTGTAGTGCCGAGGCTGATGGCGATGCCGACCGCGGCCCCGGCGCGCGGGGAGGTGACTGCGAGCGGTGCCCCGAAGAGTGCGATGATGAAGCAGGTGACCGGGATCGCCACCTTGAGCGTGCGCTCGACCATCAGCTTGTTGGCGTCGTTGCCCGAGCGCTTCAGCGCGTCGACGTAGCGGCCCAGCTCGGCGTAGCGCATCTCGTCCGGCGCCTTCGATTCGGCCAGCAGGTCGGCGGGCGACTGGGTCAGCGCGCGAAGGCGCATGCTCCTGAACGAGAACATCGCCTGCCGTCCGGGGCCGGCGATGACCCGGCTGGCCCCGTTTCGCACCCGCCAGGAGCTGAGGGAATCGTCCCAGCTGGCGCTGTCGGCGGTGATCACCAGGTCCGGGTAGTCGAGCCCGGTCCCCTGGCGCTCGAACATCAGATGCTTCAGCTGCCGGTTGGCCACGTCGAGGGAGCGGATGGTGTACACCCAGCCCACGTCACCCCGGTACACGAAGTTGTAGCGAGTCCTGGTGGGCCGCGCCGCCTTGGCCTTCTGCAGCTCGAGCTGCTTGGCGGTGGCGCCGGGCGCGAGCTCCCCGACCACGAACGCCAGCCCCGACGCGGCCGCCGCGGCCACGAACAGCGGCAGCATCAGCCGGTGGAAGCTCTGGCCTCCAGCCTTGGCCGCCGTCAGCTCGGAGTGACGGCCCATGGCCCCTACGGTGAACACGGTGGCGAAGAGCACCGCCGCCGGCATCACCAGGAACATGTTCTCCGGGACCGAGTAGACGTAGCTCCACGCGATCTCCCGGGTGGTGAGCCCGCGGTCGAGCAGCCGGTTCAGGGTATCGGTCAGATTGATCAGGATGGATACGATCGGAAACCCGAGCGCGGTCAGGACGAAGATCCGGATCCAGCTCCCCAGAACGTAGCGGTCCAACGTGCTCATCGCCTTCATGCGGACGGCCTCACCGGGAAGGACCGGTGCCTGATCCGCCGCCAGAGATGGCGGATCGCGTCCACCACCTCCTGGAAGTCACCGCCGCGGGTGGAGCCCGACTCGCGGCTCACCCGGATCAGACCGAGCACGCCCACGATGGTGAGGATGATGTTGGGCGACCACATGGCCTGCCACGGTGTCACGAATCCGCGATCCGCCAGGCTCTCCCCGGCCGTGAGCCCCACATAGTGGACCGAGAAGACCAGGAGTCCACCGCCGATCACCAGCCCGATCCCGCCCCTGGGGAACCGGAGGGCCATCACGATCCCGATGATGACGAAGGAGATGCAGGCGAGGCTGATGGCCCACTTCTTATGGACCTCGACGGCGTACCGGGCCGCCCGCCGATCCGCGTCCCGGCCCCGGTCCAGGGCCGTCGCGGTGAGCGACCAGTTCGAAAGCTCCGGTTCCCGGAGTCCTGGACTACGAGGGCTGGGTACCGGGGGGCGCAGGGTCGGCGCTCCGGCCGGCTTCGTCTTCGGAGGCCTGACGATCCGGCCCTTGCCCTGTCCCGGCGCGCCGGCCTGTGCTCGACCCTGGGCGGGGGCGGCCTGTGCTCGTCCCTGGGCTTCGGCCGTCCTGGGAAGAACCAGACTCTGGAGCGACTGGAGCCAGCGGCAATAGGCCGGCGTCGCCTTGGCGGTCAGCGACGTATCAGCCATACCCCGTGGAGGGAGCGCCAGGAGGTTGCGAAGATCGCTCACGATCAGCTCGTGGCGGTCCCGGGCCGACTCGTGCTCCTCGCGTTCGGCATCCCGGATCACCTCGAGCATCTCGCAGGTGCTCATCTCGCGGTCGCCCCGAACCGCCTCGCTGGTGTTCCGCTCCAGCTCGTCGAAGACGTTCTTCACCCGGATGTCGTTGACCTTGAAGTACGTCAACTGGAACCCGGTGGGCTCCACCGGTCGGTACTGGTGAATGCTCCCGTTGAACAGGCGGAGACTCAGATCGGTCTGGCCTTCGGCATAGCCCATCAGCCCGCTGTCGGCGTAGATGATCCGGCGGCTCGCGTCCCCGCCGACATCGTAGATGGTGACCTCCCGGAGGCGCCCGGTGGCGCCGTCGATCCGATTGGCGCGGAGGAAGTATTGGGAGGGCGGAACCTCATTGATCACCTGCTCCTGAAGCTCGAAGGTGGGCTTTTTCCGGCCGATGTCGATCAGCAGGGTTCTCAACCGGGCATTGCTCCGGGGCAGGATCTGATCCACGAAGGCAAAGTTGAAGGCCGACATGAACACGCCCCAGGCCAACACCGGGAGCAGGATCTGGTACACGCTGACCCCGCTGGCCCGCATCGCCGTGATCTCGTTGTCGGCCGCCAGGTGGCTGAAGGCATAGAGCACGGCCAGGAGCACCGCCATCGGGAGGGTCATCGCCACGATGAACGGGATGCTCAGGGCGAAGACCTCCACGATCACCGTCCAGGGGAGGCCTTTGCCCACCAGCGACCCGAACTTCTTCGCGATCTGGCTCAACAGCATCAGGCTGGTGAGCGCGGTGAGCGCGAAGAGGAAGGGGGCCGCCAGTTGGCGGAGCAGGTAGCGACTGAGCAGGTTCACACGACCTAACTTGTAGATTTGTAAGGAGTTGTTAGCTTATTATATTGTCCGGGTTTCCCATTCTCAAGCCGTCTTCCTCAGCTCCAACAGAGTGGCGCGCCCTCTTCTCACTCTAAGCTGGCTGTGCCTGCTGGTCACGGCTCCCCTGGCCGGCCAGACCCCGACAACCGCCGATACGACCGGGCCGGGCTCTCGCCTTCGATTCCTGACCAGCCCGTTTCGTCTGGCCGAGCCGGCCGCGCTGCGCGCGCCCTGGCTGGGGGCCCCGCGGTTGGGTCCGACCGGGGCGGCGGAGCGTTGGGACAGCCTCCTGGCCACCTCGCTGCAAGTCACCCGCCAGGAGCGGGCCCTGGGATACCGGATGCTCAACCTCTACGGAACGGCTCCGGTGCCGGTGGAGCAGGTCGCGACGGCAGAGGAGGACGAGCAGCGTCGGGGGCTGTTCGGGATCGCCCGCGACAAGGCCGACATCAACATGGACGGCCAGGTCCGGCTCGAGTTCCGCACCGACCGCCTGCGCAACGAGCGATGCAGTCCCGCGCTGCTGCTGGATCCCAATTCCGGTTGCCGGGGTGGCTTCAGGCCGCCCCGCCTGGACAACCAGGTGAATCTCCGGGCCGGCGGCGTGCTGGGCCGACGGGTCCACCTCAACGTGGACTACGACTCGGAGCGGGACTTCGTCGCCAACAACGATGTGCAGGTGTACTACGAAGGGTTGGAAGACGAGATCATCCGCCGGATCGAGGTCGGCACCGTCCAGTTCCAGCCCCCACCCTCGCGATTCATCACCGCCGCCATCCCCACCAACAACTTCGGCGTCAACGCGACCTTCGAGGTGGGGCGGGTGCAGCTCCAGACTCTGGCCGCCACCCAGAAGGGGAGCCAGGTGGCGGAGCGGGTGTACCAGATCGGCCAGACCACCAGCCAGCCACAGACCAAGCAGGTCCGGGACCTCGACTTCGAAACAGGCCGGTTCTTCTGGGTGGTGGATCCCACCGGGGTTCCAGGCTTTCCCGACCTCGACATCCTGAACCTGGATCCCACGGTGCTGCCGGCGAACCTGCGACCCGACCAGGTCCGGGTCTACCGCTATCGCGCCGCGCTCAACCAGTCCAACTCGCAGGCCAACCTGGCGGGCATCCGGGCACTGGCCCGCAGCAGCAACGGGGTCCAGACCTACGGCCCGGTGCGGTGGGAGCTGCTGATCCAGGGCACCGATTACCACCTGGACCCCTCGGGGCTCTGGCTCGCGCTCGGCACCAAGCTGGACCAGAACGACTTCCTCGCGGTCAGCTACATCGCCGACGACGGCTCGCTGGTGGGGAGCTTTCCCTCTCAGGATCGGCCCGAGGCGGGAGACAGCCTGCGGCTGATCGTGGCGCCGCAGCAGGACCCGTCCCAGGTCACCTTCAACCACGAGATGCGGCAGATCTACCGGGTGGCGGGATCCGATCTGGACCCGGCGTCGCTCGAGGTTCGTCTCTCGGTCAACCAGTCGGAGCGGCCGCTGTCGGGAGGCACCACCTATCTCGCCGCCCTGCGGCTGGCGATCCCGACCGACCCCAACATCTTCGACCGGGAGAACCGGCTCTTCCCCCGGGCGCAGGAGCCGCAGGCGGGGACGGTGCTCAACGAGTCGTACATCATTTATCCCCACCTGCGGCCTTTCGCCGATTCCACCCGGCTCACCCCGGCGGAACGGAACGACTCGCTGTACCAGAAGCCCCTCTTCCTGCTGAACCAGGGGCCGGCGGCGAAGTTTCAGCTGCGGCTCCACTACAACAGCACCGGCGGAGGCGACCGGTCCAGCCTGGCACTCGGCGCGTTCCAGCTGCGCAAGGGAAGCGAGCAGGTGTTGCTGGGAGGGCGCCGGCTCGAGCGCGACGTGGACTACACCATCTCCTACGAGTCGGGGCAGGTCACCTTTCTCAATCCGGAGTCGTTGTTCGGTACCGGTGCGGCTCAGGTCACCGTGCGGTTCGAGGAGCAGGGCATTTTCGCGATCGCGCCCACCTCGATCTTCGGGCTTTCGACCCGCTATTCATTGGGTAATGTCGGCTCGGTCAACTTCATCGGCATGTACCAGAAGGAGTCCAGCGCCTTCAACCGGCCGCCGCTCGGGTTCGAGGCCACCGCGAATCTGATCACCGGCATCAACACCGATCTCAAGTTCCGCTCGGACGGATTGAGCC
Organism: Gemmatimonadales bacterium; assembly: GCA_036556625.1. Classification (GTDB taxonomy): domain Bacteria; phylum Gemmatimonadota; class Gemmatimonadetes; order Gemmatimonadales; family GWC2-71-9; genus CAVVWJ01. The sequence continues at coordinate 53,382 of DATBJC010000020.1, forward strand.
GGCTCCTCAGCGGGCTCACCAGCCGGCCCGCCGTTGCTCCCTCCCAGATCAACCTCAACGCCGAATTCGCCCTGACCAAGCCGGACCCCAACCGGTCGGGGCAGGCCTACATGGAGGAGTTCGAGAGCGAGGCGGGCGTGCCCCTCTCACTGGCGGAAGCCGCCTGGGAGTTCGGCAGCGGACCGGGCAGCCCGCTGGGCGCGGAGAGCTTCGGCTTTGCCGGCGGGTTCCTCCCGGACGACGCGGTGGCGCTCACCTGGCAGAACCTGGTGCCGGTCGGGAACACCGGTCAGGCGCTGGAGATCCGCCCGGAGGACATCGACACCCTGATCCGCATCGTGGGCCGGGGCGAGCGTCTGGAGACCACGCTCTTCATGACCCTGCACGCCGACACCGCGGGAGGCGTGGTCCAGCGCAACAATGCCTCGCGCTGGAGCCTGCCCCGGCGCGACTTCCGTCCCCGGTGGCGCTCGATGGTCACGCCGCTCAGCACCACGGGCATCGATCTCACCCGGGACGAGTACCTCGAGTTCTGGGTGTTTCACCCCGCGGGCCGGAGCTCCGACTCGGCCGGGGTGCGGCTGATCTTCGACCTCGGCACGGTGGACGAAGACGCGGTGGGCGTGGCACCCGAGAGCCTGACCGTGGCGGGCAGCGATACCAGCTACACCGGGCGCCAGCTGATCGGCACCGGCCTGCTCGACACCGAGCGGAGCGACCTGGACATCTTCAACGCCGAAGTGGACGACATCGGGATCCTGGGCGACAGGCCGCCCAGGATGATCCGCTCGGACGGGGCTGTGGTCGGCGACCTGGCGCTCTGCGAGCGCTTCCTGAGCAACGCGGTGCCGGTGTTTCCCTGGGGCGACCTCAGCGGTCGCTGCACCAACGGCAACGGGATTCTCGACACCGAGGATCTGGACGCGGACAACGTGCTCAATGCCAAGGGCGCCAACGAGAACGTCTTCCGCTACGTGGTCCAGCTTCGCCCGGAAGACCAGCACTTCGTGCGAACCGGTCAGGGCCTCATGCCCGGCTGGGAGCTGTATCGGGTCCCCATCCGCACCCCGGACGCCACCATCGGCACGCCCAATCTCCGGCTGATTCAGCATCTGCGGGTCACGGTGGCGGCGCCGGCCGACGCCGGCGGCCCGGACCCGGTCGCCCGGTTCGCGCTGGCCCGCATGCGGCTGGTCGGTTCCTCCTGGACCCGCCGGGCGGAACGGCCGATCGCCGGTCTTGCCGGATCGGTGGCCAACCCCATCGGCGATGTCATCGCCTCGGTAGTCTCCACCGAGAACAGCGCCGACCTGGGGTACGAGTCCCCTCCCGGCGTGGTCGAAGCCGTGCAGCGGCGAGACGGCGACCAGGAATCGTTCGGCACCCAGATCAACGAGAAGTCACTCCGCATCGTCGCCCGGGGCCTGGAAACGGGCGACCGGGCCGAGGCGTTCCTCCGCTTTCCGGTGACTCCGCAGAACGCGCTGAGCTACCGCCAGCTCAGGGTCTGGATGCGGGGCCGCGGGCCCGGCTGGGAGGAGAACGATCTCCAGGCCTTCCTCAAGGTGGGCAGCGACGACCGCAACTTCTACCTGTACCGGGCACCCGCCCGCTCCCGGACCTGGGAGCCGGAATTCGTCATCGATCTGGAGGTGTGGCGCGCGCTCCGGGCCCGGCTGGAACAGCAGCGACTGAGCGGACCGCCGGTGGTGGATCCGGCCTGCGGGGTGCCCGATCCGAATGTCTACGTGACCTGCCGGGGTCCCTATCTGGTGTACAGCGCCGACCCCGGAGTCAACCCTCCGAACCTGGCGGCGATTCAGGAGCTTTCCGCGGGCATCCTGCGGGTCGCGTCGTCGGTCGTCATTACGGACGCCGAGCTCTGGGTGGACGATATCCGGCTCAGCAACCCGGTGTCCGAGCTGGGCACCGCGATGGCGGTGGACGCGCGAATCGTCGCCAGCGACGTGGGCAACATGTTCGTGTCCTACACCCGGCAGAACGGCCAGTTCCGCCAGATCAACGAGGACCCCAGCTACCGCGGCACCGGTGCCTTGCAGGTCACGTCCGGCTGGCAGCTCGATCGGTTCCTCCCCACCTGGCTGGGCCTCTCCATTCCGCTCAACGTGAATTACACTCGCGCGAACGTGGATCCGGAGCTGCTCACCGGCACCGATGTGAGGGGCGACGCCCTGCCCGGCTTGCGACGACCGAGCTCGAGCACCCAGAACTACACCCTCGCGATCCGCCGGAGTCAGAAGGGCACCGATTTTCTCACCAAGGCGTTGGCCGATCCGCTGTCGCTTCGAGCCAACCTGGTCAAGGGACGGACCCGGAGCGAGTTCAGCGACGCCACCTCCGACGCGCGCTCGGTCGCCCTGGGCTACAACCTCCAGATGCAGCGGCGGGGCATCGGGCTGCCCTTCGGCGGCCTGGTGGGCGGTCTGCCGGACTGGATCAAGAACAGCAGCGCAGGCAAGGGACTGAGCTCGGCAAAGTTCAGCCTGGTCCCTTCGAGCCTGCGGCTGAGCAGCGGGCTCAGCCGGAACGAAGCCGCCTACTTCTCCTTCGGCGTGCCGATCGCCCGGCCGGCGGACTCGCTGGTGCGGTCCACCCTCTCGCTCACCCACCTGTGGCAGAACTCGGCCGGCATGACGTACCAGCCGCTGGGGATGCTGTCGGTGAACGTGGACCTCAACAGCACGCGCGACCTGCGGGTCTACCCCGATTCCAGCCCTCTGGGCCGGCTGGCGTTTGCCGAGCGGAAGCTCTTTCTGGGTATCCCCGTCGGCGTGGAGCGCGACCGCAACCTGACCACTTCGCTGGCCCTCACTCCGGCCATCAACTCCTGGCTGCGGCCCCGGTTCACCACGGGGAGCGGATTCATTCTCTCCCGGACGCTCAACAGCCGCTCGCCGGTCCGCGAGTTCGAGGACAGCGGCGCGTTCATCCTCCCGCAGACGCTCAACAACCGACGGACCCGCGAGCTGGGCCTCTCGGTGGATCTGGGCCGCGCGTTCCAGCAGCTGTTCAACGACAGCAGCACGGTGGGCAAGGCGCTGTCGCGCTTCCGGCCGGTGGACCTCAGCTCCGGCCTCACCCGCACCTCGACCTACAATCTCGCCGCCTTCGACCCGGGCCTGAAGTACATGCTGGGCCTGGGCGGCCGCGAGAGCTTCCTCTTTCAGGAGCGATCCACCGCGGTGAATGCGTCGGAGACCCGCACCGCGACGATCGGATCGGGCGCTGACCTACCCTTCGGATTCTCCACCACGATGTCGTACTCGCTCACTCGGACGGAGACCTTCCGCCTGGTCGGGGACGGCTTCGCCGAGACCGTGCTGCGGCAGCGGGAGTGGCCGTCGGCGACGGTCCGATGGAACCGGGTATTCACCAAAGGCCCGCTGGTGACCGTGAGCGCCGCCTTCGGGGTCCGCCGCCGGGAGGGCACCTCTCAGCAGCTCAGTGCCGGGGGCGAGGGGCTGGGCGCCGCCAGCGCCACCGTCTCGTACTCGCTCACGCCGGACCTCCAGTTGACCCTCCGCAACGGGATGAGCTTCTCGACCGGACTCTCCAGTCGCGACCAGCGGACCGAGACCAACGGGAACGCGACCCTGCTGGATCAGGACGACATCACCGGCACCTTCAGCTACGCCTTCCGGCTGCCCACCTCCATCAGCCGCACCCGCAAGCTGATCCGCTCCTCGGTGACGGTCTTCAGCTCCAGCGTCCGCACCTGCCTGCTGACGGTGCGCGACCCGGAGTGCGAGACCGTATCCGACCTCCGCCGGCGGGAGATCCAGAGCGGGATCGACACCGACCTGATGCAGATGCTGACCGCGGGCCTCCAGTTCGGCTACTCGATCAACGACGTGCGTCACCTGGACGGACGCACGTCGCAGATCTTCCTCCAGCTGTCGTTCCAGCTGTCGCTGTTCGCGGAAGATTACCGGTGAGAGAGGAGCTGGTCGGCCAGACAGCTTGACAGCCAGACCGCTTCGGAGCTTTCGTCCCGTCCACCTTGCGTCGCTTTCTCCTGATCCTCTCCCTCGCCGCGCTGAATGCCTGCGGCGACAAGCCGCCGCCCCGGGAGTTCGACGGGACGTCGGCCTTCAAGTACCTCGAGCAGCAGCTGACCTTCGGGTACCGGATACCGGGCACCGATGAGCACCGCCGGATGGCGGCGTGGCTCGACAGCATGGTGCGGGCGCGGGTCGACTCGGTGATCACCCAGCGCTGGACTCACGTCACCGCCGAGGGTGACTCGCTGGATCTCCAGAATGTCATCGCTCGCATCAACCCGGCTGCGGAGAAGCGGATCCTTTTTTTGGCCCACTGGGACACCAGGCCGGTCACCGACGGCAAGCAGTCTCCCGACTCGACCAAGAAGGTCATGGGGGCCAACGATGGGGCCTCCGGCGTGGCGCTGTTGCTGGGCGTGGCCGATGTGCTCAAGCGGGCGCCGCCCGGGCCGGACGTCGGGGTGGACCTGCTCTTCACCGACGGCGAAGACTACGGCGATTTCGACAAGGTCATCGATGTCCTGATCGGTGCCCGCTACTACGCCCAGCACCAGCCGCCGGGGCCGAAGCCGCTCTACGCCGTGCTCTTCGATCTGGTCGCGGACAAGGATCTGCAGATCTACCAGGAGGGCAACTCGGTGACCGGCGCGCCGGAGGTAGTGAACCTGGTGTGGGACGTAGCGCGAGATCTGGGGTACGGAAAGATCTTCGTAGATACGCCGGGGTACGTGCTGATCGACGATCACGTGGAGCTGCAGAAGGGAGGGATCCGCGCCATCGACGTGGTGGACTTCAACTATCCCCCCCATCACACGCCGTTCGATACCATCGACAAGGTGAGCGCCCAGAGTCTTCAGATCGTGGGTGACGTCGCGATGGCCCTGGTGCGGCGCGAGGGTACCACCTAGCCGGAACCGTCCCGCCGGCGGAATCGCACCGGCCCGCGGGAAACCGCTGCGCGGCGGATTCAGCCAGTGCGTTACCCTCGGGTCATGTCGGCCACCGAGCGACGCGCCCTCCTGCTCCTGCTCTCCCTCGGGCTTGCCGGCCAGGGCATCCGGTGGTGGGCCACCCGGCCGGGAGAGGCGCCGGGGCAGATCGAGCTGCTGGCGGCACTCCCTCCCAAGTCTCCGGCGGCCCATCGCGACAGCATCCTCGCCCTGGCCCGGCCTCTCGCGCCCGGCGAGCGTATCGATGCCGACCAGGCTACGCCGGCCGAGCTGGCTCGGCTCCCGCGGGTCGGCCTGGCGCTTGCCAAGACCATCGTCGCGGATCGTGAGGCCCGAGGACCGTTCGGCGGCCCTGAGGGGCTCGATCGGGTACGGGGCATCGGGCCCGGACTCCTGGCCGCCATCGGGCCCCACCTGAGGTTCTCCGGCCCCAAGGGAGTGCCAGCATCCGGGCAGTTCGCCCGACCCGGTGCCGACTTGGCCGGGGGGCCGACTCCCTCCCGGGCAGGCACCACCCCTCCCCCCGTAAATCTCAATTCGGCGTCGGTTTCCGAGCTGGACCGGCTTCCGGGAATCGGCCCGGCGCGCGCGGCGGCGATTTTGCAGGAGCGCGAAGCCCGGGGGCCGTTTGCGTCGGTCGAAGCCTTGTCCCGTGTTCCCGGGCTGGGGCAGTCGGCCATCGCCCGGCTGCGCGATCAGGTGGTGGTCGAATGAGGGGCGGGCGGCCTGTCGTCGCCCAGCCCGGCTACCGATACTGGCCCAATTAACCCAACACTTCTCCAGCCACGAGATCATGGCGACCGCTGCTGCCGGAAGTAACGGCGATCAGCTCGGTGAGGTGCTGCTGCGTGAAGGCCTCCTCACGCGTGAGCAGCTCATCGCGGCGAAAGCCGACCAGAAGACCAGCAAGCATCGCCTGGGCTACGTCCTGGCAAAGCTGGGCATGGTCCCCGAGCTGGAGATCACCAAGATCCTGGCCCGGCAGTACCGGATGCCCGCGGTGGACCTCTCCCGCTTCGAGGTGGATCCCCGAATCCTCAAGCTGGTCCCTGCCGACATGGCCTCGAAGGGCGTGGTGCTCCCGCTCAAGCGGGAGGGGCGGACCCTCACCGTCGCCATGGCCGACCCCACCGACCTCGGCCTGCTGGAAGATCTCAAGTTCATCACCCGGTTCGATCTCTTCCCGGTGCTGGCCGGGGAATTCACCTTGCGCTCCCTGATCGAAAAGCACTATGCCAGCGATCAGCAGGAGCTGCAGACCCTCCTCAAGGACATGGAGGCCACCGGGGAAGACGTCGAGGTCGTCGAGGAGCAGGAAGAGGAGACGGTCACCCAGGCGCAGATCGAGGACGCCCCGGTCGTCAAGCTGATCAACGGGCTCCTGATCGATGCGGTCCGGCGGGGCGCCAGCGACATCCACATCGAGCCCTTCGAGCACGAGATTCGGGTGCGCTACCGAGTGGACGGCGCGCTGCTCGAGATCATGCGGCCGCCGCTCAAGATGAAGGCTGCGCTCACCTCTCGCGTCAAGATTCTCTCCCAGCTCAATATCGCCGAGCGGCGCGTGCCGCAGGACGGCCGGCTCAAGCTGAAGATGGGGAACCGGGTCATCGACTTCCGCGTCTCCACCCTGCCGGTGCTGTTCGGCGAAAAGATCGTGCTCCGAATCCTCGACAAGGGCAACCTGACGCTCGACCTCACCAAGTTCGGCTTCGAGCCCAAGGCGGAAAAGGATCTCATGAAGGCGATCCTGAACCCCTACGGCATGGTGCTGGTCACCGGGCCCACCGGTTCGGGCAAGACGACCACGCTGTACTCGGCGCTCTCCCGGGTCAACACGCCGGAAGTGAACATCATGACGGCGGAAGACCCGGTGGAGTACAACCTGATGGGCATCAATCAGGTGCTGATCCGGAACGAGATCGGGCTCACCTTCGCCGCGGCGCTCAAGGCGTTCCTGCGGCAGGACCCGAACATCATCATGATCGGCGAGATCCGCGATCTGGAAACCGGCGGCATCGCCATCAAGGCGGCGCTCACCGGCCACCTGGTGCTCTCCACCCTGCACACCAACGACGCGCCGAGCACCATCACCCGTATGATCGACATGGGCATCGAGGCGTTCAACGTGGCGAGCGCGGTGAACGTGGTGGTGGCCCAGCGGCTGGTGCGCCGAGTCTGCAAGGACTGCAAGACTTCGCACAAGTACACCGACGTGGAATTGCACTCCCTGGGCACAGAAATTGACATCCTCCGCGGCCTACCGTTCATGAAGGGCACGGGTTGCGACACCTGTAGTGGCACCGGCTACAAGGGCCGAGCGGGTCTCTACGAGGTCATGGCCCTGAGCCCGGAGCTGCGCCGGATGATCCTGCGGGGCGCCTCGGTCGCCGAGTTGCGAGACCAGGCGGTCTCCGAAGGGATGCTCACCCTGCGCATGGATGGCATGAAGAAGATCGAGCGCGGAACCACCACCCTCGAAGAAGTGGTCAAGGAGACAGCCGGATGAGCTTCAATCTGCGGGCGCTGCTGGAGGAGATGATCCAGAAAGAGGCCTCGGACCTGCACATCACCACGGGCGAGCGGCCTAAGTTGCGCATCGATGGAGACATCACCGACAGCGCGGTGACCGAGGTCCTCACCCCCAAGGACACGCTGCATCTGGCCTACTCGGTCCTGACCGAAAACCAGAAGAAGCGCTTCGAGACCGAGGACGAGCTCGACTTCTCCTTCGGGATTCAGAACTTGGCCCGGTTCCGCGGCAACGTGTACAAGCAGCGGGGCTGCGTGTCCATGGCAATCCGCATGATTCCTTTCAACGTGCGGACTTTCCAGGAACTTGGCCTGCCCCCGATCATGGCCAAGCTGGCCGAGCGTCCGCGGGGTCTGATCCTGGTCACCGGGCCCACCGGCTCAGGCAAGAGCACCACGCTGGCCGCAGTGATCGACAAGATCAACAAGGAGCGGAAGGGTCACATCATCACGGTGGAAGACCCGATCGAGTTCATTCACCGCCACCAGTCCTGCATCGTCAACCAGCGCGAGATCGGCACCGACACCAAGAGCTTCGCCACCGCGCTCAAGTATGCCCTGCGTGAGGACCCGGACGTGATCCTGGTGGGTGAGATGCGGGACCTGGAGACCATCGCCGCGGCGCTCACCATCGCGGAGACCGGCCACCTGGCCCTCGCCACCCTGCACACCAATTCGGCGGCGGAATCGATCAACCGGATCATCGACGTCTTCCCGTCCAACCAGCAGTCCCAGGTGCGGGCCCAGCTCGCCTTCGTGCTGGAGGGCGTGGTCACCCAGACGCTACTCCCCAAGTTGCGTGGCCGCGGCCGGGTCATGGCGTGCGAGATCATGGTCGCCACGCCGGCCATCCGGGCCCTCATCCGCGACGACAAGATCCACCAGATCTACTCTGCCATGCAGGCTGGCAAGAAGCACGGCATGCAGACGATGAACGACTCGCTCTACCAGCACTACACCAACAAGGAAGTGAGCCAGGAGGAGTGCGAGCGGGTGTCGCACGACCCCAAGGAATTCCTTCGCATGATCGGGGTCACCCCGATGGAGGAGCAGGAGTTCGGCACCAACGGCGCCGCCTCCGAGAAGGGGCGGCCGTCAGGAGCGGTAAGGCGCTAGCCCGCCGCTCCGCACAGCACCGCCCGGCGGAGTGGAGCAGTGGGGTGGGTCCGTCTTTCTAGGAGATCACCGAATGCCAATGTTCGAATACACCGCCCGGGCGCCGAGCGGCCAGATCCAGAAGGGCCAGCTCGACGTCGCGAGCAAGGACGATGTCAGCGCGTACCTGCGCAAGAACCGGCTGATCCTGGTGAGCGTGCGCGAGCAGCCCAAGCAGATCAACATCAGCTTCGGCGCTCAGCGCATCAAGACCCGCGACATCGTCATCTTCACCCGGCAGTTCGCCACGATGATCAACGCGGGCCTGCCGCTGGTGCAGTCGCTGAACATCCTGGCCCAGCAGACCGAGAACAAGGCGCTCAGGGACGTCACCAAGGCGGTGGTCTACGACGTCGAGTCGGGCCACACCCTGGCCGACGCGTTCTCCAAGCACCCCAAGGCGTTCACCGATCTCTACGTCAACATGGTCGCCGCGGGTGAGGCGGGCGGTATCCTGGATACCATCCTGCTTCGGCTGGCCACCTTCCTGGAAAAGAACGACGCCCTGGTCCGCAAGGTGAAGGGCGCCATGGTCTATCCCGGCGTCATCATCACGGTGGCGGCCGTCGCCATCGCCGTGCTGCTGGTGTTCGTGATCCCGACCTTCGAGAGCATGTTCGCCTCCGCCGGCATGGAGCTGCCGCTGCCGACCCGGATTGTGATCGGGATGTCCAACCTGCTCATCTCCTACTGGTGGGCCGGGCTGCTGGGCATCGCCGCGGTTCTCTTCGCCATCCGGCAGTACTACAACACCCCCGATGGCCGGAAGCAGATCGACGGGGCGCTGCTCCGGGCGCCGGTGCTGGGCGACCTGCTGCGCAAGTCGGCGGTGTCGCGCTTCACCCGGACGCTAGGCACCCTGGTGAGCTCGGGCGTATCCATCCTGGACGGCCTCGAGATCACCGCCAAGACCGCCGGCAACCGGGTCATTCACGACGCGGTGATGGAGTCGCGCCAGTCGATCGCCGGCGGTGAGACGATCGCGGCGCCGCTGGAGAAGTCGAAGGTGTTCCCGCCCATGGTGATCAGCATGATCGCCGTCGGCGAGCAGACCGGCGGCCTGGACGAGATGCTGTCCAAGATCGCGGACTTCTATGACGAGGAAGTGGACGTGGCGGTGAGCGCGCTGCTCTCGCTCATGGAGCCGGCGATGATCGTGATCCTGGGCGTGATCGTGGGCGGCATGGTGATCGCCATGTACCTGCCGATCTTCGATATGATGAACGCGGTGCAGTAGACCAAGTCGACCTACCGGGACGCAGGGCAACCAGGGCGGATCTCAGGATCCGCCCTGGTCGTTTCAGGTCCCGAACCGCTTCTGCGACCGCTCTCGCGCCTTCTGGGCCTCCTCCTCGCGATTCCGCGGCGCGGACCTGACTTCCAGCGAGTCGATCAGGCGCCGGGCGGCCGCGCTCACCTCGTCCACCGCCTGGTTGAACACCGCTTCGTTGGCCCGCGAGGGATGGGTGGATCCGCTCAGCTTCCGGACGAACTGCAGCGCCGAAGCCCGGATCTCATCCTCCGTGGCCGGAGGCTCGAAGTTGGCAAGGGTCTTGATGTTACGGCACATGGCTGCGGCTCCTGCTGTGGGGATCAGATCGGTTCGCCGGCTGGTTGACCGGCTGGGGAAACTAACCCTGCCCCCGGCGCCTTCAACCGGTGACCGGTCTCTCGGCAGGGCGTGGGCAGCCAGGCGATACTGCAGGCAGGCGCCGGCCGGTGAGGCTCGATGCAGGTCTTCGGAAGCCACGACGAAAACACCCGGGCCCAGTTGGCCCAGGTCGCGCAGCGGGCGCGCAAGGTCGCGCTCATGGCCGACGGGCACGTCGGCTACGTCATGCCCATCGGCGGAGTGGCGGCCTACGAGAATGCCGTCTCCGTGGTGGGGGTCGGTTTCGACATCGCCTGCGGCAATGCGGCCATCCGCACCGACGCGACTCTCGATGATCTCGGCCCCACCCCCGCGCGGGCCCGGCAGCGGCTCGGGCAGCTGGCGGACCGGATCGCCGAAACGGTCAGCTTCGGCATCGGCAGAAAAAACCAGGCCGACGACGCGCCGATGGACCATCCGCTGTTCGGCGATCCGGCCTGGCAGGCAGTGCCCCCTCGGCACCGGCAGACCCTCCACACCAAGGCCCGCCAGCAGCTGGGCACCGTCGGGAGCGGCAACCATTACGTGGACCTCTTCGCCGACGAGACCGGCACGCTCTGGGTCGGCGTGCACTTCGGAAGCCGCGGCTTCGGCCACACGGTCGCGACCAACTTTCTGGCGCTCGGGCAGGGCAAGTCCTGGGGCGAGCGCGCGCCCGAAGCCGAAGTGCTGCTGTCCCTCGATCGGCCGGCGGGTCAGGACTACTGGGAGCTGATGAATCTCGCCGGGCGCTACGCCTACGCCGGCCGCGAGTGGGTGGCCCGGAAGGTCGTCTCCCTGCTCGGCGCCCGTGAGGTGGAGCTGGTCCACAACCACCACAACTTCGCCTGGAGGGAGCGCCACGAGGCAGGACCTGATCGTGGTGCGCAAGGGAGCCACACCGGCCTTTCCCGGCCAGAAGGGGTTCGTCGGCGGCTCGATGGGCGACGATGCGGTGATCGTGCAGGGCACGGCCTCCACTTCCCCGGAGACCCAGGCGCTCCAGCGTGCCGCACTGTACTCGACGGTCCACGGCGCCGGGCGGGTCATGTCCCGGACTCAGGCGGCGGGAAAGCGCAACCGCCGCACCGGCCGGGTGATCTCGCCCGGGCGGGTGACGCCCGAGATGATGCACGCCTGGATTCGCCAGAAGGGAGTGATCCTGAGAGGCGGAGGGCTGGACGAGAGTCCGCAGGTGTACCGCCGGCTGCCTGAGGTCCTTGCGGCGCAGGGCAGCACCATCGAAGTGCTCCATACCCTGCGCCCGTTGATCGTGGTGATGGCCGGCGCCGACGAGTTCGATCCCTACAAGGATTGAATGCCGGATGGCAGCTCAGCGGCGGAGATATTCCGCGATTCCCCGCATGAGCATCTCCACCGCCACGATCACTAGCAGCATGCCCATCAGCCGCTCCACCGCGGTGAGTCCGCGGTCTCCCAGCAGCTTCCGCAGGTTACTCGAGAAGTAGAGGATGACGGCCGACGCCAGCCAGGCGAGGACCACCGCGCCGAGCCACACCGGCCAGCGGTGAGGCTCCCCGCTCATGAACAGCAGCTCGGTCGCCAGCATGGAGGGGCCCGCGGTGTAGGGGACGGCCAGCGGCACCACGAACGGCTCCTCCTGCACCTCCTCCCGCAGCGACCGCTCCCTGGTGGGAAAGATCATGCGCAGGGCGATCAGCAGCAGGATGACTCCGCCGCCCGTTGTGAGCGCGGCCGGCGAGACGTGGAGCAGCTCGAGCAGGTAGCGGCCCGCGAAGAGGAAGACGACCAGAATGACCAGCGCGATGAGCAGCTCGCGCAGGATGACTACACGGTAGCGCGCAGGGTCCACGTGCCGGAGCGCGGAGAGGAACAGCGGCACGTTGCCCAAGGGGTCCATGACGAAGAACAGGAGAACGGCGGCCGAGAGGAGACTCATCGCCTCTAGGCTAGGGCGGACCAACCGGTTGGGCAAGCAGACGGGGCGATGTCGATTTCGGCGGTGCTCGATCGTCGAGCATACAGAGTCCGAGCTGTGCGCCGCGATTCCTCGCGGCGGCCGGCTTTCAACCCAAAGGGAGAAGGGATCTGGCTCCGTCGCGGAGGGATGCTGCCTCCGGCAGCCGCGCGCAGCCGGCCCAGCGGTAGGGCCGGCCGCCGAGCCTTTGAGACGAGCAGCCTTGCGGATTCGCGAGGCTGCTCGTTCGTTTCGCACTTCGATTGCCCCGAGGCTCCATGCTTCAGTCCGACGCCTTGCCCCGGCTCCATGCCGCCCTCGCCGCGCTCGCCCACCCGGTGGACGGCTGGCTGCTGTTCGACTTCCGCGGGCTCAATCCGATCATGGCGGCGGTGGTCGGCCAGGAGATCGTGGGCTCGCGCCGGGCCTACGTCTACATCCCGCGCAACGGACCACCCATCGCGCTGGTGCACGCGGTGGATGCGGAGCTGTGGCGCGAGTGGCCGGCGGTCTGGCGCCGGATCGTGTGGGTGCGGCGGGAGGAGCTCGCCCGCGAGCTCGGGTCCCTGGTAGGCGGTAAGACGGTGGCGATGGAATACTCGCCGGGCGGGGCCGTCCCTTACGGTGATTACGTGCCGGCCGGCACCCTCGAGCTGGTTCGGGCTTCCGGTGCCAGTCCGGTCTCGTCGGCGGAGCTGGTGTCCCGCTACTGCTCGGTCTGGTCCCCGGAGGATCTGGCCGGGCATCTCCGGGCGGCGGCCGTCATCTCGGAGATCGCCCGGGCGTCCATCAACCGGATCGGGGAACGGGCCCGCGCCGGCGATCCGGCCGACGAGCACGAGGTGACCCGCTGGGTGTTGGAGGCGTTCGATCGCGCCGGCCTGGAGACCGAGTCAGCTCCCAGCGTGTCCTACGGCGAGCATGCCGCACGCCCGCACTACGAGGCCCCGCCCGAAGGCTCCTCGCCCATCGTGCCGGGCGCGCTTCTCCTGTTCGACCTGTGGGCCCGGGAACCCGGCGGCATCTATGCGGACCAGACCTGGATGGCGGCAATCGGACCACCGTCCGCTCGCGCGACGGAGCTATGGACCGTCGTCCGGCGGGCTCGCGACGCGGCGCTGGACCTGTTGCAGACCCGGCTCCGCGCCAAAGAGCCGGTGGCCGGCGCCGAGGCCGACCGGGCGGCGCGCGGCGTGATCGAGGCCGCGGGGTACGGCGACCGGGTCGTGTGTCGCACCGGTCACTCGATCGATCGGGTGGGATTGCACGGCTACGGGCCGACCATCGACGACACCGAGAGCTTCGACACCCGCCGCATCCTCCCCGGGGTCGGCTTCTCGGTCGAGCCAGGGATCTACATCCCCGGCGAGATCGGACTTCGGACCGAGGTCAACGCCCACGCCCGCGAGGACGGTCTCGATGTCACCCCATCCGACTACCAGCGGGACCTGATCGTGGTGTAGCCGCTAGAATCGCGAGCAGGTCGCCACCCGCTCCCTCAGCACCGCCTCCTGCGCGAAGCGTTGCTTGTATTCGCCGACGACCTCTATCACCAGGCCATCGGAGACCGAGTCGCCGGCGTGCAGCAGAGTGAGCACCTTCGATCGCTCACGCTCCACCTGCCCGCTCGCGCCGCGCCATTGTCCCGCGGCGTCCCAGATGGTGAGCCCGGCCGGGAACCGGGGTGTGAGCACCTGGTCCACGAATTGTTGCCACGCGCTGTCGCTGAGCTCGTGTCCGCCGGGCGTATTCCGTCCGAAGTACAACACGTCCCGGACCAGCGCGGTATCACCCGCCGCGCAGTGCGCGACGGCGCTGGCTCCGGCGGGGCGGGAGCAGGCGGCGACGGCCAGCAGAAAAGCGTAGAGGGCGAGAGTGCGCACCGGGTTCCTCGGTCGGGGTTTGCCAAGGAAAGCGCAGAAGGGAGCGGAATCCGGACAAGGAGGATTCTCGAGTACCAACGACCTCATCCCGAGCGCAGCTAGCCTCGCTGCCGAGCTCCACGAGCCAGCAGCTCGCGCACTTCGTCATCCGTGGTCTGGGAGAAGTCCTCGTACCAGAGCCCAACCGCATGAAATGGATCTGGAGTGACCGGGCACACCACCTCGTCCGCTTCCTCCCGCAGAAACTCGCAGGTCTCTGGTGCGGCCACCGGTGCGGCGATGAGAATGCGTTGCGGCCGCTGCTGGCGGACCGCCCTCGCGGCCGCCAGCATCGTGGATCCCGTGGCGAGACCGTCGTCCACCAGGATCACCGTCCTCCCACGCAGATCCGGCGGAGGTCGATCGCCGCGGTACAGCGACGCCTGTCGCTCCAGCTCGTCCAGCTCCTCCGCGGCCACCAGGTCGATGACCGACCGCGGAATGCTCAGGTGCTGCACCACCTGTTCGTTGAGCACCCGCACGCCCCCGGTGGCGACCGCGCCCATGGCCAGCTCCTCGCGTCCGGGCACCCCCAGCTTGCGGACCAGGAACACGTCGAGGGGTGCGTGCAGCGCCCGGGCCACCTGGTATCCCACCGGTACTCCGCCGCGCGGCAGCGCCAGCACCAGCACCTCGGGCCGATGCGCATACTCGCGGAGCTCGCCCGCCAGCACCTCGCCCGCGTCGGCGCGATTGCGGTAGAGTCGTGAGATCATCGATCCCTCCGCTGTATCCTCGTCGCCCGGCAGCCCGGCGGCGGTGACGCGGCTCCCGGGTGGAGGCGCGGGCTACCGTCGCAGGTCGGCCAGGGCCGCCCGGGCGGCGTGGTGGCCGCACATGCCGTGGACCCCTCCGCCGGGCGGAGTGGATGCCGAGCAGAGGTAGACGCCCCTGATCGGCGTCCGGTAGGGCGTCGGCCGCGCGACCGGCCGCGCGAAAACCTGGCGCAGGTCCATCGCGCCGCCGTTGATCTCGCCCCCGATGTAGTTGGGGTTCCGGCGCTCGAAGTCGGCCGGCGTGAGCACGCTGCGCGCGAGGACCCGCTCCCGGAACCCCGGTGCGAACCGCTCCACCTGTCGCTCGATGCGCTCCGACACATCCTCGGCAGATCCATTGGGGACGTGACAGTACGCCCACGCGGTGTGCCGGCCCGGTGGAGCCCGGGAGGGATCGAACAACGTGGGCTGCACGAAGAGCACGAAGGGCCGCTGGTGCACGGTCCCCCGGGCGTGCGCCGCCTCGGATGCGACGACTTGGTCCAGGGTGCCGGCGAGGTGGACCGTCGCCGCGCGGGCGCACTCCGCCGCGGTCCAGGGCACCGGGCCGTCGAGCGCCCAGTCCAGCTTGAACGCGGCCGAGCCGTAGCGGTAACGCTCCAGGCTCCGGGCATAGCCGCCGGGCAGCTTCCCCGCGGCCAGGCGCAGCACCTGGCGGGGCGCGACGTCGAGCAGCACCACCCGGGCGGGCGCGAGCTCGTCCAGATGCTCCACCGGAGCGTCCGTGATGATCTCGCCGCCGAGCGATCGGAAGTACGCCCCCAGGGCGTCGGCCAAGCGCTGTGAGCCGCCCCGCGGAATCGGCCACCCGACCGCGTGCCCGGTGACCGACAGGAGCAGGCCGAACGCCCCGGTTCCCCAATACTCCAGTGGCAGAAACGAGTGGGCCGCGTTTCCGGCAAAGAGGGCGCGCGCCCGCTCGCCTCGGAGGGTCCGCGCCAGTGCCACCGCCGGCCGCAGGGCTCGGAGACCGAACCGGGCCATCAGGATCGGATGGCGCGGAGGCCGCAACGGCGGCGCCAGCACGTCATGCGACAGCTTTCCCCAGGCGCGGACGAACGGCCCGTGCATCCGTCGCCAGTCGTCGCCTCCGGGCCCCAGGCCTGCCGCGGTCGCATCGAGTGAGCGCTCCAGCAGGACGGCCGAGCCGTCATCGAGCGGATGGGCCAGGGGGGCGGAAGGCTGGATCCACTCCATACCGAAGTCGCCCAGCGGCAGAGACTGGAAGAACGGCGACGTGGCCCCGAGCGGATGGACCGCGGAACAGACGTCGTGGGTGAAGCCGGGAAGGGTGAGCTGGGATGAACAGAGGCCGCCGCCAATGGTCGGGTGGGCCTCCCGGAGCACGGTCTTGAGACCCGCCTGCGCGAGGGTGATCGCCGCCGCGAGCCCGTTGGGACCCGCGCCGACCACCACGGCCTCAGGCGTCATGCGCCGAGCGGGCGGCCATCGTGGGGTAGGCGATCGATGAACTCCGTCACCTGTGTGATCATGTCGTCCGGCGCGTCGAGCGACAGAAGATGGCCTGCCTCCGCCACCGTCCGGAGCTCCGCGCCGGAGATCTTCTGCGCGTTCTGCTGGCGCTCACCGGTGCGGGACCAGTCGTGGTCTCCGTAGAGTAGCAGCACCGGCCGGTCGATGGCGCCGTATCGCTCCGCGACCGCTTCCCAGCTGGGCCAATGGTGCACCAGCGACATGAACCCCTGGTAATGCCCCCGCCGGTTTCCCACCTGGTAGATCTCGCGCGCCAGCGCCGGCGGCAACGACCCAAGGCGATGGAGTCCGCCTTCGAGCACGGCGGTGATCACGGGGAGCTGGCGCAGCCGCATCACCGTGCCGCCCAGGATCGGCACATCGTTGAGGCCGAAGAGCAGCCGGGCGAGCAGAGAGGCGCGCAACAGACCACGCCCGCGGTCATAGTCGTACGGGTTGATCGCGACGACCGCCCGGACCCGCGGGTGGTGGTCGGCCGCCAGCGCCAGCGCGATGGCTCCGCCGATGGACTCGCCGACCAGCACCGTGCCGTCGAGCTCCAGCCGATCCAGGAAGCCCGCAATCTTATCGATGAAGAACTCGGCCGAGTAGTCGGCGGCCGGGATGTCGGAGTGCCCGTGGCCAGGGAGGTCCACGGCGTAGACTCGGTAGCGAGCGGCCAACGCGGAGAATACCCGCTGAAACAGGTCGAGCTGGGTCCGCAGCGTGTGGAGGAGCACGACCGGGACGCCGTTCCCCGCCACGACATACCGGAGCCGCACGCCGTCCACCGTCACCCAGCGCACCGGCACCTCGGGCGCCCAGGAAAGTGCCGTCGCGGTCGCCGGAGCCCGGCGCAGCCGCTCCACCAGGTAGGAGATGGCCACCACCGCGCCTGCGCCGGCCAGGGTGCCGATGATCATGAGCGTCATTGCTCCTCCGGAGAGATCGTCATCACGCTGGAGAGGTCGGCCAGCATCCGGGCCATGCGGCGGGCTCCCAGGTGCCGCGCGACGGCCCGCTGGGCGCTCTGCCAGCGCGGAAAGGCCTGCGCCAGCTTCGCCAGGCCTTTATCGGTGAGCTCGACTTCGCGCACCCGGGCATCGCTGCCGGGCTGCACCCGCACCAGCCGGTCCCGCTCCAGCACCTCCAGGTTCCGCGACAGCGTCGTCCGATCCATGACCGCCTCCTCGGCGAGTCTGGTGATGGGGAGGGTGCCGGCCAGCCGCAGCAGGGTGAGCAGGGAGAATTGGGTGGTGCGAAGTCCCGTGGGTCGCAGGGCCTGGTCATAGAACTGGGTGACCGCGCGGGTGGCCTTCCGCAGGGTGAAGCAGGTGCAGCCGGCGGCCCGGCCCAGGGCCCGGCGATCCAGGCGTGTCATAAATAGGAGTATATACACCTTTCTTCCCGAAAGCGAAATCGCCCCACCGTATGGTGGGGCGACCGATCGTTGCGCCGACTCCTCTTCGCGCTCAGGTCGCGCCGGCCGCTCGCTCCGACAACAGGCGTTCGGTGAAATCCAGCCGCTCTTCCAGGTCGGCGATCCGCCGCTCGAGCGCGTCCACGTAGGTCCGCTGCTGGTCCAGCTCACGCTCCAAGCGCGAGGATCCAGCGTATCCCGCCCTGGCCCACCGTTCCCGGCGCCAGTGCCGCGTCACCATGAGGAAGAACAGGAACGGCACCAACCAGACCATCCATGCGAAGCCCCACATCGTTCGTCTCTCCTCTGCGTCAGACCGATTTCGCCTGCCACGCCTGCTCCACCTCATCGGCCGCCTTCCGCAGGATCTCGGCGACCCGCTGCAGCGCCGGGTCGTCGGGCCCGCGGCGCCAGACCCGCTTGAAGGTCACGCTGGCCAGCTTGGCGAAGGCGCTCTGGACCTCTCCGATGTTGCCGCCGGCGAAGTCGCGGACCGTCTCCCGTACCCGGTCGATGATCTCGTCGAGCAGGTCGCGATGCTCCTCGAGATAGCGCTCCCCCTCGGGAGTGATGTGGTACACCTTCTTTCCTTCGGTCTCGACCACCCGGACGTAGCCCTCGTCCTCCAGGAGCTGCAGGGTGGGGTAGACGGTACCCGCGGAGGGCGTGTAGTACCCCGCCAGCTTCTCCTCCAGAGCCTTGATGACCTCATAGCCGTGGCGGGGCTTTTCCTTGAGCAGGCGGAGAATCACGAACTTCATCTCACCCGATTCGAACATCTGGGTTCTGCGGCGGGGCCCCCGTCCCGAGCTCCAGGGGCCGTGCCGGCCGGGGCCGAACCCGAACCCTCGAAACGCGAAACCGGGGCCGAACCCCCAATCATCCTTGCACATAGCGAGCTCCACCTCCGTTATTTCGTGCGACATGATGTACGATATATCGTACGAAATGGCTTACGAAGTGTCAAGCGGGGCTGTTTCACAGAGGTGCGGTGCGGTAACGACGCCTAGGGCACCACCGCCGTCGCCGGCGTCACTGCCCGCTCGTCCCGCTCGCCGGTGCGGATCCGGTGAACCTGCTCCACGTCGAGCACGAACACCTTGCCGTCGCCCACCTCGCCGGTGTGGGCCGCCCCCACGATGGCTCGAACGGTGACGTCCACGAAAGAATCCGACACGCCGATATCCAGCCGAACCTTCTCCTGCAACTCCATTTTCACGGTAGTGCCGCGATAGGTCTCCACCCGGTCGGTCTCCCCGCCATGTCCCAGGACGCGGGAGACCGTCAATCCAGTCACCTCGGCCCGGTAGAGCGCCTCCAGCACCTCGTTCAGGCGATCGGGTCGGATGATGGCCACGATCAGCTTCATCGGTCTCTCCCGGCGTCAGCGCGCCGCGGTCTGCGGGTTGAGGATGGGGGCCGGTGCGGCCGCGGGAGCCGGCTCCGAGATCACCAGAATCGAGCCCTCGCCGCTGGTGTAGGCCTCCTCGCCATGCTGGGTCACGTCCAAGCCCATGCCCTCGGTCCTGGGCGCGGCCCGGAGTGCGGTCACGAAGCCGAGGGCCTTGAGCAGCACGAACGTGGCCAGCGCCGAGTACAGGAGGGCGGCCCCGACGCCGAGCCCCTGGGTCAGGACCTGCGCTGGGTTGCCCGCCAGGAGCCCGTCGTTGCCGGCGGCATTCCAGACTTTCTGGGCGAAGACGCCGGTGAGGAGCGCGCCGGTGATCCCACCCACCCCATGGCCGGCAAACACATCGAGCGAGTCGTCCAGCCGGGTGCGGGAGCGGGCCACGATCACGAAGTAGCTGGGCAGCGCAGCGATGCCGCCGAGCAGCAGCGCCGAGCTCGGGCTCACGAATCCGGCGGCCGGAGTGATGGCGACCAGGCCGACCACGATGGCCGTGGCGCCCCCGACCGCCGTCGCCCGGCCGGTGCGGAAGTAGTCCAGCGCCACCCAGACCACCAGTGTGGCCATGGGCGCGAGCGCCGTGTTGCTGAACGCCAGTGCCGCCAGCTCGTTGGCGGCCAGCGCGCTGCCGCCGTTGAACCCGAACCAGCCGAACCAGAGGAGTCCCGCCCCGAGCAGCACGAAGGGCACGTTATGGGGAAGAATGGCCTGCCTGCCGTAGTCCTTCCGGACGCCGAGCACCAGCGCCGCCACCAGGGCGGAGACGCCGGCGTTGATGTGCACGACGGTGCCGCCCGCGAAATCCAGCACTCCCCGGGTCATGAGCCAGCCGCCGCCCCAGACCCAGTGGGCCACCGGGGCGTACACCAGCAGGGTCCAGAGCGCGATGAACGCCAGATAGGGCCCGAACCGCATCCGCTCCACCACGGCACCGGAGATGAGGGCCGCGGTGATGATGGCGAAGGTGCCCTGGTAGATCAGGAACAGCACCTGCGGAATGGTGCCCTGAGCCTCGAGGCCGATCCCGTTCATGAAGAGGTTCGCCGTGCCGCCGATGAGCGGGTTGCCTTCGGAGAAGGCGAGGCTGTACGCCCCGAGGGCCCACACCAGGCCGACCGCTCCCAGCGCCGCGAAGCTCATCATCATGGTGTTGAGCGAGTTCTTGGACCGGACCAGCCCACCGTAGAAGAAGGCGAGCGCTGGCGTCATGAGCAGCACCAGCGCGGTGGCCACCAGCATCCAGGCCGTGTCGGCCGGCACCACGGCCGGCGCGGCATCCTGGAGCGCGAGCAGGAGGGAGGGTCTGGTCATCACCTGTGGAATCCCGAGCTGAAGGTTGGAGGGGCGCCCGGTTGCGCTCCCTAGGAGATTGTACCCACCCGGCTGGAGTTGCGCAATACTTCTGTCATATAAAATCGGCAAAAATTGCACGAAACCGGTGACAGAAGTGCAAAATCAGCCGCCCACTTGCCAGCTTGGTCGTCAAAACACGCGACTTATGCACAATCCCTAGAACACCGCCGAGCCCCAGCCCATTGGCCCGACAGCCCCGCGGCCCCCACGATCCGGGATCGTGGGGGCCGCCTTCAACCCTGCTCACACCGCGACTCAGCTGCCGCTGTACGTCACCCGCCAGAGCCGGCCTCCGCTGTCGTCGCTGATGTACAATGCTCCATCCGGTCCCACCGCCACGCCGGCCGGTCGGTGCCTCGCGAGGCCCGGCTCCTTCCTCGGTCCCGCGAAGCCGTCCGCAAAGACCTGGTATTGGCCCGAAGGCTTGCCGTTGGCGAAGGGCTGGAACACGACGTTGTAGCCCTGCTGGGGCTCGGGTGCCCGGTTCCAGGAGCCGTGGAAAGCGATGAACGCGCCGTTGCGGTAGGACTCAGGGAACGCGGTACCGGTGTAGAAGGCCAGCCCGTTGGGGGCCCAGTGGGCCGGGAAGGCGGCCGCGGGCCCCAGCTTCCCGGTGCATTCCCCGACCTTCTCGCCGTCGCCGCCGTATTCCGGCGCCAGCACCAGCTTCTCGGCTTTCGGGTCATAGTAGCAGTACGGCCAGCCGTAGTCGCCCCCGCTGACTACTTGGAGCAGCTCCTCCGCGGGCAGCTCCGCGCTCGCCTTCCAGTCGAACAGCTTGGGCCAGTTCTCCCCCAGCTGGTCGCGGCCGTGCTGAGTGGCGTAGAGCGCCCCGTCCACCGGGTTGATCGCGAGCGCGCCGGTGTTCCGGATCCCGGTGGCGTAGCGGCCATCGGCGTTGAATCGCTGGCCGGTCCTGCTGGCGCTGAAGCGCCAGATCCCGGCCCGCGTCGCGAGCTCCTTGCAGGGGCGCTCGCCCGGCGAGCCCACCTGCCGATCCTGCTCCTGGCAGGAGTTGGTCGCCGACCCGCTGTTGACGAACAGGTTCCCTTCCAGATCGATGGCGAAGGGGTGGGAGGTGTGCCCCTGTTCGGTCGCCAAGCCGGTGATCACGGTCTCCGGCCGACCGGAGGGGACCAGCTGGTTGGCGGCCAGCCGGTAGCGGACGATGTCTCCGCCCACCTCCGCATAGAGCGCGTCCTTGAAGATCGCGATGCCGGTTCCTCCCTTGCCGCTTTCGCTGCCGAAGCGCTGGATCTGGTCGGCCCTGCCGTCGCGGTTGGTGTCTCGCAGGGCGACCAGAAAGCCGCCCGGCGGGATCCGGCGGTCGCTCTGGGACGAGTGACGGGTGTTCAGGTAGACGTCGCCATTCGGTCTGATCGCGATCTGTCGGGCCTCGCCCAGGCTGTCGGCGAAGATCGCCGATTGGAAACCGGCCGGCAGCGTGACGGAATCGGGGGTGGAAGCCGCGGCTGTCGAGGCGGAGTCGCCGGCGCCGTCCGCGCGAGCGGCGCGCTCGCCTCCGCCGCAGGCCAGAGCAGCGCCGGCGATCAGGGCGACGGCTCCGGGATGGCGGATGAAGGATGTCATAGGGGGATGTTCTCCGTGAGGGAAGACGTCTCAGGACTCGCCGCCCCGGACTTGACCCAGACCCCCGGCAGCGGGATATTTCGCGGCTCGTATTCTCGCAATTGAGAACGACTTTCGTTCATTTTCGCTCGCCCTTTTTCGCTCGACGAGACCCGACCGTGAATCTGCGTGGACCTAAAGTCAGAATAGCCCGCCAGCTCGGCATTCCGCTCACCCCCAAGGCGACCCGGATCATGGAGCGCCGGCCGGAGCCACCCGGCCAGCACGGCGCCACGCCTCGCCGCAAGGTCAGCGAATACAAGAAGCAGCTGGTGGAGAAGCAGCGGCTCCGTGCCCAGTATAACGTGAGCGAGCGGCAGCTTCAGAACACCTTCGCCGAAGCCAGCCGCAAGGAAGGCCACACCGGCGTGGCGCTGCTGCAGCTGCTGGAGATGCGGCTGGATGCCGTGGTGCTCCGCGCCGGCTTCGCCCGCACTATCTTCGCCGCACGTCAGGCGGTCTCCCATGGGCACTTCACGGTGAATGGCAAGCGCAGCACCATCCCGTCCCGCCGGCTCCAGCCGGGTGACGTCGTGGCGCTGGCGCCGAAGAGCCGCGATCTCGCTACCTTTCTCGGTCCGCTGGAGAACGCCCGGCCCCCCGCCCACCTCTCGCTCGACCGGGAAAAGCGGAGCCTCCGGATCAACGAGGTCCCCGAGCGCGACCAGATCCCGGTCATCTGCGAGATCTCGCTGGTGGTGGAGTACTACTCCCGCTGATCGGGCCGGCTCCCGGCTTGGGCCTCGCCGGGAGCCGTTGCCGTCCGTGATCCGTCCCCTCTCCCGCGCCACCCTGCTCCAAATCGTGCTCCTCACCGCCGCGATCGCGCCTCGCGGAGAGGCGCAGCGCGCCTGGCCCGGCCTCACCCGCCGCTTCGACCAGTTCGCCCGAACGGCCGGCGCGGTCGGCGGCAGCGCGGTCCTGGTGCGGAATGGGGAGATCGTCGCTCGGCACCACTACGGGTTTGCCGATCGGGCGAAGCGCCGCCGGGTGACCGAGCGGACCATCTATCACTGGGCCTCCATCACCAAGACGCTGACCGCCATCGCCGTGCTTCAACTCCGCGACCGCGGGCTGCTCTCGCTCGACGATCGGGTGACCCGCTGGGTCCCCGAGCTTCGGGAGATTCACGCCACCGAGGGCGCGGCCGACAGCATCACCCTCCGGATGCTGCTCTCCCACACGTCCGGACTGCAGGCGCCGACCTGGCCCTGGACCAGCGGTGAGCCGTGGGAACCGTTCGAGCCCACGCGGTGGGAGCAGCTGGTGGCGATGATGCCCTATCAACGGCTGCTCTTCCGCCCCGGCTCGCGCTACGGCTACTCCAATCCCGGCTATCTCTATCTGGCCCGGGTCGTCGAGAAGCTCACCGGCGATCCCTGGGCGGTGTACGTGCAGAAGAACCTGTGGATGCCGCTGGCGATGGATCGGAGCTACGTCGGCGCCACGCCGTATCACCTGGCGGAAGATCGCTCGCACGGCTACCGAGTGAAGGGCGAGAGCCTGACCGATGGGGGTGCCGATTTCGATCCCGGGGTCACCATTCCCAACAGTGGATGGAACGCTCCGGTGGACGATGTCGCTCGGTATGTGGCCTTTCTCACCGGCTTCCCATCCGATTCGGCCACTCGCGCCCGATACGACGGTGTCCTTCGGCGCCGAACGCTGGAAGAAATGTGGCGTCCGCTGGTGAAGACCGGCGCCGCCCTGCCGGAGTTCGCCGCGGCGGGCCTCGGCATCTTCTCGCTGGAAGCAGAGGGTCGCCAGATCATCGGTCATACCGGCGACCAGGCGGGCTATCGCTCCTATGTCTATATCGATCCCGCGGCGTCGAGCGGAATCGTTCTGGTCTTCAACACGTCCAACGACGATGGCGCAGGAGCGCGCGAGATGGCTGCATTGGCCGCCGAAGCCATCCGAATACTGCGCCTGTCGCCCTGAGCCCAGCGAAGGGGATCATCACCGCCATGGTCCCCCGTCGTGTGCTCAGGGTGACGTGCTGCCATCCCCCCATGCTGGCCCCACTCTTGCCCCCCTCCGGACCCATCCCTTCACTGCTCGATGGACTCCCCCCGGTTCCGGAGGCGAAATGACTGCTAAGCGACTGTCTCTCTTCGCGCTGACGCTGCTGGCCGCGTGCGGCGGTGAAAGCGCCGACCGCATCGCGGCCGACAGCCTGAGCCGCGATCTGCAACGGGCCCCGGTGGACTCCGTAGCGACCCTGGGCGATTACCCCGCGGCGGCGCCGGCCAAGCCCGTCGCGACCAAGCCGAAGCCCAAGCCCGCGCCCACTCCGCGCGCCCTCGTCTCCGGCACCATCATCTCGACGGCGGTGGACCGGGAGATCAACTCCCGCACCAACAAGGCCGGCGAGATCGTCACCACGACGGTCAGCGCCAACGTGACCGACTCGCGCGGCCGCGTGGTGATCCCGGCCGGTTCCAAGGTCACGATGACCATCACCGAGATCCGCGAGTCCGAGAACAAGGGCGACAAGACCGGCAAGCTCACCCTCACTCCCACCGAGGTCGCCATCGCGGGGCGGAGCTACTCGCTCAGCGCCTCCGCGGAGGCCCTGGACCGGCAGCTCAAGGACCGGAAGACCAATGCGGGAGATGTGGCCAAGGTCGGCGCCGGCGCGGCGGTCGGCGCGATCGCCGGACGGGTGATCGGTGGCAGCACCAAGGGCGCCGTGATCGGCGGCGTGATCGGCGGCGCCGTCGGAGCCCAGCGCGCGGTCGAGACACAGGACCGCGACGTGGTGGTGCCGGCCGGCTCGCGGGTGCAACTGACCCTCCAGTCAGGATTGACCATCTAGGCCGTAACGGCGTGAAGCGTGAAGAGTGAAGAGGGGGCATCCGATCACCGGCGCCCCCTCTTCACACTTCACGCTTCACGCTTCACGAGTTTCGTCTCTATACTCCCTTCATGAGCCGAGCTTTCGTGAACGAGGACGCCGGTCCCGCGCCGGAGCGCTACCCGCTGCCCCCGCGCGACGATCCCGGCTATCCGCTCGCCGCCGCCCGCGCCCTGCTGCGCGGTGCCGATCAGGGCGATACGCCGGGCGCGGAAGCCGCGACCGGCTACTACTTCGGCGATCCGGCCCTGCGGGGCCAGATCGAGCAGATCCTGGCCGAGGCCCGCGAGAGCGGGCACGAGCGGCTGGAGCAGCTGGCCGAGCGATTTCTCCGGCGGATCAGCGGTCGCGGTCGCGCCTGAGGCGAGCGGAGCGGCGGTACGGGAAGACATCGAACACGTCGCCGGCGGCCAGCCGCCGCTGCACGCCTTGCCAGAACCCGACGTCCAGCAGGTCGCCGTGCGCGGCCAGGAACGCGTCGCGCACCCGCCCGGGTGGAACCAGGAAGGCGCGGAACTCCTCCGGGAAGACGTCCATCTCGCCCACGTGAAACCAGGGCTCGGCGGCGAACTCCTCCTCGATCGAGGTCGGCTGGGGCAACCGGCGGAAGGTGCACTCGGACAGCAGGCACAGCTCGTCGTAGTCGTAGCAGATCACCCGGCCGTGTCGGGTCACCCCGAAGTTCTTGAGCAGCATGTCCCCGGTGAAAATGTCGGCGGCGGCGAGGTCCTTGATCGCGTTGCCGTAATCCACCACCACCTCGCACGCGGCGGTCTCGTCGGCGTCGCGGAGGAAGAGGTTCAGTGGCGTCACCCGGCGCTCGGTGTAGAGCTGGCGGATCACCACCCGGTCGCCTTCGACGCGCACCGTCTTGCCCGCCTCCCCGAGCAGGTAGTCCAGCAGCTCCTCGGGGAAGCAGCGGCGGGGGAACTCCAGGTGCTCGAACTCCTGGGCGTCGGCCAGGCGTCCCACGCGATCGCGTACGAACACGAAGTGATACTTCTCCATCACCGCCTGGCGGGTGGTGTTCTTGGGCGCCCCGAAGCTGTCCTTGATGATCTTGAAGATCACGTTGAACGAGGGGAGGGTGAAGACCGCCATCACCATCCCCTCTTCACCTTCGGCGAAGGCAAAGCGCGCATCGGGGCGCTCCAGGTCCTGCATCAGGCTTCGATACAGCTCGGTCTTGCCGTGCTTGTTGAAGCCGATGGCGGTGTAGAGCTCGTCCACCCGCTTGAGCGGCATGATGGAGCGGAGAAACTCCACCATCGCGCGGGGCCGCGGGACCGTCACCCGGAAGTACGACCAGCTGAAGCCGAACACGACGCTGGCCTCGTTCTCCGTCATGAGCACCGCGTCCACCACGATGCCCCGCTCCGCGTGGATCAACGGGAGCACGATCGGCAGCACCAGGTCGCCCCGGAGCACCCGGCCCACCAGATAAGCGCCCTTGTTCCGGAAGAACACCGAGCGGAGCATTTCGATCGTCACCGGCCCGGTGGCGGAGCTCTCGGCCAGTCGCTCGCGGAGGATGGCGGCGACCCGCTCGGCGTCCCGCTCGAGCTGGGCGTAGGGAACCGACCAGGGGTAGGCCTCGAGCAGCTGCCTGGCCAGCGAGCCGTTCACCTCGGCGGCGAGGTGGTGCTGGAGCAGCTCGGGGTCCACCGAGCCGCTGGGTGGAGCGGAAGGATCCAGGTACTCGATGGCGGGATCGGCGCCCACCGTGCTGAAGATCCGCCGGGTCACCGAGTTGAAGAAGGTCTGCGCCACCTCCATGTCGGGCCGTCCGGCCAACCCCTCGAAGTGGCGGGCCTTGACCGCTGCCCAGAGGGTGCGTTCGAGGACCGCGTCCTCCAGGATGTCGCGCACGTCCGCCACGGCGCCGTCGAGATGGATCCGGTAGAGCGCCAGCCGCGCGGTCGCGTCGGCCTGAGCGCCCCGCCAGTCCCGCCGCTCGAAGCGGGCCCGGGCTCGCCGCGTGATCTCCTCGAAGCCGCGGATCCAGTGCTCGTGCGCGGTGTGGATCGCGGCCGCCGCGCGAGCGATCCGGTTGCTCGTGCTGGTCGATCCGGCCAGATTGAGCGTCGTCACCAACCCACTCCTGTCATCCTCGAGCGAGTAGTCCTGTCATGCCCGAGACGACAGCTCGTCTCGCTCGGGGATGACATCTCAGCCATTTCAGGATTTCGCGCCATGCCAGCTACCGCATCCACCTCCCGCACTCCCCAGGCTCCCACCGACGGCGAGCCGATCACGATGCAGGACGGACGGCTCCGCGTTCCCGCCAAGCCGATCATCCCGTTCATCGAGGGCGACGGCACCGGCCCCGACATCTGGCGGGCCTCCCAGCGGGTGTTCGATGCCGCGGTGCAGCGGGCGTACGGGGGGGCCAAGCGGATCGCCTGGCTGGAGGTGCTGGCCGGCGAGAAGGCCAAGGACCGGCTCAACAGCTGGCTCCCCGACGAGACGCTCGCCGCGATCGAACGCCACCTGGTGGCCATCAAGGGGCCGCTCACCACCCCGGTGGGTGGAGGCTTTCGCTCGCTCAACGTGGCGCTCCGGCAGAAGCTCGACCTGTATGCCTGCGTCCGCCCGGTGCGGTGGTTCGAGGGGGTGCCCTCCCCGGTCAAGGCGCCGCAGGATGTGAACATGGTGATCTTCCGCGAGAACACGGAGGACATCTACGCCGGCATCGAGTACAAGGCGCGATCGGACGAGGCCAGGCGGGTCATCGACTTCCTCCAGGCCCAGATGGGCGTCCAGACCATCCGCTTTCCCGCCACCAGCGCCATCGGCATCAAGCCGGTCTCGGAGGAAGGCTCCAAGCGGCTGATCCGCTCGGCGATCGAGTACGCCATCACCCAGAAACAGGCCAGCGTGACCCTGGTGCACAAGGGCAACATCATGAAGTTCACCGAAGGCGGCTTCCGCGACTGGGGCTATCAGCTGGCCGTCGAAGAGTTCGGCGCGGTGGAGATCGACGGCGGGCCATGGTGCCGCCTTCCGCAGGGCATCGTCATCAAGGACGTGATCGCCGATGCCTTCCTCCAGCAGATCCTCACCCGGCCCAAGGAGTATGCCGTCATCGCCACGATGAATCTCAACGGCGACTACATCTCGGATGCGCTCGCCGCACAGGTCGGAGGGATCGGAATCGCCCCGGGCGCCAATATCAACTATCGCACCGGCCATGCGGTCTTCGAGGCGACCCACGGCACGGCCCCCAAGTATGCCGGCCAGGACAAGGTCAACCCGGGCTCGGTCATTCTCTCCGGCGAGATGATGTTCCGCTACCTCGGCTGGAGTGAAGCGGCGGACCTCATCGTTTCCTCGCTGGAGCGCACCATCAGCCAGAAGCGGGTGACGTACGATTTCGAGCGGCTGATGCCGGGCGCGACACTGCTCAAGACTTCGCAGTTCGGTGAGGCGATGGTGGAGAATATGGGAGCCTAGCGCTCCCGCCCCTTCAGCCTCTCGATCTCTCGCCGGTCCTTCTTGGTCGGCCGGCCCCTGTCCGGTCCGAAAGCGGCGTGGAGCGACTTGAGCTGCAGGGCCAGCTCCTCCCGTCGGGCTCGGCTGGCCTCGGTTTCCTGGTAGAGCTTGGACGCCTCGACCGCGGGGCCCCGCCGAGCCGAGAGGGCCAGCACGGTGATCGTGTGCTGGTAGGGCCCCAGCCGGATCCGGACCTCGTCGCCCACCTGGAGTGCGCGGGCCCGCTTGGGCCGTTCGCCGTTCACCTCGACCTTGCCCCCTTCCACGGCTTCGGCCGCCAAGCCCCGCGTCTTGAAGAACCGCGCTGCCCACAACCATTTGTCCAGCCGGACCCGTCCGTCCTCGAGGTCGCCCATGCCCTAATTGTACACCCCAAAGTGCAAGGGCTGGCGCACAAATAGAGACCCTGACCGACCCTCTGGCGGGCTGGTGTCGGAATCAGAAGGCATTGGGGGAGGCGCGACATTTGCTGGTCTTCCGGGGCTCACTTTTCAGCCAACCCTCGATCTGATGCTCCTGACACAGCTCCCGCTGCTCCTCGCGGTCGCCCTGGCGCCGCCCCAGCACGCCATCCAGGACGCTACGCCCGTCGCGGCATACGCCCCTGCCGTGGCGTACGCGCCCGCCGGACCGGCCGACACTGCACCCGAGCCTCCCCGCGCCGACTCGCTGCTGGAGACCGCCCGTACCGCGCTGGGCCGGGGCCGCCCCTGGCAGGCCAGCCTCCTGATCACCCCGGTGGTTCAGGACTCGACGCTGAGGACGCCATCCGCGGTGTTTCTGGCGGCTACCGCGGCCAGCCAGTGGGGTGGCTGGCCCGAAGTGGGCCGGCTGCTGGAGGGCGAGGGTTGGCTGGACACGCAGTTCGACGGCCGCGGGAGGGTGTTGCTGGCCCGCTCGGCCCTGGAGCAGGGCGCGGATTCCATGGCGCTGGTCCACGCGCTGGCCGCCGCTCGAGGCGCCGATCCTGAATCCGAGGGCGAGCGGCTCTTCCTGCTGGCCACCGCGCTCGACCGGGTGAACGCGAGGGACAGCGCCGCCGCCAGCTACCAGCGCGCTGCCGAGGTGCTGCCGCTGGTGTCGGACTGGATCCTGCTCCGCGCCGCTGCCGTGACCGACGACAGCACCGGGAGGTCGCGCGTTTACCAGCGGATCCAGGGGGCCCTGCCTCGGGAGCGCATCGGCTGGACCGAGGCCGCGGCGCACCAGCGCATCGGCGACTTCGATGGCGCCGCCCGGCGCTATCGGGCACTGGGCGCCCGCCTCACCGCGCTCCGGCTGAGGCTCCGGGCGACGAGCGACAGCGTGCCCCGCGCGGCGGTGCGGCGGGATCTGCTCACACTGATAGCGGCGGACGGTTCGGCGGCGGAGACCCGGGGTGCCATCGGGCTGCTGGACAGCGTCTTCGCACCGCTCACCATGGAAGAGGAGCTGCTGGTGGCCCAGGCGGCCGACGAGGCCGGGCTCGCGGCTCGCGCGGCGTCCGGCTACCCCAAGGCACTGGCGGCGGGGATCGGTGGCCAGGTCGAGCACTACAATTACGCCGAGGCGCTGGCCAGGCTGGGCCGTCATGCCGAAGCGGCGGAGCAATTCAATCTCATCCGGTCGCCCGCGTGGATGGCGGCTTCCGCCGCCTACCTGCGGGCCCGTTCGCTGGTGCGCGCCGGCCAGCTGGTCGAGGCTCGCGGCATCCTGACCAGGATCGGCACCAGGTATCCCCGCGACACCACCGCGGCCTCCTCCGCGCTCTTTCTTCTGGGCGACCTCGCTTCGGACGAGCGGGCGGATCGTCTGGCGCGCACCTACTACCGCCGCGCCGCATTGCGTTACCCCAGCAGCCGGCTCGCCGCCGCCGCCCGGTTCCGTGCCGCGATGGTCGAGCTGCTCACCGGTGACGCCGGCATGGCGGGTCGCGAGTTCGACGAGCTCGCCCGTCGTTATCCCCGGAGCGACGAAGCTTCGGCCGCGGTGTACTGGGCGGGGCGCGCCTGGTCCATCGCGGGCGACAGCGTCAAGGCCCACGCCCGGTGGCGGAAGTCCACCGTGTCGGAGCCGGCGTCGTACTACGCCAGCCTGGCTGCCCGGCGCCTGGGGCTGCCGGCGTGGACGCCGGCCGAGACGCCGGACACGTTCATGCCGGTGCCCGATGCCGACTCGGTCGTGCGTCGGGCAGCGCTGCTCGCCAGGCTCGGCCTGATGGAGGAATCGCGCCGGGAGTACGAGCGCCTGGTGCGGGGCTCGGAGCCGAGCACCGAGCGGATGCTGGCGGTGGCCAACGCACTGCGCACCAGGGGACTGGCCTCGCCTGCCATCCAGCTGGCTCGAAGAGCTCTGGCCAAAGGCGCGCCGGCCGACGCCCGCACCTATCGCCTGGTGTACCCGCTGGTTCATCAGGACGCACTGCTGGCGGAGGCGGCGGAGCAGGGACTCGACCCCAGCTTCGTGGCCGCGCTGATCCGTCAGGAGTCCATGTTCAACCCAACCGCCACGTCACCCGCAGGCGCCCGGGGCCTGATGCAGGTGATGCCGGATCTGGGCGGAAAGCTGGCGGGGTCCCTGAGATATCCGGTGTGGGACCCGGTCTTGCTCTATCAACCTGACGTGAGTCTCCAGCTCGGCTCCTATCACTTACAGGAGCTGGCGGTGCGATACACCGAGCCGAGCCACGTCCTCGCGGCGTACAATGCCGGCGTGAGCCGGGTAGAGCGCTGGACGCAGCGGACCGGGGTAGACGATCCCGAGGTGTTCGCCGACCGGATTCCATTCGTGGAGACCCGTGGCTACGTGCGGGTCATCCAGCGGAATCAGGAGCTGTACCGCTCGCTGTATGCCTGGCCGGAGCGCTCGTAGGTCAGACGGTCAGGCGGTCGGAAGAGTGGACTAGCACGTCATGCCGCCGGTGACTCGAACGCGCACCCTCGCTCCGCCGGACCGCCGGACCGCCCGCCCGCCGGACCGCCCGCCCGCCCGCCTGCGGAACCTGCATCACAGCCCTTCAAGTGCCCTCCGACCATGTTGTTGCTGACCCAGACCTCGGGCGGAGGCACCCATGGAAAGCCGAGTCAAGCTCGCCGGCCACCCCCTGCACCCCATGCTGATCGTCTTCCCGTTCGGCCTTCTGGCGACGGCGGTGGTCTTCGACGTGATCTTCCTCGTGAGCGACAATCCCAGCTGGACCCAGGCCGCGTTCTACATGATCGGAGCCGGGGTGGTCATGGGCCTGGCTGCGGCGGTCCCCGGCACGGTGGATTGGCTCGCCATCCCGCGAGGCACTCGCGCGAGACGCATCGGGCTGATTCACGGCGCAGGCAACGTCATCGTTGTGCTGCTCTTCGCGGCCAGCTGGTACCT
This sequence comes from Gemmatimonadales bacterium, assembly GCA_036556625.1. GTDB lineage: Bacteria > Gemmatimonadota > Gemmatimonadetes > Gemmatimonadales > GWC2-71-9 > CAVVWJ01. Next base: position 85,291 of record DATBJC010000020.1, read on the forward strand.
GCGACGGGACGATCCGGCTGCGCCTCCCACTGAAGCGGTGGTGGCGGGACTGCTCGGAGCGGGTATCGCCATCGTGACCGGCTGGCTGGGCGGCGAGCTGGTGGATCGGCTGGGTGTGGGTGTGGATGACGGTGCGCATCTGGACGCTCCCAGCTCGCTCACCAGCAGGCCCGCGGCGGCGGTGGCCGGCACCGAATCGAGGGTCGGGATGTCGCATGGCTGGACCGGTCGCGAGCGCCGGCGCTTTCCCCAGCCCGCCTACGCCGGCGTCGAGCGGCGACGGGGCCTGGCCTAGCGCCCCGGTCTCCCATGGCAGCGTTCCCGGTAACGACCGCGGACTTGTCCGCCGGCACGGCGGCGGTTCGGCCCGATCTCAAGTGCGCCTGGTACGGTCCGTCGGTGCTGATCACCGACTACCGTGGCGAGTGCGGTGCCGACCAGCGCCTCAGCGGCTACTTCTTCCGTGAGACCCGGTTCCTTCGCGAGCTGCGGCTGGAGATCGAGGGGCAACGCCCATGGCTCTGCGCCGTCGGTGCCGGCGACCAGCGCATGCTGGCGTTCAGCTACAGCCACCCCGAGCTGGACCAGCACACCGGTGGCGGGAGCGGCACCGGCGGCGACGACGTGCCCCGCGATCGTCGAGGCATCCCCGATCGCTCGCTCGATCTCCTGATCCGACACGAGCTGGGCTTTCGCCGTCTCGAGGTCGGTCTGGTCATCACCAACCGGTCACGAGAAGAGCTCACCGTGGATCTGAGCTGGCACCTGGGAACCGACTTCGCCGACCTGATGGAGGCGCTGGAAGGCAGTCCTCGAGCCCGGCCGGTGGCGGTGGAGATCGTCGATCACGGCCTTCGCTACCGCCTGCAGCACCAGCGCCTCGCGTTGGTCACCGAAGTATCGGTGAGCGGCGACGGGCTCTGGACCGCTCGTCCCGGCAAGCTCTCGGCGCGATTGGCCCTGCCACCACAACAGCCTCGTCGGATCCGGCTCGCTGTCACCGCCACCGATGCCGGGCCGCTGCCTGATGCTCACGGCGAGGAGGCGCGCCGGGAGGCGGTGAGCCGATGGAGAGACGAGGTCGCCGCGTTGACCGCGCCGAGTGACGGGCTGGTCACCCGAATGGTGACCCAGGCGGTGAGCGATCTCGGCTCCTTCGCCCTGCTCGAGGGCGCTCCGGACGAGTGGCTGGCGCCATCCGCCGGCTTCCCCCTGTATCCCGCGCTGTTCGGTCGGGACGCCCTGACGACGTGCTGGCAGGCTGCCCTCTTCGACCGCGGGCGGCTGCTGGAGGCGGCGCTCACCCGTCTCCGTCGGCTCCAAGGCACCGAGGATGACCCCGCGCATGACGAGATGCCCGGCCGCATCGTCCACTCGGTGAGGCGCGGGCCGCTGGCCCGGACGGGAAAGAATCCGTTCAACCGGTATTACGGTGACTTCGCGAGCCCGCTGATGTTCGTGATCTCGCTGGCCCACCTCTATGCCTGGAAGGGTGATCGTGCCGACCTCCGGCAGCACTGGGATGCCGCTCGGCGCGCTCTCGACTGGGCCCGCGAGCGGGGAGACCGCGACGGCGATGGATACCTCGAGTATCTCACGCTGGCGGCCGGAGGACCCAAGAACCAGGGCTGGAAGGACAGCGGCGAGGGAGTGACCTATGAAGACGGGCGCCCGGTGCCGGCGCCGATCGCCACCTGCGAGCTCCAGGGCTACTGGTTCGCGGCCCAGCAACTGGGCGCCGTGCTCGCCGCCGTGCACGGCCATCTCGGTGACGCGAAGGACTACTGGCTTTCGGCGATGGATCTCAAGCGTCGGTTCAACCGGGACTGGTGGATGGCCGATGCCGGCTTCCCCGCGCTCGCCCTCGATCCCGACAAGCGGCAGGTTCGAAGCATCGGCTCGAACGCCGGACACTGCCTCACCACCGGCATCATCGACGACGATCATGTGCCGCCGGTCGTCGGACGGCTGTTCGCTCCGGACCTGTTCAGCGGCTGGGGAATCCGCACCCTCGCCAGCAGCCATCCGGCCTACAACCCGATCGGCTATCACCTCGGCAGCGTTTGGCCGGTCGAGAACGCCACGATCGGCTTCGGGCTGCGACGTTACGGGTTCGATGCCCGCTTCCTGGATCTGACGGAGGCGATGGTGAGCCTGGCGGGTCTCTATGAGCGGGCCCGGGTGCCCGAGTGCGTCGGTGGGTATGCCCGGTTCGAGTTCCCCCATCCCGGGGCCTACCCCCAGGCCAATGCACCGCAAGCCTGGAATCAGAGCGCGATCCCTCTGCTGATGCACAGCCTGCTGGGACTTCAGCCCGTGGCGGCGCTGGACCTGCTCCTGGTGGATCCGGTCCTGCCACACTGGTTGCCGGAGGTCACCCTCGAGCGGCTCCGGATCGGAGGCGCGACCGTCACCCTGCGCTTCCGCCGCGACCGCGGGGGACGATCGCATGTGGAGGTGCTCCAGAAGCGGGGAACCTTGCACGTAGTGAAACAGCCGCCGCCGGAGTCGCTCGCTGTGGGGGTGAAAGACCGGTTCTCGGCGCTGCTGGATCGCCTGCTGCATCATTGAGCAGGCCGGACCGACCGAGTGGAGGCACTATGGGTGCCCAGCTGAAGCGGGTGCAGGATCAGGTCATCGTGATCACCGGAGCCTCCAGCGGCATCGGCCTGATGACCGCGAAGACGGCCGCTTCGCGTGGCGCGCGGGTCGTCTTGGCGGCCCGCAACGAGAGCGATCTTCGCCGCGCGGTGGACGGGATCCGGAGCGCAGGCGGCCGGGCGACGTACGCCGTCGCCGACGTTGCCGTGCCGGAGGATGTCGAGCGCATCGCCGAGACGGCTATCCAGGAGTTCGGACGGATCGATACCTGGGTGAACAACGCGGCGGTCGCGGTGTACGGGCGGCTCACCGCGGTGCCGATCGCCGACCTGCGGCGGCAGTTCGAGGTCAACTACTGGGGGCAGGTCTACGGCGCCCGCGCCGCGCTGCCTCATCTCCGGCGTCAGGGCGGCGCACTGATCAACGTGGCGAGCGCACTCGCCGACCGGGCCATTCCGCTGCAGGGCAACTACTCCGCCGCCAAGCATGCCCTCAAGGCCTTTACCGACTCGCTTCGGATGGAGCTGGAAGAAGAAGGCGCTCCGGTCTCGGTCACCTTGCTCAAGCCGGGCAGCATCGACACGCCGCTGTTCGACAAGGCGCGGACCCTGCTCGGTGTCGAGCCGCAGCCGGTGCCGCCGGTCTACGCCCCGGAGCTGGTGGCGCGGGCGATTCTCGAGTGCGCCGAGCGGCCGGTCCGCGATCTGGTGGTGAGCGGCATGGGGAAGGTGCTGAGTCTCGCCGGCATGGTGGCCCCGCGGCTGACCGACCGCTACATGGAGCGAAGCACTTTCGACGCCCAGAAGACCCGCCTGGTCGTCTCCCCGGATCGACCCGACAACCTCTATGACCCTGTGGCGCACGACGGGGGCGAGCGGGGAAGGAATTGGAACGGGCGGGTCCATGGGACCAGCCTCTACACGGCGCTCGCGCTCCGCCCGAGGCTGGCGGCAGGCGTCACCGCCGCGCTCGTCGCCACGCTGGCGGTTGCGGCGATGCGGAACCGCCCTTGATGGACTCGGCTTCGACGGCGCTCACCCTTCAGAGCGATTTCAGATACTCGACCAGATCGGCCTTCTGCTCGGGCGTCAGTCCCAGCTCCTGGGCGGCGTCGTAGCGCTCCACCACGTCGGCGAGGGTCGCCGCACTGCCATCGTGAAAGTACGGTGGATGCTGCCACACGCCTCGGAGCGGCGTGGTCCGATACTGGCCGGTCGCGCTCCGCTCGGCGTGAGTCGGATCGGTCGGTACCTCCGACGGGTCGTGCAGCTGCGTGTTCGCGTCGGTGAATGCGTCTCCCGAATGGCAGCTGGCGCACTGGCCATCGCCCTCGAACACCCCTCTGCCGCGCTCGGCGGCTGCGGCATCGAAGCTGCCCGCGGGCGGTGCCGGCGCGGCGAGGCTCAGCTGATAAGCCTCCAGGGCCGGCAGCTTGGCTTCGACCAGGTCGCCGGTGCCCTCGGTGTTGTCGACACTGATTCCCAGCCGAGGCTCGGAGAACGATCCGTGGCCGTGCATCTGGGTCACCGCAACGTAGCGGTTCCAGTATGCGGGCCGGTCGCCGTCGCCGGTGAAGGTGACGCTGTTCACTCCGGCGAGTCCGTAGGCGGGGGGAATCACGGCGGGGTCGTTTTGCCCGTCAAAGTTGAAGCGCGCGTCGTACATGCCCGGGCCCCAGGAATTATAGACCGCCGCTTGCTCAGGGGTGACCGTCGGCGAGAGGGCGATGATCGCGCCCGGGTCCAGATCGCGGTTCGGCCAGCCGTCGAGCCGCTGCCCGATCCCCGCCTGGACCGAGTTGTTCACCGTGGAGTGACAGATCGCGCAGGTGATCCCGACTCGAGTCAGAGTGTCGGTTCCACCAATCGACTCGACGGTGCCTTGGAGACCGACCACGGCGTTCAGTTTCAGGAGCGCTACGGTGGTTGCCGGGTCGTTCAGGTCGGCGCTCTCCAGCGTTCCCGCGGGGACGGCATCCGCATCCACCTTGAGGCCGACGCTCAGCGCCGTCAGTGGACTCACGGCGGTCTGGATCACCTCGTGCAGCCGGAGGGTATCCGTCCAGAAGGACTCGTTGCCGAACGTGTCGAATCGGAAGATCTCCTGACCTTCGGCCAACTCATCGGGGGATGGCCCCGTGGGGCCTTCATCGTCGTCGCTGCAGGCGGTCAGGACCACGAGCGCAGCAAACAGGAATCGAGAAACCATCGCCATCGTCGCCCATCCTTCTTCCTGGAGGCGAGCCGCTCCCACCTCCTGGTGGACTGAAACGCTTGTCAATCAGCAGCTTACCTGCAGGAACTCCGGTGATTCTCAGTTAGTGAAGATACTTAATCATTTTCTGTACTAACTATGCGGCGAATAGATTGAGGCGTTCCGTAGCCTGGATCACCAAATGCCGGCGCCACCCCGCCATCCCCACCGACTGGAGAGCACCCGGGAGAGAGTCGTCGCCCTCCTCCGGCGATCCAGTCTGACCGCGGGTCAGATTTCCGCTCACCTGGGGCTCACCCACAATGCGGTGCGCGGTCACCTGGCCGCGCTCCAGCGGGAGGGTCTGGTGCGCGAGGGTGGGCGGCAGCGGGGCGTCAGCCGGCCCGCGGTCGTCTACGAGATCGTGCCCGAAGCCGAGGCGATCTTCTCCAAGGCCTATATCCCCTTCGTCGCGCATCTGCTGAGAGTGCTCCGGGAGAGAGTGCCGGCCTCCGAGCTCGATCAGATCATGCGCCTGGTGGGTCGCCGCTTCGCACGGGAGTGGCCTCGTGTTCGGGGGGATCTGGCCCGGCGAGTGGAAGCCGCGTCCGCCCTGATGGAGGATCTGGGCGCACTCAACACGGTAGAACGGCTCGATGGCGGCCTGATCATTCGGGGCCACGGCTGTCTGCTCGCCGCTGCCGTGCACGGCCGGCCGGAGGTGTGCCGGGCGATCGAAAGTCTGCTGGCCGAGCTGATCGACGCGCCGGTTCGAGAGTGCTGTGAGCGGGGGGAGCGTCCGCGCTGTTGCTTCGAGATCGGGGTTTCCGAAGATGTAGTCGACGGACCAGTCGGTACCACCCGCTGATCCGCATCAACCCTTCAGTACCGGCGCTCCCATTCCTTATACCCGAGCGCCCGGTTCAGCCAGCGCACCAGCGGCACCAGCGCCGCGAAGTCGCGAGCCAGCAGCGCGGGAAGGCGGGGGCTCTGGACCTCGCGCTCCGTCATCATGCGGGTCGCGGTGAATGATCGGTAGCGCAGCCACTGCGCCGCCGGGTGATCGTCGCGATAGCCCCGGGGCATCCGCTTGAGCACCTCCTCCTGGTCCAGCCGCCCGAACCTCCGTCGGAAAGCGGGCGCGTGCAGCAGCCGCTCCAGCGCCTCGGGCTCTTCCGCCAGGCGGTCTCTGATCTTCTCCAGGGCGGGACGTGCCGGCATCCACATGCCGCCGGCCACGAAGCATTCCCCGTCGGCCAGCTGGAAGTAGAGCCCGGCTCCGGCCCCGGTGGCGTCCTGTCCCGCACCTCGCCCCGCGTCGTGATGGTAGAACTGACAGGCGGCGTTGGTCTTGTAGGGGGACTTGTCGGCCGAGAAACGGACGTCGCGGTAGATGCGGAAGACCGAATGGCGGGGATGGCCGGTCAGCTCGGGCGCCAGCCGCGCCAGCCGGACATCCATCTCTTCCACCAGTGCCCGTATCGGATCCCGGATCTCGTTCTGGTAGACCGACCGGTTTCGCTCGAACCATTCCCGGCGGTTGTTCCGGCCCAGCCGCCGGAGAAAGCGGAGTGCCTCAGGCCGAAATCCTCTGAACCCCGTGGCGGCCGTCTCACCCGCCACGATGATCTCCTTCTCCTCCCGAGTGAGCCGCTTGATGGCCAGCTCCCGTCGCAGCGCCGCACCGCGGTTGGCAGCCGGCTCCAGATGGACCAGCGTGACCGGTCGGCGGGCTCGGGTGTAGGCCGCTCCCCGGCCGGCGTTGTGGGCCTTTTCCCGGGCGGACGGGTCGGTGGTGACCCCGGTATAGAAGCTGCCGTCGCCGCAGCGGGCGACGTAAACGAACCAGGCCGTGGATTGTGCCATGGATTGTAATGATACGCCCCTCTTTCTATCTTCGGCTGATTCCCCCAAGTCCAGCCTGACCCGTCCGAGGTACGATGTCACCCGACCAGCGAGCCGGCCGCAGCTCGCTCCCCGACCAGCGCACGCTGTTGTCCTGGCTGTTCATCGGACGGCTGATCCTGGCGGTCGGCATCCTGATGGGGGCCGGCCTGGTGTGGACCGAGCGGCCCCAGGAATCCTATCTGGTGACCATCGCGGTGGTGATCGCCCTGACCTTCACCGCCTATGGTTTTTACATCGTCCACCTGCGCCGCCGTCGGCCGGGACAGACCTTCCTGCTCTTCCAGGCCTTGGTGGACCTGGGCGTGGTGACGACGGTAGTGCATTTCGCGGGACAGCCCCAGTCGGCCTTTCCCGCCCTGTACGTGCTGGTGGTCGCGGCCTACGCGCTCCTGATGCCTCCGGCCACCGGGGCCGCCACCGCCATCGTCGCCTCGGCGCTCTTCCTGGGCGACACGCTCCTGACCCGCTCGGAGTCGCCCGATGCGGCCTTCTGGGCCCAGATGATCGTCTTCAACCTGGTGTTCGCTATCGTCGCGGTGCTGGGGCACCGGCTCCGCGAGGCAGGCATGGAGCAGGAGACCCTCGCCACCGAGCTGCAGCGGGTCCGGCTGGAGGCGGATGATATCCTGCGGAACATCCGCTCCGGTGTTCTCACGGTGGACGGCCTCGGCAGGCTGGCGTTCATCAATCCCACGGCCGAGCGGCTGCTCGATCTCGAGGGCGAGGCGCTGATGGCCCTGCCGGTGCTGGACCAGCTCAAGGTCCGCTCTTCCGAGCTCTGGGCGGCCGTGGTGGCCGGGATCCGGAGTGGGCGTAAGATCAGCCGGGGCGAGGGGATGGTCTCCCATCAGGGGGGGCGCACTTTCCCCATTGGGCTCAGTACCACCACATTCCGTCAGGAGACCCAGGAGGCGCCGTCGGTCACGGCCATCTTCACCGACATCTCCGACCTCAAGGAAGTGCAGGAGCTGCACGCCCGTGCCGAGCGGCTGGAGTCGGTGGCGGCGTTGAGCGCTTCGCTGGCGCATGAAATCCGGAACCCGCTCGCCTCCATCCGCAGCTCGGTGGAACAGCTGGCTCGCTCCCGCCATGCCGACGAGGACGAGCGGTTCCTCGCCGGGCTCATCGTTCGGGAGAGCGACCGGCTGAGCCGGCTGCTGAGCGAGTTCCTCGACTTCGCCCGGGTCCGAGCCACCCAGTTCGTGCCGATCGATCTCCACTCGGTGATCACCGCCGTGGTCCGGCTCATCCGGGCTCACCCCGACTGCCGGCCCGACGCGGAGATCGTGATCGAGGGCGGCCGGACCACGATGGAAGGCGATGAGGACCTGCTGCACCGGGTCATCGCCAACCTGGTGCTCAATGCGGTGCAGGCGGCCCGCGGGCCGATCAGGATCATCGTGAGCGTGGCGGCGGTGTCCGCCACGGAGATCCCCCACGGCACCAACCTGGAGCACGCCGTCCGGCTCCAGGTGCGCGACACCGGCCCTGGCATCCCGGGCGAGATCCGGGACCGGCTCTTCGAGCCCTTCGTCTCCGGCCGACCCGGGGGCAGCGGGTTGGGCCTGGCGATCGTCCAACGTGCCGTCGAGGCGCACCGGGGACTGGTCCTGGTAGAATCCGGGGCCGGCACCGGCACCATCTTCACCATCTTTCTGCCCGCCAAGATGCTGGCGGAGGACGCCGCATGAGTCAGAAGCCCTCGGTCCTGGTGGTCGACGACGAGTCGGGCATCCTGGACACTCTCAGGATCCTGCTTCGGAACGAAGGATTCGAGGTCACGACGGCGCAGGGAGGCAAGGCGGGGCTGGAGCAGATCCGGTCCGGGGTCCACGACCTGATTCTGTCCGACGTGCGAATGCCCCAGGTCTCCGGACTCGACATCCTGAACGCCGCCCGGGAGCAGGACCCGATGACGCCGGTGATCCTGATGACCGCCCAGGCCTCGCTCCAGAGCGCCATCAGCGCGGTCAACTCGGGCGCCTTCTACTACATCCAGAAGCCGTTCTCCAACGACGAGCTGATCGCCATTCTCCGCCGGGCCTGCGAGTACCGCGCCGTGCGGGTGGAGAACAAGCAGCTCAAGCAGGAGATTCGCCGCCGCGACAAGGCCACCGTGGCGCGGCCGATCGGCAAGTCCAAGCGGTTCCTCGAGCTGCTGAAGCTGGCCGAGCACGTGGCCCCCACCGAATCCACCGTGCTGATCCAGGGGGAGAGCGGCACCGGCAAGGAGGTCGTCGCCCGCTACATCCACAACCTCTCCAGCCGGGCCGACGGGCCCTTCCTCTCCATCAACTGCGGCGCCCTGCCGGAGAACCTGCTGGAGAGCGAGCTGTTCGGGCACGTGAAGGGATCGTTCACCGGCGCGGTGCGCGACAAGCAGGGGCTGTTCGCCGCGGCGCGGGGGGGAAGCTTCTTCCTCGACGAGGTGGGCGAGATGCCGGCGTCGCTCCAGGTCAAACTGCTCCGCGTCCTGCAGGAGCGGGAGGCGATCCCGGTCGGCGCCACCGAGCCCATCCCGGTGGACGTGCGCATCATCGCCGCCACCAATCGGGACCTGGAGGAGGAGATCCGCCGGGGGAACTTCCGCTCGGACTTGTTCTACCGGCTCAACGTCATCGCGCTCAACCTCCCGCCTCTGCGGGAGCGCCGGGATGACCTGCTGCTCCTGCTGGAGGCGTTTCTCCAGACGCTGGGCCAGGAGACCGGCACCGAAGCCAAGGCGCTCTCGTCCGAGGCGATGGACGCGGTGATGGTGTACGAGTGGCCCGGCAACGTCCGGGAGCTGGAGAACGCCCTGGAGCACGCCGTCGTACTGAGCCGGGGTAGCCTGATCGAGGCCGGCGCGCTGCCGGAACGGATCACCAGGCGACGCAAGGAGCCGCTGGTCACGGAGCGGTCCTACCGCAACCCGACGCTGGAGGTGATCGAGCGCGCCTACATCATGTGGGTGCTCCAGGCGGAGGGCGGCAACAAGACCCGCGCCGCCGAGGTACTGGGCATCGACCCTTCGACCCTGTATCGCAAGCTGAGCCGGTACGAGGAGCAGGTGGAGGTGAAAGCGTAGAGGAAGGCGGTCGGGCGGTCAGGCCGTCAGACGGTCAGGCCGTCAGACGGTCAGGGTCAGACGGTCAGCGGTCAGGCGGTCAGGCGCCTTTGGTGCCGCTCTACCGCCTTACCGCCTTACCGCTTCGGTCACCCGCCCCTCAGCCGTCTGCACGAACGCCTCCAACATCCGCGACCGGAGATCGTCCGGCGATCTGGTGGAGTACTGGCGCAGCGCATCCAGCGCCGCCCTGGCTCCCTTGGCATCGCCGGTGTGCAGCTTGGCCATCACGGCGCCATCGCGAAGCTCGTCGGCAGTGATCCACCGCTTTTCCCGCAACACCACCGGAGCCAGCCGGTCTGCCGCGGCGGCGGCGGCCGAGAAGTTCCAGGACGCCAGGGCGTGGCGGAAGGCGACCACGTCCTTGACCGGCCCGGGAGCCTGGAACCGCTCGGCGTACCGGCTCGCCGCGGCGAAGAACTCCTCATCCGCCATCCCGGCCCGCCCCGCGTGGAAGATCCGGGCGACCAGCTCCATCTGATTGAGCCAGAGCTGCCAGCTGCTGGGTGGCTGGCCTTTCTCCAGCCAGGCGCGCCACTGTTCGGTGACGTAGGCAGCCTGTTCCATATCGGGGTTGCTCGCGACCCGGCCCTTCGGCGCCGTCTGCCACCGGCGCACCTGGGCGGAGAGCGCGCTGCTCCTGATCCGGGGCGATTCGGGAAGCGTGATCAGGGTGTCGCCGGATCCGTGGTTCCGCTGTCCGGAGATCGATGCCAGCAGATTGTACCAGTCGGATGACATCGCCCAGAAGCCGCGGGCCGATTCCCGGAGATACCGACGCTGCTCGGCCCCCAGATCCAGCACGGGATAGTAGTCCGAGTTGGGCTGGCCGAACGTGGCCAGCAGCGGCGCCAGTTCCCGGCGCCCCACCAGTCGCAATCCGTCGAGCGCCGCCGGCGTGAGCGGATGGAAGTGGCAGAGGTCGGCCTGTACCCCGGGCAGATTCACCACCGACCAATCGGGGCGGGGCAGCTGCGCGCGCTTCGACGCAACGATCAGCAGGTCGCCGGCCGAGGTGATGTACACCTCGTAGGACCGGAAGTTCTGCTCGATCGCTGCCAGCACACTGAGCACCAGCCCATCGCTCAACTCATAGGTCTGCATCCACTGGCCGAAGACGCCGTCGTCGGTCAGATATTCGCCCACCCTGGCGTAGAACTCCGTGGTGAAAAGGCCGGAGACGCCGCTGACCCAGGGATTCGAAGGCTCCGACAGGATGAGATCGAAGCGGCGGTGCTCGGAGGCGAAGTACGACTTGGCATCGTCGATCACGAGACGAGACCTCGGGTCCTCCGTAGCCCGGCGATTGGCCGGATAGAACACCCGGGCACCCTCGATCATCTGGGGCTCGATCTCGATGGTGACGACCTCCTTGATCGCCGGGTTCCCCAGCATCACGTGGGTCGTCATGCCGGAGCCATAGCCGACTATCGCGGCGGATCGGGCCCGCGGGTTGTGAGCCAGGGTCACCAGCGGCGTGAGGGCCTGGGTCGCGGCGTCGCCGGTCAGGGCGACCTTCGCCGCACTCGAGTCGCACGGCTTGAACCAGGCCGTGCTCAGCGAGGCGTCGGGTTTGCCGTTGGTGGCGAGCGAGAGCTGGCCGCTGGACTGTACCCGGATCCCCGAGACGGTGGCGGTACGGCCGTCGCGATAGAACAGCACGTCCCAGCGGTTGGACTCCGTCACCTTCCCATGCCGGTAGACGCCGCTGATGAGGAGCCGCTTCTCCAGCTCCACTCCGCCGCTCACCACGACACTCACCGCAACAGTGGCCACCGCCAGCCCGACCGCGAGGGCTCGCGGCGACAGGGCGGTCAGCCAGCCGGCTCCCATCCGGCGGTCGGTGGAGCGGAACACCAGGACCACTCCGATGACCATATCGAGGGCGCCACCGATCACCAGCATGGTCTTCACTCCCACCATCGGCAGGAGCACCATTCCGGCCACGGCCACGCCCACGATCGACCCCAGCGTGTTCCACGCGTACACCCTCCCGATGGCGCGCTCGCCCGCGCCGGAGCGGATCAGGGTCCGGGTGATGATCGGAAGCGTCATCCCCGCGCAGAAGGTCGCCGGGAGCATGATCACCAGGCACAGGGCGTAGCGCGCCGCGGTGAAACCGCCGTAGCCAAGATCGGTCTTGGCGAAGGTGGTCATCAGCTTGGCGATCCAGTCGAACGAGGCCACATAGAAGGGAAGCGTGGCCAGGGCCATGAGGCCCATGGTCCACTGCACCAGGCCCAGCGTGCGGATCGGATTGCGCAGCCGATCGACTCTTCCCCGGATCCACAGAGCGCCCAGCGCCAGGCCGAGAATGAAGGCCGAGAGCATGAGTTCGAATGAGTGGGTGGCGCTGCCCAGGACCAGCGACAGCATCCGGATCCAGTCGATCTCGTAAATGAACGAGGCCACCGCCGTCCCGAAGCTGGTGAAGAGGAGCAGCGGTCCGAGCTGCTGCGCGGCGAGCCGGCCGGGATAGTCCGGCGCCGAGCCGGTGCTGACGGCCGGAGTGGCCGCGTCGGCGGGGCCGGATTTCCGTACGCTCATCACGACCCCGAAGGTGATGAGGGCGACGACCAGGTTGATCATGGCGGCCACCAGCAACGTTCCCGGCAGACCCGCCAGGCTCACCAGGTAGAAGCCCGACACCAGGACGCCCGCCGCGGCGCCCAGGCTGTTGGCGAAGTAGAGCAGGGCGAGCGTATGCCCCTGACGGCCTCGGCGGATCCGCAGCACGCCGGCGCTCATCAGCGGGAACGTCGCCCCCAGCAGGATCGACTGGGGCAGGATGAGCGCGCTCGCGATGCTCCACTTGGCGACGCCCAGCATCGGTGTGCCGGCCAGCATGGGATACACCGAGCTGTAGGCGAAGCCGGTCACCCCGTTGAAGGCCTCGTGGAAGATCATGCCGATGAGCCCCACCGCCAGCTCTACCAGCGCGTAACCGCGCAGCGGATCCCGCAGGCGGTCCGAGAACCGGCTCACCACCGTCGCGCCCGCCGACATGCCGCCGAGGAAGATGACCAGGACGATGATCTGGGCGTACGCGTCATGCCCGACGAATAGGCCCAGGTATCGCGTCCAGATGGACTCGTAGATCAAGCCGGCGGCGCCGGACAGGATGAACAACAGATAGAGCACCCGTGTCATGCACGACCTCCCTGCGGATCGCCCGAACGCGGCGGAGATGAGCCCAGCGGGAAACAATCTCCTCGCCTGAGGGCAAGAAGCATGCACACGATTGCAGTGGTGGGGTCGCGAGGATGCGGACCATCTCGTGGACTGCGGGTCCCAAGGACCCGGCACAACCTCGATCTATTCGGAGAGCTTGGTTGAGCCGACTTGCAAAATCCCGGTCCGCTCCAGCTACCCGGATTTGCACCGCGCCGTGGAGCTCACCTCTAAGCCGTTCATGTTGTGCGCCTTATGTAGCGAGGCCTGGGGACGGCATATGTGTTGCCTTACCCCCTGCCAGTCCGACCAACGTCCCGGTGTCGGCTCGGCCACGTCGCCGCTCACTCTCTCGGAGGAAGTATGAAGAACCGTAAGGGCTTTACCCTGATCGAGCTGTTGATCGTGGTCGTGATCATCGGCATCCTGGCCGCCATCGCGATCCCGAAGTTCGCCAACACGAAGGAGAAGGCGGTCGTGGCTTCGATGAAGTCCGACCTGCGTAACCTGGTGACCGCTCAGGAGAGCTTCTTCTCCGACAACCAGGACTACGCCGGCAAGCACGGTGCGGCGCAGATCAACGGCACCGCTGGCGCGGGTACGGTGGCCTTCAGCCCGTCGTCCGGCAACGCGGTGGTGATCGCCTACGGCAGCGCGGCTGGTTGGGCTGCGACCGTGACCAACCCGGCCGTGAAGAGCGCGGCCAGCGACAACTGCGGTATCTGGGTTGGCACCGGCGCCCCGCCGGATGCGTCGCTCAAGACCGAAGGCGCCCCGGGCTGCTACTGATCGCCCGGTAGCTCCAGCAGTGATGATACGGGGGTGGGCGGCGGGCAACTGCCGCCCATTCTCTTGAGAACCTGCAACGACACGTACAGGGCCGCCGGCTCGCCGCCGGCAGCTCGCCGCGGAGGCGGAGTATGCGCTCGAAGAAGCGGGGCTTCACTCTGATCGAGTTGCTGATCGTGGTGGTGATCATCGGGATTCTCGCGGCCATCGCGATTCCCAAGTTCGCCAACACGAAGGAGAAGGCATACGTCTCCGCGATGCGCTCCGACCTGCGCAACCTGGCGACGGTCCAGGAGACGTACTGGAACAACAACCAGAAGTATTACGGCGGCGCGATTCCGGACCTGCCGAACTTCCAGTACACGCCGTCGCAGGGCATCACCATCACCGTGGTGAACGCCGATGCCGCGGGCTGGTCCGCCACCGCCACGGCGCCGGGACTCACCGCGATGACCTGCGCGATCTTCTACGGTACGACCCCGCCGGTCCCGCCGGCCAAGGTCGACGCTGCAGTCGCCTGCACCTGACGCGGCGGTTCGGTCCATCCTTTGCGTTACATCGCCGCGCTGATTCGTGCCCGGGCGCCGAAACCCGCCGCCCGCGCCGCTCTCGCGGCGGCGAAGTCCCGTTCCGGAGCCGGGCAGCGCGATGCAGTCCGCGAGTTTCCGGGTAGAGCGCGGTAGTGGAGTCTTCCTGTCATTCCTGGGTGAGACCGATGCACTTGCTCATCGTTGACGACGACGCCGACATCCGCCGGTCGCTCGGCCAGGGGCTCGAGGATTCGGGCCACCAGGTCACCATCGAGAGCGACCCCGAGCGGGCATTGCACCGCGCGGGCTCCGGCTCGTTCGACCTCATCCTCTGCAACGTCCGGCTGCCCCGGATGGACGGGGTCACCTTCCTGCGGCGCTATCGGGCCGAGGGCGGCTCCGCGCTCCTGATCATGCTCAGCGCGTCGGGTGGCGAGGAGGGAGCGATCGCTGCCATGCGCGAGGGCGCCTATGACTGGGTCCAGAAGCCGTTCCGCACCGAAGAGGTGGCCTTCGCCATCCGCAAGGCGGAAGAGCACGCGCGGCTGGTCCGCGAGGTCGAGTCCCTGCGCTCCAGCGTGGGCGCCGGCACGGTGAACGACCTGGTGGTCTGCGAGAGCCAGGTCATGCGCGACATCATGGACACCGCGAGCCGGGTGGCCCGGCACAGCACGGCGGTGCTCATCACCGGTGAGACCGGAACCGGCAAGGAGCTCCTCGCCCGCGCCATCCACCGGATGAGCCCACGCAGTGAGCGGAGCTTCACTGCGGTCAACTGCGCCACCGTACCCGCGCAGCTGCTCGAGTCCGAGCTCTTCGGGCGCGTCGGGGGGTCCTCCGGCAGCGCGGACCACATCGGCGTCTTCGAGCTGGCGCACCAGGGCACACTGTTCCTCGACGAGGTCGGCGCCCTTTCCGCCGAGCTCCAGGCAAGGCTGGTGCGGGTCCTCGAAGAGGGCAAGGTCACGCGGACTGGCGGGCGCGAGGCGCGGCCGGTGGACGTGCGCGTCATCGCGGCCTCGTCCGGCCTGCTCGAGCTGCCCCAGGTCAGCGCGGTGCGTATTCATCTGCCGCCGCTGCGCGAGCGTCCCGAGGACATCCCGGCCCTGCTGGCCCACTTTGCCGGCCAGGCGGCGCGCCGCCTGGGGCATCCGGTGAGCGTCACGCCCAACGCGCTGGCGGCCCTCAGCCACTACTCCTGGCCCGGCAACGTCCGCGAGCTGCGGAGCGCGGTGGACCGGGCAGCCGCGCTCGCCGGCCAGGGGCCGCTCGACGTGAAGGATTTCGCCGGCATCAACGGCGCCGCCAATGGAAATGGCTACGCGGGCAACGGCGGGTCCCATACCAGCCTCGACCTCAAGTCGCAGGTCGAGGCGGTCGAGCGCCAGGCGATCCTGCGCGCCCTGGAAGCCTCGGGCGGCAATCGCCGCCAGGCGGCGTCGCTGCTGGGCATCAGCCTGCGGACGCTGTTCTACAAGATGAGGCGGCTGCCGGTACACCATTAGGGAGGGAAGTGCGGCAGGCGCGAGCCTGTGCCCGTACTTCATCTCAAGCAACGCAGCACCCGATGTCATCCGAGAGAGCGAAGCGACCGAGGGATCTTGCCCGCCGTCATCGAGCCACGGCCGGCGAGATCCCTCGCTTCGCTCGGGATGACAGATCCGTGTGACAGCTCGCCCGAAACGAGTTCGCCGCGACGAATAACGGTACCCTGACCACCAGCTTGGCATCGTAGACTCCTCCGCTCACACCGGGGAGCGAGGGGATGCGCCCAGGCAGCCACGGAGTCACCGTCGTCGAAGTGCTGGTCGCCGTCATGGTCCTGACGGTGGGAGTCCTGGCCCTGGCCGGCAGCTTCGCCGCAATGAGCCGGATGGTCGGCCGGGGAGGCCGCGCCACCATCGCCGCCGAAGTGGCCGCCGGCCGCCTGGATGAGCTCCGCCGCGTCGCGCACTCCACCAGCCCGCCGTGCACTGGTCCCCAGTGGCGCAGCGACAATGCCTCGGAGAGCGGCATCGTTGAGCGCTGGCAGCTGTTGGACGAGGCCGGCCCGGCAAGGCGGGTGCAGCTCGTGGTCAGCTATCGCACTCCGGCCGGAGTGGTCACCGATACGGCTGTGACCGCCGTGCTCTGCGAGCCCGCATGAGCCGCCGCCGTGGATTCACCCTGGTGGAGCTCGTCGTGGCTCTCACGCTCGCGCTCCTGGTGGCCGGGGTGGTGCATCGCCAGCTGGTCCATGGACAGCGGATCCTGCGGAGCCACGCGGAGCTGGCCGCGTTGCAGGACAATGTCCGGGTGGCGGCGCTGGTGCTCGCCGGAGAGCTCGGTCCTCTGGGTCACGACGAGATCACTCCCGCGGCTTCGGCCGCGCTGGGCTATCCCGCCGAGGTCCGGAGCGATCTCCTCGCGATTGCGCCGGGGTCGGTCACCTACCTGGCGGCTCGTGGTGGGGGCCACGTGTGCGCCGTTGCGCCGGGAGCTCCGGCCGACATCGTGCTGGAGGCATCGTCCTGGCAGTCGCCCCGCGCTCCCCGGGCCGGCGATTCGCTCCTGGTGTACGCCGAGGGCGATCCCGCGGCCGGTGCCGATGACGCGTGGCTCCATCTCGGTGTCGTGGCCGGCGCAGGTGCCGGTTGCCCCGGCGGAAGAGCGGGCATCGCGATCCGCGTTGCGCTGCCTCTGCCCCTGAATCCGGTGGCGCTCGGGCGCATCAGCCCGGGAGCTCCGGCTCGGCTCGCCGAGGTGATGGAGATGCGGTACTACCGCTCGGGCGGCAAGGCCTGGTTCGGCATGCGGTCGGTGAGTGCCGGCGAGGTGATTCAGCCGGTGGCCGGTCCCCTCGCCGACAGCGTGGTGGGCGTCCGGGGGCTCACGCTCCTGTATCGCGACGCCGCCGGCAACCCAACCTCGAATCCCGCCGCCGTGCGCGCGGTCGAGATCGAGCTGCTGGGCGTCACCGATCAGCCCATCCACCGCCGCAACCCGGCTCGGGCGCAGGTAGACAGCTTCGCGCTCGCCACCCGGGTCGCGCTGCGGAATGGGCTCAGGCCATGAGGCGGATGGAGCGCGGCATGGCGCTACCGCTGGCCGTGATGGCGCTGGTGGCGATCGCGGCGCTGGTGGCCTGCGGGTTCGCCGGCGCAGTGCTGGCGCAGCGCATCGGCCGGAGCGCGGCATACGCGGTACAGGCCGCGGCCGCCGCCGATGCGGGAGCGGCGCTGGTGATCGGCGATTGGAGTACGCATGGGCTGGATCTGCTGGTCGCGGGAGACAGCGCCGTGCTGCCCAGGGTTCCGCTTCCCGCCGGCGCTTCATACCAGGCCACGGTCCGTCGGCTCAACGGCGAGCTGTTCCTGGTACGAGCGGAGGGAGTGCGGAGCGATGCGGCAGGAGGCACCCTGGCGCGTCGGGAGGTCGGCATCGTGGTCCGGCCGGCGGATAGCGCGGCGGCGGGCGCGGTGACTCCGCTGGCGCACCGGGCGTGGGAGGCGAGATGACGAACCCGGCCCGTCCGGCGGGCCAGTCCCGACAGGAATTGCACCCGCGCCGCCCACTACTGCATCCCGAGAGACAGCTTGCGAAAGAGAAGATGGGGAGCATTACAGCGGTTGCAGCGGCCCTCTTCACCCCGGACTAACCCTCCATCTCCCATGTGCTTAGCGGACTGCAATTTGTTGGCACATCGGTTGCCCTCAACTGCGCGGAACTACACTCACGCCTCGGCTTCTGGCCTTTAACCAGCGGACACGTATGGGACTCTTCGGGCGCAACGCGACGACGGTCGGTCTCGACATCGGGAGCGGCCTGATCAAGCTCGTCGCCATTTCTCACGCCTCTGGTGGGCCGGTCCTGACCAAGGTGGCGTTCACCTCGGTGGTGAACGACGCCATCGTCGAGGGCGAAGTCATGGACCCCGGCATCGTGGCCGAGGCGATCAAGAATCTGATGTCGTCCGCCGGCGTCAAGGCGAAGAAGGTCGTCACCGCCGTGGGCGGCCGCGACGTGATCATCAAGAAGATCAGCATGGATCGGATGAAGGAGGCCGAGGCCCGTGAGGTGATCCGCTGGGAGGCGGAGCAGCACGTGCCGTTCGACATGGACAACGTCGAGCTCGACTTCCAGATCCTCGATCCCGAGGGCGAAGGGCTCCAGATGACCGTGCTCCTGGTCGCCGCCAAGCGCGAGCTGGTGGAGCACAAGGTCTCTCTGCTGTCCGACGTCGGGCTCGACGCCAGCGTCATCGACGTGGACGCCTTCGCGCTCCACAACGCCTTCGAGATCAACTACCCCGAGGCCATGGTCGGCGTGGTCGGGCTGGTCAACATCGGCCACGAGACCACCAACATCAACATCCTGGACGACGGCGTGCCGGTGCTCACCCGCGACATCCCGATCGGCACCCGGCGGTTCAAGGAAGACCTCCAGCGCGAGCGCGGGCTCTCGGCCGACGAGGCCGACGCCCTGCTCCGGGGCACCACCTCGAGCGATGCGCTCGATCCGCTGCTCGAGGGCCGGGGCGAGGAGCTCGCCGTGGGCATCGAGCGCGCGGCCGCGTTCCTCCAGTCGGCCAGCCGCTCGGCCGGCGGGATCTCCCGGATTTTCACCACCGGCGGCGGCGCCCGCATCCCGCGGCTCAACAAGGTGCTGTCCGACCGGCTTCGGATCCCGGTGCAGCTGGCCAACCCGATCGAGAAGCTCCAGGTGGCCGACGGCGTGTTCGACACCCTGCCGGTGGACGAAGTGGCGCCCTTGCTGATGCTCCCGATCGGCCTCGCGCTTCGCAGCGCGGCGTGACCCTGACCAACGGACCCGACACCCGATGATCACTGTCAATCTTCGTCCGGACCTCAAGCGCAAGCGGGCGCGGTCGCCTTTCCAGGGCGTGATGGAAAGCGTGCGCGGCGTTGGTGGCAAAGTCAAAGACCCGCTCCTGCTGGCCTCCGTCGGCGCCTGGGTGGCCGTGGCGGCCTGGCTCGGCTACGTGGTGGTCGGCACCACCCGGGAGCTGAACGCGCTGGAGCCCCAGCTCGAGGCCACCCGCTCCGAGCACAAGCGGTTCAAGGCGTTCCTCGCCGAGAAGCGGCATCAGGAAACCATCCGCGACTCGCTGGTGGCCCAGATCGGGGTCATCCGCACGGTGGACGGCGACCGCTACGTCTGGCCCCACCTGCTCGATGAGGTGACCAAGGCGCTGCCGGCCTACACCTGGCTGGTGGACATGGGCTTCGCGGCGCCGGCCGTGGCGCCCACCCCGGCCCAGCCGGCCGCGGCCCAGCAGGATTCCACCGCGGACCAGCCGTTCGTCTCGCCGCCCACGGTTTTCAACGTCAACGGCCGCACCGTGGACATCCAGGCGTACACCCGGTTCCTCCGCCAGCTGGAGGCCTCGCCCTGGATCACGGAAGTCACCCCGGTTTCGGCGCAGACGGTGGTCGAGAAGGAGCGTCCGGTTACCGCATTCACCATCCGGGCCACGTATCGCCAAGCGGATTCGGCGTACATCCGGACGGTTCCCCTCAGCGAGTCGGTGAGGTAGGCGCCATGGCACTCTCTTCCCAGAAGGCCACCCCGGTGCTGGTGATGATGCTCGCCGGCCTGACCGGGTACGTCGCCTACACCGGCACTGTCATCGATGCGGTCGGCATGACCGGACTGGTCGCGCGCGAGGAGCGCGTGGCCGCCGTCAAGGACACCATCGCGCAGCTCCAGGCCGCCACCGACAGCGCCAAGCGCGAGCTGGCCCGCGGCACGGTGGAAGATCTGCGCAAGCGGCTGGAGACCTACCGCGGAAGTCTGGCGCTGCTGCGCCGGCTGGTCCCCGAGCGGAATGAGGTCCCCAACCTGCTGGACGACATCTCCAGCCGGGGCAAGATCCGCGGCGTGACCCTGTCGCAGGTGGTGCCGCTCCCGGTCGAGGCCGGCCCGGCGCCGTTCGACACCTACAAGTACAACATGTCGGTGATCGGCCGGTACGATCAGATCGGCCAGTTCCTCGCCGACGTGGCGAGCCTCCAGCGCATCATCGTGCCGTACGACCTGGTGCTCGATCAGGCCAACCTGACCTCCGCCAAGGCCCTGGGCGACACCAGCGGCTCGCTGCTGGAGGCCAAGTTCCAGGTCCGCACGTTCGTCAAGTCTTCCACTCCGGAGGGACAGGCCAGTGGCTCGTAACGCTCTGCTAGGGTTCGCCCTGCTCGCCGCCGTGGCCGGCTGCTCGCCTTCCGGAGACGCGGCGGAGGCGCAGTCGGCCGAAGCGCAGCTGGCCGCGCTGCGGGCCCACAACGAC
Organism: Gemmatimonadales bacterium; assembly: GCA_036556625.1. Classification (GTDB taxonomy): domain Bacteria; phylum Gemmatimonadota; class Gemmatimonadetes; order Gemmatimonadales; family GWC2-71-9; genus CAVVWJ01. The sequence continues at coordinate 105,875 of DATBJC010000020.1, forward strand.
AGTCTCCGGGCGGCCCGCTCCGCGGCCGCCCCGGCGGCCGATTCCGGAGCGAACAGCACCATGGCCGCCACCATGCCCGGCGCCGACAGCCTCGCCCGGCGGGACACTCTCACGCTGGCCGAGGCCGCCATCGCGGACTCGATCCGGAAGGCCCGTGAGATCGAGGTGATGCGCGAGACCTTCGCGTATGTCGGCGGAACCCGCGATCCGTTCGCGTCGCTGCTCAACAGCAAGTCGACCGGACCCGAGATCGCCGACCTGGATCTGGTTGGGGTGTATCAGGATCTCCGCGACACCGACAACAGCATCGTCGTGCTGCGGGAGAAGGCCACCACCAAGCGTCACAAGATGCGGGTCGGTGACCAGCTGGGACGCGCGAGACTGGTGCAGATCAGGCCGCGCGACGCCGTGTTCACCATTCGCGACTTCGGGTACGAACGCCAGGAAACTCTCTCACTGCGGAAGCAGGAGGTCGAGACGCCATGACCGGATTGTATCGCAAGATCCTCAACGCCACCGCCCAGGGGCTGCTGCTCGCGGCGGGTCTCGCGGTGGCGGCCCCGGCCTGGGCCGAAGGCCCCGGCACCGGGGAGGTCACGGCGGTCAGCCTGGCGCCCTCCGCCGGCAAGGCGGAAGTGGTGATCGCCGTTCGCGGCGCGGTGGACGTGCGCGACTTCACCCTGGCTGCCCCCGATCGGCTGGTGCTCGACGTGGTGGGCGCCAGGCTGAGCGACGCCGCTCCGGCGGTGTATGACGGGGTCAAGCGGGGTGGCGTGCTCAACCTCCGCTTTTCCCAGTTCCGGCCCGACGTGGTCCGGCTGGTGATCGACCTCGACGGCCCCAAGCAGTACGAGGTCACCCGCCAGGGCGAGTCCATCAAGATCGCCTTCGGCGCCGAGAAGGGCTTCAAGGCCTGGTCCTCGGTGCAGGCCCATGCTCAGCTGGTGGCCGATGAGGCGCCGGCCAAGCCCGCCACTGCGGCCAAGCAGCCCGAGGTCAAGCCTTCCCTGGCCCGCGCCCAGATGGTCGGCCGCGGCATGGAAGAGCCCCGGATCACCGTCACCTGGGACCGCGCCAGCATCGCCGACGTGGTCGCCGGCTTCGCCGCCTTCAGCGGCCGCACCATCATCATCGGCAAGGACGTGAAGGGTGAAGTCACCGCTGAGGTGAAGAACCAGCCCTGGCCGATGGCGTTCCAGGCGGTCCTGGCGAGCCAGGGTCTCTCCGCCCAGGAGATGGCGGGCGGGATCATCCGGGTGGACGCCCCGGGCGTGCTCTCGGCGCTCGACTCGCTCGAGCCGCTGGAGACCAGTATCGTCCGGATCAACTACGCCCACGCCGGCTCGCTGGAGAAGACGGTCGAGAGCATCCTGACCAAGGGCCGCGGCCGGGTGGTGGCCGACACCGGCTCCAACAGCCTGATCATCACCGACACCCGCACCCGGGTCATGAACGTCACCGACTTCGTGCGCGGTCTCGACATCCGGACCCCGCAGCTCTCGATCCAGGCCAAGATCATCTTCGTGGACCGGACCGACATCGAGGAGCTGGGCATCAAGTACGACCTGGGCGACCGGAACCAGTTCTTCAACAAGCTGGTGCAGCGGCGGAACCCGGCCGACGGCAGCGCGTACGACCGGAACGTCAACGTCATCAACCTGGGCGGCAACAGCGTCGCGGCGGTCGGCAACGCCGACGCCACCATCACCGGCTCGGCGCTCGACCTGATCTACTCCACCAGCATCGGCGGCTTCTCGCTGACCACGTTCCTGAGCGCGCTCGAGCGCACCGAGCTGGCCGACATTCAGGCCGAGCCGGTCATCTCGACGCTCGACAACCGCCAGGCCGACATCCTGGTGGGTGAGGAAACCCCGGTGCGGGTCATCGATGCGTCGTCGTCGGGCACCAGCGGTACGGCCCGCGCCAACGTGCAGTTCAAGGAGACCGGTATCCGCCTCACGGTCACGCCGCACGTGACCAACAACCGCCAGATCCTGATGAAGCTCCACACCGAGCGCTCGGCCATCCAGC